>DDGE01000047.1:36492-49809 GCA_002337545.1 Phycisphaerales bacterium UBA1910 | reverse complement strand
GTCACGATGGTGATGCCGTACTACGGGTACGGTCGTCAGGACCGCAAGGACGAGGGACGCGTCCCGATTACCGCGAAGCTCGTCGCGAACCTGATTACCGCGGCACGCGCGGATCGCGTCCTCGCGATGGATCTGCACGCGGCACAGATCCAGGGGTTCTTCGACATCCCCGTGGATCATCTGTCCGCGACCCCCGTGTTCTTTGATTACTTCATGTCCAACCGGGCCGAACTCGGGGATTTGTGCCTCGTGTCGCCGGATGTCGGAAATGTCAAGGTTGCTGAATCGATGGCCAACCTGCTTGATGCAGATCTGGCGATCATCAACAAACGCCGCCTCACGGGTGATTCAGTGAAGGTCGGCAACCTCATCGGCGATGTGGCAAACAAGACGGTCCTCATGTTTGACGACATGATCTCGACAGGCGGCACGGTCGTCGAAGCGGCGAAGCTCGTGATGGACGAGGGTGCATCGGATGTAGTCTGCGCTGCCACACACGCGGTTCTGGCTGGGCCGGCCATGCAGAAGCTCGCAGACTCCCCGATCTCCAAGGTCGTTGTGACCGACACGATCCCTGAGGGCGGACGCTGTGATCAGATCAAGGATAAGCTCGTGATCCTGTCCGTGGGAGAAATCCTCGGGCAGGCGATCACGAGAATTCATAACGATGAATCGATCAGTGCGCTCTTTGAGCGCACCGCGGGTGCGAAGCGCTGATCGAGAACGAGTACACCAGAGAGTTGATTGTTTAGATAAGGAGAAAACGATGAGTGACACAACGACTCAGCTGAGCGCAAAGAAGCGCGAACGCACCGGATCCCGCTACTCGCAGCGGATCCGCAACGCCGGCGGGCTTCCCGCCGTTGTCTACGGGCACAAGGAAGAGCCAATCTCAATCTCGCTCGATGCGCATGAGGCAATCATGCACATCACCCGTGGCGAGAAGGTCTTTGAGCTCGACATCGAGGGGGCTTCCCAGCATGTTCTGCTGAAGGACCTCGGTTACGACTACCTCGGGACCAACATCATCCACGCGGACTTCGCGCGAGTTGATCTCAATGAACGCGTTCAAACCAAGGCGCACCTGCGATTCATTGGTGACGCGCTGGGGCTCAAGACCTCTGGCGCCATCATGATGCACCCCTCCACGGAACTCGAGCTCGATGTGCTCGTTTCCAACATCCCCGATCACATCGATGTTGATGTCTCGGAGATGGAGGTTGGCGACATCATCCACGCAAGCGATGTCAAGCTCCCGCTTGAATCGATGAAGCTTCTCACCGACCCCGAAACAATCGTCGCCCAGATCGTCATGAAGGCGGTCCAGGAGGAAGAGGGTGAAGCCGGTGAAGTCGGTGCCGACGGCGCAGAGCCTGAGGTCATCAGTGAGAAGAAGGAAGACGCTGAATAATGAAGCTGATCGTTGGGCTTGGCAATCCGGGACTGCAGTACGAGAAGACACGGCACAATGTCGGTTTTCATGTTGTCGATGTGCTCGCTTCGCGTCACGCAACCGGGCAGGTCCCCAAGAGCCGGTTCAACTCCATTACCCTCGATGCGCACATCGGCGCGGAGAAGGTGTTGCTCATGAAACCCAAGACCTACATGAATCTGTCGGGGAAAGCCGTCGGCGAGGCGGTCCGGTTCTTCAAGCTCGATCCGAGCGAAGACCTGATCGTCATCGTGGACGACATTGCCCTGCCGGTAGGTCACACCCGTGTCCGCAAGAACGGTGGTTCGGGCGGTCACAACGGGCTCAGCGATATCGATCGCATGCTCGGCGGTGATGGGTACATGCGTGTGCGTCTCGGTGTCGGGGCGGTCCCCAAGCTCATGAACCAAGCAGACTGGGTTCTCAGTCGGTTCATGAGCGAGGAGCGCGAAGATATCGAACGCGGTATCACCCGTGCCGCAGACGCGACGGAGTGTATTCTCGATGAGGGTGTGGTGAAGGCGATGAATACCTTCAACACAAAGCTCAAGAAGCCCAGGCCCGAGAAACAGCCCAAAGACGATCAGGCAGAGTCCAGCGAATCCAACAGCAACGATACGAAAAACGAAACCAGCTCATCGAGCTGATCAGAACCCATTGGAGATACACATGTCCACAGACACCCAAACCCGCACCGGCACCTACGAGGTCATGTTCCTCGCAAGTCAGGCCGCGGCCGCATCATTTGGCGACCTCGTCGCTCACATCAACCACCTCCTCGAGCGTGCGAATGCAGAAGTCGTCGCGATGAAGAAGTGGGATGATCGCCGTCTCGCCTACGAAATCGATAAGCAGAAACGAGGCGTCTACATCCTCGCGTACATCAACTGCCCGACTGATATGGTTGCGCATCTCGAACGCGATGTTCAGATCTCGGATCAGCTTTTGCGAGTCCTCGTGACCAGCGCCGAGCACCTCACGGAAGAGGAAATCAAGGCACACGACGACCGCACCGGGCTTGATACAGAAGCGAAACTTCGCGCTGAGCAGGGCGACACGGCTGATTCCGAGGGAAGCAGCAAGGTGCGTCTGGGCGCTCCCGAGCAGGCACCCGTCGCACCAGCAGCCGAAGCTCCTGCCGAAGCACCCGCGGAAGAGTCATCCGAAGAGCCTTCCAAGGAAGAATCGGCTGAGTAAGCCGCTCTTGAAAACCCACTGCCTTGCCCGTATTCACCGGGCAGGGCAATGATCCAACCTGCCGGTGCGGACGATTTATGAGTCGTTCGCACCGGCATCTGTTTGGTATGCTACACTGATCGAGATACTGACTGATAAGGGAGAATACAATGGCAGGCAGCTTCAACAAAGTCATGCTCATGGGCAATCTCACTCGCGATGTCGAGATCCGTCACACCGGGAGCAACACCGCTGTGGGGAACTTCGGGATCGCTGTGAACAGGCGTTACAAGACCCAATCCGGCGAGCAGCGGGAAGAAGTCACCTTCGTCGATTGCGAGGCATGGGGTCGTACCGCGGAAGTCATGTCTCAGTACCTCTCCAAGGGACGGTCCGTCTTCATCGAAGGGCGGCTGAAGCTCGATCAGTGGGAAGACAAAAACGGCGGTGGGAAGCGTTCCAAGCTTTCCGTCGTCGTCGAGAACTTCCAGTTTGTCGATTCTGGACAGGGCGGCGGCAACCAAGGCGGCGGCGGTGGTGGTGGGGGCGGCGGATACGCTCGCTCCGGAGCTGGCCAAGGCGGCGGTGGTGGCGGCGGCGGTGCCAATATCGACCATGACGACATCCCCTTCTGATTCGCACAATGACTAGATCACACAGCCGCCCAGAGGGCGGTTTTTTCATGCATTCGGGTTCTAATTCCCGTTGGGAGCGTTGGATAGAGAGATTGACCGGCCCTACGATCCCCTCCCGATCCGGAAACCCCGGATCCCTCTAGTTGGGGCATCGCAACGGGCGGTGCTCCTCAACTCGCTCGGAATCATCTGGGCAAGGACAGCGAAAGGACCATTCCATGGCACGCAATGTGAAGCTACTGCTGACGGAAAATGTCGATAACCTCGGCATCGTCGGTGACATCGTTAATGTTCGTATCGGATACGCACGCAACTACCTCCTTCCGTTTGGGTACGCGACCGAGCCCAGCGAAGAACTGATCTCCCAGCTCGCTGAAAAGCGTGCGAAGGCAGAGAAAGAACTCGCTGAGCGCCGAGCACAGCGAGAAGAGATGATCGGCAAGCTCAACGGCCAGGAACTCACCCTCATCCGCGCTTGCAACGATCAGGGACAGCTGTACGGCTCCGTCACCCAGCAGGACATCGCGTCCGCACTCAAAGAGCTCGGGTTCGCGGTCGCACCGCGTGAGGTTCGCCTCCCGACAACGATCAAGCGGATCGATACCTTCGATATTCACATCAAGGTCGACTCGGACCTCGAAGCCGACATCAAGCTCTGGGTTGTTCCTGATCGTGAACTCGAAACGGATGACCAGGACGAGATGGAGTTCGACAATGAAGGCGAACTCATCGTCAAGGATAAGAAGAAGGAAGATGCACCCGCTCCTGAAGCCGCTGCAGCATCGGGAAGCGAAGAGTAACTTCAGATCCTGTGATCACAAAGGACTATCCATGAACTGGATGGTCCTTTTCTTTGCGCTCTATTCGTGTGATGTTCAGCATAGAAAAACGCCCGCATTCTGCGGGCATCTAGCGGTAGGAATGATTTGCGGATTGCTCAGAATCCGGTTGCATCGATCGGGGGGGTGAACTCCGCGATCAGTGTATCGCCGATGACGAACTTCTCAATCTCTACACCCTTGGTGACAATGAACATCAAACGCATGCGCTGATCCGCGCGAGTCGTGCTCAGCGATGGGGTGTCGTCCAGCCCTGAAAGGGTATTGCCTAAGGTATAGCGGATCCGCATCTCAGAAGCGTCCTTGTACTCGTACCCGATGGCATCGTACTCGTTTCCCATGGTGTCGATGACCTTCACGGGTTGGTCGAGCGGGGCAATCTGGGCTGCTTCAGTGAGAAGCCCGAACGGGGAGTTCGCGCTGACATCCAGCTTGAGAAGTGCCTGGTCGTCTGCGATCGCGTAGCGTTCAACACGCAGCTTCTTGCTCACGCCCGCGTTCTTGCGGCCGACTTCCGATTTGACATCCCAGATGCCTTGGCCGCCTACCACGAGCTGGTTGTCATCAACCGTGAAGCCGCGTCGAGCGGATTGCATGCCGAGGATGTCCAGCATGCGGGCGGAGACATCGAAGAACTCGTCATCTACATTGGATGTGTCATAGGTAACGGTGTACTTATCTTCGTACTCAACCTCGGGTGCTTGTCCCCTGAGGATCGATCCGGTAGGCACCACGCGATCGCGTCGTGTGGTGCTCGGGTAGTTCACTGGCTTTGCGAGCTCATCGGTGCTGACACGGATGTTCTTGACGAACAAAGCGACAGGGGTGCTCCCCGCGGGGACGATGTACTCGAAGGCCATGGGGACCTTTGACTTACCACCCGTGGAGCTGATGTAGACATCGTTGGCGTCGAAACGCCAGCGTCCAAACTGCCCGGGTTCTGAAGATTCGGAGATCACCGCAGATGGGAAGACGGTAAAGGTCTCCCCCGTAGCGTCGTCTTCGGCAAGGAGTCGAACATGCCCATTGGAGACAATGAGCTGACCAGCACCACGCTTGCCGCGTTCTTTGGCCCCGGCTTCGAACTCAACGATATAGCCGAAGATTCGGGCCTTGCCGACTCGTTGTTCGTTGATGTCGACATATCGCTGTGGCTCGGATCGTCCATCGATCTTGAGGAGCTCGGTGCTTTCCACCCCCGATTCAGGGCCGACGGTGTATGCTCCTCGGATGCTGAAATCTTTCGGTCGGAGCGCGTTGCGTCCCATGCCGTCGGGCGAGACGCGTGACGCGAACCCCGTCAGTTCGAGTTCGGGGTACCAGTACGCAAGGGGTTGTTCGGTGCTCATCGAGCCTTGGGACAGATTGCCGTATGTCTTGGATACGATCGAATCGACAGGGATCCAGAGTGTGTCGTTCTTCACGAGCGAGCCAGCCCCTACGGCACGGTCTGCGGAGTAGAAGAGCGGTTGGTAGCCCATGAACTCTGTCGATACGCGCATGTTGCCGATGCTGATCACAAGGATGCCAGCGCTGATGATGCCCGTTGCGATTCCAAACACGGCACCGCCGGCGTAGTCCACCATGCTGTTGTTTTTGATGTTGTTGGGGATGAGCTTGTCCGTTGCGATTCGCAACAGGATCAAGACAACAGCGAACGGGACCACGAGCGCCACGCCCCAGGCGACGGATTCGATGAATGAGAAGAATCCGCGTTCAGGGCTCAGGTTGACCAGGATGAGCGCTAAAGGTTCCCAGAACCCGAACGCTACTGCACCAGCGACGAAAACGCATAACGCATGGATCATCGCGTTGAAGATGCCTCGCACCATCCACGCGTATCCGACGGCGAGCACGAAAATCACGACAAGGATGTTCATGAACATGTGAGTTGCTCCCACGGGGTGTGCACCCTGTGTTGGGTGATGTGTCTTGCTCTAATCAATTTTACGCGGGTTGTGGTTTCGAGGATGCAGGCTTGCTCCCAGAGGAGCCGCCGCTTTTTCTGCTCTTTGAACTGCTCGAGATGCGCGACACCTCTTCGATGCTGGTGACCCCCTCGACGGCCTTGCGGAGTGCGGCCTGCTGAACGCTCGGGAGGGATCGTTTCCGCATCGCGGTACGCAGACCCGTCCAGTTCTCGCTCGCGATCATCTTCCGTTCCTCGTCACCGATTGGGAATACCCCGAAACAGCCCGTCTGTCCCTCGTACCCGATGCCATTGCAGGCGGGGCAGATTTCGGGCTTGTTGCGGATGAGCACCTGGCCGCCCTTCTTGAAGAGTTGTTTGACCTTGTCCGCGGGGAGCCCGAGCTTCTTGAGCATCTCGGGGGTTGGCTGATACGCGACCTTGCAGTTGTTGCAGAGTGTGCGGAGGAGCTTCTGTGCGACCACGCCATGGAGCCCCGCAGCGGCGAGCTTCGCGTCTCCAACTCCACGAACATAAAGCTGTATGGCGCTGATCGCGTCATCCGACTTGAGCGAGAGGTAGACACGCGTGCGATCATGGTCAGAGTTTGCTATGTTCTTTGCGGTGCTGGCGTCAGGGAGATCACAGACACCAACAACATCCGGGTCTCGACGCAGAGAGGAGCGCACGGTAGTCGCGAAATCTGCGTCTTCCTGGGTCTGATCAAAGGTGATCTGTTTCACACCCTCGATGGCGTCCTCAGTTTCATACTCGATTGTCTGGATGTTTGATGTGTAGGCGTCGTGGAGCTTGAGCATCGAATACATCGTCGTTGTGCGCCCGTTGTCATTGGGGGCGGCAAGCAGCACGATGCCCTGGGTTTCGTTCGCCCATTCCTTGACCATTTCGTACTGGGAGTTCGTCATCCCCAGCTCGCCGGGATCTCGGCGGACCGCCTTGGATGGGTTGAAGATCATGGTGAGGACCATGCCGTTCTTGGACCCGCTCGAGATGCATTTTACATTCTTAGTGCTCATCGATTCGCTGGAAGCATCGATGCTGCCGCTCTGCTTACGCCGGCGATCGGTGACATCCAAGCCCGCCGCTTTCTTCCAGAAGTCGATGATCTGGATCGCGTCGCCCTGAGGGAGTTGCTCGCCCGGTTGACGCACGCCATCGACGAGCATCGATACCCCGTATGTCTCTGGGTTCACCGGGAGAATATCGATTTGCGAAGCACGGGCTTCGTTCGCGTTGAGGAGGATCTCCTCCGCTGCGAGGCGAACCGCGTACGCGGTCGATTCCTTTTCTGGAGGGGCGATCTTCATTTTGTTCGCACCGACGATCGTGAGTTCGGAGCTGCCCAGCTTCTTGGCGGCTTTCTTCTCCTCACGCTTGGCAGCGACATCCGACATGTTCAGTTTGAGCTTCGCATGCTCAGGGATCCGGTCGTCCTTGTTAGCGACACTGGCAAATACCAGAATATCGATCCCGAGGATGATGCTTGCGCCAAAGAAGGCGACGAGGAGCCCGACGATCCCACCTACGGGCAAGAGCACGATAAGCGCGAGAGCAGCGACACCAAAGATCATGTGGATCAGGTTCCACTTCTCTTGGCCAAGGAAGAACCTTTGCGCGTGCTTATCGAGTTTCGTCGAGATCACCCATGCCCACCCGATGAAGGGGGCCAAGAGCAGAACCGCCTTCCACCAAGAGACCAAGATGTACGCGTCGCCGGCCGCGAGCGTCATCGACCCAAGCGTGAGCGAGCCGAGTGAGTGAGTCATGGGGAGCATCATCATTTCGAGCACTGTTATGTCCTCTAGTTGCCATGTCGTCTGTGCGTGGGCAGCCAAGCGTGAACTCGCCTGGTGGATGCCCAGATTGTAGTGGTTTCTCTGGCGTAACACCACGAGCATCTTGAGCTGTGGTGAATGTCCTTCGAACCGACTGGTCTCACGCGAACTTCTTGAGCTTCATCTGCAGCTCATCCACATTGGGTGAGGACTCGATCGCGGTCCGCATGTGGATGTATTCGGCCTCAACCAGCTTCACGAGCGAGTCGTTGAAGTCGACCATACCGATCTGCTGCGCCTCAATCGAGTTGAGCACATCACGAAGATCACCCTCGCGTTCTTCAAGGATGTACTTGCGGACAACGCCGTTGTTGATCAGGATCTCCAACGCCGGGATGCGGAAGATGTCCTCGTGGAGCGTTGGGAGCAGCTTCTGATACACGAACGCACGCATCTGGTACGCAAGGATCTTGCGGACCTGATCGATTTCTTCCTGAGGGAAGAGCCCATAAATGCGTGAGAATGTCTGGGTCGTACTCGACGCGTGGATGGTACCGAAGACAAGGTGACCCGTTTCCGCGGCGTGAAGCGCGGCTTCGAAGGTTTCCTGGTCACGCATCTCACCGATGAGCACGACATCGGGGTTTTCACGAACAAGCGCACGGAGGCCGGTCTTGAAGTCGAGACAGTCGAGCCCGATCTCGCGCTGGTTAATCGTGGCCTTCTTGTCTTCGAAGATGTATTCGATCGGGTCCTCGAGGGTGAGGATGTGAACGCTCTTGCGTGCATTCACATAATCCAGCATCGATGCGATCGTGGTGGACTTGCCCGAGCCCGTCACACCACAGAGCAGCACGATCCCCTGCGGTTGCATTGCGATATCGGCCATGACTTCTGGAAGGTGCAAGCCTTCGAATGGCAGGATTTCACTCGTGATGTTTCGTGCTGCGACGGAGATGGTGCCGCGTGCTTGGAACAGGTTGACACGGAAACGATGCTTCGCGTCGTAGTTGTACGCGAAGTCAACCGAGCCGAACTTATGCAGGTCCTTCATCTGCTCGTCCGTCAGGATCTCTTTGGTGATCTTGAAGAACTCGGAAGCGCTTACGGGCTCAACATCGAGTGCTTTGAGCGACCCACGCATGCGGACTTTGGGTTTCTGATTCGATTTCATGATCAGGTCCGACGCGCCGAACTTGATCGTTGCTTTCAGGAAGTCGCCCCATCGCGTCGCGTGGGGGTCCTTGCGGTTCATCGACGGGTCCAGGTCCACATGCCCGGCGGTCGCGCTCGATGAGGGGGCGTCAGTCACACTCATGTCTTCATCCTTCACTGCACGCCGGGGGCGTGGGTTGATCTTTGTTCCTGCCCGCAATAACCGATGGGCGGTACTCGGCGTACAGATGCACGCCAGATGGGGTTGGTATTCTAGTCGGCGCTCAGCGGATCGCCCGGAGAACCCGGTGCCGAGTTTGGATCCCGACGAGTCGGGTGCGATCATCAAATCGATCGCAAGGTCTTATTCGCCCGGGGCATGCTGTCGGTTCCCATGGGGCGGGGTGTCAATCTGGGAGAACTTCGAGACCCGGCTTCGGAATCACTGCGAATCAAGTAAAAAGCGGGGCCTTCCGACCCCGCTTATTGGGAATATGGTTGAGATTACTTTGCGCCAACAGCCTCGGCTTCACGCTCGTTCGTGCCCAGGAAGTTCGCTTCCAGTTCGACGCGGATTTTCTCCATCGCCTTGTTCTGGATCTGACGAACGCGTTCCTTGGTCACGCCGATGATTTGCCCGACCTGTTCGAGGGTCATGGGCTTCTCGTGCCCGCCGGACTCGAGACCGAAACGGTGCTCAAGGACGGTTTTCTCAACATCAGAGAGATCCGCACGGTTCGACATAACGATCTCACGAACCTCGCTCGCGGTGTCTTTCTCGAAATCCGCACGCTTGGTTTCAAGGAAGTCGGACTTCTCAAGCTTGGGATCAAAGTCCGTGGGGAAGCGCTGGCGGTACTTGCTGAGCTTCATCCCCTGACGGGAGAACGCCTTGAGGATCGCACGACACGCATATGTCGAGAACTTGAACCCGCGTCCAGCGTCGAACTTATCGACTGCACGCAGAAGGGCCATATTGCCCTCCGAGACGAGATCCGCAAAGTCGACCTCGCTCATGCGGGTGCGCTTTGCCATGGCAAGAACCAGCGCGAGGTTGGTTTCCGCGATCTGCTCACGGATTCGCTCGGCCTTGCGATGCCATTGGAGGAGATGATCTGCCTGCTCCGCGGTCGGGCGTTTGTCAGGGCGTGCCCAGACTTCCTGCTGGAGCTTGTACACGCGGTATCGGGAATAGTTGAACTGGTGGAAGAGGACGCGTTCTTCGGCACCGGTCAGAATCACCTGCTGGGAGGACTTCACTGTCCTGGTCCTTGAGATCGAGGAGATATCGTCCATCACGGGGTGGTACCAGCTGGTATCCGGCAATGCGATATCAGGAGCATCCTCATAGATGTTCTGTTCTGCGTCGTCCTCGTAGAAGACTTCTGAGTCGATGAAGTCCTGCTCCTTGGCAAGGATCTGATTCAGGAGTCGCTCGTCTTCATGTGAGAGCTGACGCGAGGTCTTGCCGGCGCGGGTTGAGGTACGCGAAACCCCAACGCGGTGCTTGCGACGCATCTGCTCGAGTGGGCTTGGGGTGTTGCTCGTTGCTTGCATCATGCTGTCTCCGGCCGGCACTTTCCTATGCCGGCGTGTTCTTTGCTTGCTTTTACGCTCGGTAAGCCGAGCATTCGTTGGGGCCTGGCCCCGATCCCAGGGTCGCGATCAAGGATCGGACCCAGCCGTGGACATAAACCGTGTTGCGTTGAGAGGGCTGACCCCGAATCGGGGAACGATCTCTACGCAACCCCTGAAATGGGGATGCATGGATCAGGGAAATAATGCCCTTTTCTGCAACCGATTTGTCTCCAGTTCACGCGTTCTGGGCGTGTCCTGGTTCCCGTTCCTGCTTGTGATGCCACACACATCCGGTGTGCGTGGGAACGACGGCTGCCGGGGTCCCGTGTTGATTTGGCCGAGCCGCTTGGGTGTTGTGCCATTTCATGGCTGGGTCAAGCGATCTTGTCGGCGAGTGTGGGGAGCCGGGCAGGATGTCGAGCAACTGAAGAAGTCGCTCATTCGGAGTCGTCGGTTCATTCGACGAAAAGGCGAGTAAACCCATTCGCTCTCAATGAATACGAACTTCATACCACTGAGTTTCGATCATAAAACCGGATCGACACAAAATACTGAGTTGTCAGTCGGAAATAGGGAGTCCGACCCGATCGGCATGCCGAACACGACGCGAACAAAGCGGTGCGTGCGTGTGTTGTGCGATCCGCCTGCCTTGGCGAGTTCAGGATTTCCCGATCTCAATCGGAAAGGTCCTACACCCTGCATCCTGCATGGGTGTCATGTCCGGATTGCTCGGAACCCTGGTTTGCGATCCGGTATGACGGACCATGGAGGGTTGCGATCGGTTGACGACCGATAAACTCGGTCCTATTGTCTGCCGTTGGGCGATCTCGAAACGGGTCGCTTGACCTGTTGGCGCGATCGTGGTGCCCGCGTACCGGGTCGCCAGTATACACATCATGCCATTTACAAACAACAACTCATCCCAGTTTCGTCCCGACCAGGCCCAATTTCTTCTGAAATTGGGGGTTTATCCGGCACAGATTTTGTGTTCTTCGCGGGTCATCCACAATTCACCCCAATTTTGACTTGGGGGGCTTGTCAGATTTGACTTTGATCCGCGAGGAGAATCCTGAATCCAAAGGAGTCACCCATGTCCTTCAAACTTCCCGAACTCCCGTACGCATACGACGCGCTCGAACCCCACATTGACGCACGCACGATGGAAATCCACCATACGAAGCATCATCAGGGGTATGTCGACAAGGGCAACAAAGCGCTTGAAGGCACAGATTGGGCAGATAAGTGCTACGGCGAAGTGCTCGCTCGCATCAACGAAATTCCAGAAGACAAGCGCACCGCTGTCCAGAACAATGTCGGCGGACACGCGAACCACTCGCTTTTCTGGTCCATTCTCTCACCCAACGGCGGCGGTGAGCCCTCCGGCGAGCTCGCGGATGCGATTAACGAGACCTTCGGCTCGTTCGACAAGTTCAAGGAAGAGTTCGCGAACGCAGCCGCGACCCGTTTCGGGTCCGGTTGGGCTTGGCTTGGCTTTGACGAGAACGGCAAGCTCCATGTTGGGTCCACCCCGAACCAGGACTCCCCGATCATGTTCGGACACAAGCCCATCCTGGGGCTCGATGTCTGGGAGCACGCGTACTACCTCAACTACCAGAACCGACGCCCGGATTACATCGGTGCGTTCTGGAATGTCGTGAACTGGGACAAGGTCGCTGAGAACTACACCAAGTTCAAGGGCTGATCCCGTTTCATCGATCGCACGATCCACAACCCACGCATCGCGTGGGTTTTTTCGTCTCTATGATCCTGTCGTGACCCGCAAGAACATCATCCTTACGCTTTGGCTGATCGCGCCCCTTGCGACCTTCGCGGGGTTGTACGCGATGATCTTCGTCACGCTCGACAAGGACAAGCCGATGAGCGACGCGGCACCAATTGGCGCGGGCGCGGGCGATACCGGCAACGCGAACGCGCTGGGTCAATGGCTCGCGGGTCGCGACCCCGACGCCGTCTCACTCGCAACGAAAGCGAAGCGTGAGCGGTTGATGATCTCCCCGCTGGATTGGCCGGGTGGTGTGGAACTCCGCATCCCTGCAGGCGCGATCGATGCGGGCGATCAGCCTTTGATGCTCACGCAGATATACAACGAGCAAGGTCGATTCAGTACGACAGTCGTCGAGTTGAATGCGGGACTGGGCGTGTACTTCACGATCATCAAGGCCGAGCAACTCGTGCTGGGCAATCGGTTCGTGCTCTCGACATCGCTGCCCGTATTTCAGGACGACTCGACGATCACGGATGATGCGGGGCGAGCCCTCCGCGTGATCACCCTGCCGACCGTGATCCCGCCAAGCGAGGTGGGGGTGAACGATCCGCTACCGGTGCTGGTGCCGATTGATTCGGTCTATGTCGGTGAGCTGCCTTGAAGTGGATTTTGAGTAGAACTGACTGATTAACTCTGCAGCACTCGCAGATGCTTGAACTTCCCATCGAGCACTTCATCGCTCTTCGTGCTCAGCCATTCGTCGAGGACCTCCGCATAAACACTGCGGAAATCGCATGTGTACTTCAGGTCGCCCTGATCGAGACTTGTGAGTGACGGGTGGCGAGAGTGGAACCCGCCGCGGACTTTGGGGCCGAACATGAACATCGGCGCGGCGGTGCCGTGGTCGGTGCCGTTGGATGCGTTCTGTCCGACGCGTCGCCCGAACTCGGAGAAGGCCATCGTCACGACGCGCGAGTCGTTGCCCTGTGCCTTGAGGTCGTTCTGGAATGCACGCACCGCGGCGGAGAACTGTCCGAGCAATCGCGCGTGCCCGCCGAGCTGGTTGGCGTG
>DDGE01000047.1:6183-36288 GCA_002337545.1 Phycisphaerales bacterium UBA1910 | reverse complement strand
GAGACCCGCGCGTCCATCGCGGTGCGAAGCAGGAACGCGTTGTTGGAGTCTTTCTCGTGCTCGATGCGCTCGTTCACCATGTCCGTGAGCTTGCGATGTTCCTCGACGATGTCCTCGTTGTACTTCTTGCCAGCCCACGCGAACAACTCGGCGGACTCGAATGACACGGGCATCATGCTGCGCCCAGTGAGCATGAGCGGCGCCTCGTTCCCGATCGCGATGGGAGGCTCGACCTTGTCATCCATCGATCCATCTGGCGTGCCGCTCTCGCCCTTGCCGTACCCGCAGCACTGCGCATCGATGTAGCGTCCAAGCCACCCATCACCCGTGCCGGTGGTTTCACCGGTGTGCCAGATGTCCATTGAAGCGAAGTGCGATCGGTTCGGGTTGGGGTACCCGACGCCCTGAATGATGGCGCATTGTCCTTCGTCGTAAAGCTCGCGGATGCCGGTCATCGCTTGATTGAGGCCAAGATCGACCGCGCCGTTGGACCCGTTCTTGCTCAAGATGTGCAGCCCGTCGGGCTTGATCCCGATCGAGGGACGCATTCGGTAATATGCGTCGTCGCGGTAGGGCACAACGGTGTTGAGCCCGTCGTTGCCGCCGGAGAGTTGGATGATCACCAGGATATTGTCTTCATTGACGCCTGCGATCGATGAGAGCCCGTGCTCTGCTTTGGGCATCGCAAAGGCGGACGACTGGATGAAAGCGGGGACAGTCAATGCCGCGGACGCGAGCATCGCGGAGTTCTGAATGAACGCCCGGCGGGTATAGGCCTTCGCGTTCGTTGGATCGTTGTGCAGGTTCATCGTGTATCCCTCTCAGATTCAGCAGAGCTGGTACTCAGGCATCGAGGTCGTGAGCATCAGCATCGTCCGGATGCCGTCGGTACTCGCGGGTTTATCGACTTTGTAAGCTGCAGATACAAGTTGGTCAGAAGCGCCGTACGGTCTTCGTCCCAGCACGAAGTCCATGATTTGATTCGCGACGAGTTCATCGGGCGGATCTCCCTGAATGCGTGGGTCATTCATGCAATCCACGATCAGTCGCGGGTCATATGGGGTTCGATCGACGAAGAGCCGGTTCGACTGAGCCATCTGCCCAGTGAGCATGTATACGAGCGTGTTCTGGCGTGTAAAGAGTGTCGATGTATTGATCCATGCGCGCCCGCCGTCCCAGCCCTTGACGCTCGGCGGTAGAAACAGACTCTGGCCCATCTTATCGATCGCTTGCGAAAGGACGACCAGATTCCGCACAGGGGTATTGAGCGTCCGCACAGCGCCGACAACCAGATCAATCGGGCTCTTGATTTTGTTGCCCATGACGCTCGGATCGTAGAAATGCCTGCTCAAGAACAGCTTCCTCAAAACCGGCTTGACTTCAAACCTTGATTGCTCCATGACTTGGCTGAGGGCTCGCACGACCGTGCGTTCGGCGCCCTCGAGGGCCTTGGTATCCGTTGGGATTTCCGAGACGAAAAACTTGTAGAGATTGGCACAGATGAAGGGGGCGCAGTGGGGGGATCGGATGATCGCGTTCACAAACCCATCGCCGTCGATGTTGCCATTCACGCTGAGGACGCGCTTCGATCCTTCATCGTGCTGGTTCTTGCTGAAGAAGAATGCGTCATCCCGATAGGTGTAACCCGTCAGCGCACGGGCCCCTTCTTTGATGTCACGCTCAGAATAGTTGCCCTCGCCGAGAGAGAAGAGTTCCATGATCTCTCTTGCGAGGTTCTCGTTGGGGGCGTTTTTTCGGTTCTGGTTGTTGTTGAGATAGCGGAGCATCGCGGGGTCGCGGATGATCGATGTCAGGAGTGTGCGGAAGTTGCCCAGCGCAAGCCCTCGAAACATTCGGTTCTGCTGATACATGTGGTACGAGTTTTCGATCGTTCGATAGCTCGTCGCAAAGTGGCCGTGCCAGAAGAGTGTCATCTTTTCTTCCAGCGGTCGCGGCGTCTGGATCATTCGCGTCAACCACCAGTGTCGGATCTCACGCATCTGCGCACGATCCTCGCGCTGGGCGCGTTGTCGCATCTCGCGGAACCTATTCAGAGTGTTCTCGTCGCCTGTCTGTTGAGCGAGGCGGAAGGCCATGTTCTCCTCGCGAGAGCGTGGCGTCATGATGTCCTTATCGAACAGAGTTGGCCCGTCGTTTTCGAAGGGGATGTCCTCATAGTCGATAATAAAATCGACCGCCTTCTTTGGCCCCCATGACGCGAGCGTACGGATCTGCTCGTCTGTGCCGCCGAACCCCGCACGCCAGAGCAGGTGCCTTGCTTCGCGATACCCGAACTCCTCGTCCGAGATCTGGAGCAGGGAGGTCTCAACGCGTTCGCGCGGCTGGGTATGTGTCGTGTATGTGCCCATGACGCAATCTCCGTGTGTTGTCCGTCCAACGCAGCAAGGTCCAGTGGATTGCATTGGGACCCGGTGCTGGGCGGTTTCACACTGAGATTACTTGATTTTGGGACCCCGGGCGAGCTTTATCGCCCATACGAGCGCACAGGCCGTCGTCGCAAGGAGCGCCGCGCCCGATACCTGATGCAGCGTCGCTACGAGGGCTCCGATGTGATCGATCGCATCGGCCGTGTGCAGTGTGTCCGCTGTGGGCAGGTCCGGGTTATCACTAGTCCACGCGAGCGAGAGTGTGGCGAATCCAAGCGCGAACTGCCAAGTCACGATCCCGTGCATCAGGATTCCAAAGATGCGGATCGGTTTGCCGGACGGGTCCGCTTTGCCCGCACGAATGCAGAACGCGCCACCGATGATCACGAGAGACATCACGATAAACGCAAATCCCATGTGTGAGAGCATCGCGTGCGATGAATGCATGTGGCGGGTGAGCGCGCCAAAGACGAGTTGGATGCACAATGCGATGAACGCCAGGATCATCACGGTTCGTGCTTTCTTTGCGTTCGCAACAACTGCCTCGCTCGGGGATGTTTCCATCCAGGTCCGTGTGAGCATGATCGCGATGACAAATGCGAGTGCGAAGACCAACTGGGCGAAGACGCCGTGGATAATCGCGAACGCGGTGCTGGCATCGGCCACGCGGACGATTCCGAGGATGCCTTGGGCACTGACGGCGAGGAAAAGCACAATGCTGAGAACTTTGGGAAGCGTCTGGACGCGTGAAATGACCACGCGGAGCATCAGGACAATCGTCGTGAACCCTGCGAGGGTGCCGAACAATCGGTGCGAGTGCTCAAGGAAGATTCGTGGCTCGGCCATGAGTTTTAAGGGGAAGAGCACCGATATCGCGCCATAACTGGTTACGGCATCTGGGACGGCGAGCCCGGAATCCGTGCTCGTGACCGCGCCCCCGACCGCGATCAGCGGGATATAGGTCAGTGCCGTGACCCACGCGAATCGTGAGAGCCACTTGCGAGATTCAAGCGTTTCAGACTGCTTCCCTCTGACAATCAGGGATGCAAGTAGGGCAACGACGATCGAGACAGTGATGGATCCCAAGATGACCACGAACGCGTTCGGCGCGAGACTGTTCGCTTTTTCAGACATCTCCGCGGTCGATTCCGGCTGCTCAGTAATAAAGGAACCCAGAATGAGCAGATTCACCAGCCCTGCAACCAATCCGGATACAGCTCCGGCTTTGACTCGCTTTGATGGGGGCACTCCGGGGATCCAGAGCATGCACATCGCTAGCAGCGGCACAAGGAGCATGGGGATCGCGATCGCGTTGGAAACACGCACCCCCGGCATGTGAAGGATCCACGCGACGACCCACATCAAGACGGCCGCGCCGAATCCGATCGAGAGCGCTGGGGCGAGCACGCCCGCGGATTGGGGATTTGAGTGTCCTGTATTCGGAAGTTCTTGTGTGCTCGTCATTTGAGAATCCTTCCGGCGTAGTTGAAACTGAGTCGCAACGATTATTGCTGTCAGATCGTGTGCGATTGCCGTATTCTACACAAAAACAGACAGAATTTCGGTTGGGCAGCACAGTTTACGCGGAATCTCGATGCTACCCTAGTGACCAGTAGCGCCCGAATGCATTCGGGCATATCGCGTCATTGGACGCTTGTCTATTTTGACACCGGTGGAGATTCGCCTTGAAACCCATCTTCCCGAAATGGATGAACGCGCTTCCCACGCTGCTCTTCTTCGTCGTGAACGGCGGGGTCGTGTGCGTGATTGCTGGGTTCTGGTACTACGCGACACCCAAGTTCTGGGAGGTGGGCTACATGCCCGAACAGCCCGGATCAGGGTTCAATCATCAGATTCATGCGGGCAAACTCGGCATGGACTGTCGGTACTGCCACACGAATGTTGAAGATTCGTGGCACGCCAATGTCCCTGCGGTTGAGACCTGCATGAACTGTCATGTCGAGAATCGTCTGAATACGGAACTCTCGACTGCGACCGATGAAAAAGTTCAGTTCATCCGTGATGCCTACAACGAGGGCGTTGGGATCGAATGGCGAAACATCCATGTTGTACCGGATTACGCGAGCTTCCCGCATAACGCGCATGTGAACGCTGGCGTGAGCTGCTATTCATGCCACGGACAGATCCAAGGCATGCCGGTCGTTGCTCAACAGGAATCACTCTCGATGGGCTGGTGTCTTGATTGCCATCGCAACCCGGAAGAGAACCTCGTTCCGAAAGATAAGGTCACGGACCTTTACTGGGTTGAGAATCACTGGTTCAACAAGATGAGTGAAGACGGGGAAACCTTGATCCCGCTTTCGCCTGAGGAGCGTGCCCATCAAGGCATTAATCCGCAGGACCTTGTTGATACGCTCAAGCGGAACCCGCCCGAGCACTGTGCCGCCTGTCACTATTAATGACTACAGAGTCGCAGACGCCGGCAAAGTCCCTCGCACACGATTGAACCAACACCCCTCGGGGTGATGAAGAGACGAAACCATGAGCAACCTCGATCAATGCCCATCGAGCAAGGGAAAACAAGAGATCCCGACCAAGGCGCCTGAGCTGGGCCGCCTTTCCGGCCGCGCCTACTGGCGATCTCTTGACGAGTACTCCGGGACGCCCGAGTTTAAGGAGTTCGTGGAACGCGAGTTCCCGGTTGATGCTTCCGTGATGTCCGAGCCTTCCCGTCGGAGCTTCGTGAAGATCATGGGCGCGGGTCTCGCGCTCGCTGGTGCCGCGACTGTTCCTGGGTGTCGTCGCCCGGATCGTAAGATCATCCCCTACGCCGAGCATCAGCCGGAAGTTGTTCCTGGCAAGCCGCTCTATTTCACCACCGCGATGCCCCTCCCCGGCGGCGGTTGCGAGGGACTCCTGATCGAGACCCACACGGGGCGCCCGACAAAGATCGAGGGCAACCCGCTCCATCCCGGGAACCAAGGCAAATCCAGCGCGATGGCCCAGGCGAGCATCTTGGGTCTCTACGACCCGGAACGACTCAAGCACCCGGTGTACAACAATCCCACACAAGGCAAGATCGTCGGTACATGGGATGACTTCGATCTCTGGGCAGGCGAGCACTTCGCCCAGTTCGATGCGAACAATGGTCTCGGGCTCGCGTTCATCCTCGATAAGCAGAGCTCGCCGACGCGTGAGCGTATGATCGCCGCGGTACGCAATCGGTTCCCACGAGCCCAGTTCGTGTTCTGGAACCCGGCCGAATCCCGAGCCGCGATCGATGGCTCCGCCCTCGCGTTCGGATCACCCCAGCATGTCAGCTACGATTTTGATGGCGCCCAATGCGTGGTCTCCGTCGGGTCGGACTTTATGGCTGGCGGCGCCGGATCGCTCAAGAACGCACGCACCTTTGCCAGCACCCGCAAGGTTATCGATGGCGGCGACGACATGTCACGCCTCTACGCAGTAGAAGCGAAACCAACCTCGGTCGGGTCGCTCGCGGATCATCGTTTCCGTGTTGCACCGTCGCAGATGCACAACTTTACGATGGCGCTCGCGTACGCCGTCGCCGGACTCACGGGGACTAGTGCCGCGGGTCTGGTCAACGCAACGGTCGAAGGCATCTCTCAGCATGACATCGATGAGATCGCGAAGGACCTCGTCGCGCATCGCGGGCACGCCGTCGTTGTCCCAGGCGATCAGATCGGGACCGAGGCATGGGCGATGTGTATGGCCATCAACAACGCGCTGGGCGCGTTGGGTTCGATGGTCAAGATCACCGCGATGTCCGAGTCGCTCGCGAGCAATGGGGCCGTTGAACTCGCAGCCCTCGCGGGTGCAATGAACAACGGGCTCGTCGATACCCTCGTCACGATCAACTGCAACCCCGTCTACGACGCGCCCGCATCGGTCAACTTCGTGGACGCGTTCGCGAAGGTGCCTAACACGGTTACCTTCGATCAGAACATCTCGGAGACCGAGCACCTTTCGACTTGGTCGCTTAACGGGACGCATTACCTCGAGCAGTGGGGCGATGTCGTTGACATCGACGGGACTTACTCCGTCATTCAGCCGATGATCGCGCCGCTCTATGACCCCGCACGCTCGGACATCGAGTTCCTGAGCATGCTCGCGGGCCAATCCGGGGTGCACGGCATCGACTTGGTCAAGCAGACTTGGTCTGGCATGGGCAACTCGGGCGACAAAGCGTGGACTCGTACCCTCCATAACGGGTTCCTCGGTGCAAACGCGGCGAACACCGCCTCAGTTCGCAGCGGCGCAGTCTTCAGCGCAGCATCGTCCGCAGGCGCCCGCCCAGCGCCGGGTCAGGAATCGATGGATGTGTTGTTCTACACGAGCAACTTCAACCACGGCCAGCTCGCAAACAACGGATGGTTGCAGGAGTCACCCGAGTTCGGGACCTCCGTTGTTTGGGACAACCCGATTGTCGTCAGTCCGTTGACCGCGAAGAAGCTCGGGGTGCTTCCTGAGCATTCGTGGCAGGACGAGTACAACCCGTACACCAAGCAGCAGATGCCCCAGGCGCAGCGCGTCACCATCACCCTCGACGGGCATGAGATGGAAGCCGCGCTCTGGATCCTCCCAGGCATGGCGGACAACACCGTCGCCGTCAAGCTCGGGTACGGGCGTGAGATGGTTGGCAAGGTGGGGTTCAAGGTCGGGCACAACACCTACAAGATCAAACCCGCAACCGGGACGCTCGCGACCCGCGGTGCGAAGATCAAGAAGGCCGCGGGCACCTACACAATCGCCTCAACCCAGAACCACTGGTCCATGGAAAGCCGCACCTCCATCGTGCGTGCGATGGACAAGTACTGGTGGGACAAGTACGCCGACAAGAATGTCGAGTTTACGGACGAGATCTACGGTCGCGACTACGAGGACCTCAATATCGCTGAGAAGCTCGGTGAGCTGAGCCATTCTCCACCCATCATCAGCATCTACGAGAACCCGCAGAACAGCTCCAAGCGCGATCCAGATCCGACGGAGCGTGAGTACGATTACAAGCTCAATGAAGAGGTCCCGCCGCGCTTTGCGCAGGGCCCGCAGTGGGGCATGTCGATCGATCTGAATGCGTGCATGGGTTGCAACGCGTGCACCATCGCGTGTCAGAGCGAGAACAACATCCCGATCGTTGGCAAGAACGAAGTCGCCAAGGGCCGCGAGATGCAGTGGATCCGCATGGATCGCTACTTCGTCGGCGATGACCTCAACAACCCCGAAGAGATGATCGTCCAGCCCGTCGCGTGTGTGCACTGCGAGAACGCCCCGTGTGAAACGGTGTGCCCGGTGAACGCAACGGTCCACGGCGACGAGGGCACCAACGACATGGCGTACAACCGATGCATCGGTACACGCTACTGTGCGAACAACTGCCCCTACAAGGTACGCCGATTCAACTTCTTCGACTACGCCCCCGTCAAGTTCAACGGCGGGCTCGACTCGCAATACACCTCCAAGGAGATCGCGAAGGAGTTCGAAGAAACCGTTGGGCAGGATCGTACCTTCAACCAAAACTTCATCCCGCCGCGCCTTCGCAAGAAGCTCGACGAGATCTCCAAGATGCACATGAACCCCGATGTCACGGTCCGCAGCCGTGGTGTCATGGAGAAGTGCACCTACTGCATCCAGCGCATCCACCAGGCACGCCAGGAAGTCAAGATCCGTGGGATCTGGAAAGATCGCGACCAGGTCGGACCGATCCCCGATGGGTTCTTCCAGGTCGCGTGTCAGCAGGTCTGCCCGAGCGATGCGATCAGCTTCGGTGACATCCTCGACCCCGACGCACGCGTCTCCAAGGAGCGTGATTCGGGTCGCAGTTACCTCCTCCTCGGATACCTCGGTACGCGTCCCCGCACGACTTACATGATGCGTGTGCGGAACCCGAACGAGGCGATCCGTCACCGCGAGCACGACCCGCTCGACCACGGCGGGAGCCACGGCGACGACTCACACGGCGGTGGGCACGGCGACGACCACAACGGACACGACGATCACGGCGGCGAATCACACTCGTCGTCCTACATCGATCGCACCAAACGATTCATGGATCAGGGATACTCAATGAGCCTCAAGGTGCTCAGCGGGGTTCACGCGTAAAGCAGCGGAGCACGATCAGCAATGAGTGACATGCAACCTGATGAAAAGATTACCAAACAGGGCTCCGGCGAAGTGTCGGTCCAGCCTCTGCCCCGCAGCATGCCTGTGGTGCCGGGCACAACGGACGACGGCACGCTGATCGAAGACCCGAGCGTTCGCGCGCCGCTGGTCCTCGGCAAGCGCACCTTCCGTGAAGTCACCGATATCGTGTGTGGCTACGCCGAGGCGCCGATCCCCAAGATCTGGCTCACAGCGTTCACGATCTGCTCCATGATCGCGGCGTTGGGAACAGGGATGATCCTCTACCTGATCATCACAGGTGTCGGCGTCTGGGGTCTCAACAACCAGGTCGACTGGGCGTGGGACATCACCAACTTCGTCTTCTGGATCGGTATCGGTCACGCGGGGACGCTCATCTCCGCGATTCTCTGCTTGCTCAAGCAGAACTGGCGTACAGCAGTCAACCGTTCCGCGGAAGCGATGACGATCTTCGCGGTTGTCTGTGCAGGGATCTTCCCAGGCATTCATGTTGGTCGTGTCTGGTTTGCCTGGTTCCTCGCCCCGGTCCCCAACTCCAATGCCATCTGGCCGAACTTCCGTTCGCCGTTGCTTTGGGATGTCTTCGCGGTATCAACCTACGCGACCGTTTCTCTGCTCTTCTGGTATATGGGCATGATCCCCGATCTTGCCACCCTGCGTGATCGAGCGGCCGCTCGCCTCCACAAGGGGGTCTCGCGAGAGTTCAAAATGCCCATGCCGATCGGCGACGGGCTCCCCCTCGGGTTCATGCCTCGCCCGGACTCGATCCGTCTCTTTATCTACGGCGTCGCATCGCTCGGGTGGCGATTCTCCTCGCGTCACTGGCACCGCTACGAGAAGGCCTATCTGATGCTCGCGGGTATCTCCACGCCGCTGGTGCTCTCGGTGCACTCGATCGTTTCGTTCGACTTTGCAACCTCAGTCATCCCGGGTTGGCACACCACGATCTTCCCGCCTTACTTTGTCGCGGGTGCCGTCTTCGGCGGGTTCGCGATGGTGCTCTTCCTGCTCATCCCGCTGCGTGTGATCCTGCCCAACTTCTCCGACCTGCTGACCCTGCGTCACCTGGAGAACATGGCCAAGATTCTTCTGCTCACAGGCACGATGGTTGGGTTCGCCTACTCGATGGAGTTCTTCATCGCCTGGTATGGGGCAAACCAGTACGAGTTCGCGGTTTTTGCGAACAACCGCGTCAATCCCGCGGAAGCGCCGTACTGGTGGGCGTACTGGACCATGATCACCTGCAATGTGATCTTCCCGCAGCTGTTCTGGTTCCGCAAAATGCGTCAGAACCCGCTGGTCATCTGGATCGTCGCGCTGGCCGTCACGATCGGGATGTGGTTCGAACGATTCGTCATTATCGTCACATCGATCCATCGCGCGTTCCTCCCCGGCGAGTGGCACATGTTCTTCCCCACCTGGGTCGACATCCTCACCTTCGTGGGCTCGTGCGGGATCTTCATGACCCTGTTCCTGCTGTTCCTCAAGTTCCTCCCGGTGTTCGCCCTTGCCGAAGTCAAGGTCGTGATGCCCCAGTCGCACACGGATGACCACCATTAAGGAAGGGCTCTGGAAATGAAGATGATCAATGATTTCATGACCGCCGCCGCTGATTACTTCCCGATGCTCATCGGGAAGGGGTCTCCGAAGTTTGTGACCTCGTCGGGTAAGCCCGTGTACGGGATCGTGGCGGAGTTCGACGAGACCCCCAAGGTTTTCAAAGCAGCGCAGCATGTCCGCGATGCGGGATACACCAAGTGGGATGTCCACTCGCCCTTCCCGATCCATGACATGGAAGAAGCGATGGGGATGAAGTCGACCAAGCTCCCGCTTATGGCCGGCGGCGCCGCCATCGCGGGCGTAGCGACCGCAGCGGCATTGCAGTGGGGCACCTCGTTCGTGCTCTACCCGACCGTGGTGCAAGGAAAGCCCTTCGAAGCATGGCAGCCATTTGTGCCCATTATGTTCGAACTCGGAATCCTCTTCACCGCGTTCATGTGCATCTTCGGGATGCTCGCCCTCAACGGGCTTCCACGCTGGCATCACCCGCTCTTCACGCACGACCGGTTCATGCGAGTGGGCAACGACAAGTTCTTCATCGTCATCGAAGCGACCGACCCGGACTTCGACCCGTCGAAGGTGAAGAAAGTGCTCGAAGACGCGGGCGGGACGCACATCTCGCTCATCGAAGACATCGACTAAGGCAAAGCAGACACAAGACCCATCACGATCCACATCGTGTTCCAATCAAGACGACAGGATTCACAATGATCCCATCAGTCAAGAAAAACAATCACACCACTCGCAGCGCACTGGCGTGCGTGCTGGCGTTGGGTGCGATCGCGGCACTTCCGCTCGGCGGGTGTCGGGGCGATCGAACCGATAAGCCACCGCGACGGTTCTTCCCCGATATGGACCTCCAGCCAAAGCACAAAGCTCAGGCCGAGACCGAGTTCTTTGCTGATGGCATGACACAGCGCCCCCTCGTCGAGGGCGTCGTGCCGTTCTCTGACCACTCGGTTCTGCCCGATGAAGGCGATGACTCCGAGTGGACCCAGATGCGTCGTCAGGATCGCGCGAACATGCTGCGTGAAGACGAGACCTACTACTTCGGGCTCGTTTCGGGTTCCACGCCTGAGAATCCGAGATGGGCTCAGCGGATGCCTGTCGAGGTCACCGCGGAACTCATCGCAGAGGGTGCTGAGCAGTACAACATCTACTGTGCGATGTGCCACGGGTATGACATGGTCGGCAATGATTCTGGCACGGTGGGGCGTCTGATGAATGTCCGCCCGGTCAACCTTCTTGACGACAAGTACCGTGATCGTGCCGGCGAGTTCGGGGCGGATGGATATATCTACCATGTCATCCGTGAGGGGCTCTGGTCTCCGGATGGTTCGAACCGCATGCCGGCGTACGGCTACGCCGTTGATGAGCAGGAGGCATGGGCGATTGTCTCATACATCCGCGTGCTCCAGGCGGCTTTCGACGCCGATGGAAACAGCACCGTGAACGCATCCTCGGGTGCTTCCAATAACAACGGGGGAGAGTGATGGAGCACATCGTCACTGAATCCGCGAACCACCCCGCACCCGAAGCAACCGCGCTCAGTGGTGCCGAGTGGCAGAGGCGTCTGGAGAAGATTGCCGCTGATCCGCGCATGAGCGAAGAGAATACGACGATCGCCAAATCGCCGATCGCTGTCCCACTCTTCTTCGCTGGGCTGGTCGCAACGATCGTTTCTGTCATCAGCGGGTTTTCCATGTCCGGCCACGGCATGCACATGCTCGCTTCTATCGAGGTAGGGCTCTTCACCGCCCTCGCGATCTCGCTGGGCGGGATGTTCTGGGTCATGGTCTTCCACTCGCTCAACGCGGGGTGGTCCATCACCCTCCGCCGCCAGTTCGAGAACCTCGGCTCCGTGATCTGGTTCCCCGCGGTCCTGCTGATCATCATCGCACTCATCGAGGTCATCTCCGGCGGGATCATGCTCAAGTGGATCCATCATGAGGGATACAACCATCTACTCCATGTGAAGGAACCCTACCTCAACTCCTCATTCTTCATTATCCGTGTGCTCGTGTATGCCGCGGCATGGATCATCATCTCCCGATGCTTCATCGGGTGGTCGAAGAAGCAGGACGAGACGGGTGATCGTCGTCTGGGCCGCAAGTCACGCCGTGTCGCTGGTTTCGCGATCCCCGTGTTCGCGCTGACCACGACCTTCGCCGCCTTCGATTTCCTGATGTCCCCCGATTACCGGTTCTTCTCCACGATGTGGGGCGTGTACTACTTCGCATCCTGCGGGCTCGCCGGCGCGTCGGGTGTCGCGATCATCGCGTACTTCCTGCGTCGTGCGGGTAAGCTCGAAGGACTCGTCACGAGCGAGCACTCGCACGACCTTGGTAAGCTCGTCTTCGCGTTTACCGTCTTCTGGGCGTACATCTCCTTCTCGCAGTACTTCCTGATCTGGTACTCCAATATCCCTGAAGAAACCGCGTGGTTCTACAACCGCCAGGAGTACGGGTACAACTGGCTCTTCTGGGTCATGGTTATCGGGCACTTCGTGTTCCCGTTCCTGCTGCTCATCTGGCGCCAGACTAAGCGTTCGCTCAACCTGCTCGCGATCATGAGTGTCTACATGATCGTCATGGTCGCACTCGACATGGTCTGGATCCTCCGTCCCATGGCAGATTTCGCGGCGACAAGCGTTGATGGTTCAAGCATCGTCCGCATCGCACTGGACCTCGTCGGGATCTTCGGCATCCTCGCGATGTACTTCGGACTCGTTGCTATCAAGGTCTCCAAGGGCCCGCTGCTCCCACTCAAGGACCCGATGCTCCACGAGGCACTCAAGCACAAGAACTATGTCTAATCCCGCCCGATCCGTGGATCGGATCAAGCGGCTTGAACGAAATCAGGGGTTGGTGAAGCCGGCCCCAAAATCAGGTCAAACCGAGCATCGAGGTGATGCTCAGATACACCAGGAGGCACTCGCATGAGCGCTGACGGACACGACAACTGGCACCAGCACACCGCCGCCGAAGGGATGCCCCAGGATGAGCACGGGTCGCAAGCAAGCGCCAAAGCGCTCGGGCTCACCTTCATCTTCATGGTGCTCGGCGTGCTCTTCGTGATCATCGTCCTCAAGGTTTACTTCGACAGCTACATGTCGTCGTACCGTGCGAAGATCGACGAGAACACCGAGCAGGCTGCGGAGATCTGGCATCAGAAGAACGACATGCTCAACGAGATGGCACCCTCCGTACGCGTCGCGACGGAGCAGGTTATCGCCGAGTATGCATCCACGAACTAAACCAGACGCTAAACCAGACCTGGCCCCAGACCCCAAACGAGTCCAATGAACCTCAACGCCACGACCAAGATGCTGACCACACTCCTCGCGATCGCGAGCGTGTGGTTCGCCGCGCCCATCGCGTCGGCACAACGCATCCTTGATCGCGACGAGATCGTGGAGCTCAACGGTGTTGAGGTCACGGAGCATCTGGGCGACGGTGTACCCCTCGATGCGACCTTCACCAACCACAACGGCGAGACAGTCGTCTTCGGCGACTACTTCGACGGCGAGACCCCCGTGGTCCTCGTCATGGTGTACTACCAGTGCCCCGTCGTGTGCCCGACTGTCCTGAGCCAGCTCACGACCTCGCTCAATGAGCTCGAGTACAACGCAGGTGAAGACTATCGCGTGCTGGTCGTCTCATTCGATCACGACGAAACCACGACCATGGCATTGGGCGAGCGGACCAAGTTCCTCGACGCGTACAACCGTGGTTCGGAAACCGACGCTCGCGCGGGGATCGCATTCCACACGGGCGATGTGCTCAACATCCGCCGACTCGTGAACTCGATCGGATTCAACTTCAATCCGACGGACGCCGGTGACTACGCCCACCCGATCTCGTTGATGATCCTCTCCCCCGAGGGACAGGTCTCGAGGTACATGTACGGGTTTGAATACCCGCCGCAGGAACTCAAGCTCTCCCTTCTCGACGCCTCACAAGGGAAGATCGCCCAGAGCTTCGGCGATCGGCTCCTACATTTCTGCTACGCGTTTGACCCGAACGCCGGGGTGTACTCGCTCCAAGCATTCCGCGTGATGCAGATCGGCGCGGGACTCACGGTCCTGATCCTCGCGATCGGACTCACACTGTTGTTCATCGGTGATCGTGCACGCCGTCGGCGTTACCTCGCGAAGCAAAGCCAGAACACAACTGACGAATCAACCAACCCATCCGGCTCGTATGCCGGAGCAAAGACAGGGCATGTGTCATGATGATGCCAACCCTTGCGACCGCACAAGTGAGCGGTCTTGAAAAGCTGATCTTCGGTCCCAAACTCCCCGCGAGCGAATCCGCCGCGTGGGCAGACGGGCTGTTCATGATGATCACATGGTTCTCGGTCTTCTTCTTCGTCGTGCTGATGGGACTGATGTTCTACTTCATGATCAAGTACCGCCGGCGCGAGGGCGTCCCGACGGAACCGAGCCCACACCATAACACGCTGCTCGAGGTCTTCTGGACCGTGGTCCCCTCGTCATCGCTGCTCGTGATGTTCGTGCTCGGATTCCAGGGCTACACCCAGCAACTCGTGTCCCCTTCGAACGCGATGGAACTGCGGATCGAAGGCAACAAGTGGAACTGGCTCGCGACCTACCCCAACGGGGCAAAGTCGCCCGAGTTCCAGCCGCTCTCCAAGAAGGAAACGCAAAGCGCCGACGGTATGTCAAGCTCGGTAACCCGCGGCAAAGACTACCCGATTTTCTACCTTCCCGAAAATACGGCAGTCAAGTTCCGCATGAACTCGCAGGATGTCATCCACTCGTTCTGGATCCCCGAGTTTCGCGTCAAGCGTGATGTGATCCCCAACCGGTACACCACCTACGGCATTCAGACCCCAAAGCTCACAGCGGCTGACACATACATCCATCAAGATACGGGTCAAAAGATGATCGGGCGTGACATGTGGGTCTTCTGCGCCGAATACTGCGGCGACGAGCACTCCCGCATGGCCGCGACCATCCGCATTGTTCCTCAAGACTACTTCGATCAGAAGATGGAGGAATGGGGCGTTGTTGGTCTGCCTTGGGAAGAGGGCGAGAAGATTTACAAGTCCATGTGCGCAAGCTGTCATCAGATCAACGGGACCAAGCTCGTTGGCCCACCGTGGAACGAGAGTTCTGACGGCAGTGGGCAGTACGGGTGGGGTTACCCCGCGTCACTCGCGGACGGCACAACCGTTGAGCGCGACCCAAACTACTATCGCGAATCGATCCTCGATCCCAACGCGAAGATCGTAAACGGGTACGCACCACAGATGCAGAGCTATCAGGGGCAGCTCGACGAAGACGATATCAACAACATCATCGCCTATATCCAGACGCTCTCGACGGTCGAACCGAATCCGCATCTGGACGCTGAAGGCAGTGAATCCGAATCAGAAGCAGGCAACCAGGCGGAAGAAGCCGCCGGGAGTGAATCATGAGTACGCTTGATACACACGCCGGACACCACGACGAGGGGTCCTACCTCTCCGGTCCTCCCGGGATCATGGCGAAGATCTGGCAGTGGGCAACCACGGTCGACCACAAGAAGATCGGAGTCATGTACCTCTTCGCCGTCCTCTTCATGTTCTTCGTCGGCGGAACCGCAGCATTGCTCGTCCGCTATGAACTCATCGACCCCATGCGCGATGTGATCACGCAGTCCGTAAACGCGGACGGCGATCTCGTGGAAACCACGACCTCGACCGGCGAAAACCTCAGAGACCTCTTCTCGGGCCTCGGGGTTGCTGGCGATCTCACCGGCACGCAGATCTACAACCGCGCCTTCACTCTGCACGGCGCCGTGATGGTCTTCATGTTCATCGTTCCATCGATCCCCGCGTCGCTAGGCAACTTCTTCCTCCCGGTCATGCTGGGCGCGAAAGATGTTGCGTTCCCGCGGCTCAACCTGCTCAGTTGGTATATCTACCTGTTCGGTTCAGCGTTCGGCATCCTTTCCATCCTGATGGGTGGTGTCGAAACCGGGTGGACCTTCTACACGCCGTATTCAACCACGACAGACGCGGACCATTGGCGTGTGGTCCTCATGGTCACCGCCGCGTTCATCCTGGGTTTCAGCTCAATCCTCACGGGTCTGAACTTCGTCGTCACAGTGCACAAGCTCCGCGCACCGGGGATGGGGTGGTTCGATATGCCGCTCTTCATCTGGGCGATCTACGCGACCTCAATCATCCAGGTCCTCGCAACACCCGTGATCGGGATCACGCTCTTGCTGCTCATCTTCGAGCGCATCATGAACATCGGGATCTTTGATCCCGCGATGGGCGGCGACCCGGTTCTCTACCAGCACTTCTTCTGGTTCTACTCGCACCCCGTTGTCTATGTGATGATCCTCCCCGCGATGGGCATCATCTCCGAACTTCTCGCGATCCACGCCCGCAAGCACATCTTCGGGTACCGTGCGATCGCGTTCTCGTCGCTGGGTATCGCGGGCGTGTCGTTCCTCGTCTGGGGTCACCACATCTTCACCGCGATGGGCGAGCTCGCTGCGATCCTCTTCTCGGGCCTGACCTTCCTCGTCGCAATCCCCACAGCGATCAAGGTGTTCAACTGGATCGCGACTCTCTACAAGGGATCGATCGTTCTCAACACCCCGATGTGCTACGGGCTGATGTTCCTCTTCACCTTCTCGATCGGCGGCTTGACGGGTCTGCCCCTCGCGACCCTCGCGACGGACCTGCACCTGCACGATTCGTACTATGTCGTCGCCCACTTCCACTATGTCATGATGGGCGGCACAGTCATTGCATTCATGGGCGGCATCCATCACTGGTGGCCCAAGATGTTTGGGAAGATGTATAACGAGCCCGGCGCACTGATCGGTATGGGACTCGTCTTCATCGGGTTCAATGTGACCTTCTTCACCCAGTTCTTCCTGGGGACGCAGGGCATGCCTCGCCGTTACGCGAACTATGTCGACGAGTTCCAGACCCTCCACCAGATCTCGACCTACGGGTCGTGGATCCTCGGTCTCGGGTTCCTCGTCCACCTCGCCGTGTTTGTTCACTCGCTGATCGCGGGTGAGAAGGCACCTGCGAACCCATGGGGCGGTCTGACCCTCGAGTGGGAATGCGAATCCCCACCCATCGAGCACAACTTCCACCACGAGCCGATCGTCAAGCACGGCCCGTACGATTTCGAAACAACCGTGCCCCCGCACTGGGATCCCAAGGATTACCCAATCCACCCCGATGCAGGGAAGGCAGCGCACTGAACCGTTGAATCTGACCAGCCGACCCTCGGAAGAATCGAGGGCCAAGCAGGGGCTGATACATGAGCACGATGACTGATACCAACCCGACCGATGTTCCACAGAGCATCCTCAAAAGCCCGAAGCACTGGCGGAACCGCATCGCGGGACACCACTGGCGCAGTGGCGACGAGGAGTTCGATGCCGCCAAGCTCGGTATGTGGCTCTTCCTCACAACGGAAGTCCTGCTCTTCGCGGGCATCTTCTGTGGATACGCCGTATTCCGCATGATGTACCCCGAGGCATGGGCGAACGGGTCGCACTACCTCGATTGGCGCTTCGGCGCGGCCAACACCGCCGTGCTCCTGCTCTCATCGTGGACAGCGGCCAACGCCGTGCGTTGTGCCCAACTCGACAAGCAGTTCTGGCTCCGCGTGAACATCATCGTGACGATCGCCTGTGCCGCACTGTTCATTTTCATCAAGCTCAAGTTTGAGTACATGGTCAAGCTTGGTCAGGGCAAGGCACCCGGCACATTCTTCTCGTACCCCCACGCGCACGATGCGCACGAGCCCCTTTGGTGGTCGCTCTACTACATCGGTACCGGGATCCACGCGCTGCATGTCGTCATCGGTGCCGCTCTCTTCGGCGTGGTGCTCTACTACGCAAAGCGGTACCAAGCATACGGCCCGACCCAGTACACGCTCGTCGAGAACGCAGCGCTCTACTGGCACTTGGTTGACCTTGTATGGATCTTCCTCTTCCCACTCCTGTACCTGATCCACTGATCCCATCACCGTCGATTCCCGCTCGGTATAAACTGAGAAGAGATACCCATGGATTACACAGAACACACCAAGGCAGAGAACGTGGCCCAGCTCGGGTGGGATCCGGAAGATCCCCACGGGATCAACCCGCATCACGGCGAGCATCATCACTTCATCGCCGACTGGCGTATGCAGGTGGGTGTCCTCGCGATCCTCCTGTTCTTCACATTCCTCACCGTCGCGTTCTTCCGAGTTGAAGTATGGGCCGAAGTCGCCTTCGGCATCCATCTCCCCGGATGGGTCAACATTGCAGGGGCGATGTCGATCGCAACGATCAAGGGCATCCTCGTTGCCGCATTTTTCATGCAGCTCAAATACGACAAGGTTCTCAACACCTTCGTGTTGCTCTTTTGTCTGCTCTGTGTAGGGCTCTTCCTTGGGTTCTCCATGATCGATCTCGGTTCTCGCCACCTCGTGAACCCGATGGCAGCGGGTGAGATCAGCACTGGCGGCACAGGGGTCGGTCTGAACTCCGCGCCTGCCGATGAAGATTTCTCCGTCCGGATGAGCCCCAAGGTTAATACCCAGGGCATGGGCATTATCTATGAGGCCCGCCTCACAGGTACCGACAACAAAGACCACCATTACTGGGGGCTGGAAAAGTTCCGCAACGATCCGAATCACTCCGAAGCAGAGTTCTGGGAGATCCACTACGGCGATCACGCGACCCATCGCGACCCGATGGATGAGCATGACTACTTCACCCAGCTCGGGTTCGGGCACCACGCCGAAGAATCCGACGCGAACAAGTCCCGCGGACGCACCGGCATGACCCCTGGCATCTTCTCTGATGTCGCTGTTGATGATCACGGAGCACACGACTCCCACGACGATGGGCACTAACGAACCCAACACCGACCGAAACGCACCGCGAGAGAAGCGGGGCATCTGGTGGATCCTCGCAGCCATCTCCGTTGTCGCAATCCTTGTCGCCGGGGTGAACCTGACCAAACGCATCGGTGCGTACTACGAACGAGTCGATAACCCGCTCTTTGCATTCATCGAAGTCGTCAGCACCCAGTTCTCATTCGCAGATCAGCAGATCTCGATCACGGAACATCAGCGAGAGGACGGGACCCTCGGGCTGCTCGTCAACTACGGCGATCAGACCCTCGATCTCGATGTCGTCTACCCGCCAAAGCACACCCTCCCAACGCTTTTCGATCGACAGCGAGAATGGTTCGGGATGTACTTTTTTGCGGACCGATCCGGGCTCACCCTCCGCGAGTTCGAAGAAGCGATCTACAAAGACGAAGTCCCACTCCGGCTCGCGATCGTGACCCGCACGCCCTACGGTGTCGATCCCGCAAAGGCACCCCGGTATGAGGGGATCGGACGCAACGAGAACGAAACCACAGGAGAGGCACGCCGCGACCTCTTTCGATATGACTTCTATGAGTTCAAACGGGACGGATCGATCGAGCACGAATCAAAGCGATTCCCCGAGTCGGGTAAGAGCTTTATGCGCCGCAAGGTCAATGCGGAGCTGAAAGGTGAGCCCGAACCCCAACGGGCAGAGGATGAGATCAAGGAATATACATGGCAGTGGGGGGCCGCGATCAAGGTCACGAACAGACCACCGCCAATCACCCAAGAGCGGCAGGCCCTGCGTGATGCGGGGTGGACCCTCCCGGTCGCCGCAGCGGGCTTCCTCATGCTCGTCGTCTCTTTCTTCTTCGCCATCGCACCCGCACGCGTGACCGAAGACGACGCCTGAGCACTCAGTTGAAAAGGTGAGTCCATGAAAAAGGCCATGTGCGACGCACATGGCCCATGAGTTGATTGATGGAATCGATCACTTGGTCGGATCAATCTTCGGACGCGTATCGACCGGCTGCGACGAGTTGTTGCTCGGCGCGACATTGTCAATCGATGGGCTCGAGAGCGCCTCATTGCGGGTGGACGGAACGAGGTAGATCTCAACGCGTCGGTTCGCGGGGGTGCCCTTGCCGGGGTTGTTCGCGATGATCGGTCGATGCTCACCCCAACCCATCACGCTCATCCGGCTCCAATCGAGACCGGCCTGACCGAGTGCGTTGCGGACAGAAATCGCACGATGTGCAGCGAGGTGCATGTTCGTGGGGTGGTTGCGACGGGTGTTGGCACCGGGCTTTTCGTCATCCGTGTGCCCGACGATCTCGACATCGTACTTGCTCGCGGCGTTGTTGCTCAGGACGCTCGCGAGGGTCTTGAGCGATTCCAGCGCGGAAGACTGAACCTGATCCGAACCCGACGCGAAGGTGAGATCGGAGACGAAACGGAGCATCCCGCGTTCGCCGTCGTAGACGATCATGTCGGGGTACTGCGATGCAAGATCACTCAACGCGCGGTCGGTCGCGGGGTCGAGCTGAACAATCGAGAGCGAGTTCATCCGGTCTTCGAGCGAAGCGAACGCGTTCTGCGATGCAGCAAGCTGATCCCGGAGGTTGCTGTTCTCGCCGCGGAGACGACCGATGACGCCTTGTGCATCACCCGCGGACCCCTGGAGCTGCGAGTTATTGGATTCAAGGGTGCCCAGCCGGTTCTGGAGATCCTGATTCTGGCTCCTGAGTGACTGGTTCGTCTCGTAGAGACGGTCATATTCCTGCTGGCTCACACAGCCGGTCCCCAGACCCGCGACAGTAACGAGCAGGGTGGTCAGGGCGAGCGTGCGTCCGTTTGTGATGCGATGGGTGATCTTCATGATCTGCTCCTGGTCAGTACATTCTGCGGCGCATCAACGCGAACCCCGCGCGGTGCGTACGCGACTCCTACATGGTATGAGACCCGAGTGCCGCGTGCAGCGCCGTTCATTGAGAATCGCACACATCGCAGCCCAACTCGAATCGGCACATATCATCTCTCGGCATGAATCCCACGCCACGCGACGAACACGCCCCGTACGACTCGGATGCGCTCCTGCACGGGTGGCTGTCAGATTCCCCACAAAACCCCTCTTCGACGCGCTATGTCCGTGTTGATGCCGCGGCGATTGCAGACGCGGATCTCGGGATCATACAACACGCGACTCTTGTCCTTGAACGCATGGAATCAGGAGTTGTCGTCTCTTATTCGGGCACAACACAAGCCCTCCCGGACCCCTTTCTAGACCCGAGCATCCCGGTCCTCACACTGTCACATCACATTCTCATGCCGGCTCTCGTCAATGCGCACACGCATCTCGATCTCACCCACATCGGCCCGCTCAGCCACGAGCCAGATGACGGATTTGTCCAATGGGTCAACACAATCCGAACCAATCGAGCAACTGATGAAGATCACATCAAGCGTTGCGTTCGACTCGGGATCGAGTATTCACTCGCCGGTGGCGTCATCGCTGTAGGCGATATCGCTGGGGCTCCCAACGGTCGTCTGACAGAGTCTCCCGCACGCACACTTGCGAGCTCCCCACTTATGGGGGTGTCGTATCTTGAGTTCTTTGGGATCGGAAAGAGCGCTCCGCGTGCGGTTGAGCGTATCAGCTCGTATCTCCGGGATCACGCACCCGAACTGATGCGGTCTTTGGAGGCTACTGGCATACGGTTCGGGCTCCAGCCGCACGCGACAAACACGATCGATCTCGGGGTGTATCGCTGGGTTGCGCTCGCCGCAAAGGCGAGAGGACTCCCTGTGAGCACGCATCTCGGGGAAACACCGGAGGAACGCGAGTTTATTGCGAGCGCATCAGGCCCTCAACGCGATATGCTCGAGGAGTTGGGCGTCTGGGACGATTCGATCCTTCGTTCGATTGGCGGAGGGAAGCATCCTATCGAACATCTCGAGCCGGCATTGAAGATTCATCCCATGCTCGTTGCTCATGTGAACGATGCCACGGATCATGGAATCGAAATCCTCGCCGAAGCACGAGCGAGTGTGGCGTATTGCCCGCGTGCTTCAGCATATTTCGGTGCCGCCACACACTTCGGTCCGCACCGGTATCGAGATATGGTCGAGGCCGGGGTCAATGTGTGTCTCGGAACGGACTCGATCGTGAACCTCGATACACCTGATCGAATCAGTACGCTCGACGACATGCGTCTTCTCTGGAGTCAGGGGGATCACGATACGATTCGCCTGATTGCTATGGGGACCCGTCATGGCGCATTCGCTCTGGGACTCGATCCGGACCGCTTCTCGCTGAAGACCGATGCGCATCCCGCGGGGATTATCGCCGTAGAGTGCGCCGGTTCGGATGTTCATACGAACCCATGGGCTGGAGCAATGCGTTCGAAATCGGCACCAACTTGGGTGTTCCGGGCCACATAATCGAGAACAATTCCGATTTGATGCGTACCATTCCTGTTAAATAGAAACGGAGCAAGCGAACTCCAATGAGCAAAAAATGGCAGCGCAACAAGGCATGGGAAGATGCGAACCTCACGGGCGCATGGATACCTTTGCGTCTCGTTCTCCGAGCATTCAGTTCGATCCCACTCGCGGTGGTCTTGCTTCTGTTTGTTTCGTTGTACGCGACACTCGCATCGGTACCCGTCGGAATGCTTGCACGCATACCGACGCTACTGATCGTCAGCACAATGTATCTCGCCCTGCTCGGTATTCCGATGTTCCTCTGGTTCGTCATTGTACGAAAAGCCTTGAGCGATCAATCCAGAGCCGCGCGGTTCATCGTTTCCTTCGTCGTTGTGATCGCGATGGGTATCGGATTGACCATGCTATGGACCAGCATGATCTGGCCGAATCTCAAGTACCACACCAGTGATGGGTCCGGGTTCATGCTCTTCCGCTCGGTAGTGGAAGAATACAAATCCACCACCGTACGGCGGCTACCGATCCTTGAAATGACGGAGCTCGAGTTCTACGCGTGGTGGCCGATGCGGCTGGCCCTGCTCCTCTTTGTAGTGAACATGATCGTGGCGACCGTTCGTCGTATCGAGTTCAGCTTCAAGAACCTTGGTGTGCTGAGTGTGCACACGGGCATCGTTGTCATCGCGCTCGGCTCCATCTTTTATCAACGATTCAAACTCGAGGGCGACACCCTCCTCCCCGCCGGGACCGATACGCTCCCCGGGCCATCGCAGCGTGCGTTTTATGATCGCGAGGATGTCGCGTTGTATGTGGCGCAGGCACGCACACCGAACGCGCAGCCTCGCTTCGAGCAGCGTGCGCTCGACAAGCTCCCGCTCTACAACGCCTACGGGTTGAATGCAGGAGTTCCGGAGGGAGTGACGACCCTTTCGGAGATTATCGATCGCGAGTTGGAAGAAACCGATGACGGTCGGACACTCAACCAGGCGATCCCCGCCGGGATGGGCACACTGGTCGATCCGGATATCAGGTTCCGAGTTGTGGGATTCGCACCATACGCGACCTTAGACACGGAGTGGTTCCAAGCATCGCAGCCGGTTGATGGCGAGGCAAACCCGTATCGTCGCGTCGATCTTCACTTCAATCGAAACGCTCCCGATGGGATCGTTGAGGACTCGCTCCCATTCGTAAACTTCAATCTGTTTATCGGTGATCCCGCGAACCGAGTGCGATCAAACGATGTCATCGCGCTTGAATATACCCAGGGTATGGAATCCCAACGCTGGGAGGATCTTCGCCAAGATTTCCGTGTAGATTTCCAGCACGGGCTCATAATCGAGATCCCGGAAACCGGACGCCGGATCGCGGTCCCGGTCGCGCCCGGTACGCGGATTCCAGTGGTGAACTCCCCTTGGACAGTCGTGGTTGAGCAACTCGCTCAGGAACCACCCTTCCCGATCATTACACCGGGATATGAGGGCGCTACGAGTTCCGTTGCAATTTTGAGGATGATCAAAGCTCCGAGCGGCGACCAACCCGCAAAGGAGTTCACCCGCTGGGTGTTCCACCGTTTCCCGGAGCTCAACCAGGATCTGACACCGACGCCAGGCGGTCGCCCGGCACGCTCAGACCCCGATCCGAGCATTCGTGTGGCGTACATCGATGCGACCAAGCTTCAGCTCTATCTCGATGAGCAGGCCGATGGATCTGGAGGTGAGCAGATCCGGGCAATCATGCGCCAGGCGGGCGGGAGCGTTCGGGCCGCCAATGTCACACAGGAAAAGTGGCTGCTTGATCTGATACCCAACACGCAGAATGACCGGCTGGACCTGCATATCGCCGCAGAATGGGAACACGCGGATACCATCCAACGCCCGTTCCCGGTGCGTCTTGAAGATCGCGATAAGTCCGTCGCCGGGTCATATCGTGAAGCGCTCGTCGGGGTCGAGGTTTCGCTCGATGCGACTGATCAACGCGAGTCCTGGTCTGAGGTGGTCTGGTTGCCCTTTGCTCAGTATGTTTCGATTCAGCAGGATCAACGCACAAAGGTTACCCTCCCGGATGGACGAAACATCATGCTCGTCTTCGGACGCTACCAGCGGGAGTTCCCCGGCTTTGAGTTGGCGCTCGTAGACTTTGAAATGATCGCGTACGACCATCGCGGTGCTCCGCGGGATTACCAATCGGTGGTGCGGGTGATGCCCAACCCGTTTTATGGTGGTCCCAAACCCGAGTTCGAGTCATTCGATCATGTCGTGAAACTCAACAACCCCTTGCGGGCGCCATTCCATTGGGACCCGGAGAAGTCGTGGCTGACGAACACAATTACGCGGCTCCGTGCTGGAATGGATCCGAACCAGTTCAAGCTCTCTCAGTCTGGTTGGGACCGGAACGGTTGGGAACAGTCCCAGCAGATGGTCGATCAGGGCATGCTCGATGAGCCGCGAGCCAACTTTACAATCCTCGGTGTCGGCAATAATCCCGGGATCCACATCATCGCGTTCGGTTCCATCCTGATGTCGATCGGGATCCCATGGGCGTTCTACTTCAAGCCCTATCTCGTGCGGCGTGAGAAGCGCAGGCTCGCAGCATTGCACGCGAAACCAAAGCCCAAGGAGGCACACGCATGAACCAGGTCATCATTCGATGCATGAGTTTCTTCGCGATCGCGATGGGGGTCTCGTTTGCTTATGCGCAACAAGCTCCCGACGGGAATGCTCACCCAGAGTCGCAAATCGTTTCGGGCAACGCGGATCAGGTTGTGAATCCATTCGGGCAGCCCATCGCGCTCGGTCTGAGCACGGAAGAGAAAGCCGCGTTCGCGGACGAGGTTGACCTGTCGCCGCTAGAAACTTCGACGGTGTTCCATAATGGACGCGTCAAGATTCTCACTACCCTTGCGGAGGAAACGGTTTCCAGGCTGACGGGGAAGAACAAGCTCTTTGATCTCATCGTTGAGCAGAACCCGGACGGGACCACCAAGTCCGTTGAGAAGATCAAATATGATCCCATGTTCACGATGTTCGACATCATGATCGATCCGATCTACTACCTCGATCGGCCGGTGCTCGGGATCAACTACCTGCCCTTGCGTCAAGCGATTCTCTATGAATATGAACAGGACCCGCGAAACGAGGGTGCCAACTTCAATCGAGAAGGATGGCTAAAGACCGGGATGGTCTCCCCTCGTATGGCGGATCTGTACATCGAAGCGGCCTTCGCGAAGTACGAATCGTCCGAACCCTTCCGGGCGGCGGTCGGCAGGCTCGATCAGAGTAAGAATCTATTCCTGAACGCCGTGGTAAATCTCAACCTGGTCGCACCTGCCAACGCGGATGATCCGTGGAAACATCTCGGCTCACTCGCGTCGAACACTCCTGCACGCGAAGCCGCGACACGCCTCACGCTTGCTTGGCGTGCGAGCGATGCGGAAGGTGTAAACCTCGCCGCACAAGAACTCGCAGACGCATTAGCCCAGATCAATCCGGAGACCCAGCAGGCGGCGAGCCCCAAACTCGAAGCGATCTACAACAAGGCGCATGCGTTTGAGATCGGCCTGTGGGTGTATCTGCTCTCGCTCGTCGCGTTGATCCTCGCGTTCGGCACAGGACGCAAATGGCTCGCGATGCTCGGTGTCGTCTTGCTGTTCATCGCGATCGGGTTCCACGGGTTCGGGTTCACGCTCCGATCACTTATCGCGGAACGGTTCGCGATCCAGAACCAGTTCGAGTCCATGACAGGGATCTCGTTCTTCGCGGCACTCGTCGGCGCGGGGTTGATGCTGTGGAAGAAGCAGTGGTTGTTCGGCGCCGCTGCCGCGGGGACGGGGTTCCTGATCCTCATCACCGCGACGACCACGGGGATCCCCGGCGAAACCATCGAACGCGAAGCCGCGATCCTCAATACCTCGGTGCTGCTCAAATACCATGTGACGACCGTGCTGACAAGCTACGGGCTCATCACGCTCGGGTTTATTGTGAGTCTGTTCTATCTCGGCACCTATTACAGTGCCAAGTTTTTAAGAGGCGAAGCCCCGGCGCTCGCGACAGGCGCGCTGAGCACGATCGATGACGGCTCTCCCAAGAAACCAATGGGCGTGCAGCGCACCCTCAAGGATCTCGATACTGCGACGATGACGATCCTCCAACTCGCGTTCTGGACACTCGGCGTCGGGACCCTCCTCGGCGCATGGTGGGCGGACCACTCGTGGGGGCGATGGTGGGCGTTCGATCCGAAGGAGACCTGGGCGCTCGTCACCTGGATCGTCTACCTGATCGTCATCCATGTGCGATTTATGAACCTTAAGGATCGCGGGCTCACCACGGCGTGGCTGAGCGTCGCGGGGTTCATCGTGATGCTCTGGACCTACTTCGGTGTGAACCTGCTGCTGCCGGGCCTGCACGCGTACGCGTGATTCGGGTTGAACTGCATACAAAAAGGGCGATCGTGTTGATCGCCCTTTCTCATTGAATGGTTGGTGCGTCAGGCATTCGCGATCTGCGGCTGATAGTCACCCGCGTGCGCTCGGCTCGCAACAGCGAACCGGTTCCATGCGTTGATCGCGACGATCACGCCGGTGAGATCGCTGAGTTCCTTCTCGGAGAAATGAGCGGATACTTCGTTGTAGACCTCGTCGGAAACACCGCCGTCGTGGAGGTGCGTGACGGCTTCGGTCCAACGGAGCGCCGCCCGTTCGCGATCGGTGTAGTACGGGCTTTCTTCCCATGCGCTGAGCCCGTACAGACGCTGCTCGGACTCGCCGCCGGCTCGGGCGTCCTTCCAGTGCATATCGATGCAGAACGCGCACTTGTTCATCTGCGATGCGCGGAGCTTGACGAGCTCACGCAGCGGGAGCTCGATGGCGCAATCCACGAACGAAAGCTCGAAGTTGTACATCGCGCGGTACGACTCGGGGGACAGTTTCTCGGGGTGGAATCGAGTGCTCATGCGTGTGCTCTCCTGACGCTCTGTTTCTCAGCGGCATCGTAGGCGAACAGGCGTGATGCGGTCTCAGTTCGGGCGGAGTGTGTCGAGCTTTGCCGGTGTGTAATCACCCGCAACCATCTCTACGATCTCCCCATCCCGATCGAGCAGCACCGCGTAGATCGTGTCCACCGATTCGATATTGAGTGCCTGATTGAACAAACTCACATCGGTGTAGAGCGTGATGGTTCGGGCGCGTGCTTCGGTGTCGGGGATACCCGAACGCATGCCGCCGTCGATGAACCCGGCCATCCATCCCCATTTACCGCTGGAGATGGTGGGGGTCTCGATGATCTGCACGCCGGGGATCGCGGATTCGATCTCGTCCATACGATCGAGCCAGGTGTTGATGTTGGTCTGCTGCTTTTGCTTGTACGCGACCAGGACGAGCAGGGGATTCCCATTGAAATCTTCCGGAAGTGTTACCTTTTCATTGTTCAGGTTCTCAGCGGTGATCGTGGGGAAGTACGGCGTGCGCACTCGCTCGGCATCTCGGCGCAACCCAAGCGAGTAATGCCGACACGACGCGATCATCAGTGATCCGATCGCGAGGATGAAGATGCATGTGACTGCTCCAGTTTGTTTCAGTGGGTCAGATGCCATGCAGTCTCCTTGTGCGTGCGTTGTTGCCTGCATGTGTTCGGACGCGTTCAATCATTCGATGCACGAGCCGGGAAGCCACCTCGATCAGGCGTTTTACGAGCGATCCGCAGCCATCGTGGCGCGGGATCTGCTCGGCTGTGTCTTGGAACGAACGCTGATCGACGGCACGCGGCTGCGAGGGTACATCTGCGAGACCGAGGCGTATGTTGGACCCGAGGATCGGGCTTCGCACGCATTTGGTGGGAGAAGAACGCCACGAAACGAGTCGATGTGGGCGATGCCGGGAACCGCGTATGTCTACTTTACCTATGGGATGCATCATTGTTTTAATGTGTCGTGCCTGAAAAATGAACATCCCGCGGCCGTACTTATCCGGGCGGTTTTCCCTAATTTGGGTACGGACATGATGCGAACACTCCGCACGATCAAGCCTCGTAAACACGCATTAAAAGATCGTCATCTGTGCGACGGCCCCGGCAAACTGTGCCAGGCATTCGCGATTGATCGCACTCTGGACGGCGTTCATCTTCTCCAATCATCCCAGATTGCCATCCTGCAAGGGGTTGCGATCGCGGATGAGGATGTCGAGTGTACGCCTCGGATCGGAATTTCAAATGCGCAGGAGTGGGTTGAGAAACCCTTGCGATGGGTGACGCGGATGGATCCGAGCTGAGCCTCGGTGCGAAAAGATGCAAGGAGATGCCCTCCTTTCCCGATAGACTTGGAGACGCATAGAATCCTGCACGCACCAGGCGTGCGAAGAAGGTGTGCAATGAGCAGTCACGAAGTACAGATCGATCTCAAAGACATCATGGACCGGGCCGGAGGCTACTCGCCGATGTGTTTCCCGTTTATCCGAGATGGGCTCGCGCATACCGTGGAGATGGTCCACGGTAACCGTGACGATGAGACAATGCTCGAACTCGGATTGAGCGATGAATCCCGTCATGTCTCCGGGCACGAGTTATGCATCGGGCTCAAGGAGTACGCGATCGATCGCTACGGGATGATGGCCAAGTCCGTCCTCAACAAGTGGGGCATCTACTACACGATCGATTTCGGGAAGATCATCTTCGCGATGGTCGACGCGGGGCTCATGCGGACCACGGAAGAGGATCAGATCGAAGACTTCGACGGCATCTATGAGTTCGATGATGTCTTCCCGGATCCATCACGCGGTAACCGCCCGCTCACAATCAACTCCTGATCACATTCCTGATTCCCAGCGCGAAATCACGATACCGGCTATGCTATCGCTATGCCCGATGAGCCCCATACCAACGCCCCGCAGCAACAAGACCGCGAAGCGCCCGTCTGGTCGCGCATGCACCTCTGGCAGATGCAGCCCATCCGCGATGTGCTGCTCGGGCTGGGCATCTTTGCCCTGATCATCATCGGTCAGAAAACCTCCGTCGTCACCGTGCCGCTGCTGCTGGCGATATTGCTCGCGTATCTCTTCGAGCCGGTCATCGTATGGATCATGAAGAGGTTTGGTTCTTCGCGGCGTGTTTCGGTTATTTCGATCATGGTGGTGCTCATCGTTGGTGTGGTGCTCCCAATCACGGCGGGCGGGGCATACGCTGCGGGGCAGTTGTTCACCTTCACGACGAATACGATTTCGAATATCGATCGCGTAAACGAAGCACTCAAGGGACAGGATGCGGACGCGGAAAGAGCAGTTCTCGCGGGCACCGCTGAAACGGAGTCGGAATCCGTTCCGGACGCATTTCTTTGGGTCTACGACGAAATCCGGCAATCAGAAACAGACGAAGACTCATCGATGGGGAGGGCGCTCGACGCCGCGATCGATTGGATCGCGACGAATCAGGAACAGATCGCCAAGACGACCGCGAGTGTGAGTGTCGATCTCATGAACCGGATCTTTGGGCTCATCGGGGCTGCGTTTGGATTGTCGTTCATGGTGTTCGTTACAGCATTCTTTTTCTTCTTCACGGCCACCGAGTGGATTCAACTCAAGCAGTTTGGCACGAAGCTGCTTCCAGACAAAAACCGAGACCGCATCATCGATTTGCTGGTGAAGTTCGATGCGGTCATTTCGGGATTCATCCGAGGGCGGATCACCATCGCCTTCATCCAGGGCATCGTGTTCTCCATCGGCTACTTCCTGATCGGTGTCCCCGGTGCGTTCATCCTCGGGCCGGTCGTCGC
>DDGE01000047.1:0-5981 GCA_002337545.1 Phycisphaerales bacterium UBA1910 | reverse complement strand
TCGCTGCTCGCGTTGCAGGGACACGATGGATTCCGAGGCGAGTGGTGGTGGGTGCTCGGAGCCCCGGCCGGCATTTACTTCCTCGGACAGGCGCTCGACGATTATGTCTGGACACCGCTCATACAGGGCAAGAGCACCGGCATGGACACACCGACGATCCTCTTCGCATCGCTCGCTGGCGGCGCGTTGTTCGGCGTTTTCGGGCTGCTGATCGCGATCCCTATCGCCGCGTGCGTCAAAATTCTGATCCAGGAGATCTTCTGGCCGAGATTCAAGGAATGGGCCGAGGGACGGGCCGAAGATCCGCTCCCCATCGAGTAACACAGCGAAGAGAGGGCATCACCAGATGGAACACGAAGAACAGCAGCACCCGACACACATTCCTGAGCAAACCCGCGACCTCAGTGGCATCCGGGTTCCAATGCTTATCTCGGGTATCTTTCATTGCCTCGTGGCGTTGAGTTGGTTTTCCACATGCTTTCTGTTTTTCATCGGCATCCCGTTGCTTGTGCTTGGGATCTTCGAAATTATCATGTTCGGCAAACTCAATGCTCCGCCGCATGAGCAGAATGCGCTTCGGTCCAAGTGCAAGACCTACGCGATCCTCGACATCTGCAGCATCCTGCTTTTCAACCTGCCCAGCATGATCTGCGGCATTATCCTGATCACCAATCAGAACCAGTTCGACCGCTGATTTACTTGTTGATGATCTGGTCCAAGTGATACTGCAGGTGTGCAAAGTAGTCCTCAATGAGGTACCCGAGCGTTGATGCCTGATCCGACGGCAACTCCCGGAACGCGGTCTTCTCGTACGAGTGCTCGTTCTGGGGTTTGTCGAGCACTTCCGTAGGGATGCGCTCAACTACGGCACAGATATGCATATTGAGCGAACTCCAGAGTGTGACGAGTTCTTCCCAGTCCTGCTCCTGGTACTCTTGCAACTCGACCCATTGCTCGTGCGCGTACCCATTAAAGACGATCGAGCCGGTGATCTGTGCTTCGATGATGCGATGATGGTTCACGCTCGCGCTGTCGATCAGGTGCCCAAGGATCTGCTTGCGTGACCACGCCCCTTCCTTGCGCGGCTTCGCAACGAACGACTCCTGCATCTCGAACAAGTCTTCCGAGATCCCCGCGATCCGATCTGCATCAAACCCCAATGTAGACGCTGGCATTTCAATCACCTCTTCCCTGATCCCTGATAGCTGATCCCTAGGCCCTTCTTCTCACTTCCTCTTTTTCCGCTTCTTGATGCTCTTGGACTTGGTGGATTTCTTCATCGAGAACCCGGGGACACCCATACCGCCCATGCCCGGCATCCCGCCGCCGCCACCGAGGGCGCCGCTCATCGCCTTGGCCGCAGCCATTTTTCCGCCTGCACCCATTGAGCCCATCTGCTTCATCACCTTGCTCATCATGGTGAACTGCTTGGACAACTGACCGACCTGGTTCGGGTCAGAACCCGATCCCTTCGCGATGCGCACCTTGCGGGAGTGCTTGATGATGTCGGGCTTCTTGCGTTCCTTTGGGGTCATCGAGAGAATCATCGCCTCGGTGCGATCGAGCTGCTTCTCGTCAAAGTCCATGCCCTTGAGCGCGGAACCGACCCCCGGGAGCATCCCGAGGAGTGACTTCATCGACCCCATGCGGCGCATCATCTTCATCTGCTTGAGGAAGTCCTCCATATCGAGCTCGCCCTTGGCCATCTTCTCTTCTAGAGCCGCCGCTTCTTCCTCGGAGACTTCTTCCTGTGCTTTCTCAACGAGTGAGACGACATCACCCATGCCCAGGATCCGCCCGGCCATACGCTCGGGGTGGAAAGGCTCGAGTGCGTCGAGCTTCTCGCCCACGCCGATATACCGGATCGGTGCGCCGGTGACCTGCTTGACCGACAACGCCGCGCCGCCGCGGGTGTCGGAGTCGAACTTGGTGAGGATGACACCATCGACCGCGAGCTGCTCGTGGAATGACTTGGCGCTATTGACCGCGTCCTGCCCCGTCATCGCATCAACCACAAGGAAGGTGTGGTGCGGGTTGAGCATCGAACGCACACCCTTGAGTTCGTGCATGAGCTCGTCGTTCACATGCAGACGCCCAGCGGTATCGAGGATCAGGACATCGACGCCCTTGGCCTTGGCCTCCTTGAGCGCGTTCTGGCAGACCTTGATCGCCACGCCCACGGCCTTGCCGTACTCCGCAGTCTTGTCGTGCTCGCCATAGAAGTGCACCTGCGACCCGCCGGGCAGGTCCTCGTTCGCCTGCTTCGCGACGGTCTCGAGCTGATCAACCGCTGCGGGTCGTTGCAGGTCCGCGGCTGCCAGCATGACGGATCGGCCTTGCTTCTTGAGCACACCCGCGAGCTTGCCACAGGTCGTTGTCTTTCCTGATCCCTGCAACCCACACATCATGATGACGGTGGGGCCGGGCGACATCTTGAGGATGCCGGGAGGCGCGGGTTGTTCCTTTGCGTTCGGATCGCCGCCGAAGAGCTCGATCAGGCGTTTGTGCACAATCCCGATCATCTCCTGCCCGGGCTTGAGCGACTTAGTGACCTCTTGCCCCTTCGCGTCCTCAAGCACCTTGGCGCAGAACGCCTCGGCCACCTCGTAGTGCACATCGGCTTCGAGGAGCGCGTTGCGGACCTCGTCCATTGCCTCGCGGACATTGGACTCGCTGATGGTGGAGTTGCCGGAGAGCTTCTTGAAGACGCCGTTGAAACTGTCTGAGACTCGATCGAACATAGAAAACCTCCACCGTTGGCACAGGCGTCTCGCCTGTGCGTCGTGGGCTCGTGTTTCGAGTCAGGGCCGTGACCGCAGCCGAAACATCATAGGGCGGCGGATGGGATAGAGTTCATCAATGTCCACACAGGATTCCCAACCCGAGAAACCCGTTTGGGAGGTCAAAGTCCGACCGCTCGGTGAAACGCACACGCCGTGGGAGACGATGACTGTCCGCGCGAGTTCGATCATCCAGGCGGAGGCGATCATGCGTCGCCGTGGGTTTGAGATGGCGAAAGACTCCGCGATGCGATCCGACGGGCAGCCCACTTTTCTGCCCGGCAAGAACTATGCGCTCAAACCTCTTGTGTGTTCAAAGTGTGGCTACTCGTTAGAGGGACTCACGCTTGATCGTGCATCCGTGACATGCATCGAGTGCACGCACACACAGCCGCTCATCGCATATGTGCCGGAGAACTCCGGGATGATCGATAAGCATCACCCGATCATCGGGCTCTTTGCAATCATCGGCATCATCGCAACAATCCTGTTCCTGCTGCTGATCTCGTTGCCCATCATCTTTACGATCCTGTGAAAAAGAAAACACCCGCCGACGACTCGGCGGGCGTTCAGAGAGAAACGGTTGTGACTGTGTCGGATCAGTCCTTCGACAGGATGATTACCGAGTACGGCCCGATCCCAACATTCGCGTTGTAGCTCATGCCGTCTTTCGCGCCCCAACTCGCGACCGTGTCGTACGCGTACCAGTTGCCGAACCCGGAGTCATACCCGCTCCAGTCCGAGTTGAACCGGACCTTCCATGTGCCGCTGCTCGGGAACCCGATGTTGTAGCTCGAGTACCCCGTGCCGGAGAAGTTCGCGACAACGATGACATCGTCGCCCGAGCCGCCGCTGTCCCAACGATGGAACGCGACGAGCTTGCTCGTATCATTGACATGGTGGACATTGACGCCGTTGCCCTTGAGCCCCGCGGTCTTCCCGCCGCTGTTCTTACGCAGCCCGATCAGGTCCGTGTACATGTCCACGATGCCCGAATAGGTTGTCGCCTTGGAAAAATCGAGCGGGTCGGTATCCGCGAAGTATCCGTCCTCAAGGAACTCCTGGCCCTGGAAGATCATGGGGATCCCGGGGCTGGTGAACACGAGCGCCGCGCCGAGCGTTGATCGCTTCTTGCTGTACCAGCTGCTCGCGTTCCCGGGCCAGATCTCTTCGGGCACACGCGAGTGCCCGTTGGCGACCTCGTCGTGGCTCTCGGTATAGATCACCCGCTTGAGCCGGTCACCGTTATCGATTTTCGCGATCGCGTCGCGAACCTCGTACATGTCGCGGTTCGCATCGGTTGACTCGATGATGTTGTCTCGAATGGGGTGCACGAAGTCCGCGTCCCACTGCGAGTCAAACCCTGCCCCGCCGGCGCCGGTCGTCTTGGTGAGGTAGTCGTTGTTCTGCAAATCCTCGGCGATCGATATCTTCCAGCTCGAAGCGCTGTCGATCTCATTGTTGATGTACTGCATCAGCGACCAGCCGTCGGCGATGTTGCCGCCGCCACCGTTGTTCTGGGTGCGGATATTGACCGTCGAGTCCCAACGAAGCCCGTCGGTATTGAACTCGTTGAGCCAGTACAACGCGTTGTCCTTGAGGAAAGTCCGCACCTCGCCGCGTCCGTAATCTGGGCGCGTGTCTCCCCAGGGGGTGGGGGCCCGCCAGTCTTGGAAGAAGTAGATCCCGCCGTAGCTCCCGGTCGACGAGCCGTCGAAACGCCACATGTCCAGATCGCTCGGGCCCAGGTGGTTGTAGACCACATCGACGATCACCGCGATGCCGCGCTGATGGCACTCATCGACGAAGTCCTTCATGTCCTCCGGGTCGCCGTAGATGCTCTCGGGTGCAAACGGGTGCGCGGGGTTGTAACCCCACGAGTAGTCGCCCGCGAACTCGGCCACCGGCAGCAACTCGACGGCCGTGATGCCCATGTCCTCGAGATGATCGAGCTTGCTGATCGCCGACTGCCATGTGCCCGGGTTGCCGCCGGGGCTGTCGTTGTAGGTCCCGATGTGCATCTCGTAGATGATGAGATCCTGCCAGCCCGGGGTCGAGAAGGTGCTCCACGAGTAGCTCGCTGGCGCGGTGATGATTGACTCGCCGACCGAGTTGGTGACATCTGTTGCGCGCGGGTCGTTCTTCCAGAGCGTGCCGTCGATGACATACTTGTAGGTCTCGCCGCGCTGGTCGCCCGCGACATCGACCGACCATGTCCCGCCTGCTTCGCTCACGAGTGGGTTGGCGGTGGTGCTCCAGCTGTTGAACGAACCGGCCACCGCAACGGTCGTCGCATTCGGTGCCCAGACCCGGAAGGTTGTGTCGCCGGAATCGACCCACGCACCCATGCCGGACTTGCTCGATGCGATCAGTGACGCGGTGTGTGTGTAGTTGCTCCCCCCGTTGTTGTCATAGATGTGCCCGCCCCAGTCGTCGTACCCGTGGAAGTAGTATTCAATCGTGCTCCCCGGCGCATAGCTCGTCGAGGGGGTGTATGTCCAGAGCGAGTTACCGCCGGTGTTGCCCCCGTAGCTCATCTGGTGCGTCGTCCACGACCCGCCGTTGACTCGGACTCCGACCTCGGCGTGCAGCCCGTAGTAGTCCTGATTCATCAGGATCGTAAAAGTTCCAGGGTTGCTGGCATCATGATGCGCATATGAGCCGTACACCCCGATCCAACTGGGGAACGCGAATACCTGGCTGCTCGTTGCGACGATCGCCACGACGGAAAGCCATCCAGTAGCGTTCATGCGTGTTCCAAACATGGAGTTTCCTTTCTGTTGCAGTTCCTCATCGCGCGCTGGGCGCGATTTCCGAACCTACTTTCTTAAACCGCGTCCCTCAAGCGAGCACGAAAGAGCCTGCCCAAGTCAAGTTCAGAAAGGAATGCTTGGGTTAAATGACCCAAGTGACGGGGTTTATCAGCGAATAGCGAGGGTGGTGGCCGTGAGATAAATCACGAAAGAAATTTCTGGATTCACGCAAGAAAAAGGGCGCAGCTGGTGCGCCCTTGCTCAAAAAGTTGAATGATGTAGCGTTTTAAACGGATACGCGAAGATCCACCGTCTCCAGATCCCGCTGGAAGAACGGCACATCGCTTTGTGTCAGGGGCTCGAGCTGATCGAACCAGGTCGCGCTTCCGTCATACTTCGCAAAGAACGGTTGACGCACGAGCTCGGGTTTGCGTGCCTGCAGGAACTC
>DDGE01000042.1 GCA_002337545.1 Phycisphaerales bacterium UBA1910 | reverse complement strand
AAGGCGAATGTGATCGTGACGGAGTGCACCTTCTTCGATCCGGGGCACCAGGAGCGCGCCAAGATCGGGATGCATCTGCATGTCGAGGACCTGGTCGAATGGCTGAAGGTCGCGGAGTGCGAGGAGATGGTGGTTGTCCACATCTCGCGCCGGACCCATCTGGGCCAAGCCCGCAAGCAGCTCAACCAGCTCGCGGGCAAGGAGCTGGCGACCAAGGTTCATTTCCTGATGGATCATCGCACGAACCGAGCGCGGTATGACGAGCAGGCAGAAGAAGCGCGTCGGATCGAGGAAGAGCTCGCGAATCGGGACTGAACCGACCTGAGTCAACCACGGGGCGGACGGATCGCCCCTATCCTGTACACATGCTCTGGACGCTCTGGCGCTCCATCTCGGTTGAGTTCTGGCGCTTGCTGCTGCTGACGACGGCGCTGCTTGTCGCGACGATCGCGTTCGCGATCACGATCAAGCCGCTGGCGGACGGGAAGCTCTCGCCCGATCAGGCGCTGCGGTTCATGTTTTATGCGATCCCGCCGATGCTCGCGTACGCGACGCCGTTCGCTGCGGGGTTCGCGGCCACCATCGCGATCCATCGCATGTCCAGCGAGAACGAGGTCACGGCGGTCTACGCGTCGGGGGTCTCGCATAAGAAGTTCCTTGTGCCCTCGCTCGTTGCGGGTTTGATCCTTGGCGGCGCGATCTACGGGCTCAACGATCAGGTCATCCCGCGCTTCCTCAAAGAGATGGAGCGCATGGTCACTCAGGACTTCGCGAAGATCTTTGTTGGGTCGTTGCAATCGGGCGAGTCCGCACGCATCGGCAACAACGAGATCCACGCGGACAAGGTCCAGCGCATCGAGCCCGAACGCGGGTCGCCCGTCACGGACCAGTACGCGCTCTACGGCGTCGCGATCGTCAAAGCCGACGAGCAGGGTGTGGTCTCGATCGATGGCACCGCCAAGCGGGCGTGGATCCAGGTCCGACCCGTGTGGTCGCTCAACGCAGAAGATCAGGCGCGGATCGGCAACGACGACGCCACGGCGGTGCTTATGAAGTTCATCGACCTCACGATCGATCGTGACGGGTCCCCCATCACGGTCGATCCGTTCACCCTCCCCGCGTTCCCGATCCCACGCGTGTTCAAGGACGACCCGAAGTTCATGACGGGCGCGGAGATGGTCGCGCTCAAGAGCGATCCGGATCAGATGAACTTTGTCGATCACAAGCGGATCAATCTCGCGAAGGGGATCGCGTCGATCGATGTGTTCCGCGATATCCGGGAACGGGCGAGGAAGGGAGAGAGCATCGAGCTCACGAGCCCCGCGGGTCAGCGCGTCACGATCCTCGCGGGCGGGTTCACCGCATCGAGTGAGACATGGACCCTGCTGCCCGATCAGGTGACGGGCGCGATCGAGATCCAGGTCATGGATTCGTCGGGGCGTATCGATCGGCTCCGTGCCGATTCCGCGACGCTCAGCCCTGAGCGTGCCCGAACGAACGATCCGCTCAATACCCCTGCGATTAATAAGCCCACCCTGAGCTTCTCGCTTGATCTTCAGGGTGTCTCGATTCTCTCTGACGACAACACGAGCACCCAGCAGAGCTCGACGCAGTACACCGGGTTGCGCTTCGACTCTGATCCGCTCGACGAGCTGCTGACCTATCCGAGTTTGGAGCTGCTCGAGTTCGCAGAGCCGTACATCAACGAGTCTTCGATGCGCTACGCGGAGTTCCTTGTAAAACCCGCGGAGCGGTTGCGTTTGCAGATCGATGATCTGCGGCGCGAGATCCTCTCCAAGCAGCACGAGCGTTGGGCGATGGCCATCGCGACATTCGTGATGGTGCTCGCGGGCTCGATCATCGCGCTGCGTCTGCGTGAAGCACAGGCGCTGGCCGTGTACATGTGGAGCTTCTTCCCGGCGCTGGGCACGATCGTCGTCATCGCGGGCGGGCAATCCGCGGTGCACGAGAAGGGGGCCCCGGCGTTGCCGTTTATCTACATCGGCGTGCTCGGGCTGTTGATCTACACGCTCGCGTCGTATCGCAAGCTCGCGAAGCACTGACCCATGCCCAAGACCCCGCCCGATCTCGATCGCACGCTCTGGTGGGACCCCATCGCGCGACGCGTGTCGATGATGTGGGCGCTGATCGTGCTGCTGCTTGTGGTGCGTTTGGTGTGGCAGTTTGTGTCGCCGTATACCCTGATCGAGGATGAGGCGCATTACTGGGAATGGTCGCGTCATCTCGCGTGGTCGTACTACTCCAAGGGCCCCGGCGTCGCGTGGGTCATCTGGGCATCGACGCAGATGCTCGGCGATACCGAGTTCGCGGTGCGCCTCCCCGCCGCGATCGCAACCACACTGGGCACAATCGCGGTGGCGCGGACGGCTTGGGTCATGTTCGAGGATCAACGCCTCGCGTTTATCAGCGCGATCCTCTATAACGGGATCCCGGGGTTCGCGGTCGCCTCGATGCTGATGACCATCGATGCGCCGTACATCGCGTGCTGGGCATGGGCATCGCACTTCGCGATCGTTGCGATGATCAAAGACAGGCATCGCGCATGGATCGGGTTTGGCGCGTTCATCGCGATCGGGTTTCTGTTCAAGTACACGATCCTGTTGCTGATCCCGAGTGTGATGCTTGCGTTGATTCTTTCGCGTGCGTACCGATCACGCGCTCAACGACGATGGTTCGTGCTCGGATTGTTCATCTCCATGCTCGGGTTGATCCCCGTCGCGATCTGGAACGCCCAGCACGATTGGGCAACGGTGCGCCACCTGCTCGGGCATCTGGGCATGAAAGGAGGCGATACCGAGAACACCTCCGCCCCGCACGAACCCTGGACGATCGTGTGGGTGTTCGAGTACATCGGGTTGCAGATCCTCGTTGGGGGACCCATCCTTGCGCTGGGGTTCTTTGCGTATCTCAACGCGAAGAGGCGCGCAACAGACTCCATCCGATCCGCGATCAACATCGCGATCGTGATATCCATCCCGCTGCTCGTGTTTTATCTGCTCGTGGCACTCAAGACCCAAACCGAAGGCAACTGGGCGATGGCGGCGTTCGTTACCCTGATCCCCCCCAGCGCCTGGTGCATCCGTGACGGGGTGGTGCGTGTCGATCATGTCATCAGATTCTTCTGGGGCGCTGCGTTGTTTGTCTTGGTCGGCGTCCTCATCCTGTTCCCCGGCGCAAAGACCCTCTCAAAGATCCCAAAGATCGGCCCGTTGATCCCCATGTATCGCATGACGGGGATGCGCGAACACGCGCTCGATGCCCAGCGGGTTCTCGATGAGATCCGCGAACGAACCGGGCAGGACCCGTTCGTGATGACGGACCACTACGGACGCGCATCTGTACTTGCGTTCTATCTCCCGGGTCATCCGGTCGTGTACTGCAGCAGCGCCCACATCGGCGGACGCAAAACGCAGTACGACATCTGGGATGAGACCAATATCGCGATTCCGGAGACCCACGCGTCGCTCATTGGTCGCCCGGCGTTGATGCTCGGAGGACCGCCCCACCATTGGGAAGACGCGTTCGAAACGATCGAAGAACTCGGTCCGCTCGTCAACGAGCCCAAAGACCGCGGCACGACCTATATCGGGATTGGATACAAAGGGTTTCAAGACTGGCATCCACGCACACTTTCGCACCCGTAAATGCGTACCATCTGGAGGAATGTAAAAAGGATGTTTTTGTGCGATATCTGAGCCCATTCGAGAGAAACCGACGGCGTATGCGTCGTGTGCGACTCACACTGATCATTCTGGGCGCGTTCGTGCTGCTCACGCTGCTCGACTTCCCGCTCCTGCACCTGTTCTATCACAAGCCACTTCAGCACATCGAAAACCATGATTGGTATCGTCTGCTGCGGATCATGGGGTTCATGGGAACTTGGATTCTGGTCTGCATCGTGTATATCGCGCACGATCGCAATCGGCATCGCGGTCTCGCGATCTTTCTGTCCGCGTTGTTTGCTGGAATGTTCGCGGAGCTGCTCAAACTCGTCTTCGCTCGTGAGCGTCCCGTCAGCTGCGGCGAGATTCAGCCCGGGTTTTATCACTTCCGAGGCTTCTTCTCTGGTTTTCAAGATGGATCGAATCTGGGGATCCCATCGAGCCACGCCGCGGTGGCGTTCGGCGGGTGCATGATGCTCGCGTGTTTTCTTCCCAGGACCAGGTTCACGCTCTTCATGCTCGCGCTTGGTTGCGGCATCACCCGCATGCTCTCGGGTGCACATTTCGCGACAGATGTCTTCGTGGGGGCCCTGATCGGATTCGGATGTGCGCGGATGATGTGCTACTTTGCGTCCAAGCATGTCCCGGACCTGTTGCCCCGATACCGGTCCCCGGTCTGAGCCGCTACGATAGAGCGTCCATGACGCTGCTTGATCGGTACATCGCGAAACAATACCTGTTCAACATCATCGCCCTCACGGTGATCCTGTTCAGCTTTGTCGTCGTGATCGATGCGTCCCTGAACATCGACGAGTTCCTCCAGCGGGCCGGCGATCTTGCCCAGCAACGCGGCGAGGAAGCGCCGGGCGCCGTCCGGCGGTGGGTCGTGACCCTGTTGCTCGTCGTCGATTTCTGGTGGCCCAAGCTCCTCCAGCTCTACTCGTTCCTGATCGGGATGATCCTCGTTGGCGCGATGGGGTTCACCTTCTCGCAGATGAGCCGGAACCGCGAGTTCATCGCGATGATGGCCGCGGGCGTGGGGCTCCATCGGGTGATGAAACCCATCGTCGTTGTCGCGGGGCTTTTCATGGTCTTGCAGATCGTGAACACGGAGATCTTGATCCCCCGGATCGCACCGCTGCTCGTTCGGGATCACGACGACATCGGGTCGCGCTCGCTCGGGAGCGCGGTGGTGCCGCTCACGCTCGATGGGTCCGGGAGACTCTTCCGCGCTGCGAACTTCCACGCGGATACCAACACGCTCGACGGGGTGTACATCCTCGAGCGCGACGAGAACGGGAAGGCGACACGCGCAATCACCGCATCGTTCGCGGTATACAACAATGGCGGTTGGGACTTGGAGCAAGGACTGGCTCGTGAGCGCGGGGCCGCGACTCCCAAGCCCGCGGTGCCCATCGATCGCATCGAAACATCGCTCGACCCCAACACCCTGCGGATGAACCGGTACGAGTCGTACGCGCAATCGCTGAGTTTCATGCAGGTTTCGCAGATGCTCGATCGCCCGACGCTCACGGACCCCGCGAAGCGAAACAGATACTCAAGGATCAAATGGGGGCGGTTCGCGATCATGCTCTCCGCGATGCTCGCGCTGGTGATCTCGATGCCCTACTTCATCACACGCGAGCCGCGCAATATGGTGATGCAATCGATCAAGTGCGCCCCCATCGCGATCGTCGCGTTGATCGGAGGCGTGCTCGGCGCCAGCGCCACGATCCCGGGTCTGCCCGCCGCGATCGGGGTCTTCATCCCCGTGATGATCCTGTCGGTTGTCGCGGTCGCTCAGACGAGCGCGATCAAGACCTGATCCGACCCGCTCACTCGTCCTCGACACCCAGATCGCGCTTGGTGAACAACGCGTGGAACGCGACGCCCGCGCCCTCGATGTTCTCGCGTGCGCCTTCCTGACGATCGATCACGGAGATAATCGCGGGGACCTTGGCGCCGAGGGACTTGAGGACCTCGACCGCTTCGAGCGCCTGCCCGCCGGTTGTTGCGACATCTTCGACGAAGACGACGACATCGCCCTCTTCCACTGTGCCCTCGACCTGCTTGGCGGTGCCGTACTCTTTTTTCGCGTTCCGCACAAAGATGCTCGGCAGCCCGGTCTCCAATGACGCGACCGTCACGAGCGGGATCCCGCCGAGCTCGGCACCCGCGAGGCGGACAACCTTGCCCTGCTCGGCGCTGACCTGTTCGATGATCTGGGCGAACATGGGCCCGAGCTGGCGCAGGATCTCGGGTTTGGTCGAGAATCGGTATTTATCGAGGTAATAGTTGCTTGTGCGACCCGAGCGGAGGGTGAAGGTCCCCCGCAAGAGCGATGCATCCGCGATTTGGGATGCGAGTGCGGCGCGATCGACGGGTTGTTGGACGAGTGAGGTATTAGGCATGGGTGTGAGGCCGATGTTTGGTCCGAAAAAGCGTGGGAAAGGATCGAAAAAATCCTGAATTGGTAACAACTTGCGCCGATGTGCGACATAATTGCGAGCCCAACGCGTTGTGCTCGGGTCATCGGGGCACTGAACCGATGATATCCCCGTCGGGTCCATAAGCGGACCGATGGCCTGCTTCCAGAGCAGGGGAAACAGTACATTCCGCCTCACGCGCTTTGTCGTTTATGCGTGCAGGTTGAGATGAGAATCAAGGAATCGGGAGGATTCAATACATGAGCCGTCAACCCAGAGCTGTTCTTCTCGCATGCGGGCTCGCCCTGAGCGTCGTGGCCGCGTCTTCTAATGCACAGGTCGCCCCACCGCCGATCGAGCCAGCGAGTGATCAGCCGACATACACCCCGCCACCAAAGCCAGAACCCCAGCCCGTGGTCAAGCCGGCAGAGCCGCAGCCGCAGGAGAGCTTCTCCGCGCGTCGTCGTGATCGGAACACCGAAGACCTCCCCACGAATGTGCCGTACCCGAAGCTTGCGCAGCCGGGTCCGGACGGTCGCATCCGCCGAATCCGCCAGCTCCCCGATATCGCGGCGTTGCGCTCGAACCCGAATGTCGGCCCTGCTTCCGTTGAGCAGATCATGCCGCTGATTTACCTGCGTCGCTATAAAATGGAAACCTCCGTGATCGACAACCTTGATCTGTACTGGGAGCTTTCCAGCGGGCTCATCCAGAACATGAACATGAGCGACATCGACGAGATGGGACGCGTCGCGGACATGATGAAGCCGCTCGTCCCAGAGATCACGCTCAGCCAGGACCTGCTCAACAGGCAGATCCTCACGCGTGTGCAGGGCGGGATGAACAAGTACATCGTGAACGAATACAAGAAGGCAATCACCGACGAGATCCAGGTGCTCGATGGCGAGAAGGGTCTCGAAGAAGTCTTCCGTTTCGTCCTCGAGGACTCGCTGCACGAAGCCAAGCTCGCCTATCAGGGGCTGCTCGTCGAACTCATGGACGATGTCGCCGAAGTTGTTGACCTGGCGGGCATCGAGAAGACCAGCGCTGTGCAGGCGCTCATCGATGCGCAGCAGGAACCCAGCGTCGATCCCGAGACCCAGTTTGCCCAGATCGATGCATTCGACGCGGTCTTCCGCGAACTGAGCTACGAGGACGCGAACGCCATCCTCACCGCTCTGCGTGGGACTCGCGAGTTTGAGAATCTCGCACCGACCATCACCACCGTGAATGTGCTCCACGATCGCAAGAAGGTCTATGAGGGCAACATCGGCACGCAGATCCGTGATGGCAAGACCGGCGAGATCCGTTTCAACAGCAACACGGATGAAAAGATGCCAGACAAGCCGAACATCGAAGGCCAGTCTGAAAAGACGGACACCGAAGACTAATCGGTATCTCCGAGTGAACTGAGATCAAAGAAACGCCCCTTGTGAAAAGGGGCGTTTTTCATTTGGTCTCGTCGCTTTACTCTGCGTCTGATTCCTCAGAGGAGTTCCCAACGCCGCCCAGCGGACGCATCATCGGGAACGGGAGGACATCGCGGATCGTGCGCTGATTTCCGAGCAGCATCACGATCCGATCCATCCCTAGACCCAACCCACCCGCGGGGGGCATACCCACCTTGAGGGCATTGACGAAGTCTTCATCGAATGACCGGAAGGTCGATTCCTCATCGTCCACGCCTGAGAGCTGTTCGCGGAACTTCTGCGCCTGGATGTCCGGGTCGTTGAGTTCCGTGTAGGCCGGACCGATTTCCATCCCGCCGATGAACAGGTCCCAGCGATCCGCGAGCGGGACCGGGTCCTGCTCGGTGCCGGGCTTGGGACGCGTCAGGGGCGACAGCGACGCGGGGTAGTCCAGCACAAAGGTCGGGCGTGCCGGGTCGATCGTGGGCTCGGCGACTTCCTCGAACAACTCGTTCACCAGGAAGATGTCCGCGATCGGTGTGCCGTCCTCGCTCTTGGTTTTGAACCCGCGCGCTTCGCACGCCGCACGGACCTTGTCCATGTCGCCCATCGAGAACCCGAGGACCTTCTCGAAGAGCTCCGCATAGGTCACCTTGTCGAAAGCCCGCTCATAATCGATCAGCAGGTCGCCGAATGGCATGGCGCTGGCGCTGATGCCCTGCTCGCCTGCAGCGATCTGGGCCAGCTCGCGGATCAATCCTTCCGTGAGATCCATCATCGTCTCATAGTTGCCGAAGGCCTGATAGACCTCGAGGCTCGTGAACTCGGGGTTGTGCGACTTGTCGAGTCCCTCATTGCGGAAGTTCCGCGAGACCTCGAACACGCGAGGCATCCCACCCACGAGCAGGCGCTTGAGATAGAGCTCTGGCGCGATCCGCAAGGACAGATCGAGATGCAGCGCGTTCATGTGCGTGAAGAACGGGCGAGCCGCGGCCCCGCCCGCCTGCGTCTGCAGCACGGGCGTCTCAACCTCGACAAACTCGTGACGCTCGAGGTACCGACGCATCGCGCTCATGAGCTTGGAACGCAGCATCAGTGTCCGCGTGGTGTCGGGGTTGGACCACATATCGACATAGCGCTGCCGGTACCGCATGTCCGGGTCCTGAAGTCCCAGACGCTTTTCCGGTGGCGGGACGAGACACTTGCTCGCGGGTTCGAGCGAACTCGCCCAGCAGGTCACCTCGCCGGTTTTTGTTTTGGTCAAAGGCCCTTGGGCGATCACGATGTCCCCGTTGTCGAGGAGCTTGGCGAGCGCGAACCCGTTCTCATCACAATCGCGCTTGGAGATCGCGATCTGGAAGCTGTCGTTCGTGTGATCACGCAGGTTGAGCCAGACGAGCTTGCCATTGTCACGCGAGAGCACCACGCGGCCCGCGACCCGCACAACCGGGCGTGTGTCCACGATCTGTGGGAGATCGGCGTCTGGCAGATCGGGGTTGTCCCGCTTTGCCTGCTTGTGCGCCTGAGTGGATTCCTTGTTCGCGTTGTCCGCGCCCTCGTCGTAGGCCTCGTGGGCCTGCGCGAGTGTTTTGAGCCCATCGGCACGGAAGCCATAGGGGTTGAAGCCCAGCGCGCGGACTCCCTCACGGTTTTCGCGGCGTTGCTGCTCGAGGCGATGGATTTCCTCTGCTGCTTCCTGAGCATTGAGGACGACTTCTTCGTTTTGTTCTTGTATGTGTTCAGTCACGCACGATCGTACACGCACGAATGACGCGGGTCACTGCGAAGCGGGTTTGGATCCGCCGAGTGTGAGATCAACCCTGGCGGTCATCTCGGTATCGCACAACGGACGCGTCGTGGGATCCTCAGAAAGCATGTCGTGGAGCGTGATCCCACCAAATCGATCGATCAGCGAGCTGGCCGCCTGATCGAGACGGGTGTGCAGCGGACACAGACGCCCGGAATGGTTCTCAAGCTTGAGCGGGCACTCATGGATACGCTCGATGGGGTCAATCGCGTTGATCACATCGAGCATGGTGATTTCGCTGGCCGGTTTCGCGAGCTGGTACCCGCCGCCAACGCCGCGTCGTCCGGTGATCAGTTCCGCCTTGGCGAGGGATTGGAGCACTTTGGCGAGGTAGTTCATCGGAACAAGCGTCACCTCGGCGAGTTGGGCGGTGGAAACAAGCCCATCGGGCATGTACGCCAGACAGCTCATCGCTCGCAATGCATACTCAGTCGTCTGTGAGAGCAACAGAATACCTTTCCAATCCGAAGTCACACTACATAAGGTTGACCCAATAGTAGAACAGGGGAGCATCCGTACAAAGGAATTATCGACCCAAATATCCAATCACCCCGAACAGATTACTTAAGCACTTGCAAAAAATCGTGTTACGATCGTATCGCCGGGTTGCTCAATGCTTGTTGTCGGTGATCACGCCCGTCCTCGGGGGTCTCGCGGAGCAGGGTTTCGATGATCTCATCGATCCCAACCTGGTCCGCCTGCGCATTGAAGTTTGTGAGCACACGATGGCGCAGCACCGGGTGAGCAATGGCCTTTACGGTATCGATGCTCACGATCCCATTGCCGACGAGCATCGCGTGCGCCCTAGCCCCCTGAATCAGTGCCTCGCTCGCGCGTGGACCAGCCCCCCAGCTCACATAGTCACGCACAATATCAGGAACCTGTGTCCCCTCATCCGTCCTGGTCGAGCGTACGAGCCGGAGCGCGTATCGCATGACATGCTCGGGAACTGGTGTGCTGCGGATAATCTTCTGCACCGTCGCGATCTGGTCCGCATCGATGACGGGCCGGATCTCCACCTCGTCCTTCCGAGCGCTGCGCCGGATGACCTCCAGCTCTTCCTCCTCGCTCGGGTATCGCACGAGGACCTGGACCATGAACCGGTCGAGTTGGGCCTCGGGCAGCGGGTAGGTCCCCTCCTGCTCGAGCGGGTTCTGCGTTGCAAGCACGAAAAACGGCGATGGGAGCGCGTGGCGCGTTCCGCCGATGGTCACCTGACGCTCCTGCATCGCTTCGAGCAGCGCCGCCTGAGTCTTGGGCGGCGTCCGGTTGATCTCATCGGCGAGCACGACATTGGCGAAAACAGGCCCCTTGACGAATCGCAGCGAACGATGCCCGGTCGCTTTGTCCTCTTCGATGACTTCGGTGCCTGTGATATCTGAGGGCATCAGATCGGGTGTGAACTGGATTCGGGAGAAATCGAGCGACATGGCCCGTGCGATCGTCGAGATCAGCAATGTCTTGGCAAGCCCGGGTACACCCACAAGCATCGCGTGCCCACGCGAAAAAACCGCTAGCAGGATCTGATCGACCACCTCGTCCTGGCCCACGATGACCTTTGAGATCTCGGCGCGGAGCGCGTCGTAGTGCTCACGGACCTGCGCGATGAGTTGTTCGCCGTCGTCTTGTGGGTTACCGCTGCGTTGGTGCATGTGCTTGGCCCTCCTTGCCAGTCTGTCTCATCATACCGAACCCGCGAGTGGGTGGGTTCATTGCATCGATCCGCACAGCGAATAAAAATGACAGCTGCGTGGGGTCTCTTCACGCAGCTGCCTGATTCGATCCTGTGGAACCAGGATCGGCGTCGTGGTTTTTTGTCGCCTGGCTCACGGTGTTGTGGGCCGGGGCGATGGGGTCTGATTGGGATCAGCACCCTCTTGATTTCAGCGTTACCGCGGGAGAAACACAAAGTTTCAGCTCGCTGATCAATTTCTCAATCAGCTTTGCGCGATCTTCACGCCCGCTTAGTCCTCGTCGCTTTCGAGACGATCGAGCAAACGCTCAAATAGATCCGTCATGCGTCCCATGTGGACTTCCATGCGATCCATCTGGTCTTCCAGACGGTCCTCGAGGGCACTGAGGCGATCTTCGAGCTGTGCGAGATGATTCTCCATTTCTTCCGCTTGGCGAACGATCAGGCGACCGTCACGGAGTTCCATGACCTGACGCTGCGCATCGCGCATCGCGGCACGGGCCTTGTCCTGAGCGATCTCGGCTAACTCCCGCTGACGCTGAACCTCGAACTTCTGTTTCGCGGCTTCCTCGATACGCTTCTGATGCTCGAGATCGATCGCGAATTCCTTTTCGAGGTTTCCATCATGCGGATCGGGTGTGAAGAAGAACCTGTTGCCCGTGGCGAGGCGTTCGTGGAGCCCATCGAGATGGGTATGGAGCCGCTCCTGAACGATTGCCAACTGCTCATCTGATATGCCCGAATCGCGCAGGGCTTCGTGGATCTGCTCCTGGATATCGTGGCCGAAGTCAAAGTCCAGACCAAACGAGAACTCGTTGTCGCCCTTTTCGTGCCAGATGCTGGGGAAGTCTGAGTCATCTCCGTCTTCGATGGATTCAACCACGATCGAGGCGGCACCCAGTTTCTTCGCGTTGTATGGCGCGAGTTCTGCTTTGAGCTTGAGTTTCTCACCGCCACGCAGGACGACCATTTTGAGCGTGTCCCCTGGTTCCTTCTTGCGGAGGACCTTGCTCAGGAGTTCGCCGTTGGCGTAGTCACTGCCATCGAGCGAAACGATGACATCGTAGTTCTCAAGTCCTGCCTTCTTCGCGGGGAGCCCGTCGATGACTTTCTCGACGAATATCGCTTGGGTATCGCCGAGCTTGAGCTGCTTGCGGACCGCGTCGCTCGGTTCGGTCAGGTTGATCCCCAGCATGACCTTGGGTGTCGATTCCGATGTGAAACTCATGACCCGCGCGGGCATAGGTGCGTCCGGCGCTTCGGGCGAAGTGGTACGGATCTCGAAGGCCTGATCCTTTGCGTCCTTCTCGATCCAGTGCCCACTGACCTTGGCCATGCCCGGGACCTTGATCTCCGTGATCGCTTTACCGTCTTCGCTGAGGAAGATGACGACATTCTCTTTGACCTTGATGCGATCGTGATCGATCTCTTCGCCGTTCATTTCCGCGAACTTGACGATGCCGTTGACGATTTTGACCTCGTACTCGTTCTTGTCGTCGTGATTGCGGATGACGATGACATGCTCGTCCTTGATTTCCCTCGACTCGCTGGATGCGGCCTTGTCCTTCGTGTCGTATTCGACCTTGAACTGCGCGTGCGCCATTGATGCGGGGAGCCCCGTCGCAGCGATCAGGGTTGCAACGATCGCTTTTTTGCTGATTGAGTTGAGAGTCTGCATCTTCATACTCCTGTCGATTGTGGTGGTTTGAATCTCTTGCGTGCTTTGTAGATGCGCCGCGGATTGGTGCCTGTCAGGAATCGGCGCGAATGATCTCAGAACGCGCTGTAGCCGTTGCGTTCGACACGAACAGGAACGGGGAATGCTTTGCCAGTTTCGTCCTGCATTATGCGGTATGCCTGATCGATGACCTGGCGTTCGATGATCTGACGGATGTAGATCACCTCGATCGTTCCGTCGGGCAGAGGCTTGGTTTCGACGACGAGCTGCTCGGGCATCTCCGCGATGACCTTGCCGCTCTTCTGTCCGGATTCGAGGTATTGCTCGAACGCCTGCTCCGGTTCCGCGTCCTTGAGCCCGATCCCCGGGATCCCCGCGATCAGCGGCGATTGCTCGATTGTGTTTGCCCGAGGCATCCCCAGAGACCACGCGATGAGCAGGGCCGCCGCGATCGCCCATCCGCCCCATTTGGACGCCATGGACATGCGTCGTTTGGTGCCCTCCTCATCGATGATGCCGCCGGGCAGCTCCACGCGATCCGCAACAGAAACCATCCCCGCGAGCTCGTCGCGGACCATCTCGTGCTGCTGCTGGGTTGTTGCGAGTTCGCACCAGACCTCGGGCTCGTTCGCCGCGAGTGCGCGGAACCGATCCCAATCGGTCGTGCTCGCGCGTCCATCGATCACGCGAGAGATCAGCAGATCGCGTGCGTGATCGGGGAGGATCTCATCGAGGACCTCGTCGATCTGATTGTCGTGTTCATGTTCTGCACTCATGGTGCACCTCCGATCGCCGAGCCCTGCATATTTGCTCGGCGGGTTGCTTCTTGTTTCTGCTGCTGCTCCAGGATCTCCCGGAGCATGCGTCGCCCGCGTGCGATGCGGGTTTCGATCGTCGTGACGGGCAATCCCATCGCGTCGCCGATCTGCTCGTAGCTCATCGATTGCAAGCAACGCAGCAGCACCGGCTCGCGGTAGCCGGCGGGCAGACTCCGCGCCGCGTGGAACACCCTCCGGGATTCCTCGGACTCGACGAACAGTTCGTCGGCCATGTCCCTGGTGTGATCGCGATCTGGCTCGAGCCCGACCAGACGCAGCATCGATCGTTTGCGCCGGGTGCGTTTGCGGCCCTCCGCACGAGCGATGTTGATCGCGATCATGCGGATCCACCCGCGGAAGGCCTTGGGATCCTCAAGGGTCGAGATCTTTCGGCACAGCTGCATCGCGACCTGCTGGAGCAGGTCCTCCAGATCCGCCTCGCGGGATTTATGTGCGAGGATGATCGCACCGATCCAGCGACGGGAGTCGTCCCAGAGCAGCGCGAGGGCATCGCGGTCACCCTTCATCGCGGCGCTGACCACTCCCTCGTTGACGCGTTGCTCGTCCAACTTCCTGCGCATCCTCCGCTTGGGCACGCTCGCCCCCGCTTGGTTTCCTAAGATGCTCTCCGCCCGGATCCCTGTCACGGTTGTACCGAGATTCGAGCGAATTGTTCGGATTCATCCAATCAAGCGTGTATCAAACCCGTTCGTCCGAGAAAAACACGCAACCAGACCCCTGACACCCCTGCAGTCCACCTGAGCATGGCCCGAAACCCGATCAAAAAACGCGATCCGGTCAATCTCCCCGGGAGAGTCGATCCCGGCGGGTATGAGCTCGACGACACCTTTGTCATGTCGTTTGGGGATCACCTGGAGGATCTGCGTAAGCGCGTGTTCCTCGCGATCATCGGGATTGTCCCGATCTTCGCGATCGCGTTCGGGTTTGGACGAACACTGCTGAGATTGCTCATCGAGCCCGTCCAGGAACAGTTGACCAAAGCCGGCGAGGGTGCGCAGCTCATCTCCACCAGCCCCGTCGAGACCTTCTCGTCCGTGATCAAGATCGCGATGATCGTGACGGTGCTTGTGGGTGCGCCGTGGATTCTCTTTCAGCTGTGGAAGTTCATCTCGCCGGGGTTGTACAAGCACGAACGACGGATCATCCACCTGCTCCTGCCCTTCTCCGGGTTCCTGACGATCTGCTCGGTGCTGTTTCTGTACTATGTGATCCTCCCGGTCATCCTCGCGTTCTTCATCGCGTTCGGGGCGCGCGTATCCGGCGAGCCCAACGTCCCCGTCGCGCCGGTCCCCGAGGGGATCGTG
>DDGE01000043.1:70112-81243 GCA_002337545.1 Phycisphaerales bacterium UBA1910 | reverse complement strand
ATCCGGAACCGGCGGGGTCTTCACCAGCGGGATCGGGAACGATGACTTCATCTTTGTGGACTGCACCTTCGTCAACAACACCGGGACCATCGCGGGCGTGACGCATCAGCCGGTCCGGGATTCGTCGATGATCCGGTGCACATTTGTCGGCAACAGCGGCGCCGATGCCGGGGCAATCAGCGTACGGGCCCTGTTCAACAACGATGACGGGCTCGATATCATCGACTGCGTGTTCGACGGCAACACATCGAGCCAAGGCGCCGGTGCGCTCCTGTATTTCGCTTCGAACACCAATGTCACACACCGCGTCATCGGCTCGACATTTATGAATAACTCGGGCGTCACAAGCGGCGCGATCACGCACAGCTTCGAGGGCACCGTCCTCGACGATTGTGTGTTCACCATGAACACGGCCACGAGCGGCGCGGGCGCGATCAACGCGATCAAAGGGCTCGCGATCACCAACTCGACCTTTACAGGCAATCACTCGGACGCCAACGGCGGCGCGGTCTTCATCGGCACCGATTCCACGATCAGCGGCTCGAGCATCACCGGTAACTCGGCGCTGGGCAACGGCGGCGGCGTCGCGATGGGCATGGGCGGTCTTGTTGATGGCTGCGCGATCGAGGGCAACGACGCGGCGGGCAACGGTGGGGGGCTCTGGACGGATCAGACGATCGGCATCCAAAACACGAGCTTCACCAGCAACATCGCGGGCGGCAACGGCGGCGGGGCGTGGATCGGCGGCAACGGCTCGACGCTCACCGATTGCCCGTTCACCGACAACACCGCCACCGGCTCCGGCGGCGGGGCGCACATTGAAGAGCAGACCGCGGTGCTCGAACGCTGCGACATGAACGAGAACAACGCAGGAACCATCGGCGGCGGCCTGTACATCCAGGGCACCGGCGTCGCGGTGTACTCCGATTCGGTCCTCTGCGACAACACCCCCGACGAGTTCAACTACACCGGCTCGCTCATCGCCTCGGACCTCTCGGGCTGCGGCATCGTGGGTGACCCGGTCGGCGCGGTCTGCCTCCCCGATGGCAGCTGCGCGGTGCTGACCGAAGCGGTCGCGGTGGCGGTCGGCGGGACCTACCTCGGCGACGGGACCGATTGTTCCACGGCGGTCTGCGAGCAGCCGTGCGTTGCGGACCTTAACGCCGACGGCGTGCTCAACTTCTTCGATGTGAGCGTGTTCCTCTCCGCGTACGGCGCGGGCTGTCCGTAACTCATGCATGCGCATACATGTGCAATCTGTTGCACCTGATTGAGCAGATTAATGGCTTGCAGAAAACATTATGTTCCTGTACGCTGACGGTTCGCCGTTCTGGTTGTGTATGAATGAAAGGATGCATAATGAAAGATGTTCAACTCGCGCGATTCATCGCGTCCGCTGCCGTTTCGACCTCGTTGTTCGTTCTTCCAGCCGTTGCAGATCAGAACGATGGGGATGTGGAGCACATGCAGACCCGCTGGCAACCCAGCACGGGGCTTGAGTTGATGCACTTTTCAGGGCATGCACGCGGGCCCGTGTTGAATGAGATTCCCGGAAGAATCTTCGAGGGCGCACCCGATGCACAGTTTGTGCTCACAGGCAGCGATCCCGAGGGCGATTCACCGAGCGATGTCGCATATACGCCGGACGGCGCGACGATCGTGATCGCGCACCGCGAGAGCCAGAACCTGATCTTGTGGGATGCGGACACCCTCGCCTTTGTGGCCGAGATCCCGATCTCGGGCGCGGCTCAGTCCATCGCGATCACGCCCGATGGGACTAAGGCGCTCGTCGCGAACATCGATAACAATACAGTTTCGATCGTGGATCTGGTTGCGATGAGCGAAACGAGTGTCATCCCGGTCGGTACCAATCCGGGTTATGTCGCGATCTCACCGGCAGGCGATCTCGCCGCGGTGGCGATCGGGTTTGACGGCGAGCTCGCGGTCATCGATATCGATGGTGCATCGGTGGTTCGCACCATTTCTGACATCGGGTACGGTGTTCGCCTGAGCTTCTCAGTCGAGGCGCCGGCGACTTCGATGCAGTACAGCAAGTTCTTCTTCGTGGACAACGATCGCGTGATCAACGCGGATCTAGGTGCAGACGAGATGCAGATCATCGATGTGCGCACCGGCAATGTAGATCGCACACCGATCGCCGATTCGGCTGCCGGGCTGGCGGTCTCGGGCGATCTTTCGACGGCAATCATCACTCACAGCTATAGCGCCCGGACACTCACCGTCGTTGATACCGCGACCGGGACGATCACAGACACGGTCGTGCCGGCGTTCGATCTCACCGGCCCGGTGGCGTTGAACGCCAACGGCACGATCGCGACCGTGGCGGTCCAGAACGCGGCCCGAATCTTCGATGTCAGCTCAGGCGCATTCGGTTCTTCAATCGATACCGCGAGTATCAATGAACTGCTGCCAACCTATGACGGACGCTACGCCGTGGGCGTTGGGTTCAGAGGTGCGGTGATCGACATGCAAACCGGCACCTATGCCGCCCAGGTCAACAATGTGGTCTCAACCGAGCACGGCGCGTTGTCGCCGACGGAATATCAGGCCGCGATGTGTTCGACAACCTTCGGCGATGATCTCGTCGTGGCCGATGTCGAGGGATCGATGGGTTCGCTCACGAGCGTGATGCGCTCCGGCCCTGAAGCCGAAGGGGATCGCTGCCGAACCATCGCGATCACGCCGGATGGCTCGATGGCTGTCGGGATCTCGATCTTCTCTGATCTAGCGACAATCGTTGACACCTCCTCGGGATCGGTTCTGGGATACGCCCCGCTCGGGCAGCGTCCCAGCGCCGTCGCGATCACCCCCGATGGCACAAAGGCCGTGGTGGGGAACCTGGATTCGGACTTCGCGACGGTCGTCGATCTCGCAACCGCGACGAGCACCAACATCCCGATCTCTCGTCGCGCGGGTTCCGTCGCCATCAGCCCGGACGGAAACTACGCCTACCTCGGTGTGGTCGCCAGCGGCGACGGCGTGTGGCGGATCAACCTCAACACCATGAGCGTTGAGGGCCCCAAGATCCTCACCGGCAACATGGGCGGCGTGGGGTACAGCTTCTCACAAAGCTCGGGGATCACGCTGAGCCCGGACGGGTCAATCCTCGCGGTCGCGGGCAGCTTCGATGATGTCGTTTCGATTATCGACACGGCGACATGGTCGCTGGTGGGCAACCTGCCCGCGGGTGATCTCCCGACCATGATCAGCTTCTCGCCCGACGGCTCGCGGATGTATGCCAGCAACCGCGACGGCGACAGCGTGAGCTTCTACACCATCACGGGCGGCGTGGTTTCATTCCTCGCGACCCTCCCCGTGGGCGACTCGCCATGGCAAGTCGTCGACGATGGGAACGGCAAGCTCTGGGTCAACAACTGGGGTGACTCGCAGCTCGCTGTCTACGACAGTTTCAGTGGCTCATTGCTCGATACGACGAACTTTGCGAATCGACCAGTCGGCGTTGCGTACGACGATGCGACGCGCACGGTCCGCGTCGCGCACGGCACGGTAAGCACCTCGCTCGGCGGGGAGGCCGGGTTCTCGATGTCGCAGAGCGGAACGATTCTCGTACTCGATGCGGATACCTACGCCAATGTCGATTCGTATGACCTTGGTGTCGGTCCCTCGGCGATGGCGAGCAGCAGCGATGGGAACACTCTCGCGATCGCAGCACCGATAGGCGACGGGATGGCGATCCTGTCGCTGGGCGGTGCCTGCAACGATGCGGACCTCGCAGAGCCGTACGGCGAGCTCAACTTCTTCGATGTCTCCGAGTTCCTCGCCCGCTACAACGCGAGCGACCTCGGCGCCGATTTCAACGGCGACGGCGAGCTCAACTTCTTTGATGTTTCGGCCTTCCTGAGTTTGTACAAAGCGGGCTGCCCGTAAGCCACAAGCAGTCTGCACGCGCTCAGCCCGAGTTACGAAATAAATAACGCCCCGCATTTTCGTGGGGCGTTTTCTTTCGTGTGTTTATCGACGGAGTTGTGGTCCGCGCTTGTTTGGGGGTCGTGTTTCTGGTTCAATCTTGGTTCGCGGTGTTGGCCGCTCATGATTATCGGCCGCACCTGTTGTGAACTTGAAACCGATTCGAGTGCCAACCAGAGAGGGCCAAGCAATGAAAACCGTAGCAGTACTTGCCGTTGTCACAGGAACAGCGATGGCGCAGCCATTCGTGCATCATGTCGCGGAACCCATCGAAGCTCGAGAGCAGGCGAGCGATCTGGAGATCCTGACCGGGGAACAGGTCGCCTTCGTCGGCACGATTGATCGCGAATCACAGGATTTTCGTCGCGATGGTTGGATTGTCGTGCATCGCCCCGATGGCACCCCAACATCATCGTGGATTATCGAGGACAACGACACGAACGAGGATGTGCTCCTCGCGACCTTCGAGGACCGAGTAGACAAGCACCTGATCGTGCTCCAGCAGGGGGTGCGCGGTTTTAACCCCGCAGCGAATGACCTCGTTCTATTCAAGATCGATCCACCAACGGGTGCACTCGTGTACCAATGGCGCTATCCGGGCGACAACGCATTCGAGAACATTGGCATGGAGCGCGACGGCGACACCGGGCTCGTCGCTGCCTCGGTGATCAATACCCAGGGCATCCCACAATGCACGCTGCTGCGGTTCCGCAACGCCACGGGGCTCCCGATCTTCCACTACCGCTACACGCCGGTCCAGTTCCCCGCGTTCAACCACCAGTTCTACGATGTCGCGAGCGACCCTGAAACCGGCGATATCTTCGCCGTGGGACGGGTCAATCTCGATTCCCCTCCATTCAGCCCCCAGAGCGAGATTCTGGTTGCCCGCTTCGATTCATTCGGCGTACCGATCTGGTTCTGCGCGTACGAGCCGTTCAGGTCGGACACGCCAGAGCCCAACGCGGCCGTCGGTGTCAGCATCGAGCTCAACCGAGACGGCAACCCGGTCATCGCGGCGAGGCAGTTCGACAACCAGCTTGGAGAGACATCGGTCCATCTCGTGATCGATCGGGTCACCGCAATCCCCAACGCATTCTCGGCTAACAGCATCGACAATGCCGGTATCAGTCCCGCATACTCATCCCTCGAGCGTCTGAACGACGGCACCATGCTCGTCAGCGGCCATGTCACGCGTGTCGACGGGCAGGTGGTCCCCGCCATGTGGGATTTCGACGGCACATTCACCAGCCACAACTGGCTCTATATGCCGGATGACGTTTCGGGTATTGGCACCAGCGCAATCCCGCAACCGGGCGAGGGACTGCTGCTCGCTGGGCGGGTCATCCCGAACCAGGGTCCGATCGGCGGCTTCAGCGATGCGCTGCTCGCGCGCACCACGGACACCGGGCAGGGGCTCTGCGATGTGAGCCTCGATGTGCGCGAGACGCCGCTCGAGGTTCGTTTTTTGCTCTTCGGTGTCGAGCGGAGCGAAGTCGAGACTCCATCCCCTGCCGGGCTGGAAGTCATCGCGGGTGATCCTGTCCGCAGACTCGCGTGCGAGCCATGCCCCGCAGATCTCAACGGTGATGGCGTGCTGAACTTCTTCGATGTGTCGGCGTTCCTCAACGCCTTCAACGCGATGAACCCGATCGCGGACTTTAACAATGACGGTGTGTTCGACTTCTTCGATGTGTCCGCATTCCTGGCGGCATACAACGCCGGCTGCCCATAAGCGAAAGATCCATGCAAGTCTTATCACTGCTCGGCATTGTGCCGGGCAGTTTTTTGTATCGATATCAAGTTGAGAAACAATCTCTCCAAACCGGTGTGCGCTCGCTTGCGTAGATCAACACAACACACGCTCTTCCCTCGGCGCTGAACATGCATGTCCGATTGAGCCGGGGGAATCGCCCAACGCTCAGGAGACACACATGTCCAAAGCTATCACTCTCGCCAAGTTCACTCTCGCGTTCGTTATCATCGCGGGCGGTTTCTCGTTCATCATCGGATCGCTAATGGGCGGCGGGAGTTTCTCTCGGAGCTACGACGCCGCGAAAGGCATCAACAATGACCCGCGATCCATACTCGTGCAATCAGTTCTGATTGAAACCGAACAGGGCTCGTTGCAGCAAGCCGCATTTCCCATGCCCGGCGAATCAATGGACGACGACGCGTTCCGCGAACTCATGACCGAGGCGGATGCGCTCCGCACCAGCGGCACCGCTCATGTCCGCACACCCGCGATGCTCGTCCAGCACGCCGAATCCGGGCAGATATCCATCAAGCTCGGCGATCGGACTTTCGACGCAGCCATTTCACCCAGCGTGATCGAGATCAAGGATAAGTATGTTCTGCGTGTCGCGCTCGAGATCCGACGCAACGAAACAGACTCATCAGATACGACGCGTGAGCTTGTATTTACCACGGCCTACACCACAGCGCCCGGGGGCGCGATCGTGATGGACCTCGCAGACCTGGGTATCCCAGGGTCGCGTGCGATTCTCGCGATACGGACATCCCTAGTTATTCCCAAGGCAGTGGATGCGAGTGATAGGACATGATCTGTCAGCTGGGAGTAACTGTCGATAAAATCGGAGTTTCTTCAGCAGTATGTCTTTGATCTAGATTCTTGCGTCAGCTAATCTGGGGATAGTTATTCGATTTCATTCTGGTGTGTGAGGAGAAATGATGCGGACGATTTCATTGTGTGTAGCAAGCGTTATTGGCTTGTCCCAAGTTGCGTATGGTGGTGGTGTAGTTCCCTGCGAACCAACCGAGGTTGGTATGATCCATCTAATTGATGGGGATACGGTAGATGTCGCATTTAACGGAATAGTCGGGTTGGTTGCATCTCAGAATGGGCAAATCGGAGTGTTTCGCCTCGATCAGGGACAGATCGATATGGTCGGTTCCATAGAGCGGCCTGTTGTCAAGGAGATGCGCCTTATTGGGGATTATCTCATAGCGCTCTATGAGGGCGCAACGAGCATCGAAGTTCTCTCATTTGAGGATGTGGATTCCCCAACTCAAACAGCCGTGATCGAACTGGGGGATGAAGTTTTTGATTTCGAGATCGACTCCGATGTGCTCTACATCGCTGCGGGCACGAACGGAGCAATGTCGTACGACATATCTGATCCGTTTTTGCCTCTTCAGACCGGCGTAGTGACGAGCAATGATGTGAACCATATCAGCGCCTTTCAAAGCACGGTATTGGTCGACGAGTTGCTAGATGGTTCAAGACTTCCTCAGGTGTATGACTATGCCGATCCTGCAGACCCTGTACTTCTTGACACCACCTTTTGGTTCGGTTTAGGATCACATGTTGTTCATGGAGGCTTTGTGCAGCCCTTTGCTAAAGGATTCTGCGTTTATGGGCAAGACTCTGTGCCCGGTGATTGCTTGAACGCAGCTGCGATGAGCGGGTTTGAGAAACATGGCGATGGGTTCTGGGCAGTGGTTTCGCATCAGCCCGCGCAATCACCCCTCGTTGTTTCTACTGCTGGATACAGATTGTTAGACGGTTTGCCAAAGTATGAGTATCTAGGCGGAGTTGATCTGGCGTCAGGCTTTGGGGCAGATGCACACCTGGCACTGCATGGAGATAGGGCCTTCGTTGCTGGTGACGGGATCTGTCTTACAAATCTCACCGGCGAAGTTCTCGACTATCAACCAAAGATAGCATCACACATCGAAGTGTACCAAGAAACCGCTTTGATAGGAGATCGGAACGGCATTGTATCATATGATGTTTCAGATCCGATGAACCCAGTTCGAGAGGGAGTGCTTTACCACGCAGGAACCTCCGGAGAGCAAGTCGGTGACTTCGAGCATGGCGACGGATTCATTACCGTGGCGGGTTCATTCGATTCAGGGGTAGGTACAAATAGATTGTTCCACCTGTTTGATGACGAGAACTATGGTTCTGTGGGCTTTCCACTGCTTTCATTTGATTTTTCAAGTACACAATCTTACTCCATCATGGTAGATAGAGATCGTTTCCTATTCTTTAATGGGAGTTTGCCTGGTTTCTTCGCCTTTGACCCCGCGGGTAACCATGTTGCACTCGGGCTTACAGAGTTGATCCCATCTTCACATGAAGGCGACATGTTGGGCGATCGGCTTGTCACAATCTCAACTTCGGGTGTTGTGGAGGTTTTCGATCTCTCGACACCTAGTGCGATTGCTTCGCTTGGGAGCCCATTCAACACTGCGGTATCGAATGGAGATATTGAACTTCTATCGGAATCGCATGCGGTGGTATCCGGTCATAACTCGATCCAGATACTTGATATCGCGGACCCATCCGCAATAACCGTCATCGAGACACTCAGTTACCCGGGGCGTACTCTCAATGCGGTTTCGTTGAATGATGAAGGATTGCATGTGTCTTCGAGTGGAGCTGGATTGAACAAATACGAGTTGTTCGAGCTTTCCGACCCGAGCTCGCCTGCTTTGGTTTCGGAAAGTGAAACTTCGTATGTGACGAACAGTCTGACAGCGACCGGTCAGCTCGCGTTCCTTGCTCAACGCGATTACGGCATCTCAATACTTCAATCATGTGCATCATCTGTATGCGTCGCGGATCTCGATGGGAGCGGGGTATTGGATTTCGAAGATGTCTCCGCTTTCATCTCGGCATACAACGACATGAATCCTCTCGCGGATTTCAATGGAGACTCTTTGTACAACTTTTACGATGTATCAGACTTCGTGATGTCTTTCCTCAATGGTTGCCCGTAACCACATTTTTCGTTCGAGTTTCCTCGCATCCTGAACGATAACAGACCGGTATACACGCACGGGCCCGCTCTGGGCCCGTTTTTTCCGATGACAACCGGGTCGAAGAGGATTCAGAGATGAGCATGCGCGTCAAAATAGGTAGTCTGTTGGGAGCGATCTCGATCGCCACATTGGTTGGCAGCGCCGGGGCGGCGCCCGGCAAGTTCGAGGATGCCGTCAAGGGCTACGAGAAGGTGCCCGTCGCACCGGGCCAGAGCGAGTTTTACACGCTCTATACCCGAGACAAGGACGCCCAGGTGCTCGCGGAGCTTCCGAAGAAGTTCGAGGGCAAGCGGTTCTACCTTGTGGCGACCGTGGCCGCGGGCCACCCGCAGTCCGGTGTCTATTCGATCTGGCACAACGCGGTCCGCACCCCCACCAAGACGGTCTACTGGTCCCGGCGAAACGATCAGCTGATGCTCATCGAGCCCAACATCGCGGTCCGTTCCAGCGGTGATCAGGAATCCAAGGCCGGCGTCGCCCGGGTAAACACCGACCGCGTGGTGCTGACGGTGCCGATCGTCGCCATGGGCCCCGGGGGCGGGCCGGTGATCGATCTGGACCGGGCGCTGCTGGGCAACTCCGGACAGTTCGTCGGCGGCTTCCTCAATCGGGCCAACCAAGGCCTGGCCAAGCTGACCAAGGCGAAGGTCTTCCCGAACAATGTCGAGCTGGGCTTTGAGCTGCCACGGGCCAACGGACAGTTCGCGCAGGTGCGGTTCTCCATGGGCATGCCCGAGAAATCCAAGGGCTTCAAGCCGCGCGAAGCCGACCGCCGAGTCGGGATCTACTTCGAGTCATACGAGGACCGGGCGATCAACGACGGCGACTCGCAGATCGTGCGCTACGCCAACCGCTGGCACATCGAGAAGGCGGACCCGTCGCTGAAGATGAGCCCGCCCCGCGAGCCCATCGTCTACTACATCGAGCACACCACCCCGCTGCGCTACCGGCGCTGGGTGCGCGACGGCATCCTCGCCTGGAACAAGGCGTTCGAGCAGGTCGGGATCCTCAACGCCATCGAGGTACGCCAGCAGGACGCACGCTCGGGCGCGCACATGGACATCGACCCGGAGGACATGCGCTACTCGTTCGTGCGCTGGACCAACGCGGGCATGGGCTTCGCGATCGGGCCGGTCCATACCCACCCCGACACCGGCGAGATCTACGAGGCCGACATCGTCATGGACGAGGGCTTCATCGGCTCGTACGCCAACCAGTACATCCAGACCGAGCTGGCGAGCAACGCGATGAGCGTGATCTCGCCCGAGTTGTCCGGGTGGCTGGCCGAGTACCCGGAGTGGGACCCGCGGGTCATCCTGGCCGAGCCGGGCGACCGCGAGCGGGTCGCGATGCTGACCAAGGCGCTCGTCGAGCAGCCCGCGAACCTCGACGAGATGCTGGCCGATGCGCCCGAGACCCTCTCACCCATGGTGTGGGATGTGCACCGCACGGTGCACCACGACGAAGATGATCACGCCGACGGCTCGCACGCGATGTGCATGATGCTGCCCGGGCTCTCGGCCAACATCGCCGCGGCCCGCCTGGCGATGGACATCAATCTCGGAACCATGCTCAAAGACAAGGGCGATGATGTCACCATGCTCGACGGGCTTCCCGAGGACTTTGTTGGCCCGCTGTTGCGCGATGTCGTCATGCACGAGGTCGGGCACACCATGGGCCTGACCCACAACTGGAAGGGCTCAGCGCTCCACTCGATCGGTGAGATGAACAGCGCCGGCTTCGATGAGCCCATCCAGTCCACCGTCATGGACTACGCACTCACGAACATCATCGTCGAGGACCCGGACAACGGGCTGGTGCAGGGTCCCTATGTTCCGATGGACATCGGCCCCTACGACATGTGGGCCATCGAGTGGAACTACACCTTCGGCGACCCCAAGGAGGTCGCCAAGAAGGCGGCCATGCCCGAGCATGCCTACATGGCCGAGGACGGCGCATTCTCCCCGGACCCCCAGGCCAAGACCTGGGACCTTGGGCGTGATTCGATCGACTTCGCCGAGCAGCGCATCCGCTTCATCAACAAGGCCCGCGCCGATCTGCTCGACACCGTCGTCGAGGACGGCGAGAGCTGGCAGAAGGCCCGCCAGGTACACCAGCAGCTGCTGGGCATCCAGTCGGGTGCCATCGGCATGGCGATGCACTGGGTCGGCGGCGCTCATATCACCCGCTCGATGAAGGGCGACCCGGACGCGGTCGCCCCGATCCGTCCGGTCGATGCAGAGCAGCAGCGCCGGGCGCTGGAGTTCATCGCCGATCACGCGTTCGACTCCGACGCTTTCGGGCTCGATCCCAAGACACTCGCCTATCTCCAGAGTGATAACTGGTACGACGAGGGCTACAGCACCGCCCACGCCTGGCCCATCGCCCAGAGCGTGCT
>DDGE01000043.1:46830-69853 GCA_002337545.1 Phycisphaerales bacterium UBA1910 | reverse complement strand
CTGCCGGACATCGACGGCGAGTACTCCAACCGCGCCCCGCTGATCTCACAACTGGATCGGAACCTGCAGAGCACACACCTGAGCCGCATGATCGACCTCGCGACGGGCATGCGCTGGCCGGGTGCGTCCGGGCAGACCATCCAGGCGCTGGCGCGTCAGGAGCTGCAGAAGATCAAGGCCAAGACCACGCTCTACGCCAAGGCCAAAGGCATGGACGCGTACAGCACTGCCCACCTCCGCGACGCGAACGAGCGGATCGAGCGGGCGCTCGAGGCGGCGTACAGCCGGCGGGACTGAGTTCCGATAACCAAATCATCCGCATGCCTGATCGCCTTCGATCGGGCATTTTTGTATTCCCATGCAATCCGAAGTCGCGAAAGTCGTTTCATAGGTATGCACACACACATAGCCACAATCGCGATCTGCATGGGGGCCGGTCTTGGGACCGGGATCAGTGCAGGGCTGGCGTTCGCCGGCGAGATCACACCGCCCGCTGGCCTCTACTGCAGCTGCCCACCCACCACGGGCAACGGCAACGGTTCGGTGATCCCCGAGGTCGCCCAGCTCGACCATGTCGACGGCGTGCTCGTACGGATGGAATGGGGCACCCTTGAGCCATCGCCCGGGGTCTACGACTGGTCGCTGCTCGACGAGCAGATCAGCCGCGCGGACCAATACGGCATCAAGATCTCGCTCGCCGTCGTCAACGGCAGCGCGGCCCCGTCCTGGCTGAGCTCGATGGGCGTCGAGATGTTCAGCTTCCAGTTCGGAACGGAAACACGAGAGATGCCCATCCCATGGGACAGCACCTTCCAGAGCCGATGGACCCAGTTCATCGCGGCAATGGGTACGCGCTACGCGAACGAGGACACGATCTCCTTGGTGTACGCGACCAACTCAAGCCGGAACGGCTTCGAGATGCAGCTTCCGTTCTCGCCAGCCGATCAGATCAACTGGCAGGCCGCAGGGTATTCTGATGCGCTCTACGCCGATTCGTGGAAGACCGCGATCGACGCGTTCGTCGGTGCCTTCCCAAACCACCCAGTCTCGCACGAGGTCCACCCCGTGCTGGGCAGCGACGATGTCGCCATTAATGTGTATCAGCACGCCCGCGACACGCACGCCGAAACAGTGGGGGTGCTGGCCGCGTGGTGGATGGTGCACAACGCGCTCGATGTCTACCCGGGCATGTTCGAGATCCTCAAGGACGCCTCGCTCGCAAGCCATTCGCAGGTTCAGGTCGCCAACAGCTACACTAACACCCCCGACCGGTTCAGCGACGAGGGGTACCAGGGCGAGATCGACCTGGCGATCGAGTCGGGCGTGCGGTATATGGAGGTCTGGAACAGCGACCTGCTCAACGCGTCGCTGACGGATCTGATGATCGAGACATCCGCTCGCCTGAACACGCCGTTCTGCAACTTCGCGGATCTCGACCAGAACGGATACCTGGACTTCTTTGATGTCTCCGCGTTCCTTGGCGCGTTCACCGCCCAGGATCAGACCGCGGACTACACCGGCGACGGGGCCTTCGATTTCTTCGATGTCAGTACATTCCTCAGCATGTTCAATGACGGCTGCCCCTGATCTGCTGTCGGGCTCACAAGGTGCCCAATCGGCCCTGGATGTGCCCCTTTGTGCTCGATAGGGCCCGATAAGATCCTGTCCATCCATAAGTAACCGATTTTTGATGATTCGGCGGGCGCACCCTGAGCGGTTGTCGCGTGGAGTGAGAGAGATGGGCCGCAATCCCATCGCGCTGTTCGCATACGCGTTCGGCTGTCCCTGTCACCGGAGCCAGATCATGTTGACCCTCGCCCGCAATCTCCCCCGCATCGCGTCTCAGATGCTGTTGCTGCTCGTTTTCTCGCTGGGCCTGCTCGGTTCGCCTGCGCGGGCCGCCGACATCCCGGTCGAGACTGAGGCGGACTACCAACGCCTGCTCGACGCGATCCGGGCCAGCGAGTACACGCGTCAGGGCTATCTGGAGGGTAACGCGAACCCCCGCATGGTGGCCGCGGTCGCCGGGCTGTGGGCGTTTGCCGAGGCCAACCCGCTGGCGACGCCCGAGCAGCTCTCCGCGTTTGTCGCCGCCTACGACGCTGCGCTTTCCACGGCGGTCGAGGGTGATGCAAGCCTGACCGGCTTCGGATCGATGCTGATCGCGATGAACGCAACGAGGGTACCAGTAGAGGGGGCCCTCGTTGGATCTGACACACGCATCGGGCAGCGGGCGATGCAGCTCATGGGGATCGCGCTCCCCGGGCTCGAAAGCTTCGAGCAATCGCAGAACCGGATGGCCAGGTTCGATGTCGGCTCCGTCCAGCGATGGATCAACCGCAGCCAGAGTGCGGACATTCTCACCGCGACCCTCGCGGGTGTCGGGCCGTCGGGCGAGCGCATCGCTGGTCTGGAAACCACAACTGCCGGGTACCTCGAATCGCTCGGCTACACGCCCATGCTCGGGATGGTCGATCCCAACCAGCCCGAGGTCAACGCCGGGCTGACCGGGCTTCCCGACTTTGCCGGATTCATCGCCATCCGCGACGTCGCGGGTGCGCACGTCGGGCTCGAAACCGAGGTCTTCAGCCGCATCGAAGACATCCAGCTCGATGCCGAGGCACGCCTGGACGCCATCGGGAACGCCGAGATCCCCGAAGACATGGGGCTCAACTCCATCGACCTCTTCGCGGCTGCCGCCGATCCCGACCACCCCGACCACGCCGCCGCCATCGCGCAGCTCGAGGCCCGCCGACAGGCCGTCGTTGATTCGATCCGCGAGACCACGGACGACCGGGCCGCGGTCTTCGCCCGCACCATGCTCTTGCAGCAATCCAGCTACCCCGATGTGCAGTATGTCGCCGAGAATACACGCTCGTTCGCCGGGCTGCAGTTGCAGGTCAACAACGATCTCGCGGTTGCACAGCAGTCGCTGGGCATCGTTGGTTCGCTCGCGGGGCTCGGGGCCGCGTACGCCACCGGTAATGTCTATGCCGGCGTCACCTCGACCGCGAGCCTCGTGTCGGGCGTGCTCGGTCTTGTCGACCTGCTCGGCGACGGCCCGCCCAGCGCCGACCAGCAGATCTTCGATCAGATCGCAGGGCTGCGCCAGCAGGTCGAGGACCTGCGCGTCCAGATGAACGCCCGCTTCGATATCGTCGATGCCAAGCTCGACACCATCTTTGAGACCATGGTCTTTGCATTCGATCGCATCCAGGACGGCATCGACACGCTGATCGCTGACATCACCTCGGTGCGCAGCTCGCTCGATCGCATCGAGGCCGCGCTCTACGGCTTCGCCCAGAACCTGCTGCTGGTCGACCTGACCACCCAGACCGATTCCATCCTCGACTACCGCACCAAGACCGGCTTCGACCTGTCGTACGCCGACCAGTCGCCCAGCTTCGTCGGGGGCGCGAGCGGGTTCACCACCTTCGCAACCTTCACCGCCCAGACCTCCTCCTTCGCCGGGCCAGAGAACAACCAGGAAATGATCCTGACGATCGACAACGCGGGCGATGTGCTCTCGGGCCCCGACGATGTGGTCTCGCGTCTTCTCAACGACTTCCGACGCGTACCCACCGGGCTATTTACCATCGATGGCTTGCCCGTGAACGGCCCGATCATCACCGGCCGAGCCGCGGCCCCCGCGCCGTGGACGCAGGCCGCGGCCGCGTACGCCCAGCTCGCGCGTGAGAACCCCTGGTACTTCGCGTACATGCTCCGTAGCCAGCAGGACTCGATGGGTGGCGGCTCGCCGCAGATCGATCAGATCATCGATCAGGGCGAGCGCATCGTGTCGCTGGCCAGCGCCACGCGTGACCGCGACGATCTCTTCGAAGCGATGCTGCTCCGCGCGACCGATGGCGTTGCGCAGGTTCAGACGGCGATCGACGACGCCATCGACGCCGAGCTGGCCGCGCGAGACCTGGACAACGGCACCACCCGCATCGACCCGTGGGGACCGGTCGAGCAGACCGCAACCCCGCTCGTCAACCCGGTGGTCTTCGTGACGCTCGCGGGCGATGGGTGCTTCGATAGCCCGATCCCGTTCCAGCCCGCGCACATCACCACCAGCGGGAATGGCAGCGCCAGCTCGTTCCCGCACGATGGCTTCGAGGCCAGTATCAGCGACAACCGCACCGGATCGTCCGCGGCGTACACGCGTGCAGAACTCGCCGAGCGAAACGCGCTCGACTGGCGCCTCCGAACCAGCTCGACCCACCGCCCGCTCGTCGAGGTTGAGGAAATCGATTACCTCAGCTGGTCCAATGACAACGAGTTCGATGTCAAAGTCAGCTCGATCATGCAGGGCTCGCTTCGGAGCGTGAGAACCATCCGCGTCGTTGTCGAAGTACAGCAGATCTTCAATGGTGGAGACTGGGGCCCGCCAAATCCCGAGTACAACGTCATCGACGGGGATATCTGCGAGATGGTCCTCGACTACTGGCTGGGCTTTGTCAGTGGCAACGGGCTCACGCTCATTTTCCCACCGCTGCAGGACGGCAACCTCGTGGGTGAAATCCTCCCCGCCGGCGAAGTGATTCTGGAAGAGCCGTTCGGTTGGCCTGTTCCTCAGCGTTTCTACGTCGATGCGCGATTCCGCGTGATCTCGGACACCTCGACCTACACCCACGAGGGCACCGACTACCTGCCCATCCAGACCGCGTTTATCGCTGATGAGCTCGCGTCCATACGCGATGGCATCCGCCAGTCGATCTTCGACGACATCAACGCCCCGCCCTCGTCCATCGACGACGCGTTCACGCTGCTCGACAACACCAGCGCACTGCTCGACGGCTACCTGACGCTCGGCGCCGCCGACGCCCTCAACCGAGGCGAGGCCCTGCGGTCCGCGTTCCGGGGGCTGCCCAGCAGCGACGGCATCGGCTTCCGCTCAGGCGATCTGATCTCCGTGCTCGCGGACGAGGCCGACGCGGACGACGGCTCCATCGGCGGTGCGCCCGCCCTGGACCTTCCCGGCATCGAAGCGCACTTCGCGCAGCGCATCGCGGCACTGGCGTCCGAGATCGATATCGCGCTCGACACCCCCGCGCCCTCATTCCCCTATGTCGAGTTTGTCCTCGCGGACCTGCACGCGCTGCTGGATGGTGCCTTCGATCTGGCCATCGACGATACCTACCTCGCCGAGGGCTCCATCGCACCCGACGCGTCAACCGGCCTGATGGCCAACGACATCGGGCAGGAGGGACGCATCGACAACGACGACCTGATGGTCGATCTTGACTTCTTCGGCTCGCCCGAGCACACCCCGCCGGCCCACGGCTCGCTTGCCGTCAACGCCGACGGCTCGTTCACCTACACCCCCGATCCGGGTTTCGAGGGCGAAGATTCGTTCAACTACCGCCTCGTGGCCGAGGTCGGCGACCCGGAGAACCCGGTGGGCGATCCCAATGTCTACAGCAATCCTGCGCAGGTCGTGCTGCGGGTCACCGCTTCGGAATGCGTCGTGGACTTCAACGGTGACGGGATGCTCAACTTCTTCGATGTGTCCGCGTTCATCGTGGCCTACGGCGAGGACGACCCCGCCGCAGACCTCAACAACGACGGCGAGTTGAACTTCTTCGATGTCAGCGCCTTCCTGGTTGCGTTCCAGGCGGGGTGCCCTTGAGGAAAATGCCTGAGGGGGCTTGATCAGCGAGAGACGATCTGCGAAGCTGGGTGCTCGGGAGAGCACACATGCACACAGTATCTGCAATCGTCCGCGCCGTTCTTGCATCTGCGGCCTGCGCATCCGCCGCGCACGCACAGAGCAGCACACCCGCGATCTTCGTCGCCAACGAGGGAAACCTGGAGGGTTCTGTCAGCAGTTTCCTCGTGGAGAGCGACGGTTCGCTCACATTCGTCGATCGGGTCATCACCGGCTCACGCAGCAGTACAAGCCAGCCATGCGCGGGGTGCAATACATTCGCGATCGATATCACACCCAGCGGGCGATTCCTCGCCACAAGCCACGCCTCGGGCAGTGCGTCCGAGAACTTCACGATCTACGAGGTCGCCCCCGATGCCTCGCTATCAGTCGTTGACATCCTTACCGTCCCGCAGGGCGGGCTCGATCTCGCCTGGGTGCGCGATGATTTGCTCGCGGTGTGCATCACCGACCTGAGCGGCTCAAACGAGCTGCGTCTCTATAACTGGGACACCAGCGCGATGGAACTCACGCTCGCAGATTCGGATGTCTCGGGCAGCTTCCTCACCTCGATCGCCGTGCACCCCAGCGGACGCTGGATCATCTGCAACGATTCGTTCGCCAACACAGCCCGCGTGTATGAGGTCATCGCCGATCAAGCGTCGCTCAACCAGACCATCGGCTTCGGCGTGTACGGCGTGTCGCTCGCGTTCTCGCCGGCTGGCAACTTCGCGTACGCCGCGGGCGGGATCAGCGCCGGCGGTAACGCTTTCGCGGGATTCAGCTTCGACGACACCTCGGGCACGCTCACCGAACTCCCCGCCAGCCCCTTCACCTCGCCCGGCGCATCACCCAAGGGATTCGCCTTTTCGCCCGATGGATCGATGATGTTCGTCTCGCATGGGACGGACGCGACCATCCAATCGTTCGCCGTGGACAGCAACGGGATCCCGACGAGTCTGGGCACCTCGTTTGATGTCGGGTTCCAGGGCACACTGCAAGGCATGGATACGCTGGACGGAAGGTTGTTCGCGATGGACGACTCCACATCCTTCGACGGCGTCGCGGGCGCGTACAGCCTCGATGTCGACCCGATCACCGGTGCGCTCACACCCGTCGGCGGCGCGCCCTTCCCGACCCAGGGCATCAGCCCCAACGATGTGGTCGCGTGGGACCCGGCTTCATCATGCATTGCCGACTTTACCGGCGACGGCGAGCTGGACTTCTTTGATGTCTCTGCATTCATCAATGCCTTCAACGCGATGGATAACATCGCTGACCTCACGGGCGACGGTGCATTCGACTTCTTTGATGTTTCCGCATTTGTCAACGCGTATATCCTCGGTTGCCCCTAACGGGGAAAGGAAAGACACCCGAAACCCGCCCTTCGAGGCGGGTTTTTGCTTGAGCCATGGTTTCAGCGTGGTACGATGCGGAGCGCACCTCAACCACGAGAGAGTATTCCATGAAAGTCCGATATGTACCGTTACTTCTGCTTGCCGGCGCGGCATTGCCCGCGATGGCACAGGATGTCCTGCTTATCCCCGATTCGGATGCCGATCGCATCTGGGCGTTCAGTGCTGCCGATGGGCAGTTGATCGACGATGCATTCATCACCGACCCCGGCAGTGTGGGTGGTGTCGATGTCTTTAACCGCCCCCTCGAGGTGCTCCTCGGCAGCGACGGCAACCTGCTGGTCTCCGACCAGTTCGCCGATGTCGTCTCCGAGTTCGCACCCGACGGCTCGTTCATTCGTGTGTTCTCCAACGGCGGCGTGCGCGACACCGATGTCATGGACAACATCCGCGGCGGGCATGTGCTGACACAAGGGCCGAACGCCGGCGATGTGCTCATCACCAACTCCGGCCGACTCAACGACCTCGTCATCTCGCAGAAGAATGTGAAGAGTTTCGACGCCGACGACGGCTCCGAGCGAGATGACTTCGCCTTCAACCGCTACGGCGGCATCCGCGGCCCGTTCGATGTTATCGAGTACAACGGCGAGGTCCTCGTCGCCGACGAGGGGCAGGACAAGATCGTCCGCTACACGCTCGAAGGCAAGTTCAATGAACGCTTCGTCAGTTCGTTTGACTTCCCCCAGCTCGATTTCCCCCAGCAGATGGCGGTCGCTTCCAACGGCAACCTGCTGGTTTGTGCGTTCAGCACCGGCGTGATACTCGAGTTCGATTCCAGCGCCAACCTCGTGGGCCAGTACGACCCGGGCACGCTTGAGCTCTACCGCGGCATCGCGGAGCTCGACAACGGCAACCTGCTCGTCACCACCACCACCGGCGTATACGAGGTCACCCGAGCAGGCGTCGTTGTTGATGTCGAAGCGACCGACGGAGACTTCCGCTACATCACCCGCATGCCCGTCATGGGACGCGCGGCGTCGTTCACACCCGATACCGACTCGCTGCCCATGCCCGCACCCGATGCGCGAGACCGCGAGACGATCCTCGCCGACGAGCGCGGGCAGCTCCAGACCAAGGAAGGGGGCGACTCGTGAACCGCATCGCCATCGCATCCACACTCGCACTGACCGCACTGACCGCCCTGAGCGCAAACGCCGGCGAGCCCATGAGCGCCTACATCATCGAAGGTTCCGGCTTCTTCGGCGCACCGGGCATCGAGCTGACCCAGCTCGGGCGTGTTGATCTCAGCAACCCATCCAGCGTTGATATTCTCCCCGCCGCGGGCATCAACCTCCGTTTCGGTGGAGCCGACCAGCGCCCCGGCTCGGGCGAGCTCGTCGCATTCGAAAACACCACCAACGCCCTGCGCATCGTCGACACGGTCAGCGGCGGCAACACGCTCATCGACTCCATCGGTTTTATGGAATCGGGTGTCGCGGGGATGGCCTACAGCAACGACGGTTCCGTGGCCTATGTCACGACGACCGTCGGCGCCTTCGTCCGCATCCTCACCGTCGATGCCGACACCGGCGCGATGATCGCGATGAACAACATCATCACCGACCCGATCTCGTCGCTCGCGGTTGTTCCCGAGGGGCACAAGTCGCTCACGCCCGGCGATCTCTACGGTCTCGCGCTCACCGCGGGTGGCTCGGTCCGCCTAGTTCGTGTGGATCTGGGTTCAAACTCGATCGCGTCCACGCAGTTCGTGACGGGCATCGGCTTTAACGCCCAGTTCGAAACCGGGCTCGACTTCGCACCCGACGGCACGCTCTACGCACTGATCCAGGGATACGACGAGGTCTCGCCCGATGTCTTCGTCGAGATTTCCAGTCACCTCTACACGATCAACCCATCGAACGGCGCGGCAACGGATCTCGGTGTGGTCCAAGCGGACGGCACATGGGACGCGGTCACGCTGGTTGTCGATGCCGGTGCCGACGGATGCCCCGCGGATTTCACAGGCGACGGGGTCCTCGATTTCTTCGATGTGAGCGCGTTCCTCAACGCGTACAACGCAATGGACCCGATCGCCGATTTCACCGGCGATGGTGTGTTCGATTTCTTCGATGTGTCCGCATTCCTCTCGGCCTTCAACACCGGCTGTCCCTGATTCGGATCATCCAATCCTCGCATGAAAAAGGGCCGACCCGTGCGGGTCGGCCCATTGTTTGACTTGATCGGTTCAGTTTACGGGCAGCCCGCGTTGAACTGGGTCAGGAAGGCGCTGACATCAAAGAAGTCGTAGGCGCCGTCGCCGTTGATGTCGGCCGCGGCCTCCTGTGCGTTGTATGCACTGAGGAACGCGGAGACATCAAAGAAGTTGAGTTCTCCGAACGGTTCAGCGAGGTCCGCTTCAGAGCACCCGGCACTGAGCTGTTCCGTGCCGAGGTAGACATCATCGATAAAGAACAAGCCACCGGAATCCACCCGGAACCGAACCTGCGCGTCATCGATCGCCCATGCGCCGATCGGCAGATCGTACTGAATGAGCTCGGGACTGGTCTGCAGGTCCGAACCGGTGATGGTCGCGATGGTTTCCCATTCGCCGTTGATCAGGTAGACCTCGACCTCGAGGGTGTCCGAACTGGCGACATCGATATCTTTCCATGCATCGAAACGAAGGTAGGAGGGGACGAACCCAAACTGGAGAAGTGGGATTTCCTGCGAACGCAGAAACGCGTTGTCGCTCAATGCGGCGGCGAAAGTGCCGTTGTCATAGACGATCTCAGTATTGGTCGTCGTGAACCAGTTCGCAGGGCTCAACGCGTTGGTATCGAAGCTGTCGCTGAGTGGGGCAACCCCGTATTCAACCAGATCGATCGCGAAATCGTCGAGAAGCCACGCGTCATCACCCGAACCCTCCGCAACGAAACGCACCTGCACGCCGTGCCATTGCAGTTCCTGAGGAAGTTCGATCTCGTAGCGAAGGAAATCATCGTTCACAATCCCGCGATCATCGATCTGTGACAGGGTTGCCCACGAGTTTTCGGATGCGAAGTCCGGGTCTTCAAGATACTGCACGAGCAGTGCATCACCGGGTTCCAGGTTGTCCGCACGCATGGAAAAGCTGATCATCGCATCGTCGTACAGCGTGCGACCCGCGAGGATTTCCGTTGTGATCGCGTCGTTGTTGTCAAGCCGGATGACGCTGGAACCCTCGGGGGCTTCAGGCATGGACTCGAGTGTCGGCGATCCGGCGCTCGCAGCGAAAAGATCGGTCCAGGTCGCGTCTTCGAATCCCGAACTCACAGGCAGCACGGTCGGGCGGACATAGGTCTGCGCCATCTGCACCGCGTTGAAGGTGTTGACACGCCCACGGCCGTAGAAATCATCCCGCCCACTCGCGCCGAGATCATCGACGGATTTGTAAAGAATGTCCTGCACATCGTCGGCGATGAGTTCCGAGTTGGCGGAGAAGATCATCGCGCCCACACCGGCCGCGATGGGGCTCGCGTAGCTCGTGCCCGATCCGTTGCCATAAGAGCCGAACCGGCGGGTGGAACGCACGCTTGAGCCGGGGGCGGTAACATCGACCGCGGGCCCATAGTTGCTGAAGCCGGACCGGTTGTCCGAGCTTGTGGTCGATCCAACGAGCACATAGTCGGGGCGGTTGGGTTCGATGTACGCGCCGTCATTTCCCGAAGACCAGAAAAGCAGTGCGCCGCGTTCCTTGAGGTATCGACCAACACCCTGATTCGATGCGGAGGTGCCACCGGAGAAGCTCGCATTCACGACATGCGCGCCGTTCTCAGCGGCCCAGCGGGCACCCTCCTGAATGGCAAAGGCGCTCGCGGTCCCATCGGAGTTGTTGCTGACGCGGATGGGCATCACCCTGAAGTCCCATCCAACACCCACAACACCCCGGTTGTTGTTGCCCTGAGCCGCGGCACACCCCGCGACGAAAGTGCCGTGCCCGTTGACATCATCAACATCGCCACCATTGGCCTGGGTCTGCCCTGACGCGGCATTGAAGCCGGAGATCAGCGCGTCCTCTAGGTCGGGATGATCGAGATCGACACCCGAATCACAGACAGCAACAATGATGTCGCTGCTGCCAGTCTCAATGTCCCACGCCGCAGCGGATTCCAGGCGTGTGTGCTGCCAGCTGCTGCCGTACTGCGAATCGTTGGGTGTGACGGCGGGGTAGAGTGTCCAGTTCGGCTCGACGAACTCGTAGTCGCCCGTCGCCATAAGCACCGCGGCCAGCTCGCCCTCGCTCATGCCGTCCGGAACCTTGACGACGCGATGGGCAACGAACGCGCTCTCCCGCAGCGTGAGATTCGCAACGCGTGCCTCACTCGTGGCACGCTTTCCTTGCTTGGATGCGACGATCAGCTCGCCGCGGAACTCGCGTGTGCCCTTGAGCTCTTCAAAGACGATCGGATTATCGATTGCGTTCGCAATGAGTTCCGCATCACCCGGCTGCAGGTTTAGAGTTTGAGCCGCGGCCTGCGCGGGGGTTGGGCCCTGTTGCTCAGCGTGTGCCATCCCAGCCCCGCTTCCCGCGAGCAGGATGAGTGAGAGTGCGATTGTTCGTGTCTGTCGTTGCATGCGATTGGCTCCTCGAATCGCGATTTCGTTCGTCATGAGTGTTCGGATACCAGTTATGGGCATCCGGTGTTGTAATCCGACAGGAATGCGGATACATCGAAGAAGTTGAACATACCGTCATCGTTGAAGTCGGCGGCCGGGTCGTTTGCGTTGTACGCCGTCAGGAATGCGGACACATCAAAGAAGTTGAGCATGCCGTCGCCATTGAGATCCGCCGGGCACACCTCGTCCTCGACAAACTCGGTGGTAATGGCGACATCGTCGATGTACCACGCGTCGTCTTCCTCATTGCCCTGGGCCGTGAAGCGGAGCCCCGTGTTCCCGCCAAAGCCGAAGACCGGGAGCGGGAGCTGACGGAGCTCGAAGGTGGATTGATCGATGCCATCAGAGACGATGGTCTCCAAGGTCTGCCAGTTTCCGAGGAAGTCTTTGTACTCAACGAGCAGCGATTCGCCGGATTCCACACCCTGATGCTCAACGCGGTACCGCATCCAGATCGCGCCGGGAGGGTTGGAAGCGTCAACATCCGCGCTCTCCAATGATTGCGAACCAGTAAGCTTCGCACTCATCGTGCCCTCGGGCGTGTTGCTTGCGTCCGTCGTCGCGATCGCGTCAGAACTCGCCCAATCGAGGATATCCGTGATCCCGTCTTCAAAGCCGTCCTCCCACGGGATGGCGTTGTTCGTGAACTCAAACACCGCGACATCATCGATGTACCAGTCATCCGTTGAGTCTGAACCCATCGCGCTGAAACGGAGCTTGAAGCCATCGTGCGATCCCAGCGGGGGGAAGAGGTAGCGACGAAGAACAAACTCGTCCTGGTTCGAACCATCGGACACAACGGTATCGAGTTCCGTCCAGCCAAAGATCAGATCGTTGTACTCGACAAGCAGGGACTCGCCGTCCTCGACACCTCGGTGCTGGGTCCAGAAACGGATCTCGCCTGTGACGAGCCCAAGCTCGGTCGCCCGCATCGAGATCGATTCGATGGAGTCGGAATCATCGAGATTCATCGCGTACGGTGCGCTGGGCTCATTCACGCCCGCGTCAGAGTTCGCGACATCGCCCACAGGGTTCCGCCACTGTGAGGAGAGTTCCTGACCGCCGAAGGAATCCGCAAACGGAAGGTTGGTAATCGACGGGCCGTTGATCGCGTCGTCGACGGCTCGGCCAACATTGATTCGGCCCCAACCCGTCCGATCGTCCTCGCCCGGGTCTTCCTTGTCATCGGAGGCGTTGAGGAGGATGAACTCGACCTCATCGGCGCTCAGCGATGGGTTCGCATCGTGAACGAGCGCGAGTGCACCAGCCGTGATCGGCGACGAAAAGCTTGTCCCGGTTGTGTACCCATACCCGCCAACACGATTCGTGGAGCGGATGCTCACCGCGGGCGCGATACAGTCGATCCCGACACCAGTATGAGACCAGTTGACCCAGTTGTCGCTGGAGTTGCTCCCGCCGACGATCGTGACCTTTTCCCAATCATTGGTCTGATTCGCGAGTCCATCGTTGCCCGCCGCGAAGACGAGCAGGTGCCCCTCAAGGCGGATATGCCCGCCGCTCGATCGCGTCTCGGTGTCCTCCGCACCGCCGAACGAGCAGTTCACCGCGTACGCGCCGTTGTCCGATGCCCAGCGTGCGCCCTCAAGAATTTCTGAGAGCAGCGCCGTCCCATCCGCACGGTTCGACACACGGATCGGCATAATGCCAAAGTTCCAACCGACCCCGGCGACACCGATCCCGTTGTTGCCGATCGCGGCCGCGGACCCCGCGACGAGCGAGCCATGCCCATTGAGATCATCGTTCACATTCCCGCCGTCAACCTGCGCGAGATTGTCCGTCGAGTTGTACCCCGGAACGAGCGCCGCAGCCAAGTCCGGGTGATCAAGGTCAACACCCGAATCGCACACCGCGATGATCGTGGATGACTCGCCGGTTGTGATATCCCACGCGGCCGGGGTGTTGATCCGGTCCGAGCTGTGATACCACTGCTGCCCGAACGACGGGTCGTTGGGTGTTTCCGCAGGGTAGCACAGCCAATCCATCGAGACATACTCGTAGTCACCCGTGAGCATCAGTGCTTCGGCGACGAGCTCAGCGCTCATGCCGTCGGGGATTTTCACCGAGTACGAATCGATATCCGAGTACCCCTCGCGAAGAGATGGGGTCAATCGATCGCGAGCGTTCTGCATGCGTTGCTCGACCTGCGCGATCAGGTTCTCAAACTCCGCTTGGGCGTCCACCCGATTGACCTCAGCGGGAGCGACCTGCAGATCGAGCCCTTCTCGGGCCACCTGCCCGATCATATCCGCTCGGGATTTGACCTTGACATTGAGGTAATCTGTTCGTTCCTTCAGCGCCGGGATCCCCTCGAAAGTCACGCGGGGCGTGAGTGTGGATCGAAGGATCGAGGCGTCGCGCGAAGACCAGGCAAACGCATCGCGGAGCAACTCCTGCTGCTCAGCACTGAGCGTGATACGCGAACCAGCCGGGACCGAGATCCCGCCATCCCCAAACGGGCGAGGGTTCTCGATACCTACCTGCGCGAGGGCACAACCGCTGGCCAGCGCCAGCAGCAATACACTCGTCCTACCCACCCGGCGTCGGTTCGACATATCCATAAACCTGTATCTCCAACCGGGACAACGCCCGGATCAATCATCTTCTTGCGGCAAACCCGCGACGAACACCCTCAGAATCGTCCGATCCGCAACATGCGTGACCGCGGGCTTGCCAGATCGAGAGCAACAACAAGCAGCATGCTGCCCTCAGCGTTCGACGCGATGCAAACGAACCACGACGAGGTCCGATAACCCACCGGGCGATCGCTCAATCGCCCGGGAAAACCCGATTCCATGTTCCAAGCACCGGACCGAAGAACCCGATCCTGAGCGGGAGACCTTCCCGCCGGGAACCGATACGACAGGAATACTCCGATTGTTGCACGCGATCGCGAATTCACCAATACCAATTCCCCATCACAGCCATGAAAAAACCCCCGCGACGCGGGGGTATACAGAGCGTATCAGGGGCATCGGAGATCAGGGATCATCCTTTTTGCCGCCGCCGAAGATGTTCTTGAGCTCTTCCTTCGCGTCGTCGATCGAGTCTTCAATGTCCTCTTTGGTGTCGTCGATCTTGTTCTGAATCTCTTCCGAGGCCTGATTCACCTCCTCGGTCGCCTTGTTGATCTCTTCCTGCACATCGCCCAGTGCATCATCGAGGTTCAGATCACTGATGGCTTCGATCCCCAGATCACTGAGCGATTCAAGCCCTGCAAGCCCGTTCCCAAGCTCGCTCAGCACATCGCTCGGGATGATCCCGCCGCCCGCTTCGACCGCAGCAGCGAGAACCGTTTTGACGACGAGATTGATCACCTCGGAGGTGGTCATCGATTCTTCCTTGCCAACATCACGCAGCTCGATCTCAGGAATATTGACCGCCACCTCACCGACGGCGAGTGAAAGCCCCGGCATGTTCGCCACGCGGATATTGATGTCCTCGAGCAGCAACCGATCGATCACGAGTTTCTTGCCGGGCTGTGCCGAATCGGGAGTGGTCTCTTCCTTGCTCTCGAATCGTTGGAGCGAGTTGAGAATCGTGTTGTAGTTCGATGGGTTCCCACCCTTGTCGAGAATCACATCGATCCCGCTCAGGGTGATCTCGGGCATCACGATCGTGTCGGAGTTGATCGTCTCGATGTTGACACTCGCGCTCGAGTCGCCCAGGTTGATGAAGTGATCCGTGTCGAAGCCGTTCGGGTTCGCGATGTTCAACCCATTCATGGTCGCGGTGCCCGCGGTCAGGTTGACATCCACAGTTTCCACCGTGGTCTCGACCTGCATCGCGTATGTCCCGCCACGCTCGATGGCCTCTTTCGCGAGTTTGTCGATCTGGGAAAGGCCCAGGAAGACGACGCCGACGATGCCAACGATCAGCAGCACCACGAGCACGGCGATGATCTTGATTGCAGTTTTCATGTATGTTCCCTCAGGTTCGTGTGACTGTCCCGTTTGTATTCTAGGAGGGGTATTGGCAAACAACGAAACCCGGTTTCGTCATGGTGTGCTCACACATACGCCGTAGTTGGAAATAAACGCGGACGCATCCCTGAAGTTAATGAACCCATCCCGGTCAATATCTGCCAGGATATCCCCCGCGAAATACGCCGTCAGATACAGCGAGAGATCGAAGAAGTTACACACGCCGTCACCGTTGAAATCCGCCATAAAGCGGCTGGTCGTGATCGAAACATCGGGCATAAGCCGTACAGTCTCGCCCGCGTGTGTGGCACGAACGACGAGGTCGGTCTGCCCAATCTCATCCGCTGCCACAAGCTCAATCTCAAACACACCCGGCTCAATGAGCATCGGCGAACCGATTGTTGCGATCTGCTCGTTCAGCGAAGCCTGCACCTGTGAGGGGTCCGTGATATCAAGCAGCCCCCCGTGCTGATCACGGAGTTCGATTGTGAGCACTTCCGACCATCCAAGCGTTATCACCCGGTGACCGGTCACGCTCGATTGCACCGCGTCTACCCGTCCCTCCCGATCCAGCCGCCACGCGTCGTATAGGTCTTGCAACTGATCAACCGGATCGGGGTCAGCCCGGCGTTGGTTCGGGACATTGAGCGCCATGAAATACGCCCCAGCCGCGAACCGCCCCGGCTGTGGCAACTCACCGCCGCGCGGGTTGTCGAGCAGCACAACCGCCTCGTCACCCGCGTGCCCAACGACGATGTCGAGATCCCCGTTTTTGTTCATATCCGTGAGCGCGATACTCCGTGCCGCATTGCCCACGCGCGTCCGGGTCTGCAAAGAGAACCCGCCCTGCCCATCGCTGATCCAGAGCCGCAGATTCCGGTTCGTCGCCTGCACCGTGGAAACCACATCGGGGAAGCCGTCGCCATTCATGTCGCCGACATCCATCCCGATCCCGATCCCGCCGATGTTGATCGATGCCCATTGGGTCCACGCGTCGTTCTCAAAGTTAAAGACCTGGACCGCACGCCCCGCGCCGCAGAGCACGAGGATCTCGTTATCGCCGTCGTTGTCCATGTCGGCTGCGGTAACCCTGACGGGGTCATTGGCGGTGGGGATCGTGGAAATCCCACTCCCGTGCCCGAGCTCGCCGCCACCATAGACATGGATGAGATTCGCGCCGGGGTCGGTCACGATCAGGTCGTTGTAGTATGCATGAACAACATCTGCGAGCGCCATGCCCGCAGGAACAAACCCAAGGCTGAACTCCTCCAAAGGCTCAATCATGTTCGCTTCGGTCAAGAACGAACTGATACCCGGTGTGCCCTCAATCGCCACGGCGACCCGTGCCGGATTCGAGTTGCTCGTGTCGAGATCAGATGGGACACCCGGAAGATCAAACGATTGCGTTTGTGTCAAGGACCCCGAGCCATCGCCCTGATAAACGATGAGTTGGGGCGGATCGGCGAGCGCGACAAGGAGCTTGGGAGTAGCGTTGAAATCCCCTGCTCGGAGGAGTTGCATCGCCACGATCCCGCTCGCGGGCGCTTCAACCGTCTCCATCAACCCCAACGACGACAACGGCACACCCTCACTGGAAGTATTCCGGAAGATCGAGATCTCGTTCGTGTCGCGATTGCCGACAATGACTTCCTCGAACCCGTCACCGTCGAGGTCCATCGTTTCAATGGCGCCAACAAACCCCTCGATCGGGTAGATCCCCCGGATCGCGTCGATATCGTCCGCGCGTGTGCCGAGCATATAACCCACATCCGCGCTCTTAAACGGCGCGGGCGGTGGCGACCCACACCCAGTCGGATCAGCGTTGCTGCACGAGCAGCGACCATCGCCACCCGCAACCTTCGCGGCCTGCATCGCCTCCATCATCATCTGAGGCAGATCACCATTGCTCGCGATGATCGCATCGACGGCCGCCTGCACAACATTCCCCCCGGACAGAATGTTGCCCTGAACGGCATACACGATGTCATCCGCAGGTCCCAGCTCGCCACGCTCGATCCGGCCAGTCAGACCCCCGGCCCATGCCGCGTTCTCAATCCCGGAATAGGTCAGGGTGTCGCCGAAGGTGTCAATCATCCCGTATTGACGATTATCATGCCCAGAGTCGGATATCGAGAGTTCATCGAGGATCGCATCGAGGGGCACGCCCTGAAGGAGGCGGTCGCGGATGAGCTGCCGATTCATGCCAGAGGTATCGACGGCGGACTGGGCCGTGACAGCACCCACGCCGGAGATCAGCACCGGGGTGGATTGCTGCAAATCGATCAGTTCGACGCATGTCGCCGACCCAATGACAATCTCCCCTGTTCTGGTGTCTGTAATAAGGATGGACCAGGTGGCGTTGGCCCCCCCGGCAATGGATCCGATCACGCCGAAGCCAATAGCGAACAAGTTCCGATCAAACCTAGGCATGCTGTGATTCTCCTCTGGTGGGCCCCTGCGACGATCGAGCATACCACTGGGGCATCGATCCCCCAAGAGGAAATGCTCCCGGTCTCGGATGTTTGATCGACGGATTCGCCGCCGGGCACAGGCGGATTCCGAAATTAGTGAGGCGTTGGCAAACCCAGTTATGGCAATTGGTTGACCGGGTGTGGCGCGGGGGTATCATTCCCTCCCGCTCGGTCACCAAGCCGGGCGGTTTTTACTCCGGGTGACGCGGTTTGGATCAAGTTGAGCGTGAGAGTGCTCGATCGTCCCAGACCCGGAACCCGGTCGGAATAAGCCGCCGCTGTAGCTCAGTGGTAGAGCGCACCCTTGGTAAGGGTGAGGTCGCGAGTTCAAATCTCGCCAGCGGCTTTCTACCGACCCGTACCTGTTCAGGATCAGGTTCCACCTCCCTGCACAAATCGGATCGCTAGTGTGTATGAACGGACGCCGACTGTGGACAGCTCGGCATTGGTCAAAAATCGTGTCCGCTCGCATAGTGGACACTCGCCCAAAGCAATGATCGCAAGGGCAACAGGTATGCGATCGGGTCCAACGACCCGGCACAAACCACTAAGAGGTATGAACAATGGCAAAGGGAACCTTTGAGCGGAACAAACCGCACGTCAACGTCGGCACCATCGGTCACATCGACCACGGCAAGTCGACCCTCACCGCTGCGATGGTTGCTCGCGCAGACGCGAAGGGCCTCGTCCAGGGTGCAAAGTCCTACGCGGAAATCACCAAGGGTGGTACCGTCCGTGACTCCAACAAGACCGTGACGATCCACTCGGCACATGTCGAGTACGAAACAGAAACCCGTCACTACGCACATGTTGACTGCCCGGGTCACGCGGACTTCGTCAAGAACATGATTACCGGTGCGGCTCAGATGGACGGCGCGATCCTCGTCGTCGCTTCCGACTCGGGCCCCATGCCCCAGACCCGCGAGCATGTCCTGCTCGCTCGTCAGGTGGGTGTCCCCTACATCGTCGTCTTCATGAACAAGGTCGACCTCGTCGACGACGAAGAGCTCCTCGACCTCGTCGAGATGGAAATCCGTGAGCTCCTCGACAAGTACGAGTTCCCCGGCGACGACACACCGATCATCCGTGGTCAGTCCAAGCTCGCTCTCGAGAACCCCACAGACGACGAAGCCTGTGCGCCCATCGACGAGCTCTTCAACACCATCGACTCGTACATCCCCGAGCCAGAGCGCGAAGACGACAAGCCCTTCCTCATCTCCGTGGAAGATGTCTTCTCCATCAAGGGTCGTGGTACCGTCGCAACCGGTCGTGTTGAGCGCGGTGTCGTCAAGGTCGGCGACGCAGCCGAGATCGTCGGTCTCGCAAAGGAAAACCTCAACACCACCGTTACCGGTGTTGAAATGTTCCAGAAGACCCTCGACGAAGGCCGTGCAGGCGACAACTGTGGTGTCCTCCTCCGTGGTATCGAAAAGGCACAGATCTCCCGCGGGCAGGTCATCTGCAAGCCGGGCTCCATCAAGCCGCACACCAAGTTCAAGGGACAGGTCTATGTCCTGAACAAGGAAGAGGGCGGTCGTCACACCCCGTTCTTCGCCGGCTACAAGCCCCAGTTCTACTTCCGTACAACTGATGTGACCGGCCAGGTCGTCAACCTCTTCGGTGACGGCGGCGCCAAGGCAGAAATGTGCATGCCCGGCGACAATGTCACCATGGAAATCGACCTCGGCGACAAGCCCGTCGCGATGGAAGCCGGTCTCCGCTTCGCGGTCCGCGAAGGTGGCCGCACCATCGGCTCGGGTACCGTAACCGAGATCATCGAGTGATCTCGCCCGGGTGATCGCCCACAAGCCCATTCCTCCGAATGGACCTCAAGCGTGAAACCCCCTGTTCAAACCTCGCGGCCTGACGGTGAAAGCCGTCAGGCCGATTTTCGGAAAAACCATTGCATCGCCGCCCCGATGGGATGACAAAGGGACGGCAAGTACGCAGTAAGACGGGAGGCCGAACATGGCCAAGAAGAAAGCACAAGCTCGCGAGTATGTCTGGTTGCAGTGCACCGAGACGGGCGATCTGAACTACCGCACCTCCATCAATGTGAAGGGCGGCATCTCCGATCGTGTCAAGGAAGGCTACAACAAGTTCTGCCCGCGTCTTCGCAAGCACACGCTGCACAAGATCAAGCGGAAGTAAGAGCCCGCTGACCAATGCCCCCAAGGGCAAGGGTCGGAATCTCTTACTTCTTTCTCACAGTGGCTAGTCCCCAGCGGCTAGCGGCTTCCTACGGCAGTAGCTCAGTTGGTAGAGCATTGGATTCCAAATCCAACGGTCGAGGGTTCGAGTCCTTCCTGCCGTGTTCATTGATGCCCGACTCATATCTGATCGGGCTCCGAGCGTCCCCGCTCGTCAAAAGACAGCCCAGGGACGCGCAGCCGCGAGGTGCAGCGAAGCATGTCTTTGGGAATTTATAAACAGGGACAGGGATACTGGGTACGCGTGCTGACCGCCGCCGCACTGGGTATCGCGTTCATCTCCGCAGCAGCATGGGGTTGGGGACAGGCAGGCATCGTCCGACTACCCGCTCGGCAGTGGACCCTCTCGCTTTCAAATGTCGAAGGCGATATCCAGCCTGGAGAGAGCGTCGTCCTTCTCTTTTACGATGTCGAGAGCGATAACCCAGAGCAACTCGCAGAGCTCGGCAGCGCTGTCGTCGATGAGTTCGATGCGGGCAAAAGCGCCTCAGGCATCCTCAGGCTCAGCAGCTTCCAGGATAGCTCAGACCCCGAAATCGCCGCGCGAGTCAGTCTCCAGGAACGCGCCTCAGACGCCGAACGACTCTATATCGGCACAGAAACAGATCCATCCGTGACCGCCATCGTCAAGGGCGGCACACCCACCCCGATCTTCCCCGTCCTCTACCTGCAGGTAGGCGTCGCGGGCGGGATCATGCTCATCGGTGCCATCGCGACCTACATCTTTGTCGGGGTCAAAAAGAGCGCGGTCGAGTTCCTCATCGCGACCGACGGCGAGATGAAGAAGGTCAACTGGACATCGTACAAGGAAGTCAAGGGATCCACGATTGTTGTCATCGCGGCAACATTCCTCATCGCGGGGTTCCTGTTCGTTGTCGACCTCGCGTTCTCCAACTTCTTCAGCTGGATCGATGTCCTTCAGAAGTAACGCCCGAGCGTGCACACCAGGTTTTACGCGAACCCAATAAGGAACGCACCCGTGGAAGAACACACAACACAACACGAAGAGCCCCAGACCGAATCGGACGCTCCCGCAGAGCAGAACGATTCGACGATCGAAGGCATGATCGGACACGACGAGCCCCTCGCCCAGGAGGGCATGCAGTGGTTCGTCCTCCGCGTCGCATCCAATAAAGAGAACAGCGTGCAGAACACGCTGCTCCGAAAGATCCAGATCGAGGGCATGACCCACCTCGTCGGACGAATCCTCGTCCCGACAGAGAAGATCAAAACCATCAAGGGTGGCAAGGCCAAGATCAAGGAAGAGAAGCTCTACGCCGGCTATGTCTTCGTCGAGATGCGTCTCGAAGAAGACGGGCGCATCCCCCAGGACATCTTCTTCCTCATCAAGGAAACCACCGGCGTGGGCGACTTCATCGGCACCGCCGGCCGCCCGACCCCCATGGCCATGCACGAGGTCGAGAAGATGCTCCTCGACTCGCAGAAGCCAGAGGACGAGCCCACCGTCAAGCTTTCATTCGAAAAGGGCGAGACCGTCATGATCCGCGAGGGCGCCTTCGAGAACTACGAGGGCACCGTCGACGAGCTCTTCCCCGAGAAGGGTATGGTCCGCGTCCTCGTCTCCATCTTCGGACGACAGGCACCTGTCGATCTCGAGGAATGGATGATCTCCAAGGTCGAGGACAGCTAAACCCGGCTAAAAGCACAGCCCCGAAAACCCCGTCACCGACGGGGTTTTTCTTTGGATATCAGCCATATTGGTGTAGCATCGGAAAATACGCTCACACTGAGAGGGACAACATCATGAAACGCACACACGCTGCCGGCATCTCATCCGCACTCGTTATTCTCTCCGCTGGGACGCAAGCCTCCGTACTCACCTTCCTGATCGATGGGCTGGGGAACTTCGGCACTATTCCTCAGGCATACGGCGACCGGATCGTCGCGCTCGACGACGACATCTATCACTACGACGAGCAGGGCGAGGGATTCACGCCCAACATCGAGGTGAGCTACACCACCAGCGACGGACAGGACCCGTCGCACTGGGGTACGGGCTATGGCGATCTGGTCAATATCTACTTCGAAAACAATGACGGCAACGGCAGCGGTGAGGTCGTGCTCACCGCCGACTACGGCTACGAGGTAGTCCTCTACAGCTTCGACATGTCCGCGTATACAAACGCGTTCTCCATCGATCCGACAATCGATGCGGTCCGGGTGCAGGGCTGTTCTCCTACGCCACTATTCGAGCAGCTCAACGCCGTGATCTCTCGCACCACGCACACGACCTACGACTTCACCGCCTCGCCGCTGCAGGCGAGGGAGATCCGGGTGCAGTTCGAGAGCGGGAACCTCGGTGGGCTCAGCGACGACATCGCGTTCGACAACATCCGCTTCGGGCAGGTCGCGGTCGATCCGGTCGACATTGCCTGCCCGAGCGATTTTGCAACGCCCGTCTGCGTGCTCGACTTCTTCGATGTCAGCGCCTTCCTGACACGATTCAACGCATCGGACCCCAGCGCCGACTTCAATGGCGACGGAGATTTTAACTTCTTCGATGTCTCAATCTTCCTCAGCGAGTACACCGCCGGCTGCAACGCCGACTGATCACATGAGCTTCTGCCCTATAGGCGTGAGCGTACCCAAGCGAATCCGCGATTGTGATAAGAGACTCCCTTCGCTCACCCATATCTCATGGTCCTCGCAGACTTCAAGCATTGCGGCTTGAAGCAGTTGATTTCCATACTTGGGTGGGTATGGGATAGAAGTCTCAGGG
>DDGE01000043.1:43812-46633 GCA_002337545.1 Phycisphaerales bacterium UBA1910 | reverse complement strand
ACATCATAACTTAGCAAAGGGGGATCGTCGTGAGTTCGATTCTCGTCAGGAGCTTTGTGGGCGCTGCGACAATGGCGCTCGGGCTCGCCGTCACTTGTGCCAAATGCGAGCCAATTCCATACCAGGGCTTGCTCAGCCAAGTGGATACATCAGGATCGGTCAACGATGTTGCGGTGTCCAGCACGGTGGCATACATCGCCGATTCCGAAGACGGCTTAGTGATCGTCGATGTGCAGATCCCATCAGCCCCGGTCATGCTGGGCCAGTGGCATGTGGACAGGGCAAAAAATGTTGTGGTGGCGGGCGACATCGCCTATGTGACCTCGCCGACCACGGGGCAGATTTTCCTGGTCGATGTCAGTGACCCGACAAACCCCGCGCAGGTCGGCTCGATCGATGTGGGCACTGAGTTCTCATCGGTCGCCGTGAATGGCTCAACGCTCGCATTGTCGGCTGCGTTCACACAGCTCCGCGTGTACGATGTCCGCGATCCGGGCGCGATCGAACTGGCCGAACAGATCGAGGTCGGTGCGACGGCGGATGTCGAGTTCGTGGGCAACCTCATGTATGTGCTCGGATCGGGCCTTGCCGTTTATGATGTCAGCGACTTGGCCTCGGTGGTTGAGATCGGATCGTCTGAGCAAGGTGGTGGCGATAGACTCACGATTGTCGGCGAACATGCTTACTCCTTGATGCAGTCCTCCGGAATTTCAATCTATGACGTGAGCGATCCCACACAACCTGCGTATGTAGATGTGTCGTACAGTGCCACGGCTGGCGGTCGTTTCGATCTGCTTGGTGCAGATGGGACGATGTTCGTCATGGATAATCCGCTCCTCTATCAGATCAACCTGTCCGATCCCTCGGCTCCAATCAGAGAATGCTGGCAATACGTCGGCGGCACGCCGGTAAACATTGACATCGACAATCAAGTCTTATATGTCGCGTCCGCTGAAAACGGGTTGCAGATTATTGATGTCGCAGGGTTCTGCGGTAGATGCGAAGCGGACATGACAGAAGACGGCGAGATCAACTTCTTCGATGTTGCACGCTTCATCACACAGTTCAACGCGTCAAGTCTGCTAGCAGATTTCACAGGTGAGAATCAGGTTGATTTCGATGATGTCACCGCATTTCTAGATGCGTACTCCTCGGGTTGCGTTGACGAATAACCTCAGCGATTATTCGACCAGTATCACGCCAGCTTCTGCCCCGGCAGCAGCGGGGGCGTCGGCACACCCAGCGAGTCAGCAACAGCCCGAAGCAACTCCGCCTCGTTCGTCGTGACCTGATGATCCGCGCCCACAACCAACGCGGACGCCTGCAGCAGCTGCTTCTTCACACGCCCGGTGCACTGATTGAGCGTCTCGAGCGCCTTATCGAGATCGCGCATCGTCGCCTGATCCTGCGGGAGCAGCTCCACCCCGATCCCCTGCACCGCGCTCTCGCCCATGAGGACCGCCTCGCCCGCGCCGTACTCGTCCTTCGCGCCCGTGTACGCGAGCATCGAGAGCAGTACGCTGACTTCGCGTCCGAGCCGCTTGAGGTTGTAGTACTGCACCGGCACGGGCTTGGCGAGCCCGAACCGCTCGTCGAGGTGTCGCTTGAGCGTGTTCATCGTGACCCACTCGAACAGATCGATGGACTTGTCCATCTTCACCAGCACCTCAACATTCTTGCGGAAGGTGATATGCTGCTCGTCGCTCAGGTGCGCCAGTGCCCCTAGCGTCATGTCCAAGAGCGGCAATCGCAGCTCACGCTTGAGCGATACCGCCTCCGTTGAGAGGGAGCGGACGAGCTTGGCGATCGCGGGGTCGCCGTTGGATTCGAGCTGGCGCAGCTGCGCGTTGCGCAGGTCCGCGTCCTTGCGATCGAGCAACAACGCATAGATCACCGCCCGACCTGAGTATGGGTCGTGGGCGGCTTCGCGTAGATTTGATGGGATGGACTGGATAAGTCCTTGGGCATGCTCGATGTGCTTGGGCGTCATCATCCCCGAGAGCGCCAGCAGCGGGAGCAGCGCCTCGACATTTGCGACCTCTTGACTGAGCGCGTCCTCGATCCGATCGCCCAGCTGCTGGGCAGGATCAGCTTTTTTCCGTTCGTCACGCGCGTCGGAGGGGATCAACGGGTCCAAGAAAGTCCCGTCCCAGCTCGGCAGCACGCGTTTGATCCGATCTTTCAGAGGCGGATGCGTTGCGAGCGCGGATGACAGACTCTTGGCCTGCGAGAAGAACATGTGGCTCGCCTCATCCACGCGCGGGTGCTTGATCTTCCCGCCCGCGCTGCCCCCGATCCGACGCAGCGCGTTGCCGATCCCATCGGGATTCCGCGTGAACTGCACCGCCGACGCGTCCGCAAGGAACTCGCGCTGACGGCTCACCGCGGACTGGATGATCCGCGAGGCCAGCGCTCCGATCGATCCGATGACCATCAGACAGATCGCGACGATCAGCATCGCGAGCATCGCACCCGCGCCTTCTTTATTCCGTGTTGATGTCCGCGGCGCAACCTCCAGGAGGATCCGCCCAGCGATCGTAATGATCAGGATCCCGTTGAGGAACCCGATCATGCGGATGTTCAGGCGCATGTCACCGTTGAGGATGTGCGAGAACTCGTGTGCCATCACGCCCTGGAGTTCATCGCGCGTCAGTCCCTCGACGCACCCGCGTGTGACGCCGATCACCGCGTCGCCCGGGCGATATCCCGCGGCGAACGCGTTGATCCGCTTCTCATTCGGCATCATGTACACCGGCGGCACGGGCACGCCCGATGCGATCGCCATCTCCTCGACGACATTGAGCACGCGTCGCTCGTCCGG
>DDGE01000043.1:36942-43600 GCA_002337545.1 Phycisphaerales bacterium UBA1910 | reverse complement strand
CCCCCGCCAAACACCGCCATCACGAGCCAGCGATCCTTCGGCGCCGATTCCGTCGTCATCATCGCAACAAACGCGAAGAGCGCACCCACGGAAACACAGATCGTGATGACCGCGATCGAGTAGAGCAGCACGAACCGACGCGAGTTCTTTCGCGCCTCGTCCTGGTGGGCAAAGAAATCCATCGCCGAGGAGTTCATCTTCATGGCTTACGCATTATTGATCGAGACATCGGGCGCGTGTTGGATCGCTGCGGAGTCCTCGAACTCAAGCAGCGCCGCATCGGTGCCGTGCCCAACCATCCCCGCGATGACCACGGTGGGGAAGGACTGGCGCTTGGTGTTGTAGGTCGTCACCGAGTCGTTGTAGGCCTGGCGCGAGAACGCAACCTTGTTCTCGGTGCTCGTGAGCTCTTCCTGCAGCGCCGACATCTGCTGGTTCGCCTTGAGATCCGGGTACGCCTCCATCACCGCGAACAGCCCGCCCATCGCACCCGAGAGCGCCTTCTCCGCGCCCGCGAGCTGTGACATCGCGCCCGCTTCACCCACATGCCCCTTGGCGGCCTGCAGCAATCCCGCGGCCTGATTGCGTGCCGTGATCACCGCTTCGAGGGTTTCCCGCTCGTGCGACATGTATCCCTTCACCGTCTCGACAAGCGCCGGGATCAGGTCATGGCGACGCTTAAGCTGGACCTCGATCTGCGCGAACGCGTTGAGATACCGGTTCTTGAGCGTCACGAGCTTGTTGTAGATCCCCGCGACAAACGCGACGAGCACAATGATCAAAAGAACCAGCCCGCCCAGTATTCCGATCAGAATCATTCCGCCCAAGACGGCACCTCCGTGCGTAAGACCCCAGCCGATCGCACCCCTGCGGCGATCGCGCCGACGCGAGATCATACCATCCCGCTCCCTACTGATTGGGAATTGGTCGGGCAGGATTCCGCTACTTATATCAAAACAAATAATGAACACGCACGCCATCCGCTGAACACAACAGGAACTTCATGCATAATGGGAGGTACACAGGACGAAGAACATCAAGAGGGGGAACACATGCCGCAGGCACCACGAGAAGTCACCAGACTCATTCCAAGCGTTGTCGCACTTGTCTTGCTCGGAACGCTCGCGGGTATGCCCGCGTGCCATCACACCCAGAGTACCCATGCCGATCCGCCGCCGATCTTCTATGAGGGATTCGGGAACTACACACGAACCATGACCACCGCCTCAGAAGAGGCCCAACGCTGGTTCAACCAGGGCATGCAACTGACCTACGGGTTCAATCACGACGAAGCCGTGCGCTCCTTCGAGCAGGCCGCGCTCGCCGATCCCGAAGCCGCGATGCCCTGGTGGGGGATCGCCTACTGCCAGGGCATCAACATCAACGACCCCGCCATGACCGATGCACGCTCTCAACGCGGGCGCGAAGCCATCGACGAAGCCATCGCCCGTCTCGATAACGAGTCACCAGTCGAGCACGCCATGGTCATGGCGCTGAGCGAGCGATACGAATGGCCCGCACCCGAGGACCGACTCCCGCTCGATGAGGCCTACGCAGACGCGATGGAGCAGGTCCATCACCGATTCCAGAGCGACCCGGATGTCGCGGCGTTGTACGCGGAGTCACTCATGAACCTGCAAGCGTGGGACTACTGGGCGGCCGACGGCGCACCCAAAGGGCGGATCACCGAGATCGTGTCCACGATCGAATCCGTCATCGACACCCACCCCCAACACCCAGGCGCGAACCACTTCTACATCCACGCTGTCGAAGCATCGAACAACCCCGACCGCGCCATCCCCGCAGCAGAGCGTCTGACGAGCATCGTCCCGGGTTCCGGGCACCTCGTGCACATGCCCTCGCACATCTACATCCGCGTTGGGCGATACGCCGATGCTGCCCAGATCAACCGCGATGCGATCGCCGCGGATCAGGCATACTTCGCCAAAGCACCCGCGCCGGGGTTCTATTCGATCTACTACGCGCACAACATCCACTTCCTCGCGTTCGCCGGCATGATGAGCGGCGATTACGCCACCGCCATCGACGCCGCGGAACAACTCGAAGCCCAAATCCCCGAAGAGAGCCTCCGCGAGCTCGCCGGGCTCATCGATGGAATCATGCCCACCAACCTGCATGTCATGATCCGATTCGGAAAATGGGAGCAGATCCTCGAGCAGCCCGACTATCCGGAGTGGCGATTGATGTCCCGCGCAACCTGGTCCTACGCCCGCGCGATCGCGAACTCAGCCCTCGGGAGAACCGACCAGGCACGCAAAGAGATGGCCGAGTTCGAGCGCCGCGTGCAGGAAGTCCCCGACGAGTGGTATGTGCTCAACAACAGAGTCCACGATGTGCTCCCCATCGCCCGCGCCATGATGCAGGGCGAGCTGCTCTTCCGCGAGGGACGCAAGCAGGAGGCCTACGCAATCCTCCGCGAGGGAATCCGCCACGAGCAAGCACTGGTCTACGACGAACCCCCGGCCTGGATGCTCCCCGTCCGCCACGCGCTGGGGGCGCTGCTCATGAGTGACGGGCGCTACGCCGAGGCAGAAGCGCTCTATCGCGAGGACCTGAAGACGAACCGTGAGAACGGATGGGCACTGACAGGTTTGCGAAACGCGCTCAACGAACAGGGACGCACAGACGAAGCAAGCGATATCAATGCCCGACTCGCGATCGCATTCGAAGAATGCGATATGAATGTCACATCGTCGTGTTTCTGCGAGCCCTGATCAATCCCCGTTCATCTGCTCAAGGAGCTTCATCGCGGCCACCGGGTCGAGCTTGGGTTCCGGGAATGCGGGCGCAATCCCCTCCAGCGTTGCCCGCACGATCTCCGACACAACCCACACCCGATACCACTTGCGATTCGTCGGGACGATGTGCCACTGCGCGTGTTCCGTGTTGCAGATGCTGATCGCGTCCTCATACGCGTTCATATACTGGTCCCACTTCTGGCGCGTCTCCAGATCCCCGGATTCGAACTTCCAGTTCTTCGCCGGGTCGGTCAGGCGTTCGGATAGCTTCTCCCGCTGCCGATCCTTCGACAGGTGCAAATAGATCTTGACGATCTCCGTCCCGCCGTTGACCAGCCCCTGCTCGAAGCCGTTGATCACCTCGTAGCGTTTCCGCCAACGCTCCTCGGGCACAATGCCCTCCACCCGCGCCACGAGCACATCCTCGTAGTGCGATCGGTTGAAGAGCGCGATATGCCCGCGCCGCGGGGTGTGCTGGTGCACCCGCCAGAGAAAATCGTGCGCCAGCTCGTCCTCCGTTGGTCGCTTGAACGATTTCACCTGCACACCCTGCGGGTTCACACGCCCAAACACCCGCCGGATCGTCGAGTCCTTGCCCCCCGCGTCCATCGCCTGAAGCACGAACAGCACGCTTCGTTCATGCTGCGCATACAGCTTGTGCTGCAGATCCGCGATGATCAGCGCGTTCTCTTCCGTACGCGCCTCAACCACCGCCCGCTCGACACCATCGGCGTCGTCCGTCTTCCATTGCGACAGATCGACGCGATCGCCGATACCGACCCGATACTTCGTCGATGCATCCATCGTGCGAGAATACACGCATTCGCGTTGTTTTACAACGATTGATCAGGACGCAGGATACTCGCGTACCGCTTCCGCGCCTCGTCCTGCATGTCCGCGGCCTCGTCCGTCTCGTCAACGATCTCCATCCCCAAAATCGTCTCGATCGTGTCCTCCAGCGTAATGATCCCCGCGCTGCCGCCATACTCATCCACCACCAGGAACAGATGATCATGGCGCTGAAGGAACTGATACAGCACATCCTGCACAGACGCCGTCTCCGGCACCGCGTGCAACGGGCGGGCAAGCTCGCAGAGCGGCTGTTCCCCGCGACCCTGCGTATCCGCCAGATACAACTCTCGTCGGTGGATCACACCCATCGGCTCGTCCAGCGACTTGCCAACCAAGGGCACACGCGCGAACTTGGAAGGGCCATGCTTCAGTGTCTCAGACACCGTCTGCGTCGCCGGGTAGGTAAACACCACGCGCCGCGGGGTCATGACCTCGCGGGCACTCATCTCACGCAACGAAACAAGATTGGACACGATCGCAAACTCCTGCTGATCGATCACGCCCTCCTCGTGCGCCATCCGAGCAAGATTGCTCACCTCTTCCCGGCTCACCCGAGGCTCGTGCGAACCCGCACGCGTGAACAGACGCGAGATCGCGTTGCACACCGCGACGACAGGCTTGAAGATCCGGATCAGCCACACGATCGTGATCGCCGTGAACGACGCGAGACGCTTCGCGTGCACCGCGCCGATCGTCTTGGGGATGATCTCCGAGAAGATCAACACCAAAATCGTCAGCACCACGCTCACCGCCGTGACCCACTTGTCCCCCCAGATCGCCGCGGCTTGGGCGCCGACACCCGCAGCGCCCAGCGTGTGGGCAAAGGTGTTCAGGGTCAGAATCGCCGCCAGCGGTTGATCGAGATCGTTCTTCATCCGCATCAGACGCTTGCCGGTCGCGCTTCCCTGCTCCACAAGCACCGCGATGTGCGTGCGCGAGATGCTCAGCAGCACCGCCTCAAGCAGCGAACACAGGAACGAGATACCGAGCGAGACACTCAAAAAGATCAGCAGCAATGTCATACTCGATCCCTCACGATCCGATCACGAACTTCCGCTCGTCCCACAGCTTCTCCACCCGCTCCACAAACCCCGGACTCTGCGGCAAATCCATCCCGCACCCGATCAGCAGATCCACCATCCCGTGAAAATCATCGATCCCCACATGCTCACGCCCAACCCGCGGCGAGCCCTCGAATGACCCGTCCTGAACGGCACCGAGATTCGCCATGTTGTGGTAGTTACCCAGCGGCAGACACACGCAGGTCGCGGTATACCCGTACGCACAATACACGCTCGCCTCGCACGCGCCGCCCGCCATCAGCTTACGCTGCCACTTCCACTTGGGCATCTCGCTGTTCTTCTGCGACGCCTTCGGTGTCGCGGGCCCGCCCGCGATGCGTTCCGCAACCTTCGCCACCGCCCCTGTCAGCTCGGGCGAAAACACGCTGATCCGATCGCCCACGCGAACGATCGGTCCGCCGTGGATCGGTGAATCCGGGAACGCCCGCGAGTTCTCCAGCGCGATGATCCGAGACCCCTTGGGCATGAACCCGTCCTTGCTCGCGCCGATCGCGCCGACGAACCCGATCTCCTCCGCGAGCGTGAAGAGCACGCGCACATCCGTCTTGTCCGCGCCGTCCGCTTGCGCGAGCCGGATCTCATCGAGCGCACACAACGCCGCCGCCACCGCCGCCAGGTCATCGCACGCGTTGGTGTGGATGATCCCTCCGAACTCGTCGTCGATGATCTGCGCCTCAGGGAGCTCCCAGGTCCCGATATCACCGACCGAGGCGTCCGACGCGTTCGCGCACGATGCGCGATACATCTTGTACGGGCGCGTGTCCGTCTCGCTCCATTCGGTCCCGTCCGGATCGTGCTCTTCAACGATCGTCGCATCGAGGTACGCATCGCTCGTGTGATGAACACGGATCGGCGCGTCGGGGAAGTAATCGCTCATCACACCGCCCCGGAACGAGAGGATCAGTTCCCCATCGCGGATCTCCTCGACGACAAACGCCGGATGATCAAGGTGGGCGGTGAAGTAGATCGGATGATCTGTTTCGGGTGAATCCGCAAGACGCAACTCGAAGTTCCCGTGCGCATCGACATGCTTGCTCACGCCCGCACGCGCCGCGATCCACGCATCGATCCATTCGATGACCCGATGCTCCTTGCCCGCCGCGGTGGGAATCTGGGTGACCTGCATCAGCCATTCGACATGCGCCGCTCGGCGTTCATCGGGGATCGTGTGCGTGGAAGTTTCGACAGCGGGGGTATCACTCATGCATCATGATATGCGGAGGTGTGTTCACTCGGCACGCTCAAACAGCACTGGGCCGTCAACACCTGTTCTTGGCCGATACCCTGTCAACAGCACAATCAACCAAGTCAGGCTGTACACAAGAAAGAAGGGGGCAATTAGGCCCACAGCGTCAAGCACGAAAAGCTCCCACGAAACAGTCCTTGCCGGATACGCCCCGTCCAACTCCGCATCGATCGCATCGACGACGCGTTGAAACCATTCGCCACGCTCATGAGCATACTCAACATACACCGGCCGGATGTGTGCAAGTGTTTCATGGAAGACGGGGTCATAGGTACCGCTCTTCCAAGTCGTGTAAGGCTGATAATGGATGAGTTGGACATCGAATGTCTCAAGCCACGGAAAAAACAACCCACGCCGATATCGGCGTACGACCACAGAGCCGTAGTGATCAGCCTCACTATCGATCTGTACCGTGTTCGCAGGAGATGGCCCCGCAACGAGATAGGCCCAACTCCTGCTACCCGGCAGCTCAGATACGCCAGTCCAGACTTTGACCATCGACCACCCCTCACGCGGATTGCCCTTAGCACCATTCCACGCAAAGAGCATCATCCCGATCGAGCAGACAAACAGTACAACCAGAATCACCTTTGATGGCCGTCTGAGCAACAACATCGCAGGAGTATACATCGAAACGCACAATTCCTACGCCCAAGGATCGCATCGCGCCTACCAATTAGGTTGGAGGCCGACATGCCCAACAACCCCACCCATCTCCC
>DDGE01000043.1:0-36768 GCA_002337545.1 Phycisphaerales bacterium UBA1910 | reverse complement strand
ATCTTCGCCCAGCGCGTGCAGGACTGGGACACGCACTACGACACCATGACCCGGTTCTGGTCCTCCGCAGTCCTCCGCGCCGGGACCTACTCAGGACGCCCGATCGAGAAGCACCGGATCGAAGGCCTCACAACCCAACACTTCGTGAACTGGGTCGAGCGGTTCACGCATGTCGTGGAGCATGAGTTCGGACCCGAGCGGGCCGAGGTTTTCATCGAACTCTCCAAACGCATGGCCGCCTCGATCGCCATGCGGATCGGGATCGCAGGCGTCGATCAGGCCCTCGCGAAATCCGCATGAATCGGGCAATCAACCCAGTTATTGGACGCAGGATTGTTGAGAATCATTCTCCACGCAAGTTGGGCTTGCTTTGTCGCCGATGTGCGTGATACTGGATATTGACGAACAAACCCGCCGCTCGCAGGAGCAGCGCCGAACGATAAGGAACACACCATGCCGCACATCATCGCCGAGCCGTGCATCAAGACCAAGGACACCTCCTGTGTCGATGCGTGCCCCGTGGATTGCATCCACCCCACCAAGGACGAGCCGGACTTCGAGTCCGCCGACCAGCTCTTCATCGATCCCGACACCTGCATCGACTGCGGCCTCTGCGTCGACGAGTGCCCCGTCCAAGCAATCTTCCAAGACGAAGACCTCCCCGACGAATGGTCCAACTTCGTCCAGCTCAACATCGACTACTACAACAAGTAACCCTCTTGTGCCTTCCCCGCGATCCGCCAAAGGCGGACGAGGGAGGTGGTCCGCCGAAGGCGGATCGGAGGGGTCTTGATCTTCTAGCCAGTCCAGTTCACACCCAAACCCGGTCCACGCCGGGTTTTTTCGTATACACCCCCTCCCCCCCTCGTGGGACGGGCTTCCAGCCCGTCACTCCACGCCTCCTCTCCCATCCAGGAGGGACGCAACTTGCTTTGCCGCGCAATGTACACCCCACCATGGGGTGTACATGAAACGCAAGTGGTCCTTGGTCATCATCGCAACGCTGCTCGTCGCCGCGATCAGCGTGTTCTACTGGCTCCGCACGCGCCCCACCCACATCGAGCGCTTCTACGAGCCCACCCCCGACCAGGCCCAGGTCGCAAGCGAAGCGCAAGCCGTGTACGCCGCGCTGGACATGACCCCCCTCGAGACCTTCGGCGACCTCAACGAATCGCAGGCCTACTTCGACCGCGTCCCCATCCAGGACCCCCAGCCCGGGACCACCCAGATCCCCGCGGCCGTCAGCGACACCGAACTCACCGAAGCCAAACGCAAGCTCCGCACCACCGTCGCTCAGTTCATGCACTACCGGTTCACCACCATGGGCGACCCCGAGCGCGATGTCGATCGCTACATCGCCTGGCGTCACCACCGCGGCGACATCATCAAACCCCGCGACGAGCCCTGGCTCTTCTGGGAAGAAACCTACGAGTCCATCATGGGCACGCCGCTTGCGCCGGGGTACAACCTCGACCGCGCCTACCGCGACATCCACCTCAAGTGCGAGGCGCAGCTCCCCCAAGCCAGCCGCATCGTCTCCATCAGCGCCGAACCCGATGAATCGCTGCTCGTGACCTATTGGGTCCACAACCACATCTGGGAAGATCAGCCGGTCATCACCCACCCGCGTGGCAAGCAGTATTGGCTCGGCGGCAAGGGCGGCGGGTTCTCATCGTGGTTCAAGTGTGCCCTCGAAGACCCACGCCAGTTCACACGCGTGCAGGTCAATCTCTACGCCACTGCCGGTGTCATCGTCGAAGCCGCCGATGGCTCACGCTACCCCATCACCCTCAGTCTCGTCTGGAACATGACCACAAAGAACTGGATGATCTACGGCCTCGGCGTCGCCAACGCCGACCTCGCCAAGGTGCAGGGGTTCGTCCTATGAACGCTCGCACCACCCATCGCGCTTTCTCGCTCATCGAGCTCCTCGCCGTCATCGCGATCGTGGCGGTACTCGTCGCGTTGGCCATCCCCGCCCTCGCCAGCGCCCGCCGAACCGCGAAGTTCACACGCTCGTTGAGCGACACCCGCCAGATGGTGCAGATGCTCGCCATGTACACCACCGACAACCGCGACACCCACCCCTACATCGTCGCCGGCCAGTTCGAGGGGCTCGATGATCGTGAGCCCGTCGGTCCCAACAACGGGCTCCCCCCCGGCGACCAGACAACCCGATGGCCCATGGCGCTCATGGACGATCAGCCCGCCATCCTCGACCTCGTCTACCCCCAGATCGTCTACTGGCCCGACCTGCGAGAGCACGCCAACGAGACCGGCGACTACAGCGCCGGCGTCATCGCCACCGCCACGCTCTTCGCCGCGCCGGGCTACTTCTCCGACTCCCAGCCCATCCACGACCACCAGCTCCGCGCCACCCGCACCACCGAGATACGGTACCCATCGGACAAGATGATCCTCTACAACTGGGCATCGATCAGTCTCAACCCCCAGGATCGACTCGAGAACGATCAGGATGGCTCAACCATCCGAGCCGCCTACTCGTTCGGCGACGGATCCGTCGTGCTCCTGTATGAGAATGAGATCGATGGCCCATTCGTCGACCGCAGTTTCGTGAGCTGGACCGGGTCGGGCTTCACCACGACCGACGGGCTCGCCGGGCGTGATCGATAGGCCCTTGTTTGCCAATTCATCTTGCATCGCACCCAGCCCGCAAGGTACGATAACCTTGAATGCTTCGCCCCTCGCGTGATGTCGATCGTGGGGGGAACGCACAACTGAGAGAAGGGAAATCCACATGAAGACCAATGCATACGCGCTGATCGCGCTGATCAGCGCCGCCGGGATTGCGCACGCAGGCCCATCCAACACCGTCTCCGGCGACATCGTCGTCCAAGAGGGTGACATCATCGACGGCTCGGCCGTCTCCAGCGTCGGCAGCCCATTCACCAACGGCAACGGCGATGTCGGTGCCGTCCTGAATCTCGATGACGGGCGACGAGCCATCTGGTACGGCTCTGGTGTCATCTTTACATCCGACATGGCGCTCCCCGACACGGTCACCGGCGGCGAATCCACCATGGGCATCGGCAACAACGGCGAGTTCATCTACTCGCCCTCGTTCAACGGCAACGACTCCGTCTGGGGACAGAACGGGCTCATCCTCGCCGAGCCCGACCAGGCACCCGGCTACGCACCCGGATTCGACATCACCTTCAACTCACGCCCACAGATGATCGACGACGGATCAGGATTCTGGATCGGCGGGATCAACGACGGCGCCGGTGGGACCAGCACAGTCGAACGCGCCATGTTCAGATCAAACCCCAACGGCACCATCGATCGTGTCATCGGCGCGGGCGATGCCATCGGCAACTCCGGCGGGCTGAGCATCAATATCGGCTCCGGTGTCGACTTCGATTACCATGTCTCCGGCAACGGCGCGAACATGATCAATGTGTTCACCTCGGACTCGGGTTCAACAACGAACGACGGGGTCGTCGCGGTCAACGGCGACATGGTCGCACGCGAGTCGCTCGCCACCGGGCAGGGTGACAACTGGGATAACTTCGATCATGTCTCCATCAACAACTCCGGCAACTTCGTGTTCTCCGGTGATACCGATGGCGCATCATCGTCCGACGAGTTCATCGCGTTCAACGGCGACATCGCACTCCGCGAGGGCTCCATGATCGACGGGCTCACGCTCGGCTCGTCCGTTGACGCGTTGTCAATCAACAACCTCGATCAGGCAGCCTTCATCTGGGATACCGCGGAAGCGACCGAGACCCTGTTCTTCGCAAACAACGCGATGGACTTCTCCTCCGCGATCGCCCTCTTGTCAGTGGGTGATCAGTTCGACATGGATAACGATGGGGTCGGCGATTGGCTGATCGACGACTTCAACGCGTCCAGCGCCATCGGCCCGGGGCTTGATTTCGCGGAAGACGGCTTCGTCCATGTCGAGGTCGATCTTGAATCGTTCGACGGCTCAACCAATATCGAAGCGATCATCTCCGTCGCCGTGCCTTCGCCAGGCGCCGGCGCGATCCTCGCATTCGCAGGTCTTGCCGCGACCCGCCGCCGTCGCGTCTAACCCGTCGTTCCTTCAACACATAAAAAACCCTGCACCACGGTGCAGGGTTTTTTCATGTACTTATGGCGAGCAGATCTCACGCGGCTTCGGAGAAGCCCGAATCCAGATCCGAATCGAAATCACGCTCAAACTCCTCATCACCAAACGCGGCTTCAAACGCGTCGAGCGCCTCGTCCGTGAGCTCTTCCTCGGACTTCGGAGAGAGTTTCTTCGGCCCTTCCTGCGCGCCGGCCTTGGCTCCCGTCTCCGTGAACCGTTCTGCCCAGCGATCAGGTCGCACATTCGCGGGGGAATCTGACCGCTCGAGCCAATCCTCCGCTGCGGGAAGGTTGAGTTCTGAAGGCATCGTCTTGCGATACCCGAGCAGGCGGATCACCTCAAGCACATCCGTCCAGGTGGGGAACATGCGATCGTTGGATTTCTTGAACGCGTCGACGGCCATCAGGAACAGGAACTGTTCCGTGTTCATCTCGCCTTCTTCTGCGGACTTAGTGAACTCAGAAAGTCGCCTCCCGCGTCCGCGTCGTCGCTCAAGCCCCGTGTACCCCTCGTTGGTGGGGTCGAACTGCGCGGGCTCGCCGGTTCTCGGATCCTTGAGATTCCGACGGTCGACGCCCAGACGCCGATCGATCACGGTGCCGGGCGGGGGTGTCCCGTTCGGGTTCTTGCGGCGGTCGTGCTTCGGGTCGTGTTGATCTGGCGATGTGTTTCCCATGAGAGAGTCCTCCTGAGCCACTCGCCAAAGATGTAGGGGCGAGATCAGGGCTCAGAGTTCATCATCGTCGATATCGTCATCCGAATCCGTTTCGAAGTCGTCGTCATCGAAATCATCGTCGTCGTAATCGTCGCTGAAGTCATCATCCTCATCCTCGTCATCATCGAGGAAGTACGCCTCATCGTCATCAAGGTCATCATCGATATCACAGATCGCGATGTTTCCGGACCACGGGTTATCGTCCGTCCCGACATGATCGGGCTCAAGCAGCGCGGTCCCAGCGCCCGAGGCGCTCGCGTTCCATTCCGAGTTGAGATCGGTATCAAAGATCGAGGTCGTGGTCATGAGGCAGTCTCCGAAAGTCATCAGTGCGACGCGACGCGTTTCGAGTCATCCCAAAGCATCGGCAGAGCCGTCGGATCAAAGAATCCGCCGATGCGCCTACGGTATCACCCAACCCCCCCGTGTCAAATGCCTCACCCCGTGTGATCTTGGGTTTTTGTGTTCTCGATCAAACGAGCGTCCGATCGGGACCGTACACTCTCGCGTATGTCATCGTCTCAATCCACAGATTTCAACCCTCTCGCCGGGCTCGCGGCCCTCGTATTTCCTGGGGCCGGGCATCTGCTCCTCGGGCGCCCGAAGCGAGCCGCGCTCGTCTGCACGGGGGTGATGGGCTTGTTCCTCTTCGGACTCCTGATCGGGGGGGTCGATGCCATCGACCAACGGAACGACAAAATCTGGTTCTACGGGCAGGCGCTCGTCGGCGTGCCAACCCTCGCCGTCAACTACATACACCAGAACCACTTCAAAGCCACCGATCCTGCAAACCCGAATCTCATCCGTTCCGGTTTGCCCGGCGAGCATCGTGTCGTTCAGAACGGACAGGCCGTATGGCTCCCGCTCACCGATGAGCAGATCGCGGACGGGATGGGCCCACCCAATGTGCCGGGTCTCGGACGCATCAACGAGATCGCGATGCTCTCGATTGTCCTCGCGGGCATGCTGAATCTCATCGTCTTCCTCGACGCACTCATGCCGACACCTGAGCGATCGGTTCGAACCCCAAAGGAAAGGGGTGACGCATGATGACCCTCGCCTACACCCCGTTCATCGATGCGCTCCCGCTCCACGATATCTGGTACCTCCTGATCGTCCCAATGACCATCTTCCTCGCGATCGGCTACAAGGGCGTCCGCTGCACGCACCTGAAAAGATATCCGCGAGAGGTCTCGATCTTCATCGTCCAGATCCTCGGGATCATGGCGTTGCTCGCGCTGTCATTCATCGTGCTGGTGGATTTCCTGATTCCCATGCTCGCGCCCATGCCCGCCTGAGTCGCATCAGCCAGCGATGTACCGCTCCTCAACGCTCGTATAACCCATATCCAGGTTCTGGATCAGGTATCGCAGCGCGTCCACGCAGTGATCGTGCCCGTCCTTCTCAGGCGAGTCCGTGTAGGGCTGGTCCTTGGGATAGTGGTACTTCCGCATCGAATCGATGAGCCGCTCGCACGAGCGATGGATGTACAGCCTTGGCCCAACCGCCGCGGGCTTGAGCCGAGTGCGGATGAGTTTCAGCCCCTCGTGCAACCCGAGTTTGCGATCCTTCACGACCAGCCCGGCCCGCCGCATCGCCTGGATATCAGAGATTCCGGTCTGGATCCCACGCTGACGACCAGCCGGGTCCACCCCGATCCACGCGGGTGATGACCGATGCGATCGGATCACCCCGATGTGCTCGTCGAGCGCGGCGTCGCTGCGAACATGCTCATCGACGATCCAGAGCACACCCCCGGGCTCCACATGGGCAAACAGTACCACCGTCGGCGAGCGGATCCCAAAGTCCATCCCCGCCACCCGAATACCCGATCGCGCCGCCTCCGGGATCGCATCAACAACATGCGTGCGATCGTCGAACTCCGGCAGGACGCAATCGCTCCGCTGCGGACGGATACACAGCATTTCCGCGTTCCATGTGTTTTCGCCCACCCGTTGCTTGAGCGCGATGGCATCATCGATCCCGATATGCCCCGGGACCTCGCCGGGCGAGCCCGGCGTGCGCATGCGGGTCTTGGCGACCCCGCAGCATTCGGGTGCGAGCGGGCACGCCCCATCGTCCGAGATGCACGCGTGCGCTTCGTCGCACGCATCGAGCACATCCACGACGCCCCACTTGAACACCCGCCGGGGCGTCGTCTCGTCGTGGCTCTGCTCGATCAGCTCGTGCATGAGCCCATACGGCACATGCATGGTCGAGAAGCACTCGATGCTCCCGCGGATCCGCCCATCTCCAACACGCAGCTCGCGCGTCGTGAGCTGGGCCGCTTCCCAGACCTCGCGATCGAACAGCTCGAGCTCATCGCAACGCAGCTTCTGAACGCGCGTCCCACGCACAGAAGTCTGCGACTGGGCCAGCAGCTCCACGCTCGACCCGTTCGTCAACCGGATCCGCCGTTCCGTGATGCGTCCCTCGATCAGCTGGTCGAAGGGCTCGATCGCGAACAACCGGCGCAGGTGGGCGTGCATGTGTTTGCTCTGCTCGAGCGACCCGCCGAGGATCCGGATCTCAATCCCGGGCTTGAACACCATATCCAGGAGCGTCGCCACGGCGGCGTAGAAGGTCTTCCCGCCGCCCCGGTTCGCCCAGACAACACAATCACGCGGCGAACGGTCCTCGAAGAACGCGTGACACAGGTACTCGAACGGTGCGCTGTGCCCATCGACAATGGGTTCGCGCACCACCATCACCGAGAGGTGCTCGACCAGCCACGCGTGCAGATCGTCCTCAGTCTCCGGCTTCCGCACCAACGGGAGTTGCATCCGATCATCGCTCACGATTCCACCCCCCATCCGTCAGGATGCCCGGGCTCGATCTCGCCGAGCGCGATCAGCAGCGCCCGAGATCGATCGTCGCTGAGCTGCTTCAATGTGCGCAGTATCGCGGCGCGTTGCGCGCGCGAGACAAAGAAAGTCAGCGCGCTGGGAAGCGTGCCGCTGTGTGGTTCTGTTCTGGGTTTGGGCAACGCGTCATGTCTCGAACTCGTCATCTCTCCGCTCACCTTTCGTGAACGCGTAGGCGCGGGGGCGCGAGCACAAACGACATGCGGCAGAGGGGGTGAGCCGCTGAACTTCATCTCTGGAGACCGACCCGGACGGGAGGAGTTTGCGATGCTTCCCCCAGGTGATCATCTCCCGCATCAACAACGACCCGGGTTCGATCGTAATCTGTGCGAGCTGTGCCGGCGCGATGCGCAGGTGCGAGAGCGCATCAAGCAATCGAGTATCGCCCATGTCGGGACCGAGCACATAGCGCGTCATGCCGGCCAGCTCAAAGAATGGGCATACGCCACCCATCGCCGCGCTCGCTTCCGTGCCTGGGGTGAGCGGGTTGCGCAGGTATGCGCGAACAAGCCGGGTTGAGATGCCAAGGCCCCTGCTCCGGGGTTCAACGATCACCCGCGAGATGGTGCGGATGCACGCGTTGAGTCTCCGGGCATCCCGGCGTTTGTCACCCGTGCGAAAGAACCCGGCCCACGCCCGATCACGCCATGCGCTGTTGAGCGTCGGCATCGAGACCACCAGCACACCTGCGAGCATCTCGCCGCGGGGATCGACGCACACCGGGACTTCACGCATCGCCCGCAACACTCGGACGATCGTCGCGGGCGCACCCGATCGGTAATGCAGGTGCCCCAGTGCGTGATAATCCCTGGCGGTGCCGGTTTCGATCCGTACGGGCTGCGCACGCCGCGCTCGCGCGGGGCGCAGGGTGCCCGTGCACGCTTCAAAGACACGATCGGGCGCAAGCATCGATTCCAGATCCTCGTGCGCGCTTGCGCCAACGAACGCGATCTTCCGCTGCTGCGCCCAGCGTGTGATCGTCCTGCACAACGCGTACGCGCTCGCTCGATCGATGGTGGAAGCGAGTTCATCCGCGAGGACGATGTCGCCGGGGCGAGATCCGTGCATCGTCATCGCGAGACGCAATCGCGCCCGCTCGCCCACCGAGAGCGATCCGGCCGGCAGCGCCCAGAGCTTCGGCTCCGCAAGCCCGGCGCGCGAGAGCGATTGGGCCCGATCGATCATCTCTCCATCCAGAAGATCGAAGCTGGCCCGCCGCAGCTGCGATGCGCTCAGCGATTCCGGCACAACACGCACACGATCATGCCTCAGCGATGCCCGCAGCCCACGCATCAGCGAGGATTTTCCTGTTCCCGATGCCCCAACGATCAGACTCACGCTCCCCGGTCGGATCTGCTCCAGCAACGAGCCTGATGGGCGCGTGTGCCGGGCAGGCACACTCGCGCGGGTTGCGGGGAGCACACCGAACCCGGCGCACGCGTGCGAGAGCGCCTCGGAGACCTCCGGCGCCGACGGGACATGAATAAGCGATGCCGGTGAAATGCGCCGGGCACTGCTCATGACCGATCCCGCTCGGCGTGCTGCCAGCTGCGTGAAGGACGCCCCTGTTCCAGACTCGCGGACGCCATCGCATCGATCGCATCACGGTGTTTGCGAACGGCGTGCAGCGAGATCCCACGCGATTCGCTCACCTCACGCATCGACCGTCCCTTCACGAACAGGTCCTCGGCGATCATCCGTCTGCGACTGCTCCACGCGTTGCGGTGGGCCACAACATACGCGCAGCGGGGGTCCTCCAGCAGCAGCACGATCTGTTTGATCCGCTTGCGAACATGCCTGGGGTCGATATTCAGCAGCGCCCCAATATCCGCACCCTTCATCCCACGATCGAAGTACGCGAGCGCAATTTCTCGATCGTACGGATCGAGCCAATGGGCCCGCCTGATGACCCGGGTGCTCAGCGATCGGCTCTGCTTCCGTCTCAGATCCAGCGTCTGGTCCAACCCATCAATCCATACCCCAGCGTCGTGTGTCCTACTCACGATCATCTCCCGTCCAATACACTTTTTGGTTGATATTCGGGAGTATACACTGTTGAGTGGATATGTGTTAGGGTATAGTACGGTATGTCAACAAAACAGCGCACAGATCGTGAGATAGGCATGAGAAACCCGGAATCCGCGACGCCTTTCGGTGATCAACTCCGCGAGTTGCGTCGTCGCCGGGGTGTCTCGCTGGCGGATCTCGCCACCTGTGTGGGGTGCACCCCGTCGTATCTCTCGGCCATCGAGTGCGGGAAGCGGAGCCACCCGACGGAGGCATTGATCACCAGCTTGGAATCCGTGCTTGATGCGGACCCGGGGACGCTGCTGGGGCTCGCACACTGGGAACAGACCCCCGGACCGATCCGCGCGGATTATCAGTTCATGCAGGAGCAGGACCGGAACGCCAAGCAACTCGCCAGGCTCCTCACACAGAGCGCCAAAGCGGGGACATCGCTCGACGATCTGTTCGCCAGCGGCGTCCTCAAACGCGCGATCGATCGGGTAGATCCGGAGGGGGTCGACAACTCAAACACCGACACCGATACCCGGCGTGTCCGGCTCGGGAACCAGGTGCCCCTGATCAACAAGGTCACCGCTGGGTATCCCGCGGACTTCACGGATCTGGACTACCCGGCGCGCGTCGCCGACGAGTACATCCGCACGCCGGATCTGAGCGATCCCGACGCGTTCGCCGCGCGAGTGGTGGGGGATTCGATGCACCCGAACTATCAGGAAGGCGACATCGTTGTCTTCTCCCCCGCAAAGGCGATCGAATCCGGCGCGGACTGCTTCGTTCGTTTCGAACGCGACGCCCAGAGTACCTTCAAACGGGTGTATTTCGAAACCAACGAGGTCGGCGACGAGCTGATCCGGATCCAGCCGATCAACAACGCCTACCCGCCAACCACCGTACCTCGTGAGGAGATCGCGGGGCTCTACGCGGGGGTGTCCGTCATCCGCTCGATCGGTTAGGTCGCTCTCCTCCCCCTCGCCTGCGGCGGTAGATCCGCCCAAGGCGGAGTCGGAGGGGGTCTTCAGCGCCGTGTGCGTCTATGTCCCTGCCTTCGTCGCGATACTCCCAGACGCGATCACCATGACCCCGATGAGCACGATGGCGACCCCAAGCACCTTGCGCATCGTCAGCGCCTCGCCGAGGAACAAGGCCCCCAGCAGCACCGCCGTCGCCGGCGCGATCGTGAACGCGATGGGCTTCATCTTGGAGACCTCCCCGAGCGAGATCGAGATGTAGAACGCGATCATCGCCAACGCACCGGCGACGATGCCCGACCCGCCGAGCAGGAGGACCCATTGCTTCATCGTCAACGCCTCATCGCCTTGGAACGAGAGCCCCTTCCCCGCCCCCTCGGGCGCAAACCGTCGCGCGACGAGATACGCGCCCCAGATGATGGGGAGCGCGAGGGTGGTCCGCAGCGCCACCGCGAAGAAGGGACCGACCTTGTGGGTGTGGAGGACCGCTTTGGCGCAGACCTCACCGACCCCCCAGCACAACCCCGCGACAACGGCAAAGATAATCGCTTGCATGGGCGGATTCTACGCTTGCTATGATTCACCCATGAGCACCACGACGCCGCAGACCTCGATCATCCAGGAAGAGCTCGACACCTACGCGCGCGTCGCGCAGGCCTTCGCTTCGGATTCAGAGAACGCGAGCAAGATCGAATCGCTCGCACGGGTCTGTGCACAATCCGTCCGAAACGGCGGGAAGATCCTCGCGATCGGCAACGGCGGATCCTGCGCCGACGCGGTCCACTTCTGCGAGGAGCTCACGGGGCGCTACCGTGACGATCGCGACCCGATCCCCGCGATCGCATGCGCCGACGCGGGGCACATCACCTGCGTCGGCAACGACTACGGGTTCGAGCACATCTTCTCGCGATGGGTCGATGGGCTCGGCAATACGGGGGATGTGCTCGTTGCGCTCTCAACGAGCGGCAACAGCGCCAACATCACCCGAGCCGTTGATGTCGCCTCGCGCAAGGGGATGCACATCGCGACCCTGCTGGGCAAGGGCGGCGGGAAGCTCCTCGCCAAGGGCGATACCCAATGGGTCGTACCCGGTGAAACCAGCGATCGCATCCAGGAACTCCACATGCTCATCCTTCACGCACTCGTCGGCGCGATCGAACGCAACCTGAGCAACACATGACACGCCAACCAGAAGAGCAGACAGGCCCGATCCTGATCGGGTGGCGCGAGAAGATCGATCTCCCGGAGTGGGGGCTCAAGCGCGTGCGCGCCAAAACGGACACCGGCGCCCGCACCAGCGCGATCGATGTCGCAGACATCGAAGAACTCGGCAACGGCGAGATCCGCTTCCGGGTCGTATACCGCCACAACCCGGAACGCATCACACGCTGGATCCACGCGGATGTCATCCGAAAGAGCGCCGTCAAACCAAGCCACGGCGAGGCCCAACAGCGGTATGTCTGCGAGACGCTGATCCGGATCGGCAAGGTCCAGCGCCGCATCGAGATCTCGCTCGTCAGCCGCAAGGGCATGCTCTGCCGCATGCTGCTCGGTCGCACCGCCCTCGACGGGCTGCTCGTGGACGCGTCGCGTAAATATGTGCTGACGAGTGAAAAGCGAACTGCAAAAGTGATCGATCCGGTCCTTGAACACCCTCAGGAAGGGACAGGCCAAGCATGAAACTCGGGATTCTCTCCACCTCGCCCAACAACTACTCCACCTCGCGCTTGCGCCAGACCGCGATCGATCGCGGTCACAAGGTCAAGGTCCTCAACACCCTCCGGTTCTCCATCGAGCTTCAGGAAGGCGAGCCCGACCTACACTTCCGGTCAAAGCAGCTCAGCGAGTACGACGCGGTCCTCCCCCGCATCGGCGCATCCATCACCTACTTCGGCACGGCCGTCGTCCGCCAGTTCGAGCAGATGGATGTCTACACACCCAACACGGCCGCCGGCATCAGCAACTCTCGCGACAAGCTCCGCTCGCTCCAGATCCTGAGCCGCCACGACATCGGGATCCCGCACACCACATTCGTACGAGACCGCGCGGATGTGCTCCCCGCGATCGAGCGGATCGGCGGCGCCCCCGTCATCATCAAGATCCTCGAGGGCACCCAGGGCGTGGGCGTCATCCTCGCGGACTCAACCAAAGTCGCCGAAGCGATCATCGAGACACTCCAGACCGCGAAACAGAATGTCCTCATCCAGCAGTTCATCAGGGAAAGCAAGGGCACCGATGTCCGCGCGTTCGTTGTCGGCGATCAGGTCGTCGCCGCGATGCGCCGACGCGCAGTCGGCGACGAGTTCCGCTCAAATGTCCATCGCGGCGGCACCACAGAGCCGGTCACACTGGACGAAAAAACCGCACAGCTCGCGGTCCGCGCCGCACAGATCATGGGGCTCCGGGTCGCCGGGGTCGACATACTCGAGTCCGACAGCGGCCCGCTGATCATGGAGGTCAACTCCTCGCCCGGGCTCGAAGGCATCGAGGGCGCAACAAAGCTCGACATCGCGGGCTCAATTGTGGATTACATCGAGCAGCAGGTCAACTTCCCCGAGATCGATCTGCGCCAGCGTCTCACCGTTTCCAAAGGGTTCGGGGTCGCCGACATCGTCATCCCCGACGGATCAGAACTGGTCGGCAAGCCCATCAGCGAATCGCTCTGGAACAGAGACCTCACCGTACTCAACCTCCACCGCGGAACCACGATCATCTCCAATCCCAAGAGCACACGCATCCTCGAAGCGGGCGACAAAGTACTCTGCTACGGACGATTGGACAACATGCGCGATCTCGCAGAAAAAACACCAAAGCGGAAGCGCCGACTCAAGCCGAGAAAACTGTCGGCAAGCGCAATCCCTGATCAGGACTGATCGATGAGCAAAGCAACACCCAAGCGAACATGGTTCGCAGACTCAACCCCGCCCGGCGAGCGGGCATGGCACGATCTCGTCATATCAGAAAGCGTCGCAGGGCGCGATATCACCATCCCCGTCTATGTCTGGAAGGGCAAAGAACCCGGACCCATCGTCAGCGTCACGGCCGCGGTGCACGGCGACGAGATCAACGGCACCGGAACGATCCGCTCCATCATCACCGATCCGCCGTTCGAGCTGCAACGAGGGACCCTCGTCATGGTCCCCGTGGTCAACATACTGGGCTTCGAGCTCCATTCAAGATACCTCCCGGATCGACGGGACCTGAACAGGTCCTTCCCCGGCTCCGCGTCGGGCTCGCTCGCCTCACGCCTGGCACACTCATTCTTCAACCAGCTCACAAAGCATTGCGATTACGGGATCGACCTGCATACCGCGGCGGTCCGGCGGACGAACTTCCCCAATGTCCGCGCGGACCTGAGCATCCCAGAGCTCCACAGCTTCGCCCGCGCGTTCGGAACGGAACTCGTCATCGACGGAAAAGGCCCCAAAGGATCCCTCCGCAGCGCCGCGACAAAGGAAGGGTGCCTCACCGTCATCCTCGAAGCAGGCGAGGTCTGGAAGGTCGAATCCTCAATCGTCGAGTACTCGATCCGCGGCATCACCAACTGCCTCCGGTACCTCAAGATGCTCGAAGGGAAACCCACACTCCCGGCGTACCGATTGGAAACAGACGCGGCCACATGGGTCCGCGCAAGCGTCGGCGGCTTCCTCGAGTTTCATGTCGGACCCGGCGACATCGTCCACGAGGACGACGCGATCGCCACAAGCTGGAACCTGGGCGGCGAAGAGGTCGAGACCATCCGCGCACCGCGCGACGGCATCATCCTCGGCATGACCACCATCCCCAGCGTCGCCCCGGGCGACCCGGTCGTGCACCTCACCTTCCCAAAGAAAGGCTCGATCTCACGCATCGAACGCTTGGTCGACAATCTCGACGACGAATCCCTGCACGAGCGCACCCGCGGAGACCTCTCCCGCAGCTTCGTCGTAACAGAGCACGACGATCAGGAAGAGTGAACGCATAAAGAAACCCGCGACGAACGCGGGTTGTTGAACTCGAATCAATGCGGAAACTCAGCCCTCATCCTCGTCCACATACTCCCACACCGTAACGGGGAGCTGGCGGATGCCCCACTGGAGCGCCAGCTCGTGCGTGGGGTAGAGCAGATCCAGACGGCTGCCCTTGATCGCGCCGCCGCAGTCCATGATCGGGACGATCTCGGAGTTCGCGTACCCGGGAACAGAGATCAAAGACTTGTAGGGGAGCACCTTGGGATCCGCGGCCACGAGATTCATCCCGTTCGTCCACACGGAGTACATGATCGCGGTCTTGTTGTCCGCGTACTTCCCGCAAGAGCGAGCATCGGGCGAGTACCCCGTCACGGTCATATAGATCGTGCGGGCGGGGCGAACCTTGCGGCCGTCGAACCAACGCACCGACAGGTCGGTGGGTTCGATCTCAGCGGGCTCCGCGGTCAGCTCGATCGCACGGGCGATGGCTTCTTCATCGATCGGATTGCTGGGCACACCGAACGACGCCTCGGGCGTGCTCGAAGCGACAGGCACGATCTCGGGCTGCGTGCTGGAAGCGGGCGTGATCTGGGCCAACGCCGGCAGCGAGCCTTGCTCTTTGGTGAAGATCGCGCTGGTCACCACAATCGTCAACGCGCACATCCACAGCATCATCTCGCCGGCGACGACGCGACCCGCTCGGGTGTGTGTTCGGTTCTTTGGTTGGGTCTTCACTGGTCGAGCCTCGTTCGTGTCTTCGTTATGGTTCGGATGATCGATCCCGATCTTGCGTCGGGTGATGATCAACGGCTCCGTCCGAAGCGCACCATGCAGGGACATTCTCTGGTCTCGTCCCGTCTGGCTCGCAGTGGCAATCCATGCCTCTGGGGCTCAAGTGTAGCCCAGACAAGACGATGGGACAGCGGATCTCGTACACGGAACATGATCGGACGATCCGGAGGGCGACTGAACCCGGATGATCGTTCCAAACCCACCCCGAACACGCCTGATAACGATCCCGGACTCAAGAATCCATCGCACAGAGCCCTCAGCAAGGTCCGAAAGAACACCCATATTGCGGGCTGTGACGCCCACTCCCCGAAACCGGGCTCGCATGAGATGCGTATAGGTTGGCTCCGCCCGCGCCCACAGGTGGGCGAAAGTGTGCTATCCTTACCACTCGCAACGCATTCCCGCGACGCGACAAGCCCCGGTGGGCGGGGCTGGATGAAGCAAAAACGATCAACACGGGCGATACGCCCTTCGATATGCCCTTGAGGCATGATGGTGCTGGAGACGCAACGACATGGCCAAGATGTTCTACACGCTCGAGGAAGCCGCCGCAAAGCTCGGGATGAGCGACAGCGATGTCCAATCACTCGCAGAATCCGGACAGCTCCAGGAGTTCCGTGATCGCGACAAACTCATGTTCAAGGTCGAGCAGGTCGATCTGCTCGCCGGCGACGAAGAGGGCGGCGACGAAGAAATCACACTCGCGGACACCGGCCCCGGAATCGAACCGATCTCACTGAGCTCTTCAGGCACCTCGCTCTCACTCGAAAACTCCGGCGAGGGCACCGGCATCTCCATCTTCGAGCCCGAAGAAGGCGACGCCGCTGACGCAAACGCGGACACACTCGTCTCCAGTGGTGGGCTCGGCGGATCCGGCTTCAACATGGACGCCGGCGCTTCGGGCTCAGGGCTCGCACAGCTCGCTTTCGAGCCGGACGACACATCCCTCGGCGGCAACCTCCTCGACGATCTCGCCGCAGACTCGCAGGCAGGCGCATCGTTCTCCGGCGGCACAGGCATCGGCGATACCGCACTCGGCGGATCCGTATCCGGAGCGCTCTTCGAAGGAACGGCCGGCGGCGACTCAGAGTTCACGCCGGCATCCGCACCCGTTGCGGCACCACTCGCAGGCGGAGAGGCATACGACGGCGCAGCATCCGGGCTCTTCGGCGGAATCGCGCTGGGCATGGTCATCATGCTCATGCTCGCACTCGCCGTCATGGTGCTCGGCATGACCGGCGGCTCCAAATCGATGCTCGAAAGCGTCGACCAGAACATGCTCTACATCATCGCAGGGGGCGGCCTCGCCGCGGTCCTGATCATGGGCGGCATCGGCTGGGCCATCCTCCGAAGAAGCTAAACAGCCACATTCGCTCAAACCAAAGATCAAGCGCCACACAATGCACCCGTCACACGACGGGTGTTTTTATGATTCGATCACCCGAACGCCCATCGGCTGATATCGACCACCGCCAACACCCAGCGACGCGAAGATCCCCGTCCGTGCATACAGCAGCGATGGTGCATCACACTCGATCGAAACAAAGGCGTACATGCTCGACGATCGAACAAGCACGCACCCGCCCGAGTTCCGCACCATCGGCTTCGAGCCGCAGAGCTCGCTCGCGACCACACGCTCGCTGTTGCGCTCCGGATCGATCAGCGTCCACCGCTCCGATGTGCCCGGGCTGGCCTCGTACCGCAGCGTGACAAGGTGTGCTCGCCCCTCGGGCGCATGCGCCCCCAGAGCGGATCGCGACACGCCCCATTCCAGCACCACCCGAGAAACACCGGGCAGCACACGCACCGGCGGCGAACCACGCCGAACACTGGTGTGCGCACTCATGACGCACCACCCTTCCGGCTGCGCTTGCTCGCGTGGGTCTTCTTGCGCCCGACAGGCGCCTTGGCGAGAAGCTTGGCGGCGGTCTGCAGCCCCGCGCCCCGCGGGCCCGCGAACTTGTGCGCCAGCGTCGTGATCAGCCCGAACCCATCGCGGATCTCATCGAGCCGCTTGTGCAACTCCCGGATCTCCTCCTGAGATTGCCCCTCGACCTCGGGCGCCAACTCACCGATCTCATCGAGCGCATCGAGCAACGGGTCAACCTCACGCTTGATCCGCTCCCGCGCGATCGCCCGCAGCATCGACCACACATCCTGCTCCGCCTGGAAGTACTCCTTGCGATCCCCGGGGTGGCGTACCTTCTCGATCACGCCCCACTCAAGCAGCGAGCGGACCGACATCGAGACATTCCCACGCGAGACACCAAGGCGTTCCATGATCTCGTCGGTGCACATGGGCGCCCCGGTGATATAGAGCAGCGCGTGCACCTCCGCCATCGTCCGAGAGATCCCCCACACGGACCCCATCCGGCCCCACGACGCAATAAAACGGTCCTGCGCCTCGAGCAACTGGGCACGGGCCTGGGCAGCGTTCTTGATCGATGAACGAGAGAGCGGCATGCCAAAGTATCGCATGCCCAGCGACCCTTGTCGAGTAGTTTTCAGTAAAATCTGAAAATCGAGAAACTACGAGATCGCGATCTCAAGACACCCCGCGAGCCCCAGCACAATCGAAACCACCCCATTGAGGGTAAAGAACGCCATCGGGATCCCCGCCTTGCCGCGCTGAACAAGCAGCGCATGCTCCCAGATCAGCAGCAACGCCACAAGCCCAATCGCAACCGTAAAGAGCACGCCCAAGCGATCGTCGACTCGCAACGCCATCACCAAACACACGATCGCCAGCGCGTGCAAGCCCCGCGAAACCCACAGCGCCCCACGCCAACCAAACTTCGCCGGCATCGAGCTGAGCCCCACCGACCGGTCATAGTCCAGATCCTGCAGCGCGTAGATCACATCGAACCCCGCCACCCAACACAGCACCATCCCCGCGATCCAGAACACGCTCGCTGTTTCCGCGAGAAGTTCCGGGTTCACCGCGATCGTCGCCGCAAGCGGCGACGCCGCCAACGCCCCACCCAGAAACACATGGCACAGCCAGGTAAACCGCTTCGTCAGCGAGTAAAACGCGATCCACACCAGCACCGGCACGCCCAGAATGCTTGGCCACCAGTTCCCAAAGAGCACCCCGAACAGCGCACACCCGATCATGAACGCGATCGCGTTGAGCCCCAGCAGCACATAGCCATCCCGCAAGCGCAACGCGCCCGACGCAAAGGCACGCCGAGCCGTCCGCGGATTGGCCGCATCGATCTTCGCGTCCGCGACCCGATTGAACAGCATCGCCCAGTTCCGCGCGAACACCATGCACAGCACCACCAGCACGAGCATCTTCGCGAGCGTCCCCCACGCGATCTGCCCGTCGCTGCGTGGCTCGACAAGGAACGCCCCAAGGATCGCAAAGGGCATCGCGAACACAGAGTGCGCGAGCTTGATGTCGCCCATCGCGATGAGGACCTTGCGCACCGGCGACACGGGAAGAGGATTGGCATGTGCAGTGTCGTTCACGACCCCAACACTAGGCCGACTATTGCGTCAGGGGCACCCTGCCTGGAACGCGACGAGGAACGCGCTGACATCAAAAAAATTGAACATCCCATCCTTGTTGAAGTCCGCAACTGGATCTGCACCGAGATACGCGACGAGAAACGCGGAGACATCGAAGAAGTTGAGCTCACCGTCGCTGTTTAGGTCAGCGAGGCAATGAGTTGTGGTATGCAACCCTGTCGATATGACGACCTGATCGTCACTTTGGGCGGCTGCTGCCACATCTACGGCATTGTCGCCGTTGAGATCCGTCACCACCATCGAATAGGTTGAAGACGCAAACGCATAGCGCTGAGGATCGGCATAGGTGCCGTCTGCTTGCCCGCGGTGCACCGAGAAGTATGTGGTTTCACTTAGTACCACAAGGTCAGCGTTGCCATCCTGATCAACATCGGCCACTCCGATGTCATGGACGCCCGAGGGCGTAGTTACGCTACTTTCTGTGTAGGACCCATCGGATTCTCTTTGTATCAGAACGACGGCAGAGCTTCTGCCCGCCAGTATGGCGTTGGATCGGTCATCATCGAGTGGTTGTACCGTGAGCACATCGATGCGGCCACCCGCATCAAAGAGCTCGGCCTGGGTGTACACGCCGTCTGGGTCTGCAACATACACGAGCAAGTCGGTGTTGAACCGACTCCCCACAATGATCTCAGGGCGGTCGTCGCCATCAAGATCGCCGGCGGCGAGCGAGGTTGGCCCTGCAGACTCGAGTTCTTGTACAAGCGTAAACGACCCATCACCGGCGTTGGAGAAGAGCTGGATGGATTGATTGCCCCGGCTCACAACGGCAAGATCAGACAGGCCGTCTGCGTCGAGGTCAGTCGCAACGCATTCCGTAAGATACCCGCCCGTCGCGAACTCGGTCCAGAGTGCAAATGTCCCGTCACTCGCCCCGAGGTACACGGTCACCTTGGAGTTATTTGCTCGATCGTGACTGATCGCAAGATCAGCGAGCCCATCACCATTGAAATCGCCGAGTGTCATGTCGTAAGGCGATGACCATACTGTGATGGTGTGCGGGGGCAAGAACACGCCGGAGGAGGTTCCCAGTGCCACGCTCAGAGAACTCCATGAGCTGTTGATATAGGCAAGGTCGGGGAAGGAATCGCCATTGAAATCAGCTGAAACAATCGCCTTCGGATCACCTTCGGTGGGAAACTGCGTGGTGGACACCAGCGTGCCATCACCCCGCCCGTGCAGAACACTCCCGGAGTTGCTGTAGTAGTTCGAAACCGCGACATCGGAATGGCCATCAGCATTCAGATCGGCAATGGCGATGTCGCTGAACCCCCCGCTTGGTAGGGGGTACTGGAGCGGTGACGAGAAAGCGTTGCTGCCTGCAAAGAGAAACACTTCCACACCAAAGTCCGAAGCAACGACGAGGTCTGTTTGCCCGTCGCCGTTGATATCGCCGGCATCGATGCAGTTCACACGGTCTGAAGCCTGCAGAGGATCATGTGGGGCAAATGTGCCGTCACCGTTACCAGTGAAGAAAGCAATCAGCCCGTCGCTCCATGTAGAAGCGGCAAAGTCCTGCAACCCGTCTCCATTGAAATCGGAGACCACGATATCGGTGGCATAGCTGTCGAGGTCGTTCGTTGAAGCAAGTTCAAAGGTGCCGTCCTGATTACCGTGATACACCAAAATCTGTTGTTCAGGGTTCACCAGTGAGATGAGTAGGTCTGGGATGTCGTCGTCGTTCGCGTCGATGATCGCCGCCCGCTGGCCGGTCTCCGGAGCGATCGTGTCGATGGCACTCGTGAACTCGCCGTTCACAGACCCAAAGAACACTGATACCTTGTCCTCGTTCGAGTATGTGCAGACGAGATCTAGATGCCCATCCGCGTTCATGTCCGCCGTCAAAATGTTGCTGGCGTACCCGTCAATAGCGTATGTGATGTCGCTCGCGAACCGACCATCGCCGAGTCCAAATGAGACAGCGATATTCGGAGAAGCACGGAGCGCAGCCGCGGCATCAAGGAAACCATCCTGATTGAAATCCGCAACAACACAGTCCTCTACATCGTAATGCGTGTAACTCCAAACCGCTTCGCGAAATGTACCACCCGGATTCCCGAGCGAAACGGTGAGATGACTGTTCCGATCAGAGGTTGACAGGACATCCAAAACGCCGTCGTTGTCGAAATCGCCGATGCACATCCTGTGGGGAGACGCGCCGGTATCAACATCCGCTCTTGGAAACAAGAGCGTCGATGGCGGACCCGCATAGAGCGGGCCGCTCAACGCGACGAACATCCAGATCTTCATCATCATTTTCATGTCAACTGATCGCTCAAGAGTTCGCGAACGAAACGGGTTTACGGACACCCCGCCTTAAACGCGACAAGGAAAGTGGAAACATCGAAAAAGTTGAACTGCCCGTCACCGTTAAAGTCGGCAATCGGGTCGAAACTCAGGTATGCAAGGAGAAACGCGGACACATCAAAGAAGTCGAGATCCTCGTCGCCATCCAGATCAACCGTGCACTCTGGTGGAAATCCGCAGGTGTTCAGCAGGATGCTGATGGAATCCAACGCGTTGGTGACAACGAGGTCAATGTACCCGTCATCATTGAGCTCAACGAACAGCACATCGGTCGGGCCGTTTCCGGTCCCGTAATACTCCTGAGGCAGAAACGAACCGCTCCCTTCGCCAAACATCACATTTGCGTATTGCCCAGTGCCAAAGAGGCCAAAGCTCGCAACCGCGAGATCGAGTATCCCATCATTGTTCGTATCTGCGGCGTCAATCCCCCGAGGATTGCTTCCGATGTTTAACAAGCTGTTTGGCGGGAATGTGCCGTCGCCTTCATTGAGCAACAACGCGATGTTTCGACCGGGATTCGTCCCTACACCGAAGATAGGCATCGCGAGATCCAAGTCGCCGTCCTGATCGAGGTCCGCGATCATGATATCGGATGGTGGGTTGGGCATGGTGTGCACGGTCTGTGACCAGGAAACACCATCAGCGTTCGCGATCAGAACGGAGACTGTCTCGGCGCTGTAGTTCGCCGTGACGATATCGATGTGCCCGTCGCCATTGAGATCATCCATAGCCACGCTCCTCGGGTCGTCGCCAACCTGAACGCTGGTGAGGAGCGTGAGCTGCCCATTGCCGTCGTTCTGGAGCAGACGAACCTGATCAGACACGGAATCACAGCTGACCACATCGATGAGACCATCGTCGTTCAGATCCGTGAGCGCAAAGGAGTCATTGAGCCGGTCCACCTCGGTCGCAACCGGTTCATCAAAGGAACCATCCCCGGAGTTGAACCACACGCTGATGAAACCGTTCATCGGCTGGTCGCCTTCCATTGACACAACCATGTCCAGGTTCGAGTCGTTGTTGAAATCCACGAGCCGGATATGTCTCGGACGATGAGAAAGGGTGATCTCTTCCCGCAGCGGGAAAGCGCCAGTCCCATCGTTCAACAGGATATGCAGAGTGCTGCCCTGCCAGTTTGTAACGACAAGGTCTTGGTCACCGTCATGGTCAATATCGCCCGCATCAACCGCCCAAGGATAATCACCCAGCGTGTACCGATGAGTCTCCACAAACTGCTCGGCGGGCTCACACGGGTCCATCTGCGCAGCGGCACGACTCGATGGAAACATGAGCATAAAGAAAGCAAGAAAAGCCGATGGGATCGCACGCTTAATCATGAACAACACTCCGAATGATGCAGGAGATTCCAGATCAGCGTAACACAAGCAATCCCGTCTGACAATAAAATTGATGAGATCAGTTACGGGCAACCAGAGTTAAACGCACTCAGAAACGCGCTCACATCAAAGAAATCAAACACCCCGTCCCCATCAAAGTCTGCCGCCGGCTCCTGTGCCGCGAACCGCGACAGAAACGCGGAAACATCGAAGAAGTCCAAGCGCCCATCCGGCAGCAGGTCCGCCCCGTTGCAGGGCTCCGGGCCCAGGATCCCCAGCGAGTTGATCCGCATCGCCACAAGCTCGTCATCGTGCGTATCCGGAACATCGATCTGCCACGCGACAACGCTTCCCCCGCCCGATCGAGCAATCTTCGCGAAGCTCGACGGTGTTTCCTCCGCAACGATGATCGCCGAGCCAACCGCGTCCCCTTCGCCATCGAAGCGAGACACCGTGATCCCATCGTTCCCGCCAATCACCACCCGCAGCTGCCCCTCTTCCCAGATCGCGTCGAAACTCCCCGTGGTCAGATCGATCGGTCCGACCGCGATCCCCTCGTCGCCCCACTGGCGTTGCCCATCAATCCCGATGCGCTGCGCACGGATCATCTGCCCATCAAAGAGCCCATCACGCCAGACGACAACCGCATCGCCGCTGGTTTCATCCAGAAACGCGATCGGATCAAACTGACGATCATTGCCAAGCGACACCCGCGTCGCATCAAGCGAAAAGCCGAGCGTGCCGTCCTGCCGGATCCGTTGCATCAGCAGCGGGGCGGGCGTGGTCCCCGCCTCAAACCCCCGCGCAAAGAACACCAGCGCACCGCCCTCACCATCGGGAATCACGCTCGGTCGCGTATGGCGTGAGCTCGTCGTGTTCGGGTTCACATCGGTCATCCGCACCGGCGCCGCCCACGCGAGCGAGCCGTCCGCGTTGATCCGCATCGCCCGGATGAGCTTGGTATACGCCAAGTGCGCATCCCAGACCAGCACCGCGCCCCCATCGGGCTGGGGCGCGATGTCCAGCACCCTGAAGTTCGAACCCGCCTCAGACGAGAACACACTCGGAACCGCCCAGACCCGATCACCCTCCGGGCTCAGGAGATCGGCGTGCAGGTCACCCCCATCATGCGCCACGATCAGCACATCACCACCCGCGAGCTTCGCCCCCTCACCGAGCCACTCGGACCCATTCGTGGAATACGCTGGAGACCAAACCGCGTTGCCATGCAGATCGAAGCGCTGGATCGGGGTCGTTTGCAATGACGAACTCGCTCGCGACGCGATCGCGCTGCCTCCCATCGGGATCAGCAGCGGCGGCAAATGAAACCCGCAAGTCGGGTCATCCTGAATCGCAAAACCATCCGACGACAGCAGCCCACCATCCAGCCCAACCCGCTGGAGCAGCACATCCCCGACACAGTAGTTGTTCTGCCACGCGAGCCAGACCGACCCGTCATCGTCCCCAACAATCGCAGCCCGCTCATCAAACGCGTTGTTCAGCGCGCCAACATACAGCGGATCCCCTGCAGTCGTCGCCCAGTCCGCCTGAGACCAAGCCGCGGCTACCGAAAGTACGATCGAGAAGATGGGTGTGCGCGTATCCATGAATAACCTCCCTTGAGCTTACCCACAGCGTACCACACCATGAAATGTTTCAGACCCACTCAATGGTGGGCTGGTGAATCACGGGCACCCCGCGTTAAACGCGCTCAGGAACGCCGAAACATCGAAGAAGTTAAACGACCCGTCCCCGTTGAAGTCCGCCGCCGGGTCCTGCGCGTTGTACGCCGTCAGGAAGGCCGACACATCGAAGAAGTCCAGATTCCCGTCGCCGTTCAGGTCCGCCGGGCAGCCCGCCTCGACCTCGTTCACATCACCGGTCACCACCAGCGCGTACCCCTGCGGGCCCTGGTTCACCGCCGTGCCCTTCACGCGGATCGTGTATTCGCCCATCGGCGTCGCCGGGAGCATCACCATCTCGACATTGTTCACCTCGTCCGTCGTCGTATCGAAAGTGCTCTGCCCGTTGACAATGTTGTTGCCCAGAATCAACTGACCCGTCGGCATCACCACCTCCAGATCAAGGTTGTTGACCGGAGGGAATGAAGAGTTGGGCGAGCCCGGCGCATCATGCCAGACGAGCGTCACCTTGAACGGCTCGTTGAAGCTGTTGTTGTTCACGACAATCTCGCTCATGTCGCCCGTCTCAAGCGCCCCGTTGCCCGAGTTGCGAACATCACGGATAATCAACCGCTCCGTATCACCCGGGAACGGCAACGCATGATCCAGCAGCACGCGACCCCAGCCCTCGCGATTGCTCGGGAACCCGCTGATACCCGTCATGTCCACGGCGGAGTTGAGCAGCGTCGCCTTGATCAGCGTGCCCGAGGGCGTGAACCCGTCATCAAAGCTCGGCACGCCACTGGGGTAGTACCCGTCCTCAAAGTACTGACGCGTCAACGCCGCGCTCCCGGCGATCGCCGGCGCCGCCATCGATGTGCCCGTCAGACCGAAGGTACCGCACGCGGTATTCCACTGCGCCGATTGCGAGTTGCAGCCCGGCGCAAAGATCTCGGGCTTGCGCCGACCATCAAAGGTCGGGCCAATCCCACCGGAGCAGAAGCTCCCCTGGCTGTTGGCATCCTGCGAAGCGCCGACAGCAAGAACATTCTTCGCGTTCTCAGGGGTCCGAAGCGTGTTCAGGTTCGTCGCCGCGAAGATCACAAGGTTGTCGTCGTTCGCGTGCGAAAAGGTATCGATCGCCCGGCACATCCCCGTGTAGTTCGTCGCCCCGTCATCACCCCACGAGTTGGTATGGATCGCCGCGCCCTGGTTGTAATGCGTCGTCAGGTGCGAGTTGAGCGAAGAAAAGGTAAAGCTCGGTGTCGAGTCGAAGATCATCCGCGCCATGTACGCCACGCCGCGGTTGTTGTCATTCCCGCCGTTGTCGCCCAGAACAGTCCCCGCGACATGCGTCCCATGGAAGTCCGCACCCAGCGTCGAGTTGTACGCCTCGATCTTGCGATGGTCGGGCCCGAAAGGATCCCCCTCCGGGTCGGAGAACGCGCAGTGATCCACATCAACCCGCCCGTCCATCACCGCAACGAGCTGGTTCTCCCCATGGAGACCGTTGTCATACATCGGGAAGAACCCGTTGACATTCGACTGCACAACCCACCGCGTGGAGTTGTTGCGGTAGGTGATCTCGGGCGCGGATTCGATCCACTGAACATCGCTGATCGTCGAGAGCTGGCGGACACGGTCCTCAGCGCCCAGCACGCCAACCATGAACCGATCGCCGATCAGCTCGTGGTTCATGACCTCCACCCCGCCCATACGCTCGATGGACTTGATCGCATCAACAATCGACGCCCCGGCGAACAGGTACACATGCGATGCAATCTTGCCCTGCGCCGCGTAATCCTGACGCTCCTGCGTGACCAGCCGGCGTTGGCCAAGCTCGGGATCAATCTTCCACTCGTCCTCGAAAGCAATCAGCGATTCGACAAACGCCAACGCCCGCAGCGCGCCCAGCCGTGCATCGCGCGTGTCCACGATAAACGCGTTGGTGGGGAGGTAGTCGCCAAGACGGATGCCGGTTCCCTCGATCAGCTCGCGACGCTCCTTGCTCATCGCCCCGTCGAGCACGAGCACCATCCGATCAGGCAGGCGCTGCGCCGCTGCCTGATTCGCACGCAGCACATCCGTCGCGTCCTGCACCTGCACGGGCCCCGCCTTCAAAAGCAGCGTCCCCGGCTGGTTCGCAAACGCGCTCCCAGCCATCGTGATCAAAGCGAGGATAGCCATCGTTCCGGTACGCTGCATGTCGGTTTCCTTCGAGCAAAGAGGCACAGATCTCACGCGATCGGAATATCGGGATGATCAGCACGCACACACACCCAAACCCAAGAGTTCGCATGCTTCGATCCCAGTTCATCCGGTATCACCGTCCGCCCGAGTGGGCGTCGGTCCAATATACGAGGAGATCATTCGGTCGGATCCGTTCAGAATCGACGAAATCCACCCGGCGCAGGGCGTTTACGCCGCGCTCGTCCGGCGCAGGAAGCCGGATTTGCTCGTCAGGCTCTTGGCCTTCTTCTTGGCCGCGTTCCGGTCACGAGCCGTATGAATGAGGCGATCAAGACGCGTTTTTTTCAGGACCTTGGTCACCTCGCGGGGCACCTTGTACAGCACAAGCACGCCGCCGACCCGTTCAAGATCCGCGCTCAGCTGCGCTAGCGCGCCCAGCACGCTCGACGCGAGAGTCTCCGTGTTCCGCATCGACAGCACGATCAGACGCGAGTTGTGCGCACGGCACAACGAGGAGATCTCGGCGCGAAGCTTCCCGGTGTCCAACGACCGCAGCGAACGATCATTCAGCGACGCACGGATGATCCCATCCTCCACACGCACGCTCAGCAGCTCGGTGTTGGGACGACGGTCTGATTGTGATGGATCCGGCGCAGGATGCCCCGGCTCCGAATCGTGGAGTTCGATCCGCATAATGTGTCCCCCGTAATGCCCGAATGGGCGGCAAAGACACCCACAACTTGCATTCCAAACACATCACAATCAAGCCACAACACGCCACACGCGCATCGCAGGTTCGCTCTGTGTCGGTCTTGGGACTATCGGGCCTTCGCACAGACCGCGGGAGCGATCTCGAAGCCCAGCACGCCAGCGGCGGACAACGCATCGACCCCATCGATCGAAACAATCTTCTCGGGGTTCGTCTGTCCGGAAACGATCGAGACCTGCGCCGGCTTGCACCCCAGCGACCTGGCGAAGAGTTTCACAATCGCCTTGTTCGCCTTGCCGTCCTCGGGCGGAGCGCTGATGCGCACCTTCACACGATCGCCCAGCAAGCCCGCGATCGAATCGCGCGAAGCGCCGGGGACCGCCTTGACACGGATCGTCAATGGACTGCTGCCGTTTACTCGCACGGAGAGTTATAGCGCTCGATGAACTCCATCACATCCATAATGTTCACGGCACCATCGCTGTTGAAGTCGGCACTGCTGTCCTGAGCGATGTACGCGCTGAGCATGCGTGAGATGTCATAGAAAGTGAATCGACCGTCGCGGTCCATGTCCGCCGGGTGATACGCGTACACGACCGATTGATGATCGATCGTCGGGTTCTCGATAATGGTGTACGAACCGTCGGCCCACTCGAACCGCACCTGGTCGACCTCTTCGATGATCTCAAGCCCGAAATGCACCGTCAGTTCCGACTGCCCAAGGTAACTGCTCGCGCCGTCGACCACCCGCAGATGGTCCTTCCCGCCGTATGTCGCGATCACACGCGTCCCGTACCCCATGGGCGCAAGACAGGGGTGCAGGTCCGTGTTGATGTCGAACCGAAGGAAATGCGTGAAAGGACGCCCCTCGAAGCCGAGATCGTTGCGGTACAGGCGGAACGGCCCGTCGTTGTCCACGAAAGCGAGGTCCAGATCACCGTCACGGTCATAGTCCAGGTGCACCAGCCCACGCCCGTCGATGTTGAACGAAAGCCCCGCGATGGAGGACTGGTCGTTGAAGTTGCCAAGCCCGTCGTTGTTCCAATACCGCGTCGGCTCGCTCGGCCACTGCGGCCAGCCGTTCGTCGCGATGATGTCAACATCCCCGTCGTTGTTGTAATCACCCGAAACGACACCCCAGCCCCAGCCGTTGTCGCTCACGCCCCGAACCGTTGCCTGATCGAGGAAGATCGGCGTGCCGGATTCATCGACACTCACGCCCATATACAGCGTGTTAAAGTAGTTCGCGCTCGAAACGAAAATGTTGGTCATGAACCAGTCGAGCATCCCATCGCCGTTGAAATCATTCAGCGTGGAGCCCATCCCGTTGTGGTCCTCCGTGATCCCCGCCGCCTCGGTCGCATCGCGGTACGAGATCCGCCCATGCTCATCAGGACCGTTGTTCACATACAGACGCGAGGTCTCGAAGTCGCATGTCAGAAGCAACTCCGGGTACCGGTCCCCATTGATATCCACGATCTTCGGCGTAAACCCACGAAGCACAAACGGCGGCTCGGGGAGCGCCTCATCACTGATGTCCGTGAAGTACCCGTTCCCATCGTTCTCAAACAAGCGGTTCCCATCCGCCCCGGGAGTGAACTGCCAGGTCGCCGCGAAAAGATCAAGATCGCCATCGAGATCCACATCGCCGAACGCGGCACCCTTGCCCGCCACGATCGACATCACCGAGTTCACGCCCCGCTCGCTCGCTTCCTCCGTGAACGACCAGTTGCCCATCGCATCAGGACCCTGATTGATGTACAGCAGCGCGTGACCGGGCTGCGCCTGCTGGTCGGCAGGCCCGAACGACTGCACAAACAGATCCGGGAGCCCATCGTTATTCACATCACCGACCGCGCTGCCCTGCCCCATATGAAGCCGATCGATACCCCATGCGCCCGCCTGCTCTTCAAAGGTCCCGTCCTGCTGATTGATGAACAGCATGTCCGCAACGGTGCCGAGCCCCGGAAGGAAAATATCGGGATACCCATCGAGATTGAAATCGCCAACGCTCACGCCGCCGCTCATCACATCGTGCTGACCCGTGTACGAATCAATCGGCACCGTGATCGCGTTCACATTCGCGACGGTGTTCACGAGCGTGTAATCCGGATCAGTCGCGACCGCGACAGTCGAGACGGCACCAAGGGCAAGCAGCGCGGGGAGCGCAATGAAGCGAGTCTGCATCATGTCAGAGGTTCCATATCTGGCGTCTCACATAAGCCCGCCGGGTCGAAAAGGGTGCACAGCAGTAATCAAAGGGGAGTTGACCCCAGTAAGAATGACACGGATTCGACCCAAGATCAAGGTTGAAGCCCACAGAAGGCCCAAAACAGCACAAGGATCGCGCTCCAAGTCCGATACAGATTCGATCGCGACCCACCCCCCGATGCGTTCTGTGCCGCAAAGGACGCCACGCCCCCAACTTATTTCGTTGCCGCCGTGCCCCGCCGATTCGCAAAGATCGCCGTCGAATCGCCCCCCAGCGACTCCAGATCACGCACCGGCCCGCTCACCACCCGCTCGAACGCCATCTCCGCGTTCGCCCGGCTGTATTCCGTCCCGATAAAGTGACGCCCCATCGCGTGCGCCACCACACCCGTCGTGCCAGACCCCAAAAACGGATCCAGAACAGTGTCACCCGGGTTCGAGCTGCACGCGATCACCCGGCGCAGATACACCTCCGGAAGCTGGTTGTCGTGCTTCTGTCGGCGTTCCTTGTTGTTGCCCTGGATGCGCCCCCAGTACTTCCCATACCACACATCCATCGGCACCCGCATCCCCGCAGGCATCCCGTCCTTCTTATTCTCCGTCCGCGGATCCCCATAAATCGCCCGCCGATCCGAAACCTCAAGGATCGGATCCGGGTTCCATGTCCGCCGATACGGATCTTTGCTGAAGTACAACGCATGCACCTTGGAGTTGATGAACCGCCCCTTCGTGTTCTGCCCGAAGCGATAGTGCCACACGCACCAGTTCACCATGTGCATCCCGATCTTCTTGAGATGCACCACAATCTCCGCGGCCGAGTCGTCAGGGATGTTCACCCACATCGACCCGGTCTCTTTGAGCGACTCCGCACAGATGTTGAGCCACTCCTCCGTGAACGAAAGATACTGCTCGCGCGACATCGCCGCGTCGTCCCACGCATCGCCCGTCTGATGCCGGTCATAATCCCGCGCCCAGTTGAACGGCGGGTCCGCGAACACCAGATCCACCTCCGAGTCCCGCACCGCGTCGAACTCAAGCAGCTTCTCCCGACAATCCCCGATCCGCACCGACGCCACAACCCCCGTGTCGGGGTGCGTGTGCGTGAGATCCGGTTCACTGGGCTTGCTTGGCATGATTGGAGTGTACGCCTCACCCCCTCCTCGCGCCACCACGAATGAGTTCAATCACCGTGATCTTGCCACGACGACTTCCACTCTGGGTGCCACTACTCGACGCGCAGCGGCGCAGTAGTGTCTTCAGGTATACAACAAGAGCACTACTGCGCGACTTCGTCGCGAGTAGTGGCACCCTGATCACCCCATTTCCCCATTTCTCTGCGTCTCTGCGTGATCTTCACGCCCTCTGCGTTCAGTCCTCTCTTCTCTGGCTTCCCCTCTTACTCTTCTCTATCTGATCCTTCATTCGGAATCTCAAACCACAACGCCTCGATCATCTCAAACCCTTTGGGATCGAATGCCTTGAGTTCTGCTCGCGTGAACGGCGAGAAATCGTTCTTCCCGAAGTACGACTCCGTCAGCTCCGCAAAGTACTCCCGCTCATTGCTCATCGCATAGTGCCGCCGTGTCTCGCCCGACACATGCTCCACCTCGTCATACTTCCCGCTCTTCTTCGCCGCCGCGTAGCAATCGCGAACACGAGCATGATCAAACCCGAGCACCAGGTCGTGATACGCGTGCGCCAGCTCATGAAGCACCATCAGCGGCTGCGCCTCCCGCGACCACGCCACAAAGTTCCGGGTGTTCGAAATCTCAATCCCCTTCTCCTTGTCCGCATTGAACCCGTTCTCCACCAGCCACTGCTTCCCCGGGTGATAGCACGCGCACGGATGATCCGGCGCCTCATGCTCAACCCAGAAAACGACCTTCCGCAGATGCTCATGGGTGTGCCCCGGTGTCAGCTCGATCACCTCCGCCAGCTTTTCCCCAAGCAACGCTAACGCCGGCTCCGTCGTCTCAGCCCGCGCCATCGCCGCCGCCGACACACGAACAGTAAACCCATGCATCGTCTGCACCGTGTACGAATCCGTCGCCTCATGCACAAAGGAAATGTCTTCGCCCCCCGGCTCCAACGCACCCACACCAGCACAGGCAAACAACAAATAGCTTGTGATCAATACTCGTTTCATAGCGCAGCCCCCATCATACAACAAACCCACCCACAGCGCTACCCCCACAGTCCCCACACTCCCCATCTTTCTCCCTACAGCTCTCCTTGCCCATCCACCTCCGCACACCAACCCCATCCTCCTCTTCCCCCATTTCCCCTCTTCTCTGCGCCTCTGCGAATCCTTTGCGCCCTCTGCGTTCAGTCTTCCTCTTCCCCCTTCGAGCCCTTCGCGATCTTCGCGTTCAACCCTTTCCCTCAATCCACCGCCGCGCACACCAGAATCCGCACCGGCGTCCCCAGGTGCCTCGCCCCCAGCAGCGCCAGCGGCCGACCCGCCCCCGCGATCGTCTTCCTGCACCGCTTCGGGTGCTTATACAACCCGTCCGTCCGCGTCCGACCCAGCCGCCCCCGCAGCCGATCAGGCAGCGAATCCAGCAGCTCCACATGCAGGATCACATCGATCACCCGCTTCTTCGTGATCTGCACCCCGATCCGCCAGGTGTCCCCATCGCCGATCGCATGCGGGATTTCCACCGTCTCAAACGCACGCAGCCACTCGATCGCCGCATACCCGCCGTCCGGCGAATACCGGATCACACGCACCGATCTGATATTGGTATTGCTCATTCAGTTCGTCCCCGAGCTATTCTATATCGATGCCCGACCAGTCCCCATCATCCCATACGCCCACCCTCAGCGTCATGATCCCATGCCGCAACAATCAGCGCACCATGGGGCGCGTCCTCGACTCGATCCGCGCCCTCGCATCCCAGCTCGTCATCGTCGATTCCGGCTCCACCGACGCCACCCTCGACCTCATCAACGCCTGCCGACAGTGGGGGACCTGCGAGGTCCTGCTCATCGAAACCCAATGGCGCGGCTTCGTCAAAACCAAACAGCTCGCCCTCGACGCCTGCACATCCGACTACACCCTCTGGCTCGATTCCGACGAACCCGTTTCCCCCAAGCTCGCCCAATCCATCAAAGCCGCGATGGCTAAGGGGGTCGACGCCGCCACCGTCAACCGCGTCGTCGAATACAAGGGCAAGCTCCTCAACCACTGCTGGCAGCCCGAGCACCGCCTCCGCCTCGTGAAGACATCCCTCGTCCAGAGCAACAAAGCCCGATTCGCCGGCATCGATCCCCACGACTACCTCGAGCTCGATCCCCCGCACTCGGCTCCTCTTCTCGAAGGCCCCCTCATCCACGAGTCCTTCGAATCCTTCGCCCAGCACATCGACAACGCCCGCCGTCTTTCCCTCGTCAGCGCCAAATCCATGCACGACATGGGCAAACGCACCAGCCCCCTGCGGCTCATGACCTCCCCCCCCGGCGCCTTCCTCAAGCAGCTCATCCTCAAGGGCGCCTGGCGCGACGGCTCCGCCGGCTGGCTCTGCGCCTCCACATCCGCGGCCGCAGCACTCATGAAGCACATGATGCTCTACGAGCTGCAGTGTGACTCAAGCGAATCATTGCGCGATGCTCCGGATATACAGAAGATGAAGCAGTATCAGCCAGTTTCGAATGTGCCGGATGTCATCGATGAGCGTCTTGGGGTTCTGAGCTTCGAACCTCAGATGGAGATGTTCGAGGGCAGAGTGAAGTTTGGTGGGCAGCGGATTCGTATAGCGGTTTCGGGCGAAGGTGGAGAGCTAAACCCTATCTCTCGCGAATCTGCAGTTCGAGTGCTAGACCGACTTGAATTACTCGTTGCGGATGCAAAGGCATATGGAGCTGATGAGTATCTTGATTTCTGGAATTCGAATCGACCTCACGATTGCAAGACCGAGTACACAAAGGATGACTTCGTTCGAGAGTTGTCGTTCTGGGGTTTTTCAGTGTTTCCAGAAGGTCATGTCAATTTTGAGTTTGAGTGCAACAGAGTCATGCCTGATCATGGGTTAACCGTGTCCGCAAGCCCAGATCATCAACTGGAAGAGTGTGTGATGGGCGGATGAGTAAGAAGCGGATCACAATCGCCATCCTGCCGGGTGCCCTGCTTTGACCCGCCAGGGCAAAGCAGGAACAAGCAACACCCAAACACCAACCCCCGCTTGGGTGCCACGACTCGCCGCACAGCGGCGCAGTAGTGCTCTTGAGAAACGAACAAAGACACGACCACACGACTCCGTCCCGAGCAGCGCCACCCCTCCCCTTCTTCTCTGCGCCTCGGCGTGACCTTTGCGCCCTCTGCGTTCAATCCCCCTCTCCCTCTTCGAGCCCTTCGCGATCTTCGCGTTCACCCAAAAAACTTCGCGCGCAGTGACCGGGTTTGTGCGCCGGGTGCCCTGCTTTGACCCGCCAGGGCAAAGCAGGAACAGGTGATCCTCAACAACCTGGCCTCCTGGGTGCCACTACTCGCGACATAGTCGCGCAGTAGTGCTCTTGAGAATCCACAGAAGACACTACTGCGCCGCTGCGCGTCGAGTAGTGCCACCCAGATCCCCTCTCCTCCTTTTCTCCGCGTCCTCCGCGCCCTCTGCCCCCTCTGCGTACCCATCCCATCTCCTCCCTCTTCGAGCCCTTCGCGATCTTCGCGTTCAACCAAAATCTCACCCGCATCTCACGATCTGTGCGCAGCTTTCTGTACATGCGCCCATTCCCCCTTGATCCCCGCTGCCACCGCCGTACATTCACGACATGACTCACGCACAGATCACCAACGAGCTCCTGCACGACCTCATCGCCGAGCCCATCTCCGTCATCGAGCTCTGCACCCGCTACGCGCTCACCATCGACGAGCTCCACGACATCATCACCTCCCCCGCCTTCACACGCCTCGCCGAGATGATCCGCGCTATCCAGCAGGCACGCGAATCCTTCACCCGCGCCCGCCTCGCACAGGTCCTCGAACGCATCGCCCTCACCGAGCCAACTTCCCCGGCCCACACCGAAACCATCCGCAAAGCCGCGGCCCACCTCGACCGCCAGCTCACCAAGTCCACCACCGAACCCCAGGACCAACCCCCACCAGACCCAAACCCAAACCCAGGCCCGGATCCCGACCAGGACGAACCGAACCCCGCAACACCTCAGCGTGTACCAGACCCAGCACCAACCACACAACAAAACGCTTCCCCACCTTCAGAATATCACGATCAACACACAACCCCGAGCCACCCCAACGCCAACGCCCCGCCTTGAGCAGTCGTGTTGCTGAGTGCCCCCTCTTGGGTGCCCGTAATCGCGGCGAAGCCGCGCATTGCGGCCAAAGCGACCATATCTCAACCACAGCCGCCCGAACTCAATGCCCTCTTGGGTGCCACTACTCGTCGCGCAGCGGCGCAGTAGTGCCCTCGAGAAGAAATCGAACACGCGGCAGATACGCCGGCGTACTCCGCGCATACGACTCAAACGCTTCGCCGAAGGACTCATGCAGCATCCCATCCTCATATGCAACACGCACGCGGCTGAGCGGATAAAGCACCAGAAACACAAGGAGACAACCAACCACGCTGGACATCACGGCACACGCACCACAGGCAATCAGCAGCATGCCCGTTTCAGACGGATGCCGAACCAATCCGTACAGCCCGCCCCGGAAAAGCGTGTGGTTGTGAACGAGACAAATGTGCGAAGTGAACGATGATCCCAACAACCCGATCGCGCGGACGCGCACCCAAATCCCAACCACCATAAGCACCGCGCCAAGCAGAATCAGCCCCTTGCCACGATGCCCTGCGAAGACATATCCGCCATCAAGGAAAGCAAACTCGACGACAAGAACACAGTGCAACAGGAGAAGCGAGAAACCTGTGAGATACGGGATCACAGCACCGCGAACATTCACGGCAGGGGCCAAATCCGCGCCCATGCTCTGCACACCCTCCCACAAAGTATGCACCGTCACCAATGACAGAAACACAATGATCGGAGGATCGGCAATCAAGCTGAAGTACGGCACATCACGCACGAAGAGCGGGATCTGCAACAGCAAGACATTGAGCAGGGCACCCGCAGCAATGACGAGTCGCTCAGCCACCCGCCAGAATACCTTTGAGGTGCGCCTGGGTCATACCCAGCGCCTGCCCCACCTCCGAGATAAAGCGGACCTCATCCTCATGGAACTCCCCGTCCGCGATGGCCACGAGGTATGCAGAACGGACAACCATCTCTTTGCCATGGTCGTTGAGCTGCCCACCCAGACGCGTGAGCGTATCCATCAGCGCCGACGGGTCGTGGTCCGCACGCTCGATCTCCGAAAGAAACGCATCCTGATCGAGGGGCGCGTTCGTCAGGCGTTCATACACTTCACGCGCTGTTTCAACTTCCGATTCTTCAATGCTGCCATCGGAGAGAAGCATCTGAATCATCGTCAGCTTGACGGCCTTGTGGAACTCCGCCTCCGCATGCTTCTGCTGGTCCGGGTCGAGATGAAGAACATCAGGCTTATAGGTGCCCTTGCACGCTCTGCATTCCACATACTCCCCGATCTTGTCCAGCGGGATCACCGGGATGAAATAAAGCGTGAAGAAACGACGAACCCGCTTCCGCCCAAACTCTCGCTCAGCATTACAGATCGGGCACTGGAACTGTCCACGCTGCGGGGTCGTTGTAATGCCTCTGGTTCCAAAAATGATCATACAAATCTCCGTACCGATGATGCGGCCTGAATGTGCAGCCACCAATGATTGCAGATGAAAACAGTATAATATTTTATCTCGCCAAGAGATGCGAGTTCCCTCCCCAAGCCGGATGCCCTGCTTTGACCCGCCAGGGCAAAGCAGGAACAAGCGACGCCCAACAACCAACACCCTCCCGGGTGCCCGTAATCGCGGCGAAGCCGCGCATTGCGGCCGAAACAACAACGCTCCAGCAAAACCTCAACGGCCAGGCGAACGAACAGTGAGACTACCGCATCGAGTGACGGAATGAAAAAGCGACTCATCTACATCCTTCTGTTCCTGATCTCGTCCGCGTTGCTCTGGTTCGCCCTGATGTTCAGGCAAGCGATCAACCACGCGCTCGATGTTTCAAACCGCGGTCACATGTACCGCAACTTCTTCGGCGCGCTCGAAATGTACACCGCTCAAACAGGCGCGTTCCCACCCTCGCTCGATGACATGCTGATCATCGAAACAGAGCTCGGGTACGAAGGCGTGCGTTGGCCTGAAGACGCAGAACTGATTGCGGATCTCATTCAGCCGAACTTCGACATCACACCCTCATCAGACAACCTGAATGCCTTTATCCCCAATTATGAGTTGAAAGCGGATTGGGGGGCACCGCATTGCGAGTTCTATTGGGCATTGATCATCGAGAATCTCAATCAAGAGGATTGAGTCTGGGTGCCCTGCTTTGACCCGCCAGGGCAAAGCAGGAAC
>DDGE01000068.1:13920-17516 GCA_002337545.1 Phycisphaerales bacterium UBA1910 | reverse complement strand
TGCCCCGAGTGCGGCAAAGAAACCTCGCATGACTGACACGATCACCCAAACCGAGCGTCTGACTTTGCGTGTGCCTCGTGTTCAACATGTGAAGCTTTGCATCAATGTCATCGTGGTGCTTTGTTTGTTGGGTGCGATCGTCTCATTGTTTATTCAGCCGGGTTGTACGATTTCGCATTGGCGCAGGGGCGGAAACGCACTGACTCGGGTTGAGGTTCGGCTCAGTGACGGGAGTGTTCAGTTCAATGGATGGAGTGGAACTGTTATCGATGCAGCAGGGGCGTCGGGGTTTCGGTTTGGATATACGAATCATCGTCCGAAAGGCCAAGCACTGCCTTGGGTGTTGCCTGTCGTGGACAACGGAGAGATCAGGATTCCACTCGTTGTGCTCGCGAGCGTGCTCGTTCTCCTTGCCCGATTCGCGCCGCGATGGGTGCCGCCCAGAGTCGTGCATGGGCGGTGTGCTCACTGCGATTATTCGCTCGAAGGCCTTATGACTACAACCTGCCCCGAATGCGGCGCAACAATCACGCATGACTGAAACCATCACCCAGAGCGAACGACTGACCCTGCGTGTGCCTCGCGTTGAGGATGTTGATGTGCTCGCGGCGTACTGGGGCGATGCCCAGACGATGAAGTACATCGGCAAGGGCGGCGAGGCGTGGACACGGGAGATGGTGCAGCAGCGGATCGAGGGGGCGATCGAACGACAGCGGGTGAGCGGGTACTGCTTCTGGGTGGTGGAGCTGCGCGAGACGGGTGAGGTGATCGGGCAGGGGGGGATTGTGCCTGTTGCGAATCAGGGGCCGGAGATCGAGCTCGGGTATCGGCTCGGGCGGAAGCACTGGGGCAAGGGGTACGCGACGGAGATCGCGCGTGCGTCGGCGAAGCACGCTTTGGAAACGCTTGGGATCGATCGGCTGATCGCGGTGAGCTATCCCGAGAATGCCGGGTCGCGCCGGGTGTTGTTGAAGGTTGGGTTCGAGGATCGAGGCATCACGGATCGGTACTACGACACGACCTGTGCGCTGTATGAGCTGACGCGCGAGCGATGGGATGCATTGAGGGCGGATCAATCCGGCGGCTGATCGAGCGGGGTGTCGGAGCCCGGGCCGTGCGCGCCGTGACGGGGTTTGGCGCTCAGGGATGAGGCACGGGTGATCGCATCCTTGCCGAACTTGTCCGCGATCGCGTCGCTGATCCGATCGACGGCTCGTTCTTTCTCGTGGTGGCCGGTATCGAACAGCCCTGGTGTCGCCGGCGCATCGGTGAGCTGCGAGACACCGACTCCGATGAGGCGTACGGGCTGGAACGAGCGGGCCCAGTGGTCAAAGAGTGTGCGAGCGGCATCGTGGATGGTGCGGGTCTCGTCGGTCTGCTGATCGAGCGTATGTGATCGCGTGATGGTTTCGAAGTTGCCGAAGCGGACCTTGATGGTCACCGTGCGGGCGAACCGGTTGTGCTTTCGCAGGCGCATGGCGACATCTTGGGCTTGGCGTGCGATGAGGGCGCGGACCTCGTCGGGGTTGTCGAGATCGACGCCGAAGGTGTGCTCGTGGGAGATGGACTTGGCTTCGCGATCGATGCGGACTGGCCGATCGTCGATGCCTCGGGCGAGCGCATGAAGGCGATCGCCGTGCTCACCCATTCGGGCGCGGAGGGTGACGACGGGAACAGAACGCAGGTCGCGGACGGTGCGGATGCCGAGGCGGGCGAGTGATCGCTCGGCGCTGGGCCCGACGCCGGGGAGTTTGGTGACATGGAGCGGGTCAAGGGTCTGCTGAATCTGATCGGGCTCAATGACGAAGAGCCCGTTGGGCTTGTCCATATCGGAGGCGAGCTTGGCAAGGAACTTGTTGGGCGCGACGCCGACGGAGCAGGTGAGTTGTGTTTCTTCATGGACAAGCCGGCGGATCTCTTTCGCGATGTCTATCGCCGATCCGAAGAGCTTGAGCGACCCGGTGACATCGAGAAAGGCCTCGTCGATGGATATTGGTTGGATGGCGGGGGAGAAGCGTTCGAGGATATCGAAGACCTGGCGGGAGATGGCTTTGTAATCGCTGTGCCGCCCGGAGACGATGATCGCGTCTGGGCAGAGGCGGAGCGCGACAGCGGTGGGCTGTGCGGAGTGGCAGCCGAAGGTTCGGGCTTCATAGGAGGCGGCGGCGACGACGCCGCGTGGTCCTGAGCCGCCGACGAGCAGGGGCTTACCCCGGTACTGGGGATTGTCGCGCTGTTCGACGGACGCGAAGAAGGCGTCCATGTCGACATGCAGGATGGTGCGGGGCGGGGGCATGCGGATATTTTAGGTATGCCCAGTATCTGGTATGCTCGGCGTATGAAATGGGTATGCATCTGGATATTGGCTTTGGGGTATTTATTGGCGTCAGCGGAGCCGTGGTACGATTCGCTCGATGAGCCGCTCCATATTCGGTACCGGGTTGAGTTTCATGCGTCGATGAGCGATGCGGAGTTCGCGGCGATGGGGCGGCGGATCAATGGGCGCCCCGAGCACCCCGATTGGCGCACATATGAGATGGAGCGGGAGCGGCGCGAGCAGGGGCCGAGTGTGGTTGCGCATGAGCTGTGGGTCGATCATCGCGGGGTGCGTCGGTCCAATACCTCGAATACCGATGATGATCTGTATTACGACGCAGCCAACGACGGCAAGACGGGCTGGATGCTCACCCGCACCGGTCTGACGCTGGTTGATGCCGATGCACAGCGCGTGCCCGGGCAGCCGGACCCGAAGGCGCGGCTCGAGGAGCAGACACGGGACCTGGGGCGGTTCTTTACCCGAGGCAAGACCATCGCCAGCGCGGTGGGGATCGGTGAGGACGCGTGGGTCGCTGATGGTGATGCCTTGGTGGCGCAGAGCGAGCGGCTGACTTTGCGTCTGATCGATGACGGGGAGGGCGTGAAGATCACGATTACCGAGGCGCAGAATCCAGAATATATCGGGACGGGCTGGTCGCTTGAAGGTGAGATTGAGATCGGGGATTCGGGGCGGATGCTGCCGAGCGTGTTTAACACATTCACCGCCGAGGGGCAGTTGGAACAGCGGGTGGTGCTTGAGGAGATCGAGACGATTTCGGATCGCGAGATCAAGGCGGTGACGAAAACGCCGACGGTTGATGGCGAGGACCTCGTCCGCGGGGCGTTTACCTTTACGACGATTCAGGACCTTCGGGGCGGGGAGATCGTGCAGGAGACGCACGCGCCCGACGGCACGGTCAGCACGCAGCGGTACAACCCGAGCGGGCGGGGGTGGCGGCGCCCGGTGCTGTGGGTGTGCGCGGGGTTGATCGTGGTGGTGTTGGTGTGGTTGCGTGTGCGGAGAGGATCATGAAGAGGGAACATGTACGCGGCGGTTTCACGCTGTTGGAGCTGTTGCTGGTGATCGCGTTGGTCGGGATTCTGGTCACGCTGCTGCTGCCGACGCTTGGGCTGACGCGGGACCGGGCGATGCAAACCAAGGCGATGAGCGATCTGCGCCAGCACGCGACGGTGATGGGGATGTACGCGGGCGACTGGGACGACCTGTTCCCGTTCTTTGCCATCCCCGGCGCGAGCGAGACGGTGATCCGGACCGAGCG
>DDGE01000068.1:0-13677 GCA_002337545.1 Phycisphaerales bacterium UBA1910 | reverse complement strand
GTGTTCCAGTCGCCGTATGCCAGGCAGACCAGTTGGAGTGCCTGGGGGGCGTACGCGTATTCATGCTCGATGATCGCGGCTCCGGATTACTGGGACCAGTCGACGCGTGAGGGTATCCACCAGTTGCGCCCGAACTGGGTTTCATCGGTGCGGTACCCCGGGAGCAAGGCCCTGCTGAGCTTCGACCCGTGGCGCTGGTCGTGGCCCGCGCGTCAGGTGCTGACGCGCGAGGGGGTGGTCGATCGCACAACCCTGATCGCGACGGTCAGCGGGGGTGTAGATCGCACCACGGTCGGTGAGTTGGGCGAGACGATTCAAACGGGCGATGGGCACGACCCGGCGTTGGGCTTTGTTTCGCATCGTCAGGGTTGGACCCCGTCTGGGATGCACACGCTGCGTGGGGTCGAGGGGCGGGACCTGCCCTGAAGCATGAATAGGGCGATTGGGGCTGGTTTCAGGAAGACTAAGTTTTTATCGGGTTGATCGGGCATGGTCTGCGTACACAATTAGTACCATGATCTACCGAACAGTCTTTTTGCGAACAACACTCTACGCCACGACCCTGGGGGCGTTGGTTTCGTGCACGCCTCAGAAAACCGAGCCCAAGAAGCCCGTGGAGGCGCAGCCGGTTGAGACTGGTACAGCCGAAGAACAGCAGGCGAAGGTGGTGCAGGATCAGATCGCGGCCGAGGCGGCGCAGCAGTCGTCGGCGGTATCGCAGCTGGCTGATGCGCGCCAGGTGCAGGCGCAGGTGATGGACTTTGCGGATGAGATGACGCTGCGCCTCGCGGAGGCGATCGATCAGATCGAGGGGCGTTCCCAGAGTATCGAGGGGCGAACAGTCGCGCACCGGCTCAAGTACACCGTGGCGCACGGGGCGACGATCATCGCGTCGGCGCAGAACCCACGCATCGCGCTGGTGGACATGTATGTGATGATCTCGTTGCAGCGGGCGCTGCTTGAGAAGAACATCGTGCCGCAGTACTTTGGGACAGAGGCAGATCGGTTGGTGCAGACATTCCAAACAAGCGAGCAGGAGATCAAGGGGCTCGCGAGCAAGGCCTTGTCGGCGGAACAACTCGCGGAGATTGATCGCCTGATCGCGCAATGGCTGGAGAACAATCCCGACCGTGTCTTCGCCGGCTATGTGCGTTTGTCCGAGTTCTCCGCGGCTCGTCAGGTGTCCACGGCGCAGGCGCAGAAGGGGCGTGCAAGCAATGTGCTCGGGTTCCTCTTCATCGATCCGCTCGCGGGGCTGGACCCGACGACGCGTGAGATCGAGCAGGCACGCCTGCTGGCCGAGCGTGCATTCTTTTATATGCAACGCATGCCCATGCTCATCAGCTGGCAGGCGGAGCTGCTGGTGATGGACACGGTGAGTGAGCCCGAGTCCCGAACGGTTCTGACCAGCGTGGAATCGTTGACGCTCTCGGTGGAACAGATTTCTCAGGATGTGGATGAGCTTAACGAACGATTCCCTGAACTCATCAGCGCGGAGCGACAGGCCATCCTGGAGCAGCTCGATCAGACGATCGACGAGCAGCGTCAGAAGTCGATCGATCAGGCGTTGGCCGGGCTCAGCGCAGAGCGGCGGGCGCTGATCGATCAGTTGTCCGATCAGGAAGAGCAGCTGCGCCCCTTGGTGACAGACCTGCGCCAGACGGTGGACTCGGCGACGGCGCTGAGCGATTCGGTGCGATCGACAACCGAGCAGTTCGAGGAGCTGGCGAAGCTGCTGCGTCTGGATGAGCCGGGCGAGAGCGACCCGGACGCGGAATCCACGGACATCCGGGATGTGACCGAGGCACTGCGCGAGACGACGCGGGCGGCCGAGGAGCTGGTGCGCCTGAGCGAGTCGATCAAGGGTACCACCGATCCCGCAGCGCTCGAAGAGCGATTGGTGATGATCGAGCAGCGCCTGGTGAACGCGGAGAACACGGCGAACCGGATCATGGACAAGGCGTTCCGATTGGCGATCACGCTGGTGGTGGTGTTGATCGTGGGGTTGCTGCTGGTGGTGGGGCTGGGGGCGTGGCTGCGCGGGCGTACATCGCGTGCCACGGCGTGATCACAGAATCCCCAGCGAGTCGCTCATCATGTGACCTGCGCGGTTGCTGGTCGCGCTTGGGTCGAGCATCGAGTCGAGGTCGGCGGGGAGGATCATCTTGAAGCTGGCGCCCTTGCCGGGCGTCGATTCGAGGCGGATGCGTCCCTTGTGCTCGTAGACGATGCGTTTGGTCACGGCGAGGCCCAGGCCGGTGCCCTTGAGGCCCTTGGTGGTGTTGAAGGGCTCGAAGATCCAGGCGAGCTTGTCCTGCTCGACGCCGGGGCCGTTGTCGATGACATTGATCGTGACGGCGGGGCGGAGCATCGCGCCGGGCTTGTTGGGGTCGGGGCGGGTTTCGTTGAATGAGACGCGGACGGTGATGGCGCCTGTGTCGTTGGGGACGGCTTCGATCGCGTTGGTGAGCAGGTTCATCAGCGCCTGATGGATGAGACTGGGATCGATCATGATCGGGGGCATCTCGGGGTCGGCGTCCACGATCAGGGCGATGTTCTTCTCCTGGCATGGTTTCTCGAGCAGCAGGGCGCACTCCTCGACGACCTTATTGATGGGCGTGAGCTCAAGCTCGAGCTGCAGCTTGCGCCCGAAGGCGAGCATATTCATGGTGAGCGATGCGATGCGGTCGAGGTTGCGTCGGAGGATGCCCCAGCCGTTCTTGGTGATGGCCAGATCGTTCTTGTGGAGCCCGATCTCGACGACATCCGCGCCGCCTCGCAGGCCCTGGAGGATGTTCTTGATTGAATGGGAGAGGGATGCGACGGTTTCGCCGATCGCGGCCATTCTCTCCGAGTTGACGCGCTTGAGGTGCTCCTCGGCGTTGGCAAGCGCGAGCCCGGTGTGCTGCCCGATGGCGTTGAGCAGTTCGAGCTGTTCCTTTTTAAAGGCGTGGTTCTGTGTTGAGGAGTCGATGTAGATGGCGCCGAAGACATGATCGCCGAAGAGGATGGGCGAGCAGATCGCGGATCGGATCTGGTACTGCTGCACGGAGTCGCCCGAGACGAATCGCGGGTCGGTCATGGCGTTGGTTGTCAGGACGCCCTCGCCGAGGGTGGCCATGCTGAGGATGGTGCGGGAGACATGGATCGTGGGGTCCTCATCGCGCTTGGCGGGGTTCGCGTATCGGACGACACCGGGGACGAGGGGTTCATCGTCGGAGACGCCCTGGATCATGATGACCCCGCGTTCCGGCTTGAACTCGTTGAAGACGAGGTCCATGACGGCTTCGAGGAGCTCGCGGTTGTTCATGATCCGCGCCGTCAGCGCGGTGAGGGTGTAGATGACGCGGAGGTGATCCACAGCCGCGGCGGGGGTGTCCGGGTCTTCGGACGCATCGGTGCCAACATATGAATCCGTCTGGGTGACGATGCGTTCCTCGACCTCGGTTTCCATGTCGAGTTCGTCGGTAATGAGGACCGAGGGCTTCTTGCTGAGCTTGGCGGGATCGCCGAAGAGGAACACGGTGGCGCCGACACGGATCTCGTCGCCGGGTTCGAGGCGGATCCGGTCCTTGATGGCCACACCGTTGACAATCGTGCCGTTGTGCGATTGGAGATCGCGGAGGAACCAGGTGTCGCCATCGGGCGTGAGCTCGGCGTGTCGGCGCGAGACGGTATTGTCACTGAGCGGGATTGCTTCTGTGGATCGTCCGATGAGCTGGGGCTGATCGGTTGGAAGCTGGTAGCTTTTGCCCTCGTCGGGGCCCTCGATGACGGTGAGTTTGAGCATGCGACATGATCGTATCGGAAATCCGGGTGCTTGCGAACCACTGAGCCGGATTTCGGGCACCTGATGGGGCGGAAGATTGCTATTGTCTATGTATGGCCAAGCGTGGTTCATCGAGTGCGAGTTCACGACCCCCCGGGGGCGATGACCTCTTTGTGGTCCTCGCGGGGAAAGAGCTGTTCCTCCGCTCGCAGTACACGAACATGCTCCGTTCGGCGCTTATCGAGAAGCACGGCGAGATCGACACCTTCAAGTTCTCGGGCAACGAGGTCGAGATCGCGCAGGTGCTCGATGAATGCCGATCATTCGGGTTGATGAGCTCGTACAAGCTCGTGATCGTGGATGACGCAGAAGCGTTCGTCAACGAGGCCACGCGCCCGATCCTCACGCGGTACGCTGAGAGCCCGTGCGATCAGGCCACGCTGCTTTTGCGTGCCAACACCTGGCGTCCCGGCAATCTCGACAAGGCGATCGTGAAGTGCGGCGTCGTCACGAAGTGCGATCAGGTCGAAGAGCCAATGGCGATCAAGTGGACTCAAGCGCGGGCGCAGCGTGCGTATGAGTCCTCGATCGGACAACGGGAGTCCGCGATGCTCATCGAGCGTCTGGGCGTCGATCTGGGAAAGATCGACGCGGAGTTGGGGAAACTGGCGACCGGCGCGGGTGTGGGCAACCCGATCAGCGCGGAGCTGATCATGGAGATGGTGCCGCTGACGCGCGAGGCGGACAACCCCTGGGTCATTCAGGAGCCATTGCTGAGCGGAAACCCGCAATACACGCTTGAGCAGCTTCGGATTGTGCTTGAGAACACTGGGAAGTCGAACTTTGTGCCTGTGTCGTATGCGTGCATCGATTTGGCGAGAAAAATCGTCGGCGTGAGTGAGGGCGCGGCGAACGGCGAAAACCTGAACACGGTCGCCAAAGAACTCAAGCTCTGGGGGCAGAGCCGGGACGCGATTATGCGACTGGCGCGAAAGGTTCCGCCGAGTACGGCGCGGGCGCTTCTCGATGCGAGTGTGCGTGCGGACATGGACATCAAACGATCAGCGGATCCGGTTCGGACGCTGGAGGTCCTGGCGCTCCGGTTCGCCGCGGTCGTGCGTTGATCTGAATTTTGCAGGTATTCTGGACGATTTTGTGACGGATCGACGATCTTACCGATGGGTCTGGGCGCATCGGTGCGCCCCGTAGCAGGAGGCACGCACCCATGAGCAGGACGCTCTTCATCAGGAAACGGTCGCTGGAGTTGGCGTTGTACGCGGGCACACTGGTGGCGTTGAGCGCGTGCGGTGGGAAAGGTGCTGGCGGCAGCGTGCGCGCCTCAGATCCGGACACCCCGGTCAACACCGGCCTCTCGAGCCTTGAGCGTGCCCCCGGGCTTGCGCTGCCTTCGGAAGAAGAGTTGATGGCACTGAGTGCCGACGAGGCCTCGATCCAGGAGCGGATCGCCGAATCTGCCCGGCAGCTCGAGTTCTATTTCACGAATGTTGAGATCGATGGGCCGGAGGATCTTCCGGCTACGCCTGAATACGCCTCGGAGCAGTCATCTCAGGAGAGACAGGCGACGCAAACCCAGCCGATTGCACAGAAGAGCGAACCCGCGATCCGGGTTGCACAGCCTGAGCAGCCGAATCCGGACTCGAGCACGCGAAATGACGGCGGGGTACGGGTCTCGCTCAAAGACCTCGCCGGCGGATCGGGCTCAGAAGTTGAACTCGAACAGCACAATGAAGCGACGGAAGACCTTGAGGCGGAGAATGCGAGCGAGGATCCGGTTTCGATCGAATCTGAGGCGGTGACCGAGCCGGCTGATACTGATGCGGTCACCGAGATGACTCCTTGGGAACGCCGAGACGCGCTCGCGGGTGAGCTCGCGTCGATCCTTGGTGAGATGGTGGCGCTGGGTGAGAATCCCGGCGCGTCCGCCGTGGCGCTCGCCTCGCTTGAAACCCTGCTCCCAGAGGATGAGAGCACCCTTGTGGATACAGGTGTTCTTTCTGAACCCGAGCTGGCGACACTGAACGCGATGCGGGGCTTGCTTTCCTCGATGGTGGACGAGGGCAACCTCATCGGGCCGAACGAGCTGGCCAGCCAACTCGAATCGATGCGGATTCAGCTGGCGGAGTGGTCGGGGATGGTCATCACCCGCGCGGCCCTTTGCACGCGTGTTGACGGGTTTGGGCGTTTTGAGACCTTCCCCAGCTATCGTTTCCGAGCAGGATTGGAACACGAAATTATCGTGTACACAGAGCTTGAGAACTTTGTGCAGCGGGAAACCACCGGTCCCGATGGGTTGGCGCGGTACAGCATCGAGCTTTCGCAGCGATTGGAGCTCTATCATGTCGCGGACGACCTGAATACATGGAATCGATCAGCAGACACGGTCCGGGATGAATCACGGAACCGATTGCGCGATTACTACCTGACGAATCGGGTGTGGCTGCCACCAAACTTAGGGGTTGGGCGGTATCACCTCAAGGTCGTGATGCGTGACCTGATCGGCGAGAAGATCGCGGAGACGATCATCCCGATCGAGATCGTTTCTCAATGACCGGCGTAAAAAAAGACAGCAGCTCTGGGACCTACCTCTCTCCACAAAAGAGCCCCAAAGCTGCCATCGCTGTGCCCTGCGAGAGTACAAGGATCGCATGAGCGATGCAAGCAGAACGCGCCTCTACCCACGAGAAAAACAGCTTGAAATGGATCGGATAAGACCCGAGTTCCTGTGGCACGCGAGTTCCGGAGTAATGGGTACCAGAGGTGATAAAATAGGCAAGAATGAAACAGTATTCATCGTGGTTGTGTAAACGGGCGTTGACGGCGGGTGGCCCGAGAATGTGGAAAAACACGAACAATGAATGCGGTCTTGAGTCGGGATAGAACGGATACTCATAGGTATGAGCAAGAACGGCAGTCAGCATGGGAACGGAACGGGAAAGGGCTCGGCGGCCTATCCCGCGCCCGTGCGTGAACTGATCGAGCGATTCGCGGAGTTGCCCGGAATTGGCGTGCGATCGGCGGAGCGGCTTGCTTTCCATGTGCTCAAGAGCGACGAGCAGTCCGCGATGGCGCTCGCCAGAGCCATTGAGGCGGTGAAGAAGAGCGTTCGGCATTGCCGGTTGTGTTACAACCTGAGCGACGCGGATGTCTGTCCCATCTGTTCGGACAGCAGGCGTGACCGTTCGCGGGTGCTGGTTGTGGAACAGCCGAAGGATCTGATCGCACTTGAACAAACGGGAATGTACCGGGGGCTGTACCATGTGCTGATGGGTCGTCTTTCGGCGCTCGACGGTGTCGAGCCGGATGATCTGACGATCGGGGCGCTGATGGAACGCATCCGCAACGCGGACGGACAAATCACGGAAGTGGTGCTCGGGCTCAATCCCACGGTCGAGGGCGATGGGACGGGGTTGTACCTCGCCCAGAGATTGGGTGAGCTCGGGGTATCGGTGAGTCGTCTCGCGCGTGGGCTGCCCAGCGGTGGCTCGCTCGAATATGCGAACAAGGCCGTACTCGCGGATGCGATCCTCGGTCGTCAGTCTTTGGGAGGCAACCCATAACGGGCTTCGGTGATCGTCATGCGTTTTTCGACTTCACAACACATGAAACTCGGCCAGCAGATGAAGCTGGCACCGCGGATGATCCAGTCCATGGAGATCCTGCAGATGCCCCTTGCGGAGCTGCGCGAGCGGATCGAGCAGGAACTCGAATCGAACCCGACCCTGGAAGTGATCGAGATCGAGGGCGATCCAGATGCGCGGGAGCGTGAAGGGGCACAGAAGGATCGTGAGCTCAACATCGAACCCGAGAGCGCGGACGATTTCGCTCGCCTCGATGAGTACACCGAGAACAACCCCGACGCTGCAGAGAACACCTATTCCAATGACGCGAAGATGACGCGGGATTTCGATGATCTCCCCCGCACCCGCTCGAGCAGTGGCGATCGAGACGCAAAGTTTGAAGCGATGGCGGCCGCGCCCGCACGCAGCGCATCGCTGAGCGAACAGCTGATGGACCAGTGGTCGTTGACGGATGTTTCCGATCGGATCAAGGCGTTGGGTGGGGTGATCATCGCGAATCTGGATGATGATGGCTATCTGCGTAGCGAGTTCGAAGAGATCGCGGATCGTGCCGATCAATCGATCAAGGCATCGGAACCCACGGAATCGGACTGGGAGTTGGCCCTTCAGGCCGTGCAGCTGCTGCTTGAGCCGTCGGGCGTGGCGGCGCGCGACGCACGCGAGTGTCTGCTGCTGCAGATCGATGCGTTGGGCGATCGGGCCGGCGATGAACGCGACGATCGTATGAGTGTGGATGCGGACGCGCTGGATGTAGCGAGAAAGCTCGTTGCGGAGTATTTCGAGGAGCTGATGAAGAACCGGTTGCCCAAGGTCGCGGCACGATCCGGGCTATCGCTCGACGAGATCAATGTGGGGCTGGAGTTGTTGCGGCGTCTGAGTCTGTCGCCGGCACGCCGGTTGGTCGACGACGCGCCCGAAACGATTTCCCCCGACGGCATCGTCGAGTACGACGAAGACGAGGATCGGTATTTCGCGTACCTCACGGACGGGCGGTTGCCCGATGTGCGGATCAATCAGGAATACGCGAAGATGAGCGCGGACAAGGGGGTCCCGACACAGGACCGGACTTTCCTCAAGAAGAACCTGTCCAACGCACAATGGCTGATGGAAGCGGTCGCGCAGCGGCAGCATACCCTGTTGCGGGTGATCAACGCGGTGCTCGACGAGCAGCGGGAGTTCTTTGACTATGGGCCCGAGGCGCTCAAACCGCTGCCCATGAAAACGATCGCGGATCGTTTGGGGATCCATGTTGCGACGGTGTCGCGCGCGGTGAGCGAGAAGTACCTGATGACCCCTCGCGGGATCGTACCGCTGCGGAGCTTCTTCTCCGGCGGGCTGAGCACGGAGTCGGGCGAGGATGTGAGTGCCAACTCGGTGAAGGCGACGATCGAGGAAATCATCAACGGCGAGGACAAGGCGAAGCCGCTGAGTGATGAGGCGATCGTGAAACAGCTCAAGGAGCGCGGGATCGAGATCGCGCGCCGGACGGTCGCGAAATACCGCGATCAGTTGGGGCTCCCGACAGCACGGATGCGGAAGCAGTTCTGATCAGGTTCGTGCAGATCGCCGGCGCGGGAGTCTAGGGCGACGCGCGAGCGACCGGCGTTTCCATGGGCCGAGCCAGACGAGCGTTGCGCCAAGGACGAGCGCGGGGGTCGCGAGGAGCATGCGTGCTCCGGCATCATCGAAGAACCATGCACCGAAGATCGCGCTTGGGATCAGAACCAGCCCCCCGATGCGGGGGAAGATCAGGGCGAGAATCGACAGGATCAGGACGGGTGCAGCGAAGGTCATGACCGGGATCAGGTCCGCCGCGGTGCTTTCATTATCAAATATATGCATGAGGGCAAACCAGACCCAGAATCCGCCCCAGATGGCTGTGAGCAGCGATGCGCCCCAGCTGATGATGCTTTCGGGGATCGCGAGTCTGGGTTGTGGGAGTCTGGGTCGTCGCATGGCACCAGTGTAGTTGGGATTGGTGTGATCAGGATTGCGTGCATCGGGCTGGGGCATGGGAACGAACCCCACTTCCCACCGCATCTACTGACCTGGGCAGGGCCCTTCACGGAGATTCACCATGGCACACACCAACCCACCTATCCGATACGGCCTCATCGCGGGGGCATTGTCGCTCTTTGCACTTGTCTATGTCGCGACGGCTCAGCCGTTTTCGATGTCGTTCAAATCGTCCGAATCGCGTTGGCAGGTGGTGGTCGATGGCGTCATGGGCGGGTTGTCCACGGGCGGGATCGATCGCACAGGCAACGGGATCGTGTTCCACGGCGAACTCTCCCTCGAGAACAACGGCGGGTTCTCGCAGATCCGAACCCCGATCGAGCAGGGTTCGCTGGAAGGCGCGGACGGGATCGAGATCGAGGTGCGAGGCGACGGACGCAACTACATCTTCGATGCGCGCGTCGCGAACATGCGTGTCATGGCCGGGTCGTATCAGCACAAGTTCGATACGAAGGATGATGAGTGGACGACAATCCGCCTGCCCTTTACGGATTTCAAGTTCCACTACTTCGGGCGCCAGATGGAGAATGTGGATGCGATCGAGGCGCACATGATCGACTCGCTGGGCGTCACCCTCGCGGATTACAACCCGGGCGACTTTGAGATCGAGATCCGCGCGATCCGCGGGTATGTCGAGGGCGATGCGTACGACAATCGTCTGGCGAAGCTCAGCGAACAGTTGGGGCTTGCGGAGGAAGCAGGTGCTGAAGAAGCACCGGATGAGGAATAGGGGGCGGTGTACGCGGGTCGCCTGGAGCGGCTTGGGGCGAAGCTTGAAGCGCGTGCAGTCGATTCCCAGACGCAACCCATGAGGATGTCGTCTTCCGATGCGTCAAAGATCATGGAGTTGTGCGTCTTGGCGATTGATCGCGGCGCACCGTTGTTCAACCACGGGCAGCACGAAGCGTGCGCTTCGGTGTACGAGATCGCCATCGCGTCGATCTATATGCTTCGCGAGGAACAGCTCGACAAGCACACCCGGACGATGGTGAACCGCTCATTGCGCGACGGGCGGCGGGTGCATGACGCTGGCGATCGGGCGTGGCACTATCGCGCAACGCTCGATGCGTTGATCGAGCGCTTCAGCGAACACGGGTGAGGCGGGCGTATTCGAGAACCAGCGTCTTTCGACCGACAGATTTGAACTCAACCACGACCCTCGCGTTCGCGCCGGGGGTCGTTTTCATGACCACACCCTCGCCGAACTGGGGGTGACGGACGACGGAACCCTGCGGGTAAGCGTTGGCGTCTCCGCCAGAGGGCTTGGGCTTTGATGCACCACCCGGGTTGATGCTCGGGCGCGGCGGGGCGGACTTGGGCATCGAACGCCGGGGTTGCACATTCGCGAGGCGCTGCTCGCGGGCGCGCTCGATGCGTTCGAGATCGGCCTTGTGCTTGGGGTCCTGTTTGTAGTCCTTGAACGATCCGGAACGGAATGACCGCGAAGGGGAGGGCTTGGAGGAAAACGCGTCGTCGTACTCGCCCATGCCCTCGTCGTCGTAGTACGAGTCGGAGTGGTCGGAGAAGATGATGTGCTCGCGTCCGATCTCCTCGAGGAATCGCGAGGGGATCATGCGTTCGGACATGCCTCGGATGGTGCGCCGGTTCGCGTTGGTGATCTGCAAGTGTTTCATCGCGCGGGTGATCCCGACGAACGCGAGTCGGCGTTCCTCTTCGAGCTCGCTCTGGGATTCGTTGGCGCGCGAGTGGGGGAGCGATCCCTCCTCGAGCCCGATCATGGCGACGGCGGGGAACTCAAGGCCCTTGGACGCGTGGAGCGTCATGAGGGTGACGGTGCCGGTGGAGGAATCGACGGCGTCCGCGTCGGCGACGAGGGCGATGGACTCGAGGTAGGCGCGGAGCATGGCGAGGAGCTCGGGGAGTTCTTCGCGGGGCTGACCTTGTGACGGTGGCACAGGCGTCCCGCCTGTGCGTTGTTGATCTGGGCTGGTTTGAGATTGCACAGGCGGGACGCCTGTGCCACCGGGCTCTTGTTGATCGGGTGCCGATGACTCTGAATCGATGGAGAAGTATGCAGGATCGTCGGCGGGGTCGTACTCGCGCTCGAAATCACGCGCGGAAGTGATGAGTTCGGAGAGGTTGTCGAGGCGTTCCTCGTCGGACTCGGCGCCGCTTGCTTTGGCTTGTTTGGTGTAGTGCGCTTCGAGGGTGGACTCGGTAATCACGCGTTCGACGAGCTCGTGGAGCGATGTGGAGACGGATGCGCCGAGGAATGTGCCTCCCCCGGTCCAGTCGTTGACCATGGTGACGAACTTGTCGATCGACGCGATGGCGCGTGGGTTGAGCCCGAGTTCTTTCGCGCGCGTCAATCCTTCCCACATGGAGATGTTGGCGCGGACGGCGGCGCCCTGGATGGTGTCGAGGGTGGTCTTGCCGATCCCGCGGGTGGGCGTATTGACGACGCGGAGCAGCGAGACGGTGTCGTCGGGGTTGGCGACGACGCGGAGGTAGGCGAGCGCGTTTTTGATCTCTTCACGCTCGAAGAACGCGGTGCCCCGTGCGATCTTGTAAGGGATGCCGTGCTGGCGCATCGCGTCTTCCATGACGCGTGAGAAAGAGTTGACGCGGTAGAAGACGGCCATATCGCGCCAGGCGATCCCGTCCTCGTCGTGGAGCTTGCGGAAGTAGTCGGCGACGAGCTCGCCCTCATGGCGTTCGTTGTTGCAGCGGATGACGGTGATGGGCTCGCCGCCCTCTTTGGAGGTGTAGAGCGGCTTGTCGCGCCGGTGCTCGTTCTGCTTGATGAGGGTGTCGGCTGCTTGGAGGATGGGTGCGGTGGATCGGAAGTTCTCGCCGAGGAGGATCGCGGTGGCGCCGGGGAAGTGTTCCTCGAAGTCGAGGATGTTGGAGATGTCGGCGCCGCGCCAGCCGTAGATTGCCTGATCGGGGTCGCCGACGACGCAGATGTTGGGTTGCTCGGGCTTTTCGTTTTCCATACCCGGGAGCGGTGGGGGCGGGGCCGCGAGCAATGAGGTGATCTTGAACTGGACGGAGTTGGTGTCCTGATACTCGTCGATCATCAGGTAGCGCCAGCGGGAGGTGAGCTCGGCACGGATGTCCTCGTGGGTCTCGAGGAGTTTGACGGTGTAGAGGAGCAGGTCGTCGAAGTCGATCGCGCCCGCCTGGCGGAGTACCTGCTCGTATCGGAGATAGATCTTGGCGATCTGCTTCGCGTAGTAATCGAACGCGTTGGCTTCGAACTTCTTCGCGTCCATGAGCTCGTTCTTCGCGTTGGAGATCGTGCTCAGGACGGTGCGGGGTGGCCAGTTGCTGCTCTGGAGGTTCATCTCCTTGAGCACGCGCTTCATCGCGCTCATCTGGTCGGAGCTGTCGTAGATCGTGTAATCGGGCTTGAGACCGGGGAGCTGGGCACGCTCGGCGTATCGGCGGAGCAGGCGCGCGCAGAGGGAGTGGAAGGTGGTGATGGTGAGCCCGCGCATGCGTGGGTCGGCGGGTGCGCCCTCTTCGAGTGCCTGCTCGCCCGCGATCTGGACGGTGACGCGTTCGCGCATCTCACCCGCAGCTTTGTTCGTGAATGTAAGCGCGAGGATCGACCATGGCGGGACACCCTTCTCGATCAGGTGCGCGATGCGACGCGTAATGACGCGGGTCTTGCCCGAACCCGCAGCCGCGAGGATGAGCAGCGGGCCTTCGGTGTGGAGGACGGCGGACTTCTGCGCGTCTGTGAGACCCACCAGAATGGGGTTCTCTGTGGGTGCATCGTCCCCGAGTTTGCTCGGGAGATCGTCGTCGGCGAGGAAATCGGGGAGGTCGTCGAGGGGCATGGTGGGCATCGCGTCGTGCTGCTCTATGGGTGAAGGTCCGTCTTTGGGAAAGGGTAGGCGATCCGGGCGGATTCGTCGGAGCGTTTCACGATTTGAGCGTCCTGCGGATACGCGCTTTGACGGACGCGGGGGTGTTGTTGTCGTTGAGTGTCGATTCGAGAAGCTCGATGGTCTTGGCGTGCTTCTTCGGGTCATTGCGAGTGGAAGCGAACAGAGCGCTGTAGGACCAGGCGCGGACGAAGGTCTTCTTGCTGTTCATGCACGCGCGGGCGAAGGACTCGATGGAATCGGTGCATGACTTGGGGATGGGCACAACGGAGAGGATCTGGAGGACATGGAGCTGGGAAGCCCAGGTCTCGAGCGCATCGAGTGAAGCGCACATGCCTTTGATGTGCTTGGGGTCGATCGATTCCGGGACGAGATCGCCCTCGTCGATCGCGTGCTTGAACAGCCAGGTCGCGCCGTCCTGATGCTCGACGCTCGGGAA
>DDGE01000055.1:134908-143655 GCA_002337545.1 Phycisphaerales bacterium UBA1910 | reverse complement strand
AAAGACCCGAGCGGGACCGAGCAGTAACTCAGGATTCAGATTTCAATGAAAAAGGGCATCCCAATGGGATGCACCTGGGTTCTTGAACGACCTAGTTTGGGTTTCTCGGAGTTGATCGCAAGCAGGATCACTTCTTGAGTTGATAGCGGGCGATAACTAATCCAACGCAAGTGATGGCACCGAAACCAGCGATGAATCGGACCCAGCTTTGATCAAAGACTCCGCTCTTCGATTCTGCATCGGTATCCGCGTCGTCTGGTCGTTCAGGTAATGTCGCAACTCGGCCTTCAGGGTTTCTGATGGCGCCCATATCGTCAATCTGAGCCAGAGATTCATTGACTTCAAGGTCGAATACCGTCTCGCTCGGTGTTTGCGTTGTGTAGGAATCGATAGTTGCGGAGAACTCTAGGGTCGTCTCTTCATTCTCGATCAGTGTAAAGCTGACACTCGCCGGCAGCGCCAGATTCTCAGGCCAGACGTTCGTGTATCCCATGGTATCAATAATCGCTTGTTCGATGCCGTCGGCGAACATGATCTGTTTATAGGGAAGTTGGCGTATGGTTACGGGATCAAGTGTAAACTCGCGAAGATAGACATGGTACTCAATGGATGATGGATTGTTGGGCAGCTCTGGTCTGAAGAGCACGTATGACTCTCCGTTATCATCTACCTTGACCACCGCCTTATCGAGATGTTCTTCACATGCATCACAGTTTACGAAGTGCTCGATGCCGAGTAGTGTTGGTGCGGGGTGTCCCTCAGCGAGGAAGGCAATACTCATGATGAGTGGGTTCATCGGGAAATCTGTGCCTGCGAGGGGCTCAGATTGAAACACCTGCTGAGCGCCGGTGAGCGTGCTTTCAACCTGAAAGAGATCTCCATTGAAAGCGTAAGAACCGATCTGGGCGAGATGAGCGGACTCGTCATTTGATGGAGTAATTTCACAATCAACCCTGAAGTTGCCCCGTGAGTAGATGTATCGGTACGATCCACTTGCGACAGCATTGATATAGATATCAGGAGCCGGAGAGATCGTCATTGCGCGTGTGTACTCCGCGTCGAGAGAGATGTGCTCGATGCGTGAGAACTGCGTGACATACTCTTTGTATGAGTGGAGTATGTCGGCATGAGCGTTTGGCGAGATGAATGTGAAAGCTAAGACAGCAGCAATGAGTGCTGGAGGTTCGTTCACGTGGTTACACCCTTGTCTATTCATCATGGCTGTTACTCCACGGCGAGCTTGCATGCGTCGACACACGAGGCGCCGCAGGGGCCGTGAGTAACAGGCACCCCAAATACAGTCTTCGAGCAAACACCACATTGCAGGCCAGCGGGTTGCCAGTCTCCGCTCCCAGTCGAGATCATGTACACACAGTTGCTGGTAACTCTTGGCGTGCAGAAATAAGTTGCGGGGCAGCTGCCGTTACATATCGTCGCGTCCTTGCAGGCAGGCTGTTGGACCTGTGCTGAGGCCGTGGGGTTGAGTGAGAGCAGCAGCAGTGACATAAGCGAAAGGAAAACGAAAGACCGATTCATAATGGTGTCTCCCGTTTTGTGGTATCAGTTGCGGAACTAGTTTCAGTGTACATGGTGGTCCACAAGCTGTCAAGGATCGTAATATTCCTCATGGAAGAGTTAACAAAAATGCGGCACATTGATGTGCCGCATGGGGAGTTGCTCGTTGATTTGATGGTTTACGGGAAGATCCCGCGGACCTTGTAGACGCTGCCGATGTGGTCGAGCGCCGAGGCGAAGGCCGCTTCACGCAGTGAGCACTTGAGCTCGTTGCGTCGTTCCATGGTGCGCTGTGCCGCGACAACCATGTGCCGGTTGAGCTCGCGGTCCACCTGCTCGGCGGACCAGGTGACGGCGTTCTTGTTCTGGACCCATTCGAAGTAGGACACGGTCACACCACCCGCGTTCGCGAGGATCGCGGGGATGACCTCGATGCCCTTCTCCATGCACTTGCGATCGCCAGAGGGATCACAAGGAGCGTTCGCGGCTTCGACCATGACCTTACAGTCGAGCCATTCTGCCTGCTTCTCCTTGATCATCTGCTCGAGCGCACCCGGGATGAACACATCGACAGGCGTGCGGTAGAAATCTTCTTCTCCGATCGAATCGGCTTCGGCGTATCCCGCGATGCCGCCGTTCTGCATGGAGTATGTGTACAGCGCCTTACAGTCGATCCCGTTGTCGTTGCGGATGAACCCGGTGTGATCGCCGACCGCGACGACCTTGGCGCCCATATCCTGAAGGATCTGTCCGCCCCAGCCGTTCACATTACCAAAGCCGAGGAGCGAGACCTTCATGCCCTGGAGGGGGATACCAATCCCGGGGAGCATCTCGGCCATGGTGTCGGCGACACCCTGACCGGTTGCCTTCTCGCGACCAGCGGACCCGCCGTACTCGACCGGCTTGCCGGTGACAACACGGAGCGCGTCGTGGTGCTGATGCGAGGAGGACATCATGTAGGTATCCGCGAACCATGCCATGATCTGGGCGTTGGTTCCGACATCGGGTGCGGGGATGTCAACATCCGGGCCGATCTGATCCATGATGGCGCTGCAGTAGCGACGGGTCACGCGTTGCAGTTCGCCTTCACTCAGTTCGCGTGGGTTGACCTTGACGCCACCCTTGCCGCCGCCGAATGGGATGCGGACAACGGCACATTTCATGGTCATCAGGAATGCGAGCGACTTGACATCGTCAAGATGCACATCGTGATGGAAACGGAATCCGCCCTTGTAGGGGCCACAGGCGTTGTTGTGCTGGATCCGGTAGCCCTTGAAGAGCTTGTGGTGCCCGTCATCCATTTTCACGGGAAAGTGCACCATGTACTCGTTCTTGGGTTGAGCGAGGATAATGCGGGTGCGGTGCTTGAGGTTGATCAGATCCGCCGCCGCGAGCATCGTGTTCACGGTTTGCAGGTACAGGTTATCCGGATCGTCGGGGAATCCGAGTTCGTCGGTGACCGAGCCGCGGGGGAGTTCGGTCGCGGTGGCTGTTGCAGTCATGCGTTTGCACCCGTTTCAATCGGCGATGTTGATCGCCTGATGATCAGCAGCTGACGCTATCCTCCGAGATCCCCACGAAAGGGGGGAGAACCATCCGCTCTACTGCTCAGGGCGGATGCTCAGCTTCCCAATAAAGCCGAGTGCAGATTCAGATCGTATCCTTCATGGTTGAGCAAGCCCAACTCAGACAAGCTCGGAAAGTATTTTCAGAGAGTGAATATCGTCTGAATTTGCGGGTTGTGGCCAATCTCAGCCGTTGTTTCATGAGAACACCGCAAATCCTTGGCCCTGAGGCTTTTCCCGCGCGTGGATCCGATCTATCCTTCCTTTCCCATGACAGTTCATGGGATCGGCCAATCCGGTCTTCAGGAAGGTCCTGAAAGCCGGGGGTACATCAACCTCAGACGCACCCATCGGGGTGCAGCCGAAATGCTCGATTAGAGGGCAGATCGGTGTGAGGGCACACGCGAAGGCAAGGCCGAGCCAGATCGCGGGAGCGCTCTCACAAATACGCATTCGCGTATGAAAGGAAGTAGAACGCATGATCGACGAGAACCTGATTGCGTCGCTGGGTATCGCTGACGATGAGACCATGGAACTGCTCGGTGCAGCATTCGGCGATGCCGAGGCAGACACCCGCATGGATTCCATCCTCTCCGACCAGGCGAGCGACCTCAAGCCCGGCAAGCTCATCAAGGGCAAGATCATCGGTTTCGCAGGCGACGATGTCGTCGTCGAAGTGGGGCTCAAGAGTGAAGGACTCATCCCGCGGGAAGAGTTCGCCTCGATGACCGATCTCAAGATCGGCGACGAGGTCGATGTTCTCCTCGAATCGCTCGAGGGTGACGACGGTCTCATCGAACTCTCCAAGCGCAAGGCAGATCGTCAGATCGCCTGGCAGCGCATCGTGGACACCACGAAGGAAGAGGACATCGTCGAAGGTACCGTCATGCGGAAGATCAAGGGTGGTCTCCTCGTCGACATCGGCGTGCCAGTCTTCCTCCCCGCATCGCAGGTTGATATTCGTCGTCCGCACAACCTCGACGAGTTCATCGGCCGCAAGGTCCGTGCTGAGATCCTCAAGATCGACACGGAACGCCGCAACATCGTCATCTCGCGTCGCAAGCTCGTCGAGCGTGAACGCTCCGCGGCCAAGCAGCACCTCATGTCGAACCTCGAAGAGGGCCAGGTCGTCACCGGTACCGTCAAGAACATCGCCGACTTCGGTGCGTTCGTTGACCTCGGCGGCATCGACGGCCTGCTCCACATCACCGACATGTCGTGGGGCCGCATCAACCACCCGAGCGAACTGCTCAAGATCGACGACAAGGTCGAGGTCAAGGTCCTCAATATCGACCGCGACAAAGAGAAGATCGCGCTTGGGCTCAAGCAGACCGAATCCTCCCCGTGGGAAGAGATCGAAGGCAAGTACCCCGTCGGCGCACGCGTCAAGGGCGAAGTCGTCAATATCATGTCCTACGGTGCGTTCATCCGCTTGGAAGACGGCATCGAGGGTCTCGTGCACATCTCCGAGATGTCCTGGACTCGCCGCGTGAACCACCCGAGCGAGATCGTCAACCCCGGCGACGAGATCGATGTCGTTGTTCTTGAAATCGACAAGAACAAGCAGGAAATCTCGCTGGGTATGAAGCAGACCGAGGTCAACCCCTGGGAACTCGTCTCAGAGAAGTACCCCAACGGCACGATCATCACCGGCACGATCCGCAACCTCGCCAACTACGGCGCGTTCGTCGAGATCGAGCCCGGCATCGACGGCTTGCTGCACATCTCCGATATGTCGTGGACCAAGAAGGTCACCCACCCCAACGAGCTCTACAAGAAGGGCGACGAGGTCCAGTGCGTGGTGCTCGATGTCGATCGCGACAAGCAGCGCATCTCGCTGGGCGTCAAGCAGCTCACGGAAGATCCGTGGGTCGATGCGATCCCGAGCGCATACCAGCCCGGTATGGTCGTGCGTGGCAAGATCACCAAGATCACCAACTTCGGCGTCTTCGTCGAGCTTGAGGATGATCTTGAGGGTCTGCTCCACATCTCCGAGCTCGCCGACCACAAGGTCGAGAACCCGCAGGATGTTGTTTCTGTCGACGAGGAAGTGGATGTCAAGATCCTCCGCGTCGACATCGACGATCGCAAGATCGGTCTCTCGCTCAAGCGTGCACAGTGGGGCGATGCCTCCGGCGGCGACACGGGCGGCGACGACATGGGCGGCGGATCCTCCGGCGGGTTCGGCGGCGGCATGGACCTCCCGGCCCGTGGTGGTATGGACGATCACGGATCCATGGGTACCGACAAGATTGAACTCTGATCGAGCGATTGCTTGATTGAGCACAAAACCGCAGACGCCCCGACCGAGGACTTGGTCGGGGCGTCTTTTGTGATCCCAGGGGCGCGGACGATGCTCGTGTATAGGGACGGCGCGATATCTCGCGTCGGAGCGTCACGCGACCACGCTGGGGCGGGGTTCGGACGACCACAACACACACACATGCGTCCGAACCATTGATCTGTTTGAGCGGGCTATGCTCTTCGTGGGTGATTGTCTGGGTTTAGCACATCGCCACGAAGCTCAGCAGGGTGAGCACAAGGATGCGTCGGCGGACAGCGGTCATCACGACAAGTTCTTGCATAGCGGCCATTTGGGTTTCTCCTGTTTTCAGTTGTCACCCAGAGTAGTACAACTCGCGTGCCAAACCTGAGATCAAGCGTGCGATCCGCGACCCTGACGCCCCAAACCCGATTCTGGGCCATGGAGAGCCGTTGAGCGTGTGGATCCCACGCAACATGTTGCACGAATACCACACCGGGAGTCAACACCGATGATGAGAAGACACACAGGATTACCGATGCAACGCCCGATAACCCTCCTCATACTGATCATGCTGGGAGCGATCCATTCCGCGGCAGCGGGGGGCCAGCCAAGTCTCGAGCCCGGCGAAGCACTGCGGATCTATTCACAGATCGATACATGGGTCCGGGATTGGGATCTACCCAGTGCCGATGCACCCGAAGCCGAGAGCGAGCCACTGCGTGCCGTCACGGTCACCCTCCGCATCGACGGGCGGGTTTTCGGACGAGGAAACGCAGCATCCGCTGATCCTGATCCGACGCTTGTCTGGAGAGCAACCAGCAAGGCGATCAATGCCGTGAACGCCAAGCTCACTCAGGACCGCGATGCGATGTGGGAAGCATTCATCCGGGATCTCTCGAAGCGGATCATGATCTCGATTGAGCTTGGCGATGAACTCATCCCCCTCTCTGAGAGCGAGCTCGAACTCCCCGGCTTCGGCTATTCGCCGGGGTCGGTGGGGTTCGTTGTCCGATTGGGCGAGAAGCTGGACACCATCGGACCGGGATCGATCCTTCTCAAGCGGGGCGATCCGTCGCGATCCGTATCGGCGTTGTCGCTGGCTCTCTCCGACGATGCGAATCTGGTGATGCAATCGCCTCAGGATCTCCATGAACAGGGATTCCGTTTTTATCGCTGGATCCCGATGTCCATCGCCCAGCCAGCCCCCGGTCTCGGAGGGGTGTTCCTCGATCGGGGTGATCGCACCATCGACACGAGTGAGATCTCAGTTCGTTCAATCGGGACCATGAGCGATCGGGTCGCGAAGCATCTGGTTCGGCGACAGTGGGAGGGCATCGAGGATTACGGCTTCATGGGCACCCTGGACCCGGTCACCGGCACGACAGAATCTCCATTCGCCGGTGCGTTTGAGCAGGCGCTTGGAGCGTACGCGCTGCTGCGATATGGCAACGACGCGACAACGCAGGAACAGCGTGATGCCGTCGTCACTGCACGCGAGGTTCTTCGCGAGCTCGCACGCGTGGAGCAGCAGGAAGTTACACCCTGGGACGATCCGCTCGCCACATGCATGATCGTGATCGCGCTCTCCGAGGTACCTCTCGAACTCATTATCAGTGACAAAGACCTCAGCACCCTGCGCACCAGCGCGATCCAGACGATCGACACAGTCTATTCCAACGCGGATGGGTTTGATCCGATACTTCCTGAGGCCGCACACGGGCTTGTGGCCCATGCGCTCGTCGCGTGCGCGAAGATCGATCCCAAAGATCGCTCGTCCCTCGCCTCGGACGCTATATCCCGTGTGTATCTCGAGACGCCGGCCGAGATGCTGGTCTCGCAGATGCCCTTCCTCGCGTGGGCACAGATCGAGCTGGCCGGGGGTGATGAGATCGCAACCGGCGCGGCTTTGCGTCAGATGCGCGATCTCGTGTGGGAGCATCAGCTCAAACGAGCGGATCTGGACTGGGTTGATCGTGATCTCGCGGGGGGGATCGTGTTTACCCGTTCCTCCGCTCCCCTCCCGAGCTGGTCCGCGCTGCGTCCATTGGCCGCGATCGCATCCATGCTTGGGAATGAGCAAATCACGCCCGGCGGCATCAGTTCGGGCGAAGTCCCTCGCGAGATTGGTCGGCTTGTGGACTCGATCCGGTTCGTGCGTCAGCTCATCGCGGAGGGTGAAACGATGCACATGTACGCCGACGCGGACGATGCGGACTGGGGGGTCCGGATGGCACTCTGGGATCAACGCATGCCCATCGAGTCGAGCGCGATGACGCTTCTGTTACTCGTAGAAACTGAAGAGAGTTTCGAGGAACTGTTGCACCGCTGAGAATCACGGTTTCAGGCGTCTGAACGCAGATAATTGGTGTTGAAAACCAGGCGGAATCCAAGCGGGTTTTTGCCTCTGCGCCTACAATAGTTTGACCCCGAAACACCGAATGCGAACACGCGCAGGACAGGTGGTTCGGGAGCGGCAACCGACCCGCGCGGAGACCCTGCATGAGCGATCATTTCGACGCCGACGGCACCCCCGATGAGGGCGCCTCGACGCCCGATCAATCCGATACCCCCGTTGAGCTCAAAGCCGTCGATCTGCAGATCGAACGCGAGCTCCAGGACTCGTACCTCACCTACGCGATGAGCACGATCATGGACCGGGCGTTGCCCGATGTCCGTGACGGGATGAAACCCTCCCAGCGCCGCATCCTCGTCGCGATGAATGATCTCAATCTGCGTCCGAGCAAGAAGCATCTCAAGTGTGCCAAGATCTGTGGCGACACATCAGGGAACTACCACCCGCACGGCGAGTCCGTCATCTACCCGACCATGGTGGGCATGGCGCAGAAGTGGAAAATGAACACCCCCGTTGTCGATCCGCAAGGGAACTTCGGTTCGATCGACGGTGACCCGCCCGCGGCGATGCGATACACCGAAGCGCGGATGACCGCTGCCGCGGTCGACATGATGCAGGACATCAAGTTCGACACGGTGGACTTCGCGCCCAACTACGACGATCGACTCCTCGAGCCGACCGTGCTGCCGGGCAAGTTCCCGTACCTGCTGATCAACGGCGGGATGGGCATCGCGGTGGGAATGGCGACGAGTCTCCCGCCGCATAACCCGACAGAGATCCTCGATGCGATCATCCGCGTCGTGAACAACCCCGAGATCGAGCTCGTGGAGCTCATGAAGGACGAGCTCGACGAGGACGGCAATGTCGTCCGTCGTGGTGTTCAAGGGCCAGACTTCCCAACCGGCGGACGGATCCTGGGGCGCAAGGGCATCCTCGACGCGTACTCCACGGGGCGCGGACGCGTCACGGTGCGTGGCAATGTCCATGTCGAGGAGTTCAAGAAGGACCGGCACCAGATCGTCATCGACGAGATCCCCTACGCGCTCGT
>DDGE01000055.1:88092-134764 GCA_002337545.1 Phycisphaerales bacterium UBA1910 | reverse complement strand
GAGAACCAGCTCTACCAATGCACCCCGTTGCAGCAGACCTTCTCGATCATCAACATCGCGCTGGTGAATCGTCAGCCTCGTACGATGGGGCTCAAGCAGCTCATCGAGTGCTATGTCGATCATCGCATCGAGGTTATTCGCCGGCGCACGCGTCACTTGCTCCGCGAAGCGAAGAAGAAGGCGCATGTCCTCGAGGGGATGATCTACGCGGTCGTTGATATCGACGAGATCATCCAGCTCATCAAGAGCTCGCAGACGCGCGAGGAAGCGATCCAGAAACTCATGGATCGCAGATATTCGATCCCCGCGTCGCACCCCGCGGCTAAGGACATCCCGCAGCGCCTCATGAACATGATGCGCGAGTCCGACGCGGACGGCGGCGTGCTCTTGACACGCGTTCAGGCCGAAACTATCGGCGGGATGCGTCTCATCCAGCTCGTCGGTCTCGAGATCGAACGACTCGTCAAGGAGTACACCTCGATCATCGAAGAGATCGAAGGGTACGAAGCGATCCTCGCGAACCATCGCATGGTCCTCGACATCATCGTCGAAGATTGCGAAGAGATGAAGGATCGGTTCGGTCGCGATCGTCTCACCACGATCGAGGACGCCGCGGGCGATATCGACATCGAAGCACTCATCCAGGAGCAGGAGATGGCCGTCACCATCTCGCACTCCGGATATGTGAAGCGTGTGCCTCTGGAGACCTACCAGGCGCAGGGGCGAGGCGGCAAGGGCATCAAGGCGTCGGACTCCAAAGACGACGACTTTATCGAGCACCTGTTCGCGGCTTCGACACACGATCACCTGCTGTGCTTTACCGACACGGGGCGTGTGTTCAAGATCAAGGTGTACGAGCTCCCGGAGATGAGCCGGACGAGCAAGGGACGCCCGATTATCAACTACATCGATCTCAAAGCGGGCGAGCGCACCTGCGCCTACCTCGCGATCAAGGACTTCGAAGCGGGGAGCAACTACCTCACCTTCGTGTCCAAGGGCGGGATCGTGAAGCGTACGGCGCTCAAGGCGTACGCGAATGTGAACCGTTCGGGCCTGATCGCGGTGGGGCTCAAGGACGAGGATGCGCTCCTCGATGTCCGCATGACGACGGGGTCCGACGATCTCATGCTCGTCACCTCCGGCGGTATGGCGATCCGGTTCCCCGAGCAGGATGTCCGCGAGATGGGACGATCCGCAGCGGGTGTCAAGGGGATCGAGCTCCGCGAGGGCGCGGAAGTGATCGGGATCATGCGGATCCCCATGATTCAGGACGACAACGATCCGGAAGTCACCCATACCGATCCGGAGTTCATCGAACGCGAGTTGTGCCTGCTGACGATCACGGAGAACGGGTACGGCAAGCGAACGCCCGTGGATGATTACCGCGTGAACCCCGAATCGGGCCCGATGCGATCGCAGTCACGCGGCGGCAAGGGACGAACGGACATCAAATCCACCGATCGCAACGGCAAATCCGCCGCCGCGATCGGGGTGTGCTCAGACGAAGATATTGTGGTGATTTCCCGCAATGGGCAGCTCGTGCGTATGGCCGCGTCCTCCATTTCCAGTTATGGTCGTGGAACACAGGGCGTGCGTGTCGTAGGGCTCAAGGGTGGCGACTCGGTCGTCTCCGCTGCTCGGATCGAGGATTCCGAGGAAGAAGAACACAGCACCGAAGCCGATACCGCCGCGACCGGCGAGGCGACGGAGTAAGGACGATCTATGGCCATCGACTGGTCCGACAATATCGTGATCGCGAACCTCGCGGATGAGCCCGCCCTCAGCGACGAGCTGTCCATGATCTGTGAGCGCGTGGAGTCAACGGGTGAGAGCGATCCCATCCCGCATGCGGTTCTGGATTTTCACGAGGTGAGCTATGTCAACTCGTCCAATATCGCACAACTGCTTCGTTTGCGGAAGAATCTCGAGGCGCGTGAGCGCCAGCTCGTTCTCGCGGGTGTGAGCGACGAGGTCATGAGTGTGCTCGTTGTGACAGGACTCAACAAGGTCTTCCAGTTCGCACCGGACATGCTGACGGCGATCGCGTCTATCCAGATCGCGGAACCTGAATCCGAAGACGCGTAAGCGTTACTCTACAACTCAGGGAGACTTCCATGCCACTTTTGGCGTTGCTCGTCATCATTGTGGTTGCCTTACTGATGGTGCGCATCGGTGCCAAGGCCATGATGATGACCGGGCTTTCGCGTGAGATCGCTGAGTTCCAGGCGATGTCCTGTTTCTTCGGTGTCGGTTTCACGACAAACGAGTCCGAGATGATCGTGGGGCACCCTGCTCGGCGCAAAATCGCATCGCACCTGATCATCGCCGGGAACATCGGACTCACGGGGGCGCTAAGCACACTGATCGTTACCTTCGTGCAGGACGAGCCCGATTGGATCGATGAGATCTTTCCGCTCAGCGGTTCCGGTGCGTTCTTCATCAAGCTGGCGATCATCCTCGGTGGGATCCTGTTCATCGGCGGGGTCTTCCGCCTATCGATCACCAAGGCGCTGCTCGATCGCATCATCGAGTACACGCTTAAGCATTTCCAAGGCGTCCGAGCGATCGACTATGAAACGGTCCTGAGAACTGGCGCAGGCTATTCAGTGATGCAGGTCGAAATCGAACCCAAGAACGAGCTTGTCGGATCCACGCTCGCGGGCGCTTCGCTCGGGAGTCGTGGGGTGCTTATTCTGAACATCAGGCGAGCGGACGGCTCGATCATCGGCACCCCGCATCCCACGACGGCTATCGATCCCGGGGACCTGCTGACCGTCTACGGCGAGGAAAAAAATGTCCTCTCGATCCTGGATCCCGGAGGCGTGAGCCATTCCGCCGTGCGATAACCGTGCTCAGGATGCTGAGGGCTCGAGCGCCCCCGCACTGGACATGAACAGCGCCGTGATATCGTCGGGCTGATGCAGGGACCCACTCTGGGCATCGAGATGCGATTCGAGCGTGGCGATCGCATGTTCGAGCGCGTGCTCGCCGGACCCCGCATCGGTGAGTTCCTGAATGTAAGTCAGCGTGGGGCGTTTGCGTTCGTCCCCCTCAGCGTCATGCTTGGGGAAGGCAACTTCGAATCCATCTGAGTAGATGATGAACACATCGCCCGGGTTGAGTTGGTGCGTGGTCTGTCCGAACTCAAGCTCGGCAAAGACGCCCAGCAGCGGTCCCTGCGACTCAATCTGCTCGACCTCGCCGGTGCCCGCACGAACGAGCAGTGATGGCGGGTGTCCCGCGCCGGCGACTGTGATGGTGTTGTCCCGCTTGTCGTGGATGGCGTAGGCCGCGGTCGCGAACCGCGCCTGCTCACCCGCGTTTTTGGTCATGGTGATATTGAGACGACGCAGCGCTTCTGCGGGTTCGACGATCCGGAGCGCGTCGCCCTTGCCCTCGGTCTTGTGGAGTCCCTGAGAGATGACCATGGTCATGAGTGCCGCGGGCACGCCGTGCCCGACCGCGTCGGCGAGGAAGAACCCCGTGTGGTGTTCATCGAGCTCCACGATGTCGTAGATGTCGCCCGACACATAGGAGGCAGGGCGATACACGATCCCCATATCGATCCCCTCTATCTCCGGGATCGCTTTGGGCATATATTCGCGCTGGATTGAAGCGGCACTCGCCAGCTCCTCGTGCAGCTTGAGCATCTCGGAGTTCACGGAGTTGATCGACAGCTCCGTCAGCATGAGCTCGTTGGCGAGCTGCTGGATCGCGGGCTGGCGCTGGGCGAGGGTCCAGAGGATCACCGCGGCCTGTGCCGGATCAATGTCGTCCAACTCGCACATGATCCCGGCGCTCTGGAACATCAGTCGCGACTGCGCGTGAGATTCGGGAATCAGAACGAGCGCGGGGCAAAGGTGCTCGCTCAGCGCATCGATCATGCGATTGAGAGACATGTCGGAGGATTCGCTGTCGACGAGGATCAAGACGGGCGCCTGCGATCCTCTGCGTTTAGGTGTCGCATCGAGCATCAGGGATAACTCGATCAACTCCACCCCAATCCCACGCGGTATCAAATGCTCGCGTATGCGGTGGATGATCGATTGTGCCCGCGGGGCCGGGTCCGATGTGGTGCTCGCGACAAGCACGCTTGGTCCCTGATGTGGCATTGCAGTAATTCGAAGTCCCACCGGTCGTTCCTCCTCAGTCGGTCTATCCGATTGATTCGGGTGTGTGACCCATGAGGATCGAGTGGATTCTGTCCGCAGGCGTCTGTTTGGCGTTATGGGCAATCCTGATCGATCGCGCACCCAGACCAGCCCGCCTGATCGTTCAGATCGGGTGTGGATATTCGGACCATGCGTTCATCAGGGGTTATTCCGTGATCGACTGGAGGGCTTCGGTGTTGAGCTCGATCTGATCGCCCATATCGAGTTCTAGTCGATCGAGTGTCCCCCCCGCAAACTCGATCGCGTATTGGGCATTGAAGCGTGAGGAATACTTTGCCAGCCGCATCTCATACTGGAACTGTGACTCGTCTTCGCGTCTGGCTTCCTCGACACTCATCTCGTGCATCGCCGTGATCCGACCCGTTGGATCGAGGAAGATGATGTCGATGTCGAAGGTGCAATCACGCATCAGGAACGAGCGCACCCGTGAGTCGGGGAAGGAGAAAAGCATCGCTTCGTTTCGACCGAGCCCGGGGTGATTGCCCAGTCCAACTGTGCGCGAATCGTTGTCCGCAACGATCTCGCACGAGAATGTCTCGCCCGCGATCTCCACATCAACTTTTCCATCCACGATCGCCTGCGGCTGCGCACAGCCCGCGCCCATAAACAGGGTGTACATGAGCAGGAACAACGCGGGGAGGGACTTGGTGGGGTTCATCACGATCTCAGCCATCGGGCATCCTCTTCTCGGAAGACAATATCGTTCGTGGGAAGTGTATCGGGATCGAACGCGTCAAGAAACTCAGAAATCGACATCGGGGTTGGTTCGAGGACGATCCCGCACCAGTTTGCGATCAGGCCGATGACGCGTTCAGGCCCGCCGAGCATTGCGTAGCTCTTGATGTGCGTGTCCTGGTCCCGTTTCGCGAGCCGGCGCCCGTCCTGCGACAATACGAGTGGCAGGTGCGTGTACTCAGGTTCCGGCGCGTATCCCAGCGCACGGTAAAGCATGAGCTGACGAGCTGCGGAATCGACCAGATCACGCCCACGCACGATGTGCGTGATCCCCGACGCGTGATCGTCCACGACGACGGCGAGTTGATAGCTCGGGGCGTTGCGTTTCGTCCAGACAATGAAATCCCCGCCGAGCGATGAGGCGTTGTATGACTGAGCTCCCATGCACGCGTCATTGAAGGAGACAGGGTCGGGATCGGGGATAAAACGCCAGCTCGTCTCCGGATTGATGAAATGATCGGGGATCGGGTCGGGTCGGATCGCGTCGAAGTGATCGGTAGAATCCTCGCCCATATGCGGCGCGTTCAGAGCCGCCTGAATCTGTTTGTGACTCAGATCGCACGGGTATACCCGTCTTGACGCAGCAAGGGTTTGCATCGCGGTTTGGAAGCGATCTGGGTGCGAAGATTGAAGAATGGGTTCTTCGTCCCAATCAAGCCCCAGCCACCTGAGGGTGCTGATGCAGTCCTCGATCATGCCATCGTGGACGCGAGATACATCAAGATCCTCGATGCGCAAGATGATGCGCCAGTTGCGTTTGCGTGCAGTTGCCCAGTTGATTAAGAACGCGAACGCGTTCCCGAGGTGCATCGCTCCGGTGGGGGATGGTGCGAGGCGAGTTGTATCGAATGATGACGAAGAGGGTTCACGCACGAGAGATTCTGGGTACACTCATGGTGTTCGGCAACCCCGGCACGAGGAAATCTGTACCCCGTGTCGTGGGGCGCGATGCCCGGCGAATCAGGAGGAGTCATGACCGAGCAAGCCGTCGAGAAGTTGAGCGAAGCCCAGATTGAGGCGGGACTGGAATCCCACCCCGCATGGGTCGAGCTCAACGGCGAGATCCAGCGCACCTTCGAGTTCGAGGACTTCCTCGGCGCGATGAAGTTCGTGAATCAGGTCGCGGAGTACGCTGAGCGTGAGCAGCATCATCCCGATATCCTGATCCGCTACAACAAGGTCACCCTGAGTGTCTCGACGCACGACGCGAACGGGATCACACAGAAAGACTTTGATCTCGCGGACGCAACCGACAAGCTCGTTGGGTGAGTCTCACACGCCTGATCAGGGCGTGTCCTTTTCTTCTGTTTCTACGCCATACACCAGATCGAATCCACGATTCAGTTTGGTCAGCACACGAATGATCTGCTCGTCACTGATTTCTTCGTCCTGATCGAACAGGTCGTAGATTTCCTCTGCGCCGCCTTGCTCGATTGCCTTGGCAAAGGCCCCCAGCGCAGGCAGTTGACCGACTCTGTTCCATTGATGCGATTCGGGGAGAGGTTCGAACGGTCTTGCTTCGTGGGCCCTGAAGATCCCGCCTTCGAGGTCACCCATATACGCGTAGATGCGTTCCTTTGGATCGGTTGGGTCGGTCTCGGAGATACCCAACATGATCCAGGGAGAGATGTCCATCACGAAGTGCAGCAGGGGTTCATCTTTGTAGTGCGCGTAGTTGTAAGAACCGTCGTTGTACCCGTTCTCGACACGATTTCCATCCTTGTCGAAGACGACCTCTTCGCCCGTGTCCTTGAAATAGACCTTGTTCTCTGTCTCGCCACGCATCTGATGGATCGCAGATTCGCTTGTGTGTGAGAGAATCTCATAGATGATCTGTTGATGTTCGAGGGGGATCTCGCGTTCGTTGATTCGGCCGACGACTTCTCCGAGACGGAGCTGAACGAGGGCCGTGAACGCGAAGGTGCGTTGCATCTGCTCGCGATCTTCGTCGTGCTCTGTTGATTTGTTCGACTCGGGCTCACTTGCCAGCAAGGGCGATGCGACCATGCCGGAGCAGAACGAGAGGGTGATCATGGAGATGCGTGGAATCAGCTTCATGCACGCATTGTATCAACGCAGCTCAACGGACCAGTACGCGTCATCGAGGAAGGCCTTCCACGACGCGTATTTATCCGAGTTGAGCCGGATCGAGATCAATGGGTTCCGCTTGGGCTGGGCGGGTTTGCGGATGAGCTTCATGTGCGCCTGCTCGGGGGTGCGTCCACCCTTGCGGGAGTTGCACTTCACGCACGCGCACACGAGGTTTTCCCATGTGTCCGGGCCATTCTGAGAACGCGGGCGGACATGGTCGATGGAAAGCTCGCTCGTTGGGAAACGATTCCCGCAGTACTGGCACTTGTTGTGATCGCGTGCGAAGAGGTTCCGCCTGTTGAGCTTCACGCGTTTGGACGGAAGCTTGTCACAAGTGATCAGACGGATGATGCGGGGTACGGCGATATCGAACCGGACCGTTTTGACCCAGTCATGCAGGTCGGGCTCGAACTGCTTGCGCAGCTCGCTGAGTTCGGCCCAGGTCGCAAAGTCATAGTTCGCGTACGAGCCGTCCTCGGCGTGGATGACTTCCGCGGCCTCGCGGGCGAGCAGGATGAAGGCGCGTTTGGCGCTGATCACCCGTGTCGCCATGTAGTGGCGATTGAGCACGAGCACCTTGGCACCGAGCCCGTCGTTCTGATTGAGTTGGGCGGCATTTGCGTCGACACCGCCAGCAGGCACGGCATCGACGCTTCGTATGTGATCCACACTATCGTCGATTTGGACTTGGTCTGCCCCTCGGGCACCCGCCCGTAGCGATCGCGCGGTCGAGCGGGATCTGGATGGACGCGAGCGTTTGGACATGTGGTGGATCCGAAAGTGCCTTATCTATCTATATCTACCAGTTTTTAGGTCTCTCTTCAACCCAGTACGCGTCAGACGGGATAAAGGATCGGCAAAGATCGCTTTACGCGGGCAGGGATGCACAAACGCCCGATAGCTCAGCCATCGGGCGTTTTCGATCCGAGACCCCGGATCGATGCGTGATTTGGATGAATCAGATCAGTGACGGAAGTGGCGGATCCCCGTCGTCATGCAGGTCACGCCATGCTCGTTGCACAGGTCGTAGGTGTCCTGATCGCGTTTGGATCCGCCAGGATGGACGATCATGGTGACCCCCGCATCGATGAGGACCTGCGGGCCGTCGTTGAATGGGAAGAACGCGTCAGAGAACGCGATGGCACCCTTCGCGAGCTCCCCGGCCTTGTGCACCGCGCCCCGGCATGACGCCACCCGGTCCATCTGCCCTGCACCCGCGCCAAAGAGGCGCGCCGCGCCAGAATCGGATTCCGGGTCGATCCCACCGATGAGAACGGCGTTGGAGCTGAGCGATCGACACATGTTCTCGAGCATCGCCGCGGCGTCGATCCGCTCGGATGATGCTTCGGGTCCTGCTGCGTGCGTCCACTCGCTCGGGTTGGGCACGATCAGATCGCGCTCCTGCATCAACGCCCCGCCGGGGAGGAACTTGAGTTCGCGACTGATGTTTGGTGGGTCCTGTGCGACTTTGAGGATTCGGAGGTTTTTCCAACGCTCCTGCAAGAGTGAGAGGGCGTCGTCGTCGTAGCCCGGCGCGATCACGATCTCAAAGAAGGTCCCGTCCGCCGCGATGCGTTGGGCACCCTCAATATCGATGGGATTCGTCGTTGCCAGGATTCCACCGAAGGCCGCCATCGGGTCGCCCGCGATGGCTCGATCGATCGCGTGGGCACAAGTCGATGCGCTCGCGGCTCCGCATGGGTTGGTGTGTTTCACCACGCATGTGTTGAACGCGTCTGGCGCTGTGCGGGCCATGGCTCGAACGAGCTCGAGTGCCGCGGAGGCGTCATTGATGTTGTTGTAGCTGAGGGGCTTGCCATGGAGCTGCTCAGCATCGAGGAGGGTTCCCGATGGTGCGCCGATCTGTTTGTAGACGGAAGCAATCTGGTGGGGATTCTCGCCGTACCGGAGTTCGTCCTGACGACGGAACGCGATGGGCATCGTCGCGGGCGCTTCGGTTTCATTGCGGAGAAGCCACTGCGAGATCATCGCGTCGTACGCGCCCGTCTGGGTGAATGCCTGCGCAGCGAGGCGCTTCCGGAGATCGAGGGTCGTTGCGCCGTCGTTGGATTTGAGCTCGCTCAGGAGCTCGTCGTATTGGGAAGGATCGGTAACGATCGCGACAGAAGCGTGGTTCTTCGCGGCCGAGCGGACCATGGACGGCCCGCCGATGTCGATCTGCTCGATCGCCTCGGGTTCGGTCACGCCGGGCTTGGCGATGGTGGCCTCGAAGGGGTAGAGGTTCACGACGACGAGGTCGATGGGCTTGATGTCGTGCTCGTGCATGGATTGCACATGGGTATCGAGATCGCGTCGCGCGAGCAGCCCGCCGTGGACCTTGGGGTGGAGGGTTTTCACACGCCCGTCCATCATTTCTGGGAAGCCGGTGAGCTCGTCGATGGAGACGACGGGTATCCCCGCGTCCTGGATCGCCTTGGAGGTGCCCCCCGTCGAAACGATCTCGACGCCCAGATCGTGGAGTGATCGGGCGAGATCGACGATCCCGTCTTTGTCGGAAACGGAGATCAGCGCCCGCGTGACCTTGACGAGTGTGTTCGTCGAGGCGGTGGGGGCGCTGGCCGCAGCGTCTGCTGTGGAGTTCATGATGTGCTCGCGTTGTGCGGGGTTATGGTGGAGTGAGAGTGGTTTGGCTTATCGGCGTCCGAACTTGGACACGCCGCCTTCTCGTGTGATGACATAGATATTGCCGTCGACCTGCGAATCGGTACGGATACCCGAGACGCCGCTGAGAGGGGTACGGGCGAGGATGTCGCCACGCTCTTTGTCAATCGCGAGCATCTCGAACCCTGAGTACACAATCAACTCAGAATCATCGACGACCGTGAGGACCCACCCGCCGATCTCAGGGTTGTTCCACACGATGTCGCCTGTCGCCGCATCAATAGCCATCAGGCCCTGATCGCGGGTGGACGCGTACACGATGCCCTCGTGGAGGGTGTGCTGGACGGTGACGGGGGCGCTGGAGCGGACACGCCAGAACCGGTACCCATCAACGATATCGAATGCGTAGAGGGACTGATCGAGCGATGCGATGTAGAGCCCGAAGTAATCTGTGAGCAGATTCGTATCGGATCCCCCCGCGATTCGGGTGGTCATGCCCGTGTGTGCGTTGGTTGCATCGAGGGTGCGGATCTCGCCTTTTTCGGAGATCGCGGCGATCATGCCCTCGCCTAGATCGATCGCCGGCTGATGGATCGGGCCGTCGAACTTGTAGGACCAGAGCTTGAAATCGTTTGTCATCTGGAACGCGAAGAGCTCACCGGAGAGTGTGCCAAATATGGCGAGGTTGTCCATGAGCAATGGCGGGGTATTGACGAGGGTGCCCAGCGAGTCGCGATCAAGAGTGTTGCCATTCTTGATATCGACCTCCCAGAGTTCCGTGTCGCTGGCGGTGTAGAGGATCCCATCGCGGAGGACCGGATCGACGAAACGCGTCGTCGGGCGATCGATCTGTCGAGACCATCGCACCTTGCCGGTGTTTGCTTCGAGGACGGAGAGGGTGGATCCTGAACCGATGAATGTGAGCAGGTCGTCGTACGCGGTTGCGTGATCGATGACGGCACCCTCCGCGAGTGGGGGGTACCCGGTCCATTCCCACATATAGCCAAGCTCTGCCCAGCCTTCGTGGTTGATCTTCCAAGGATCTCGACCGGATGCAGAAGCGGTCTCCGTCGATTCAGAGTCGATTCCTTCGTCCCTGGAGCTCGTTTGCGTACTCGAGCACCCAGCGAGGGATGCGAGCGCGATCGAGAGGGCGAGTGTGCGGGTCGTGCGGTTGAACAGGGCCGAGTTCTCGAACATCGAGCGGTCTCCATGGTGCGTGGTCATCGCCACCTGAATCGGGGCGGAGGGGTCAAAGATGATAGCGAGCCGGGCGGGAATGCGGGTGCCGCGGCGGGCGATTTCTGGGCTCGGAAAGGGTCGTGTGTGACTGTTCGCACCCGATCGCGTAGGGTTCTGGCATGTTCACAGGCATTATTCAGCATGTTGGGCGCGTCGAGTCCGTCACCACGAGCACATCGGGAGTGCGGATCACCATTGATCCGATGGGATGGGACCATGAACCCCGCCCCGGCGACTCGATCGCGAACAACGGGTGCTGTCTGACACTCGTGGACCCGATCACAGACCACGGCGGGTTGTTCACATTCGACGCGATCCCGGAAACCCTCGAAAAGACGACGCTCGGATCGTGGGAAACGGGGGATCGGGTGAACCTGGAGCGGGCGCTGCGGATGGGCGACACCCTCGACGGGCACCAGGTCCAAGGACATGTGGACGGCACAGGCGAGGTGCTGGGCGTATTCACAGCCGACGGGTGGCGCGTTCGCGTGGGGTTGGATGAGGGGCTGATGCGGTACATGATCCCCAAGGGCTCGATCACAATCGACGGGGTCTCCCTGACGCTCGCGGCGATGGACACGGACGCGGGGTGGATCGAGGTCGCCCTGATCCCCGAGACCCTCGACCGCACCAACCTGCCCGACCGGGTGGTGGGGGACCGGGTCAACATCGAGTGCGATGTGATGGTCAAGACGATCGTGCACACGATGGCGCGGATGGACATGAACACTCGCGATTCAGTACACTGATCCCATGCGTGTGCTCGGATTCGATCCTGGACTCTCTATCACCGGCTATGGGTGCGTGACTGGGGATGTTGTACGCCCGAGTATCGTTGAGGCGGGGGTGTTCCGGCTGACGAAACGCGGTGAGCCGCTGGCTTCAATCGGGGATCGGCTGGTCGAGCTCGAAGCAGATGTGCAGGGTCTCGTTGAACGGGTGAAGCCCGATCTGATCGCGATCGAGGGGATGTTTGCGCACAAGGACCATCCGGGCACAGTCGTGAAGATGGCGCATGCGCGGGGCGTAATCCTGCTAGTAGCCCGGCGGGCAGGTGTCGAGGTGTGCGAGCTCAAACCCGCAGAGGTCAAGAAAGCCGCGACGGGGTCTGGGCGGGCGACCAAGGAGCAGATGCAGCTGAGCGTGCAGGAGATGTTCGGATTGCCCGAACTGCCCAAGCCTGCGGATCTCGCGGATGCGCTGGCGATCGCGTCGTGTGCGCTGCGCCGGTTTGAGTTTGAGTCCATGACGCGGTGAGGATTTGAGGGTGGCCCGATGGAGCCGTCCTCGGCTCCTTCGGGAACAGGCACAAGTGACCGACGAACCCGAAGGAACCCTGCGGGTTCCATCGGGCCACCCAGAGGATCTATCGCATAGAATCCTCCGATGAGCGATACGAACGCATCGGAACAGGTTGTCGCACAGGTCCTGATTGTCGAGGACGAGCCCGAGCACGCGGATGTCATGGCGGAAGCGTTGCGGCGGCCGGGGCATATCTGCACGATCGTGCACGGGATCGAGGACGCGGCGAATGAGCTCCGGCACGGGTCGTTCGATGTCATTGTCACGGATCTCCGCATGCCGGAGAGTTCCGGGAAGGAAGGCGTCAACGGGGATGGCGGGAATGCGGGGATGCGTGTTCTTGAGCTCGCCGGCGAACTCCAACCCGACGCGGAAACGATCATGGTTACCGCGCACGGTGATGTGCCGACGGCACGCGATGCGTTCAAGCACGGTGCATTCGACTTTGTAGAGAAACCACTGGATCTGGTGGTGTTCCGATCCGCGGTGAACCGGGCAGCGGACCAGGCGGTCTTGCGGAGCGAATCGGGCGAGCTCAGGGAACTGATCCAGCACGATGGATTCGAGGGGATTGTCGCCGGCAGCGAGCCCATGCGGAGGATTCTCAAGACTGTGAAAACGGTCGCGAACTCCAAGATCCCGGTGCTGATCACGGGCGAGAGCGGGACGGGCAAGGAGCTGATCGCGCAGGCGGTGCACAACAACTCGCCCAGGAGCGCCAAGCGATTCGTGACGATGAACTGCGCGGGGCAGGCGGAAAGCCTGCTCGAGGATCAGCTGTTCGGGCATGTGAAGGGCGCATTCACCGGGGCGGAGAAGGACCGCGAGGGTGTGTTTGCGTACGCCGATGGCGGGACGGTCTTCCTCGATGAGATCGGGGACATGCCTTTGGCGATGCAGGCGAAGCTGCTTCGTGTTTTGGAGAGCGGCGAGGTTGTGCGTCTGGGTTCCAATGATGCTCGCCATGTGGATGTTCGATTCGTGAGTGCGACGAACCGGGATTTCAACACCATGACCGCGGACGGCTCGTTCCGTCAGGATCTGTTCTTCCGGATCAACGGTGCACATATCCATCTGCCGCCGCTGCGTGAACGGCGCGAAGATATCCCCCGGATTGTGCGTCACGCGATTGCGAGGTTCGCGGGTGATCTGCTGCCGGGTCAGGCCACGCCGGAGATCACGGACGCGGCGTTGATGCGACTGACAGGGTACGCGTGGCCAGGAAATGTGCGTCAGCTGATCAATGTCGTGGAAAACATGGTCGTTATGGCGATCGGTGACCGGGACGACGAGGCGGAGACCGTCCGGGTGGATGTTGCGCACATCCCCGCGGAGATCTCCAGCATGGACGCGGATGGGCTGCCTGAATCGTCTACGACGCAGGCGGGGTCGCTCGCGGGTACAAGCCTTGAACAACTCGAGAAGCAGGCGATCCGTGAGACGCTCAAGCTGACCGGGGGGAATCGCGAACAGACCGCGAAACTCCTCGGGATCGGCGAGCGCACACTTTATCGGAAGTTGAAGGAATACGGATTGCGCTGATTGTGGCGGTGCTGCATGTGAGCGATCTTGGTCCCCCCCATTATCAAGTGAGTGGGGGCATTTCGTGCTGTCTGGACTTTCACGAGACCTCAATCCTGAGTGAACTCGGCTCCAAAACTATCCGATTTCAGAGATGAATCGAGGGGATTCATGCTGGGGGTAACCCGGCATGGGACTATGAAATCGCTTGGAGAGAATCTCTATGTCGCAGTACAGTCTAGATCAGGTCATGATGTGTCCGACTCTGCCATCGCTACCAGCGGTTGCCGTTCGGCTCTTGGAACTCACGGGCGATCCTGATGTTGCGATGGGTGACATCGCGAAGCTCGTGCAGCAGGATCAGGCACTCGCGGCGAAGGTGCTCAAGACCGTGAACTCGAGTTTCTACGGGTTGTCGAGCCCTTGCAGCTCGATCGACCGGGCGATGGGCTACCTCGGGCTCAACACGGTGAAGTCTCTCGTGTTGGGTTTCAGTCTCGTTGAAACGACGAAGGATGCAGAGGGCGGGTTCGACCTTGAGTCGCATTGGCGTCGAGCCATCATCGGCGCGACCGCGGCAAGGATTATCGCGAAACGGGTTGGTGGGCTTGATCCTGAGGACGCGTTTACCGCTTCACTGTTTCAGGATATGGGCACGCTCGCGTTCTACATGTCTCTGCGAGCGGAGTACGGCAAGGTCGTCGGCGCGGTGCCGCATTGGGATCTGTGCGAGCACGAACTCGAAACCTTTGGTTTCGATCACACCCGAGTCGGTGCCGAGCTTGCGTCCCGCTGGAAGCTGCCTTCCGAGATCGCGGACGCGATCCAGTTCCATCATAATCCCGACGCGTGCACCAACCAGAATCAGATTCTGGCACAGGTCGTCGCGAGCGGGGCGCTCACATGCAACTGTCTCGACCCCAATGCTCCGGGGACTTCGATGCAGATGCTCGAGCAGCGTATGAAGGCCTGGTTTGGGAGCAAGGCGCCAGAGGCCGAGGATCTACTCGGCGAGGTGAAGGAGACCGCCGAGACGCTCGCGAAGATGTTTGGGCAGGAAATCGGCTCGATCCCCAGTGCCGCAGAGCTGATCGCCGAGGCGCAGGAACAGGGTCTCGTGCATCAGGTGAGCATGCAACGCGAAGCGGATCAGCTTGCCCGAGAGGCGCTCGTGGACGGGTTGACACAGATCGCCAACCGCAAACGATTTGATGCGGAACTCAAGCGTGTGTATCAGGCCTTCGTGAACGAGGGCATACCTTTCGGGATCATCTTCTTTGATGCGGACCGGTTCAAGGGCGTGAATGATACATACGGACACGCGGCGGGCGATGCGGTGCTGATCGAGCTCGCGCAACGAACAACCGATGTCATCGGCAATGACGGGATCGCCTTCCGTTACGGCGGCGAAGAGTTTGCGGTGATTGTTGAGTCTCGCGATATCGATTTCTGTGCTGAGTTGGCGGAGAAGGTGCGTGAAGCGTTCGCATCCAAGCCATTCGATCTGCGCATGGTTGAGGGTGCTCCAGATGAACTCAAGGTGACAGCGAGTATCGGTGTTTCCAGCACGGACGCGGGAAGTCCGACCCGACTCTCCGGCGGCGAGCAGGTTGTGCACGAAGCGGACGAGAGTGTGTATGCAGCGAAGTCCGACGGTCGCAACAATGTCAAGGTTCACGGGCGGTACAGCCAGGTGACCGTCACCACGGACACCGGCTCGGTCGGGCAAAGCGCTGACCCCACGGTCAGCAACGCGGATGTGACCACTGCGAGCTATCGGATTCTTTTGGTCGAGGACGATGCGCTTGCGGCGACCCTTGTCATCTCATTGCTCAAACGACGCGGCAAGATCGAGGTCGAGTGGGTCAAGTCCGGCACGCAGGCATGCAACCTGATCGAGCAGGGCAAGCTCGAGGGGCATCGCTTGCCCAGCCTTGTCTTGTGCGATTTCAACCTGCCCGGGTGTGACGGGCACGAGGTTCTTCGCGTCATGCAAGAAAACGAGACACTCAGCGATGTGCCTTTCTTCATGCTTACGGGCAACAACGATCAACTCATGCGGGACGAATCCGTCCGGCGCGGTGTGTCGATGTATGTGCACAAGGATGAGTTCTGTTCCGATGTCAACAAATGGCTCGGCGAGATCATGAACGCGGGCAACACCCCGTCGGCCAAGGCGGCCTGATCGATTACCAATCGAGCGGCGAACGCCACGCGCTGGTCATCTCATCCACACCCGCATCGAGCGCATCCCATACGAATCGACCTGAGTCGTTGAGCACCCCGAGCAACCGCATCGGGGTGTCTCCGAGTGCGCTCTTGATGCTCTCGGGATTCTCGACTTCGAGGACATAGCACGATGGGGATTCATCGAACGCGATCGACCAATCGAGCGAGGCGTCTGCGTTGAACCCGATCGATGAATCGTTCGATGACCCCGCGATGAGCATCTCTGCGATGGCGCAGACGACCCCGCCGTCGGAGACATCGTGGGCGCTTCGGATCAACCCCTGCTTGATCAGGCCGTGGATCTGACGCGCGAGCTTGGGGCCTGTTTGCAGATCAACACTCGGCATGTCTTCGCCAGGGACGAACCCGAGCTGGTGCGCGTGCGAGCCCGCGAGCTTGCCTTGGGGTTGCCCGACGAGGACGAGGGCGTTCCCGGGTGTCTTCGCGTCGGAACTGACGCAGGTATCGAGATCGTGCACGATCCCCATCCCTGTGATGAGGAGGGTGGGGGGGATCTCGATGGTCTCGCCCGATTCGGTGGTGAACTGGTTGTTGAGCGAGTCCTTGCCCGACACGAACGGGGTCTTGTAGGCCTTCGCGCCGTCGTAGCACGCGTGGGCGGCGCGCACGAGCGATCCGAGGTTTTCTTCCTTGCCGCACGATGGCCAGCAGAAGTTGTCGAGGATCGCGATGCGGTCGGGGTCGGTCCCGGTGCAGACGAGGTTTCGGACGCACTCGTCGATGGCGGCGAGGGTCATGGCGTACGGGTCGTCGCTGAGCCCGGTGGCGAGCCCGCAGCCGACGGCCAGCCCGCGGTTGGTGCCCGGCACGGGTTCGATGACGGAGGCGTCGGCGGGTCCGATGCCGCGCGGGCCGTTGAGGGGTTTCATCACGGTGTTGCCCTGGACCTGGTGGTCGTACTGGCGCACGATCCAGTGCTTTGACGCGATGTTGGGGTGCGCGAGCAACGCGAGGAGCTGATCCTTCGCATCGGTGCTCGACGCGTTTGTCTGGGGTTGTGATGCCTTTGGTTCCCACTTGGCGTTGCGGGTGGGCATGGGGATGCCCTCGTGGAGGAAGTGCATCGGGAGACGCCCGACCTCGTACTCGTTGTAGTTGAGGATGAGCTGGGCGCTGTCGGTTCCGAAGTATCCGAGGTTCGCGAGTTCGACATGCTCCTCGTCGCAGATCTTCTGGAGCGCGGGCAGGTTCTCTTCGGGGACGGAGAGGACCATGCGTTCCTGGGCTTCGGAGATCCAGATCTCGGTGTAGCTCAGTCCTTTGTATTTGAGTGGGGCCTTGTCGAGCTCGACGAAGGCGCCGATCTTCTCGCCCATCTCGCCGACGGCGGAGGAGAACCCGCCCGCGCCGCAATCGGTGATGGCGGAGAAGAGCGGGCCGCCCTCGGCATCGCGTGCACGCATGATGGCGTCGAGGGTGCGTTTTTCTTCGATGGGGTTGCCGATCTGGACCGCATGTGAGAACTCGTCGGCGTGGGTGTCGGTGAGCTCTGCCGAGCTGAAGGTCGCCCCGTGGATGCCGTCGCGACCGGTCCGGCCGCCGAGCGCGATGATGCGATCGCCGGGCTTGGCGTCGCCCGCGATCAGGTCGGCGGGCATGATGCCGATGCAGCCGCAGTAGACGAGCGGGTTGCCGATGTACCGGTTGTCGAAGGAGACCGCGCCGTTGATGGTGGGGATGCCCATGCGGTTGCCGTAGTCGCGCACGCCGGCGACGACCTGGGTGAGGATCTGTCGCGGGGGGAGGCAGCCAGCTGGGACACCTTTCTCATATCGATGTTCAAATCCCCAATTCCCTCCTTGGTCCTGTTCCCGTTCTTTGATGCGATCCATCAATCGTGGGTACCACGCGGCGGTTTCGAGTGGTTTGGACTCAAACTCTTTGTGCCCGTCTTGGGCATGTGTTCCTCTGAATACGAGTAGTTCACGCCAGCCGTCAGCTGCTGTGTTTCCGAGTCTCGCGGTATAAACATGCTCCGCATCCATCAGATCAACGATGCGACGGGATGTCACGCTGTGCTTGAAGTCATCTTGGTTGGGAACATAGACACGGTCAGCAGTGTCGGGGCGAGCGACGCAGAACACGTCGGTGGAGGCGATGGGCTTGGCGGCGAGGCCTGTACCGATGATGTCGCGGATGCAGCCGCCGATGCCGGTGGCGGCGCCGCCATAGGGCTCGAGGGCGCTGGGGTGATTGTGTGTCTCCACCTTGATGCAGACGCTGTGGTCGTCGTCGAAGCGGACGATGCCCGCGTTGTCCACGAATACGGATTGGGTCCAATCGAGGCCCTCGTCGATGAGCTCGAAGGTGGCCGCGGCGACGGTGGCCTTGAGGAGGTTGTTGATTGTGATCGAGCCGTCCTCGTTGACCTCATGGTGGGGGCGCGAGGACCAATCGATGCCCGCGATCTCGGGGCCTTTGTAGTTGATGGTGGCTTTGAGGGTCTTGTGGACGCAGTGCTCGGACCAGGTCTGGGCGAGGGTCTCGAGCTCAATGTCGGTGGGTTCGCGATCGAGCGCGATGTACTCGTGACGGATCGCACGCATCTCATCGAGCGAGAGGAACAGATGGCCCTCGCGTGAGAGCTTTTCAAGCCCCGCGTCGTCGAGATCGCGGATGTTGACATGGGTGACATGGAACTCGTGCGTGTGCCCCTTGGGGAGCTGCTCGGGGTGGAAGGGCACGGCGTGGACCCCGGCGACGACGGGGTTGGCGAGGAGTCGGTTCGCGATGGTCTGGGCCTTGGCGTCAGAGATTCCGAGCAAGTCGTAGCGTTCACCCGTGGAGACCTCGGCCTTGATGCCGATCAGTGCTTCGATCGCGTCGGCGACGGATTGTGCGGGCGGGTCCATGACACCCGGGAGAGGGTGGATCTCGACGAGGGCTCCGCGGGCCGAGCTCGAACCGATTTCGGCGCGTTCCACGACGGGGTTGCAGAGCAGCTGCGAGACGATCAGATCGAGCTGGGCGTCCGTCAGGGGCGATTCGATGAGGTAGACGCGTGCGGAATGGGCACCCTCAAGCTCATACCCGAGCTCGTTTGCCCGGCGGAGCAGGGTCTCGGCGCGGGGGTCTCCCGCGTGCTCGGTGGGGTGAATCTCGATGCGATGGACGAGCTGCTCGTCGTGGTCGCGGCGGGTTGTGGACGCGTCGGCGGGTGCGGCGGGGGTGCTCATAAGTGGATCGTAGACCCGGCGCGGGTGGAGGTGGCGGGCGCGGGGGGTATGATGCACGATGATGACCCGCAAGGACGCGATTTCGGATGACTCATCGGGTGACGCACCCGCGGTCGAGCTGTTCACGGATGGTGCGTGCTCGGGGAACCCCGGCCCGGGCGGGTGGGCGTTCCTGCTGCGGCACCCACGATCGGGCAAAGCGGTCGAGCGCAGCGGCGGCGAGCGGGAAACCACGAATAACCGGATGGAGTTGACGGCGGTCATCGAGGGATTGTCCGCGCTGACGCGATTTTCCGTCGTTGAGCTGTATTCGGACTCGCAGTATGTGCTCAAGGGGCTCAAAGAATGGATGCCCGGGTGGAAGAAAAAGGGTTGGAAGACTGCGAGCAAGCAACCAGTCAAGAATGTCGATCTGTGGAAGCAGCTCGATTCCCTCAAGGATGAGCACGAGATCCGTTTCCATTGGGTCAAGGGGCATGCTGGGCACCCCGAGAACGAGCGGGTGGATGAGCTCGCGGTGATCGAGCGGGATAAGTTCGCCCGGCGATGATGCCAGTATAAAGAAGGATGACGCGGTTCGGTCTGTGCGGGTTGGGGGACCTGCGCGATGGGCGTGCGTTTTTTGCTTGCCATCCTGACCCGCACGACCCGCACGCATTTCGCATTGTCACCCTGCACGGGCGTGAATCGGGCGCTCGGAATCGTCGATGAACAGGGAGGATGCGGGCGATCGTTCGTCCGCATCGAGCTTGGACTGCACCCGGGAGACAGCCGTGGAACTTGATGCCATTCTTCGTCACGCGCATGAGGCAGACGCTTCGGACATTCACATCGTCGCTGGGGAGCCCGCATCATTGCGTGTGCATCAGGTGATGACACCGATGAGCGAGGAGCCGATGTCCCCCGAACTCGTCGCAAGCATGTTTGAACAGATGTCCGGCACGGAAACACGCGAAATCTTCAAGCGTGAGAAGGATGCGGACTTTTCATATGAGGTTCCAGGGCTCGCCCGATACCGTGTGAACGCGCACATGCAGAAGGGCGTGATCGGGTTGGCGCTTCGTGCGATCAAGACGAAGGTGCCGCCGCTCAATGCGCTCGCACTGCCAGAGGTGATCGCTCGCTTGACCTACCTCCCGCGTGGTCTGGTGCTCGTGACGGGCGATACCGGTTCGGGTAAGTCTACCACGCTCGCGGCGATGATCCAGGCGATGAACCAGCGCTACCGCAAGCACATCATTACGCTCGAAGATCCGGTCGAATACCTGTTTGATTCGGATCAGTGTCTGATTGAGCAGCGAGAACTCGGTCGCGACATGATCAGCTTTGCCTCTGGGCTCAAGCACGCGCTGCGTCAGGATCCCGACATTATCCTCGTGGGCGAAATGCGTGACCTGGAGACAACGGGTCTCGCGATCAGCGCGGCGGAAACGGGCCACCTCGTGCTCTCGACCCTCCATACGGTCAACGCGTCGCAGACTGTTTCCCGAATCATCGATATGTACCCCGGCGGTCAGCAGAATCAGATCCGCTCGATGCTCTCGACAACGCTGCAGGCCGTGATCTCGCAGACCCTGTTCACTCGCTCCGATCGCCCGGGCATGGTTCCCGCTGTGGAAACGCTCTTGTGCACTCCTGCAGTCCGCAACCTGATCCGCGAGAACAAGATCTTTGAAATCCCCAATGTGATCGAGACCAGCCGGGCAATCGGGATGTGCTCGCTGGACGGCTCGATCGCGGAACTCTACTTCAACGGGACGATCTCGAAGGAGGACGCGATCGCGAAGGCCGTCTTCCCCGACAAGCTTGAGCGTCAGCTCGTAGCCTGATTCCCATACTCGATTCGTGATGATGAGGAGCTGAGATGCCCAACTACCGTTTTCAGGTCAAAGCGCAGGACGGAAAGATTCAATCCGGCACGATCGCAGCCGACAGCGCGACAGCTGCCGCTGCAATTTTGCGCAACCAGGGCGTCCATGTTCTCGCGGTCGATCAGGACAAGGGAAAGGTGCAGGGCGGTGGGCTCGCGGATGCGTTCGCATCGATCAACTCCAAGAAACCCACCCAGAAGCAGGTTCTCGACTTCACGACTCAGCTCTCCGTCATGATCCGGGCGGGGATCAACCTCCGCGCGGCTCTGGATGGGATCGCGGATCAGACCGAGCACCGTCAGTTCAAGAAGGTGATCAACGAGCTCAAGGCGGATGTGGAGAGCGGTAAGCAGTTTTCCGAGGCGCTCCAGCGTCATCCGAAGCTCTTCGGCCCCCTGTACATCAACATGGTCCGCGCGTCCGAAATGTCGGGTTCGTTCTCGGAGATGCTTGATCGGATCGCCGGGTACATCGGTCAGCAGATCGAGACTCGTAAAATGGTCGTCGGTGCCTCGATCTATCCCGCGATCATCGGATTGATGGCTGTTACGGTCACGGTGTTCCTGCTGACCTTTGTGCTTCCCAAGTTCTACACAATCTTTGAGGGCAAGGAGGATGTGCTCCCCTGGGCGACGAACTTCCTGATGATGCTCTCGCAGACGCTGATGAAGCAGTGGCCGTTCCTGCTGGGGGGGCTCGCGGTCTCGGGCGGTGCGTTCTTTGCTTTCGCGAAGACGGATGTGGGGGCGTTCTGGATCGACAAGATGAAGCTCTCGATCCCTGTGCTGAGTGCCATGTTTCGATCGTTGTACATCACCCGGTCGCTGCAGACCATGGGGCAGCTGATCAATGCTGGTGTGCCGATGCTCGATACCCTCACGATTACCGGTGAGATTTCTGGTAATAAGCTGTTTGAGGGCATGTGGCGCAAGGTACACGGTTCGGTGAAGCAGGGCCGGAAGGTCGCGGAGCCGTTGCAGGGGTCTGGGATCCTTCCGAAAGCGGTCGTGCAGATGATCGCCGCGGGCGAGGAGTCCGGTAAGCTCGGCGAGGTGCTCGACGAGATCTCTGTGTTCTACGCGAAGCAGCTCAAGGACCACATCAAAGCGGTTACCGGAATGATCGAGCCCATCATGATCATCATAATGGGTTCAGTCGTCGGATTTATCGCTATGGCGATCATCCTTCCCATCTTCAAGATGAGCCAGATCGTCTCGTAATGGAAGCTGTAGGATGATGAATCCCCTTAACCACCCAATCCGACGCGGCGTACGCCCGAAGCGCAGGGACGCGCAGGGGTTCACCCTGATCGAGACCTCGATGGCCACGGTCATCATCGGTGTCGGGGTCCTGGCGATGGTGGATGCGCAATCCGCGTTCATCGTATCCAACCAGTGGTCTTCGCATGCCGCGAGCGCAACCTTCCTGGCCAATGAGATCCGCGAGTACACCCGCAATCTGCCGAAGCACGACCCGGTGACGGGGATCTCGCTTCAGGACGATGGTGATGGCAACATGGTGATCACGGGTTGGGGTGTCGACGCCGGCGAGGTTGTTGTAGATGACTTCGATGATCTCGACGATTTCAACGGGATCACATTTTCTTTCATCGGAACGGCAGACATCAACGACAACGACCTGCCGGGGCCCATCAACTCGTTCGGTGAGGTTATCCCGAATCTGACGCTCGACGGCTCCGAAGAAGGTTCGACTACCAACGGCGTGTTCAGCGGACAGGCGATGCAGGGTTGGTCGCAGACGATCATTGTGGAGAAGGTGGATCCGTTCGATACCTCGGAAGTCCTCGATGAGGCATATTTCGAGGAAGAAAACGGGTCGTTCCCGGGGCGTGAAGTGGATGAGTACCCGCTACGCATGAGCGTGCAGGTGTTCTATCAGGGGGTCAATGACACCGAAGCAGAACTGGTCACGACAGTTACCTGGATCGTGCCCTGATCGGAGATTGACACCATGCGGAAGATCGCAACGAAAACTCAACGCAAGCATGGCAAGCGGCTCCCGATCTCACGGCGTGGGATCGCGTCCGTGTTGTCCATGATGTTCTTGATCATCTTCGGCTCCCTGGTCGCGGCGATGGCCGTCGCGTCCACAGGCAACATCCGTACGGCGAATATGCACCTGCATGTGATGCGTGCGATGAGCGCTGCAGAAACAGGGCTCGCGGTTGCCGAGCATCGGTTGAACGAGGCCTCGTCGCGTTTCATCGTGGCGGAGAGCAATCTTGATGCGGATATTACCTGGGCGCTCTGGAAGGGTGACTCGGGGCTAATCGGGAGTTACATGGTCGCGCCGCCCCGCGACGGGTATTCCGAGAGTGTGGATCCTTCGGGGATCGCTGAGGCGTTGGTGAACTCGCACGCGGCTGATGTGAACATTCTCACCGGGTTTGATTACATCGATACCCCTGCGATTTCCACCGCGCCAACTGACATCACCTCGGGCATCTATGAAGGCAGCTATTGGGTGAACACCCCGCCGGTTCTGTTGTCCGAGTGGGAGGACCCTGAGAACTCGAACCCGCCACCGGCGTATCAGATCCGATACGCTCCGCTCGCGGGTGGGAACATGATCCGCGTCATCGTCGAGGGGATCGTGTACGACTTCCAACGCAACAACAAGCCGATCCGACGGATCATCACGCGTGATTACCAGATCATCAAAACAGTCGACCAGGCAATCATTTCGCATTCGAAGATCCTGATCGGAAAGAATGTCCAGATCGAGGGTGAGCTCGGCGCTCGTTTCGACGAGGTCGATTTTGCCGCGGGTGATCCGATCGTGATGCGGTCGGATTTCCTTGGGCTTGATCCTGTTCTCGATACCAAGATCCAGGAGTTCTTCCTGGGACTGAGCACGAACGATGTCGACGGAGATAACCGCCTCCGAGTGGGACACCCGATCGAGGGAGCGGGTATCCCCTCGGATGCGGATTTCGATGGTGACGGTGAGAATGATGGCGCATTCAATGACGCCACGCAGGACGGCTATATCGACGAGATCGATATCTTCATCCGCCATTACGACACCAACGGCGACAACCGGGTGACCCTCTCCGCAGATCTCATCGCGGGCACACGCGCCGGACTTGATGGCAGCACACCCGAGTTCGTGGGCTCCGGCGGTGAGGTTATTGATGAAGATCTTGCTCTGCTGATCGACGGCGGGCATCCGGACCGAAACGAGAACGGCGTCTTCGGCTTCCTTGATGTGAACAACGATCGCATCTATCAGCCCGAAGACGAAGATCCTTTCGATTACGACGGCTTCCACAATGTTTATCCTGATGAGGAGTTGGGCTGGCGCGACGGGTACATCGATGCGATGGATCGGTACGCGAAGGTTCATGGTCGTCTCGTCTTCAAGGTCGAGGCGAGCGATTGGGAATCAAATCAAGGCGCCATCGAGGAGCGTTTGCGCGGTGCGATCGTTCCAGAGGATGATGAGTCTGCGCTCGAGTTCGGTGCCGATGACTTGACGCTTCCCGATATCAACGCGAGCAGCTTCGCGGATACGGAGAACGCCTTGATCGCGGCCGCGGATGGTGACCCGTTCTGGCAGCAGGTCGCGGATCAGCTCGGGACTGATGTCTCGTCGCTCAGCGCCTGGACTCTGGATATGAACTCGGTGGATGAGGATGATCCTCATCTGTTCCCTGTTTGGGAAGATTCGGACTATGACGGGCTCCCGGATAACCATCTTTGGGCTTACTTCGAGAATGCGCCGTACAACTCACCGAGCTATTCGGATGTGTACTGGCGTCCGGTGTTCGAGAACATGGTCTTCCGGAATGTGAAAGTGCCTGTCGGGCTCAATGGCTTGTTTGTGAACTGCACCTTCGTCGGTTCCACGCATGTCGAGACCTATACACAGAATGTGCATCCGCTCTGGTCGGAGTATGGTGCGAACATCCTGGACACGGATGGTCGTCCGACACCCAAGTTCCCACGCTTTGTGTATGGCGATGATGCGGGCGAGGATGCGAGCAATGCTCCACCAACACTCCCGAGCACGGCGGTGCCGCCGGATCAGATGATCCTCATGACGAATGTCTCGATCTCTCCGCTGGATACAGGCGATGTGCCTCAGAGCGAGATCGGATCGTTCGGGGAGAGCTACAACCTGCTGCCGGATCCGATTGTGATCGACGGCAAGCGTGTCGTGGATACGAAAACACTGTCAAACAATGTTCGTTTCCATGATTGCCTGTTCGTGGGATCGATCGTGTCGGACACACCTGTGGAGTACACACAGGTTCGCAACAAGCTGCAGTTCACGGGAGCGACTCGTTTTACGACGGTTCATCCCGACGAGCCGGATAACTCGAACCTGAACCCGGACGACAACGATATGGACACCATCCTGACGAGTTCGATGATGCTGCCGAACTACTCGGTGGATCTGGGCTCGTTCAACTCGCCTCCTGAGCAGAACATTGCGCTTCAGGGCGCGATCATCGCGGGTGTTCTGGATGCGCGTGGCAATACCACGATCGACGGTGCGCTGCTGCTCACCTTTGATCCGACGCATGGCGAGGGCCCGCTCGTGGATGTCTTTGGCAACCCGATCGGGAATCCTGCGGGGTTCAACGCATCCCTCGGGTATTTCGGTTCTGGCGACGGCGATTACGAATCCATCGACCCCAACGATCTCCCGATTGTCGGTGGTGTACGCATCATCGGGTATGACACGAACGGGGATGGTCTGGCGGATGTGTCGTACGAAGAGCCACAGCCCGCGGGGTCGACACCGGTGCCTTTCAATGGCTTCGGCAAAATCCGCGTGCGTCACAACCCCAACATGCGTCTTCCCTCGGGCCTCTTGCTCCCGTTGTCGATGCCGCCGGTTTCTGGTTCATACCAGGAGGGAACCTACTGATGCAAATGCGTCGCACTCCATCACGATCGCCGCGACGCGGGTTCAGCATGATCGAAGTCCTGATCTCGCTCACGATCACTTCAACCTTGCTTACCGCGACGATGGCCGCGTTGAATACTTCTTTTAAGGGGTATCAGGTTACGAGCGAGGGTGCGTCAACGAATGTTGTGGCGCGCATCGTGATGCAACGATTGACCGCGATGATCCGTACGGGCGATTCGTTCGGGCCGTACCCGGTGAACCCGGTTCTGACGCCGGAGATCGAGTCGGATTACATCGAGTTCGTCTCATTCCGTGAGCTCTCTACGGGCACGGAGCGTGTGACACGGCTTGAGCGTCGCGATGCGACTGGAAATGACGGGCCGTACGAGCTGTGGTACATCGTGACAACCTATGTGGACGGGACCTATGAGGATCAGGATACCGCGCCGCTGCTGTCGGGCCTCAACGATGTGAAGTTCGTGATGGAATACGATGTCGGTCCGCGTCTGAAGCGGGCGACAGTGGATCTGATCATTCAGCCCGACGACATGCAGGATCTGACTGTCGGTTCCTCACTCGCCGCGCCGACGATCCGTCTGGTCGCGAGTGCATCGCCACGCCTCAACGATTGATTTTTGCTGGATCGTCTGGATTTCGCGCGAGTGTGATCCGTCTGCTGAGGGTCGTGGAGATCGGTGGATAGTTCATCTCGAAGCGAGTGCCCTCGAACGCATCGAGCGGTTCCTGGATGCGTTCGGTGACGAAGGTCAACAGCTTTGAATACCAGCTGATATGGGGTGTGTAGGCCCCCTTGGCCGTCTGCGCGATGCTGCGGTGTGTTTCGTCGATGTGGATTGATTGTCGATCGAAGAACTCTTCCCGGTTGATATGCGGGTAGGTGAGCCGGTCGAGCAAATGCGTCACGGGTTCGCCGACGGATTCGATGTCTTTGTGAACGAAGTAATCGAAGAGGACCCGCTCGACGGGGGCTTGCAGCAGCACCATGAAGCCCGCGGTCTCAAGGTGTGCGCTTTCGATCGGGGTGTAGCGGGGGTAGATGTTGGTGAGATAGCTCCCGAATACGCAATCCGTCATGCCCAGATTGCCGACAGGGCCGGCTGCAAGGTTGAAGCACTTGTAGTCGCCGTTGACTTCGACCTCGATCTCCGGTTCACGCGGCTCGCAGAAATCGGGCAGGAGCTGGAGCTGCCCTTCTTCGTAGCCTCGTGGGTCAAGGGGCACTTTCTTGATATGTACGGCGTTGCCCTCCGCGTCATGAACGGCTTCATAGCTCATCGGCCATGGTCTTTCACCCAAGCGGCGGAAACCGATGTACCCGGTGACATGTGCGGCGTCGACCATGTCCGGGTCTTCCTTCGAGGGGAGAAGGAAGACGGTCACGAACCGAGTTTGTGCCTGTACGCCCCAGACTGAGCACGCGCCCTCGAAGAGCGTGCGTCGAGCGCGTTCCCGGTCCTGTTGCGTCGCTTTCTCGGTCTGGTTGGCGAGAAGCATCGCGAGTGTCTTTCGACTTCCGGTGCATGCTGCGATTGAAGCCTCGTAGTGATCAACAGATTCGATGAGTTGATCGATCAGGGATTGGTCCGCGCCGAGTTCAATGCACCTGGCCGCGAATCGCAACAGGCTTGATTTCCCCGGCACATCGTGAGCGACACTGGCGCTGTCATCTGCCCGCACGATCCGAGAGAGTCTCCACGCGAGTCCACGATTGAGCCCCAGATCGCGTGCGAGCTCTCGCGTCTTGGTTGGATCGAGGTCACTGGCCTCGAATAGGTCGAGGACGCATGTTCGCACATTGTAAAAGGAGTCAAGGACATCCCCTACTGAGGCGGTCTCTGCCCCCCTTGATTTGGTGTTTGTGGGTGTCATGCGATGTGAAGCTCCGGTTTCATATGGATGAATGGTACAGGGTTGAGGAGTATTTGACAACGGAAAAATGTCATACAAAATGTCAATTTTGACAGTTGACTCTCGTCCCTCTCCGTTGTAATTTGATCGGAACACCTCCTGAGGGAGATCGAACTCGGGTGAGTTCTACAAGACCACCTCACATGCATAGAGAAAGAACAAGGAGAGAAGACATGAACCGCACACGACAGATTTCACTGGTTGGATTGGCATTCGCATCCAGCATCGCTTGCGCAAGCGTGGATGTTTCGGTCGGGGCTAGCGCACCGACATATGGGACCACGCTTAACTTTGATGAGGCGGGTGGTCCGACCGGGAGCGGGATCGCGCACGACTCATGGTCGGGGATCGGGGTCAGCTCGCTGTACGGGCTTGACGGGAACACATTCGTTGACAACCTGAACGCGACCCCCGGATTCGGTTGGTTGCCCAACAACAATGTGATGGTTGGCAACTTTGGTGTTGCGATCGAGTTCGATACGGATGTCACTGAGTTCTCGGCACAGGTTTGGGACAACGCGGGCCCCGCGGACTTCATTTCTGGCGGGATGATCGCGGTCGCGGAGAAGGACGGCGTCGAGGTTGGCTCGTTCTTCTGGGAGTTCCCGATTTACGGCCCTGGCGGCGACAACTGGTTCAACTTCACGACGAGCGGTGGCGATTCCTTTGATCGCGTTGCATTCGTCGGTTTCGCGTTTGTGAGCCCGCAGACCATCATCGACAACATCTCATTCAACACGGTGCCAGTTCCGGGCACCGCGTCGCTTCTCGGGTGTGGTCTGTTGACCCTCTCGCGTCGCCGCCGTCGATAAAACTCTCTTTTCCATCGGTGCACCCCAAGACGATGCACGCTGTGCCCGTTGCCTTTACCGGGGCAACGGGGCATTTCTGAAACTGAAACCACAAGGACACGACATGAGACCACTGAAACTCAGCACCCTGGGCACGGTATGTGCGGCGACGATCGCGTGTGGATGGGGGCATGCACACGCGCAGACCGCCACTTTCCTGCCGGATTTCTACTTCGCGAGCGATCTGTCATACGACGGGACAGTTGCGACGGGGAATCTGGTGGGGCCCTACGAACCGTTCATTTGGAGCGAAGCCAATGGGGTCGAACTCATTGGTGGTGGGACTCTGGAAGTCATCGGCGTCGCGGCGGGTACGCCGGATATTTCGCATGATGGAACTCGGGTCTCTGCATCGATCATCGATGAGACTGGCTCGTACCTCACGCTCGGTTATTGGGAGAATCAGCAGTGGAACTCTGTCGTTGAACTCGGCGAGCCCGGGACTGCCACGCTTGATTCGAACATCGGATCGGCGTGGGCTCTGTCCGGGGACGGCGAAACGATCGGGGGGTTCGTCTGGGGTGCTGGCACAAACTATGGAAACGCCGTGCCTAGTACCTGGTCGGAGACAACCGGGCTTGTGATGCTCGATGTTGATCCGGGTCGGAGTGCACGCGTGGATGCGTTGAACCTCGATGGCTCGATCGCGGTGGGATGGGAAGAACGCCCCGATGGCGCGTGGCAACCCACCGTCTGGCGACATGGCGTGAAGATGCGGTTGTCGCCGAATGAGGCCTTCACCGGATGCGAGGGCGTCAACTCCTCGGGAGATATCGTCGTGGGATACTCCTTTGAGGTCTCAACACAGAATCGAGTGGCAACGATCTGGCGTTGGGACGGCAATGCGTACATCGAACAGAAACTCCCGCTGCTTCCCGGCACGCCGGCGTTCAACGGTTGGGCAGTCGCGAACAGTGTTTCGGACGACGGCTCCATCGTAGTAGGGTCCAACTATTACAGTTTTAATCCCGGCGGTACTGCGGATGGGATCGTGTGGACCGAGGAAACCGGTCTTGTTAATGCGATGGACTATTTCACTTCGCTCGGCTTTGAGTTCGACGATGAGATCGACATCATCGGGGTATACGCGGTTTCTCCTGATGGATCGACCTTCATTGCCGACTACTTCAATAGTCGATCCGGACTTGTCGGGAGTGTCATCCTGCGCCTGCCTCGCGCGTGCGTCGCGGATTTGAACGATGATGGGACGCTCGATTTCTTTGATGTGAGCGCGTTCCTGGGTCTGTACCAATCGCAAGACTCCGCCGCGGATTTGAACGGCGATGGCGTGCATGACTTCTTCGATGTATCCGCATTCCTCAGCGCGTATAACGCCGGCTGCCCCTGATTCAGATCGAAAGCACAATACAAGGAATACCCCATGAAAACTGCTTATCTCACCCTCCCGATGATGACACTGATTGCGCAGAGTGCAATCGCTCAATCGGTCACTGTTCTTCCCAGTAACTACTATGTTTCTGATCTGTCGTATGATGGTCGTTACGCGGCGGGAAACCTTGCTGGGCCTTACGAGACCTTCCGATGGAGCGAGCAGACCGGGCCTGTCCTGCTCGGGCGTTCCACGCTGCCCACGCTTGGTGTCGCGGCGGGCTCACCCGATATCTCGTACGACGGGCGATACATTTCTGCGTCAATCACGAACAGTACCGAGACCCTGATGACCCAGGGGCACTGGGATATGTACGCGGATGGTTGGGTCTCCCTCGATGTCGTCAACGAGCCGGATGCACAGGTTGTGGACGGCTCAATCAGCAGCGCGTGGGGACTCTCGGGCGATGGATCCACGATCAGCGGTTTCTATTGGAACACATCGGTTGGGGCAAGCCCGAGTATCTGGGAGCCGGGTTTCAGCCTGACTCCTCTCGAAGCAATCCCAGGCCGGAGCTGCCGCGTCAACGCGCTGAACTTTGATGGCTCTGTCGCGGTCGGATGGGAAGCGAGCGTGACCGGGCCCTGGCAGCCGCGGGCATGGCGGGATGGGGTCATGCTCGATCTTGATAATACCGATGTTGGTTCCGTTGCCGAGGCAGTCAGCGCTGATGGCAAGTTCATCGCAGGGAATCTGTACGACCTCAATGTGATCTCGCGCGTGCCGGCATACTGGGAGTGGGACGGGCAGGAATACACAGGCCATATGCTCGGGTTGCTGCCCGGTACGCCCGTTGGCACGGGGTTTGGAATCGCGCGTGGGATTACCGATGACGGCAGCGTTGTGGTCGGCACAAACTACTACAGTTTCAGCCCGGGGGGAGCCGCGGATGGTTTCGTCTGGACTGCGGACACTGGTCTCTTGAACGCGATGGATTACTTCGCGATGCAAGGAATCGATCTGTCGGGGATCATCGATGTCCGGTCTGTCGATACTGTTTCGCCGGATGGTTCAACATTCGCGGTGTCGGGTATTGAGTTCGAGACGCTTGAGGTGCGTACGGCGCTTATTCGTCTTGACACACTGTGCGCAGTGGATTTTCAGCGTGACGGTCAGCTCAACTTCTTCGATGTCAGTGAGTTTATTCGTCAATACAACGAGCAAGAGGTCGACGCAGACCTGAATCAGAATGGACGACACGACTTTTTCGATGTGTCCATATTCGTTCAGCAGTTCGCAAACGGTTGCCCATGATCTACTGCTGGAGTGCCGCTGCCTGAACGCTCCCTCTCGGTCAGGCACGGAGTTCCGCGTATCACAAGAGCAGCGCTCATTCAGTAGCGCTGCTCTTGCTTTTTTTACTTGTCACCGTACCCGTTCGGGTGCTTCTGGAACCAGGACCAGGCGCTCCCCACAACTTCATCGATATCGGTGATCTTCGCGTCCCAACCCAGCGCCGATTTGATTCGTGTGGGATCGTTGTAGAGCGCAATCGCGTCGCCTGCGCGTCGTTCCGATTCATGTACGGGGAAATCCACCCCCGAAACTCGGCGAACGGAGTCGAGGATCTCACGGACGGAGTAGCCCTTCCCGATCCCAACATTGAATGCTTCTACTTGTCCGATCTCGATTCGGTCCATGGCACGCACATGCGCATCGATCAGATCCTCGACATGGACATAGTCGCGGATATTGGTTCCGTCGGGGGTGGGGTAGTCAGTGCCGAAGATCGACATCGACTCGCGTTTTCCGAGTGCGGTGTTGAGCGCGACGGGGATGAGATGGGTCTCGGGCGCGTGATCCTCGCCCAGCACGCCCGTCCGATCGGACCCCGCGACATTGAAGTAGCGGAGCATCGTCAGCGCGATGGGGTTGTCCTCGCGTTGCCTTTGGGTCGCGTACTCCTTGAGAATGTGCTCGAAGTGGAGTTTGGTGGATCCGTACGGTGAAGTGGGGGATTGAGGGCAATGCTCTGGGACGGGGATCATGCCCTCCGGGGGATCGCCGTAGGTTGCGCACGAGGATGAGAAGATAAATCTGGAGATGCCCTTCCCATCGTGTGCCGCATCGCACGCATCGAGGAGTCCGATCCCGGAGACGATATTGTTCCGGTAGTACCACAACGGGTCATCGACGGACTCGCCCACATATGCGAGCGCACCAAAGTGCATCACGGTGTCGAGATTGTGCTTGTTGATCGTTTCGAGCACGGTGGGGGTTTCCCCCAGATCAGACTCGATAAAAGCGAACTGATCGGGGTATTCCGCCGCGAGCAGGTTCATCGGGGTTATGTGCCCTCGATGAAGATTATCGATCGCGACGACATGATGCCCGTCCCGGAGTAGGCGTTGGCAAGCGTGTGATCCAATGTAGCCGGCGCCGCCGGTGACGAGAATACGCATTTAATCCCCTTCGGTTCGATCTCGGAAATGAATAGAGGTCCGCTTGGTTATTGATCGACGGAAGCCCCTCGAGTTGTCCGATTGTACGACTCAGGCATCGTGGAGTTCGGATCGTTTCTGGCTGTACTGAACGCGGTGGGGGCGGAATCCGTACAATGGTGCTCGGTCCTATTACTCGTTCACGGAAACCGATGGCAGATTCATTTACTTCAGATTTTAAACGGTTCTTTTCCAGGGGTTTAGCGATTCTGCTTCCCACGGCGGTCACATTGTGGCTGCTCTGGCAAGCGTTCGGGTTCGTGTATAACACCGTTGCCCAGCCGATCAACAAGGCGACGCGGATCACGGTGATCTGGGTTGTCCCCAAGGTGATGGATGAAGAAAAACTGCCTGAGTGGTTTCAGGTGACACCTGCGGAGATCGCGGAAGCGAGGGCCAACCGACCAGAGATCCGTGAAAATGTCTCGGACGCATCGGTTCGCCTGACGCTACGCCGGGAGTATCTGCAGAAGTTCTGGCGTGAACACCCGTATTTGAATCTGACGGGGCTGTTCATCGCCATCATGCTGATTTACCTCGCAGGGGTTCTGCTCGGGAATATCGTCGGCAAGTCGCTCTACTCGAAGGTTGAGCGGCTGATTACCCGTATTCCCGGGTTCAAGCAGGTCTATCCCCATGTCAAACAGGTTGTTGACATGGTGATGGGCGATAAGAAAATGGCCTTTTCCAAGGTCGTGGTTGTCGAATATCCACACGATGGTATCTGGACGGTGGGTTTCCTCACCGGGAACTCGATCCGTCAGATCGATGATGTCGCCGGGGACCGTGTCGTCTCCGTCTTCATCCCGACAAGCCCGACGCCGTTCACTGGGTTCACGATCAACCTGCCTCAGAGCAAGGTGAAGGAACTCTCGATGACCGTTGAAGAGGCGCTCCGGTTTGTGATCACGGCCGGTGTCCTGGCACCCGGCGATATGCCCTCGGATGAATCGGATCCTGCGCTGGCGGAAATCGCTCGGCAGGCCGAGAAGCCGAACCCGAAGGATCGTGACACGATGTGATCACCCCTGGTCGCCGTACCTTTTTCCTCTGAGCGCGGCGATGAGTTCCGGCTTATCCATATCTGATCGATGCTCCAGATCGAGTTCCTTCGCACGCTCGTAGAGTTGCTCCTTCGACCAGTCCTCGTATGAGTTGGGCCGGTCTGTGGGCTGACCGCTCGAGTCCGAGTTGGCGATCTTCGCGGCGGTTTGCTTGTTGTACCCCTTGTCTCGGAGGGCCTCGTATTGATCATCGTTCTTGATGCTTGGTCTATCTTTTTCAGACATGACTCGCTCCTTCAAATTCCGCGTCGCGTGGCGGGGCTTCCCTGAGCCGGGTTGTGATCAACATGCTGACCCGGGTTTCGTTTCGGGACGGGCTTGGTTGGCGCGCCCGGGACGGTCGGTTCTCCAGAGCGGACCAGATCCGGATCGTGGTTCTTCACGCTGTTGCAGTTGCACCCGGCATGATCGCACCCGGAACCCTCTGCACAACCCTGCGAGCAGAACCAGCTCTCGCCTTTCTCGACCCCTCCGAACTGATCGCTCCTGCAGTCGCACCCCTGATGGGAGCAAGCCTGAGATTGATTCGATGCTTTGTAGGTCGACATATCGCTTCCTTTCAGATTCGAGTTTCTGGGATGTAGACATGTTCAGGCACGAACATCGAATAGCAGTGAATCATTGATGAAAATGGCGTTATGTTGAACCGGGCATCTGTGGTACAGTGCTCGGTGGTGCTCTTTGCACTTTAAGTTCAAGTTCATGCATGATTCATCGTGACAGGAGACAACAGCGCGATCGTGTTTGGTGGAGGTATCTGCCATGCGTGCGAATCGAATCAGTTTGTTCTCGATGCTTGTGCTCGGAGTACTCCTTGCAAGCGGTTGTGCTTCAAGCATCTCTCCCAACCCAGAGGTTGCGTACTCGTTCGACGATGAGCTCGGCGAGTTCAGCGAGTTGCCGCGATCACGGATGGGGGCGCTCCCATTCGAGGGGTTGTTCACGCTGTATGACAGCGCGGACCCGGGGAACCTCGGGACCCACAGGTATGCATCCGGACTGCTTGAAGTTGATCAAGAGCAAGAACGAGGAATTGTGTACACGCGGCGTGCAGGTTTTTTGGATATCGCGCACATACGCAACGCGGCCGATATGACGGCCTATATACATGCTCGCGCACGCCTCGCGATAGAGCGCGGCTGGGACGATTTTACATTCCGAGGGAACGAGCCGAGCACCTACCGTGTTGAGCTGTGTTACCCGCCGGATTGGTACGACATGAGCATCCATGATCGTCATCGGCTTGGCGAAGAGCTTGCGATCCGAATCGCGCAGCGCGTCGCGTTCGATGCGATGACCTGGCATGAGATCATCACATGGCACGGGTACAAAAGCACGATCCTGATCCCCGAGAGCAACTCCGCGTTTACGCATGACGATACAACGAGTCACGCGTTGGGCATCGAACTCGCCGGGATCGCGATCCGCTCCGGGCGTGATTACAATATGGAGTTTTCGCGCCTGCTCGATGAGTCGATGGTGGATCTGGAAGCCGTGAGCGAGGAGGAACTCAAGCAGGCCATGTCGCGCGTCGAGGGATCATGGTATGACAGCTTCTCGGGTCCGAAACTGCGGATGCTGGACATCGGGACGGGGGATGGCTTGATCGAGCCGTGGATCGTGGAGGGGCACGGGGATGACCTGCATGTCTTTAAGCTCGTGCAACTCGACGACATTGAGGGACGCAGCTTCACCGATTTTTATCGGGTGTCGATCGATCCGAATATTCTCGAGGGGTTCAAGGTGCGCGATGTGATCGGTGAAGATCGTGAGTATGTGTACCCGGCCACGGACTTCCCGGTGCTTGTGGCGGATATTGCGGATCGGCTCAATATCGATCGGGTGGACGAGTTTCCAATGCACGCGATCGGGCGTTAACTTAGGTAAAAACGAGACGCCATCGGCACTGATCATTGAATCCCTACTTGGAACAAGATTCGCACACGATACAATCTCTCTGTCATCCAGAATGCGCGGCACGCGGCTGCGTAACGATACTGAGAGATTGCCGTGCATCGATTCATCCACTCCATCCTTATGACTTGTGTTGGCACGATGTCGGGCGTGAGTATTGCCGACGAACCAATCGCTCTACGCCTGATCGCAGACACATATGTTGAGGGTGGTCTGGAGATTGTCGGGTATGACGATCAGCATGATCGGTTGCATGCGATCGGGCTACACGGGCGTTATGTCCTCGATTTCGATGATGAGAATCGTGCGGGTGTCCTGAGCACGAGCGTTTTTTCTGCAACTCAAAAGTGGGATGCGACATCTCTGGCCATCGACCCAATGGGACGCGGGTTCGCAGCGGTGTCATGGATACCCTCACCACCCGATTCCATGCCGGGGGTGGTGCAGATCATTGATCTGGCGAGCGGCGATCCGGTTTGGCAGTTCAATATTGGCTATCACCCGGATTGTGTGATGTTCTCGCCGGACGGTTCGGCTTTGTATGCTGCGAATGAGGGAGAGCCGCATAGCACGGATCACAAGGGCGCGATCACGATTGCGGATCTCGATGGGATCGAAGCCCCGATCGATTTCGCGGGGTTCAACACGATCCGAACCTACCCGATAGATGACCCGCACCTTGCAGAGGGCGTGGATGTATCCGTGCTCCGTGTGAAACCCGAGCATGCAGATAATCCCAGCGTGGATATCGAGCCCGAGTACATTGCGCCAACGCCTGGTGGCGCATGGGTATCGTTGCAAGAGAACAACGGTCTCGCGTTCTTCGATCTCGCGTCGCGGCAGTGGACGGTGGTTCGTTCGATGGGCACGCTCTCGTTCCCGTTCGATGTTTCGGAGGATGATGGTTTTCGCATGCATTCGGGGGACGAGTTCGGGCTGCTGCCGCTCCCAGATACGATCGTCATGTACGAGGCATTGGGGAGATCGTTCATAGTCAGTGCGAACGAGGGGGAAAAACTTGATGGTCATGAGATGCGTCTTGGAGAAGCGATCGATGAAGGGCTGATCGATCCGGCCCTGGTCGAGCGGTTGCATGCAGCGATTGGAGACCTGAGCGAGCGTGGTGCGGATCGTGTGTACATCAGCACGATCGATGGCGATGGAGATGGCGACGGTGATATCGATCGGCTGTGCGTTCAGGGTGGACGGAGCGTGTCGATTATCGATGCGGCGAGTGGGGTGACGGTGTGGAACTCTGGCCCGCAGATCGAGCTGATCACGGGCATGGAGTTTCCAGAACTGTACAACGCGGGTGATACGCGGAGCGATCGGGCAGGCCCTGAACCGGAGGGCATCGCGATCCATACTCACGATGGTCGGACGCTCATGGCGGTTGGGCTCGAACGCACGAACGCGATCATGCTCTATGACATCACGCTGCCATATTCACCTGTTTTTCTCGACGCGATCGCGCTGAGCGAGGGATGCGCGGGGCCGGAAGGAATGACGATGTTCGTGCGAAACGGTCGGCTCTTGCTTGCGGTCGCGAGCGAGAAGGGTGGTTGCCTCTCCATCTTTGAGATCGACTGATGCGGATTCGATTCTTCAACGCATAAGAAAGCCCGCTCTCTTTCGGAGCGGGCTCTTTGAATATATACCGGAATGAATCAACGCGATCAGCGTCGACGGCGTGCGCCGATCAGTCCACCCATCGCGAGAAGCGAGGCGGCGCCTGGAGAGGGAACACCGCCGAAGTTATCCCAGTACACATCGTATTCACCCGCGATACCCTGGTTGTGTGCATTGAGGATGACATTGTCAATCATGTGTGCGCCCTGATTGTCAACGCTCCCGATCGAGGTGCCGTTGATTGAGAAGAGTACATCTGTCGCGGTCAGTTCGATCTCGAGGGTGTACCACTCGTCAGTTGTCGCGTTCTCAAAGCTTGTTGAGCTCCAGCCGAGCCCCGACTGCCACCAGCGGAAACCGGTGTACGCGTTGCCGTCGCCGTTGTCACCCGCGACGACATACTCGATGATCGGGTAGGTGAGGTTTCCGTTGCTCATCGTGGTCCACATGCCGGCGCGTACGCCGTCGTTCCAGCCGCTATCGACATAGAGATCGATCGAGACGGTCGTGCCCGATGCAGCGTTCACATCGTACTTGCGTCCTTGATAGTTGTAAAAATCACTATTCTGACTCGTGGGACGGTTCGCCTGATTCCCGTCGGAGCGGATGCCCTGGTGCAGTCGGTAGTCGCCGTCAAACATCACGCCAGATTCAAAGACACCCGGTGCGTAACGATCGGTGTACCAGGCGCCCGGGGCCTGAGTCGATGAGAGCACGACATCGCCGGGGTTTGTGAAATCCATCGAGAAAGTGCCTGCGCTTGCGGCGCCCGATGCGAGTGCGAGTGAAGTCAGGATCAGTGTGCTGCGATTCATGTGATTCTCCAATGAACAAGGTGAGGATGCTCTCCCGGACGACCGGGCGAGTTGAACCCCGCATGGATGCTTTTCAGTATCCGCGCGAGTGTGAGAGAAAGAGAGGGATTCGTGTTGTAAACCCTGAGCAGGTCTTTCGTCCTGCTCTGAGGGTTCCTCACACTCGTCAATCATGAAGTGAGGAGGGGGGGGACACGGAGAGCGTCCTGGCGAGTGTGAAGAGGCTGAAAACAAATGGCGGGAACCCGAAGGGCGAGTTCTCAGTTGCGTCGTCGCCGGGTTACGAGCAGTCCGCCCATGCCGAGGAGCGCTGCGGATCCGGGTGATGGCACGACCGCACCGGATACGACATAGCCCTCGTCGCCCGAGACATAGTTGCTCAGGGTATCGCCGAACACCCAGTTGAAGCCGAATGCGTTGTTCGTTCCGAGTTCATCTGGAGCGCCAGAGCCGACGGAGTTGCCCGGGTCCGTAATGTATGACGCGGGTGGGGGGGCGATCTCGAGTGTTGCGATGTCTGCGAAAGTGAGAGTTGCGCCGAACATCGCGTGCACCCAGGATGTTCCTGAGTTCCAGCCCGGTGTTTCGTACACCTTCGCGACCTTATCGGAGAGGTCCCCAAAGCTCAGGTCGTAGCTCCGGCTTCCGTCGCCGTTGGTTGTGAATAGCGATTGGAAAGCTGGGTTGGATGGCTCGTTCGCGATGACGGCATAGTTCCCCGCGCCGTCTGTGACCCAGAGGTTGAAGTAGGGCGCGACGGCGGCGCCACTCCCCGCGGTGAAGCGGCTGACATCGTCATGGCGCGTGATCTGCAGACTCGCGATGTCACCGATGGTCTGGCCATTGAGGTCGTTTGATCCCAACGCTGCCTTCATGCCACCTTCATCGATCACGAACTCAGTTGCGGGAACGCCGTAATCGGTGTTGGACAAGATGTCTGGTGCGCCTGAGCCGCCATTCCGGATAACGAAACTGGTGAACCCCGCGTTTGCAGCGCCAGCTGTAATCGCGAGCATGAGTACGGTGCTGGTTGATTTCTTCATCATATTTCCTTTACCTTTGTAGAGCGTGAGAAACGGACTTTGGGCACGGTGTGCCCGAGGAGAATCCCGCCACGCGACTTTCGTTGCGCGACGAGCGTGAGAAAGAGAGAGAGTCCGTAATGAATCCCGAAGGGCGCGGGTCGACGCCCAACGAGTGTGAGAAAGAGAGTTCGTGTTCAATCCCGTTGGATGCCTCTCGGCATCCGACGAGTGAGAGAAAGGGAGGGTGATTCAGTTCAGGATCGCGTTTCTCTGAGCCTGTTGCGGGTTGAGACCCATCAGCTCAAAGCTCCGATCGATGGGGGAGTATGTCTTTCGGCGGTCGAGTTCTTGGTCGATTGCCGAGCGGATCTTTGGTTTCCGGAAGTTGTATATTGCCATCAGGAGCAGCGCTTCGCCGGTCATCGAGTTGATCTTCTGTGTCGTGTGATTCATTTGCATGACGCATGGCTCCATTCTGACTCCGTGACTCGGCGATGGACGCGGATGCGTGCTCGATTGCCGATCGGGTCTGTCTTCGGTGAGGTTTCATGAGCGTCGGTGTGGCAGAACCATTCACTGACCTCGCTGGGATCCGTCAACACGCGAACCCCCAACATTGAAAGATCATGGACCATGCGATCTGGGGCTTTGGGCCGAAAGCATGAGAGCTGATCGATCGAGTCACATTCAGCAAGCATCCTGAGTAAATCTGGGACGCTCTTGGATGTCCGTACCATCTCGACACAGACACTGGTTGGTTCTACCGCGACACAGGTGTGCATCGCGGCGAGGGTGCCGATTCCTTCGACAAGGATCCATCCATGGTTCTTTGCGAGTTCGCGTATGCCCTCGGAGCACCGATACTCGCAAACCACCATGCTGACCTTGTTGTGTGTTGCTTGTCCTTGCATGATTGAGGTAATGCAAGTGCCGTGCCAAACCCGGCGAGTGAAGTTCGCGATAGAGGGTGCAGCAATGCACAAAAACAAGGCGACTCTCGTTGTGCGAATCCGCAACAGATTGGCACGGTCACGATCATGACTCGGATACATGCAGTGCATGTCACGCCCATGTCTCGCCTTGGTGTGCCCATGTCACACTTTGAATGTGACATCGTGGGGCCAGCACCCGGAGCGCATAAAAATGCCCGGCATACACCGGGCGAAAAAAGGTAGCTGGCATGTGTTGGCTGCTAAAACGCCGGCTCTGTGCGAGTCAGATCGATATCGTGTCGTTTCATGACTCGATACAGGTGGCGTCTGCTGATACCGAGCGAACGCGCTGTGGCGGCCTTGTTTCCGCGGTGCTTGAGCAAAGCGTCCTGGAGTTGATCCGCCGAGAGCCTTTGCCCGTTGCAACTCGTGCGGGCGCGGACTTGTTGCCGAATGCGGGTCGGGAGTGTGCGTATATCAAGCGCTGCCCCCTTTGAGAGCACAAGCGAGCGTTCGACGATGTTTCCGAGTTCCCTGATATTGCCCGGCCATTCGTACGACATCAGCGCTTCGAGGTATTCGCTCGTCACCCGCTTCTTCTCGACATGCAAGAGCGAGGCCTTGGTTTCCACGAGCTCATCGAGGATGTCCGGAAGATCAATGAGATGATCTCTCAGCGGTGGCATCGTCATCTCGATGACCGCGAATCGGTAGTAGAGATCTTCACGGAACTCGCCGCAACGGACCATGGCGGGAAGATCCCGGTGGGTCGCGGTGATGAGTCTGATGTCACAGTCTGTGCGTTCGACCTCACCAACGGGAAGTACGCTCCGTTCCTGGATGAACACAAGCAGCTTTGCCTGCTGCTCAAGCGTGAGTTCGCCGACTTCATCGAGAAAGAGTGTCCCGCCCTCCGCAGCGCGGATAAGTCCCATCCGATCGCTTGTTGCGCCCGTAAACGCGCCCTTCTTGTATCCAAAGAGCTGCGATTCGAACAGTGCGTCTGGAAGTGCGGCGCAATCAACCGGCACGAAGGGCTTGCTCGCCCGCGGGCTCATGGCGTGGATGCGTCGAGCCATGCGCCCTTTACCAGTGCCGGTCTCTCCGCCGATCAGCACGGTCACATCGGATGACGCAACCTGCTCAGCGAGCGATTCCTCGATCTGGTCTGTTTCGTTCATCTGTAAACCTATCTCCATCGGTTCACAGAGAAATCAAATACCCACCAATGCGGGTTGTTGCATCCTTCATGGCACATCTGTAAAGGATGATCCCGGGAATGATCCTTGATCACAGCCTCATGTCACAACTGTGGGCAGTTTGCTCTCTCTTCTAATTCTCTTGTCCCCCCCATGCCGACATTCAGTTGAATGATCGAGCACGGCACTTCCTACCCAACCAAATCATGCCATACTTGGGCCTCGTTTTGGGTAGAATTCCGTAATTATTCACAAGTTTGAGACAGCTGTAGCCAATTTCACCTACATGCGTGCCTAAGTGCATTGTCTTCATGTATTTAGAAACTCCCCCTGATGTGGTGGGGATTCATCGTCTATGCACAGGTGTGAGGTGATGCGCGTGTCTCCAAGTGACTCCCATAGATACAAAGTCAGCTTGTATAGCTCGATTTCGAGGTGGATAGCACAAGCTTGTCATGAGTGGTAATACTGGATATGTATATGCCTTTGTGTTCAGCGTTTAAAAGGTGCGTATCGGTTGGAGACCAGGTTGAAACGAGTCATGGAACGCGTTGTACGCACAAGAAAACCCGCTCCCTCTCGGAGCGGGTTTTCAGAATGAATAGATCAAGGTTGTGCGACCAGATCAGCGTCGGCGGCGAGCGCCTGCCAGTGTGCCGAGCGCGAGGAGTGCGATCGGGCCGGGGGTGGGGACCGAGCCGGGCGATCCGATCAGTGAGATCATGTTGCCGGGGACACCGAGATTGTCATTGAAGAACGCGATGGACTCGTACGCTCCATTGACGCCGAGTACCGAGCTCGTGGGGGAGGCGAATGTATCGATCGTGGCGAGGCCGCCGGAGAGTGAGCCGGGGGTTGCCTGCGAGGTGACAACGGAGTTGTCGCCGAGGAGCAGGAAGATCTCGTCGCCGGACTGACCGAGTCCGCCACCGCCGTTGGTGATACCGATCTGACCCGAGTAGTTCCAAATCGTCTGGAACTCTTCGATTGCGCTGGTGTAGGTGACATCGTCGTTCGCGCCGTTGTCATCAGAGATGATGAAGATCATCGATTCGCCAGCGGCAAGCGAGAATGACCCGAGCTGCCCGCCGTCTGCTACGGAAGCGCTGTCATCGTCGTACCAGAACATGGATGTATCGATTGCAGCTGCACCGAGGTTGGTGATCTCGAACCAATCCTCAGTTCCGTCTTCGCCGGAGAGACCGACGAATGCCTCGGTGATCCGTACATCTGCGATACCTGCTGCGGCGATTGATCCGAAGCCCGCGATTGCTGCGATTGCGAATGCCTTTTTCATTGTTCTCTCCTACTCATCATTTGAGTGACTCTCTCTTTGCGATGAACGCAACCTGCGAACACCAACGGGCCAAGAGTAGGTGCGTGTGCCGGAGCAAAGCTTTGTCGTTTCGTTATGATTCCATGATCATTGCGCTAAGAAATTTCTTCACACATTGTTCATATTAAATATCGTGATTGTGCGGGGTGAGCGTGTGTACAGTCCGCGCATGCAAAGCAAGAAATCCAACTCCGTCAGGGGCATGTCGCGAGCCTTTACGCTCATCGAGCTGTTGGTGGTAATCGCGATCATCGCGTTGCTGATCGGGATCCTGCTGCCGTCCCTCGGCAAGGCGCGCGATACGGCAAAGAAGATTCAATGCATGTCAAACCTGAGGCAGCTTGGCATCTCATTCAACACATACTCCGCGGACAACAAGGGGTACCTGAGTTCGGGGCCGTTCGATAATCGGATCCGCAAGCACGCGCGTGGGTACTGGCTTGAATCACAATGGGATCTGAATCCCACGGACACGCGCAGCACTGTGGAACGCATCGGGTGGCTGCGTGATGTCGTTGAGCTGGGGGGGATCCGCGCGAGCGACTTTCTATGCCCAACTGCGCCAGCGCAGTACAACCAGAATCTCAATGTGTTTCGCATGAACGATGGCGGGTACGGAGATCCGTTCACCCACGAGACTCGCGACATCCTGATCGATCGGGGGTATAACACCAACTACACCCAGTCGTGGTATATGGCGTATACCCAGTGGAAGGATCCACGCGTTGGGCGCACCGGTCAGCCTGCGGATGAGGCGAACGGTGTCTACGGACCGTTGCGGGATCACTCGATGCAGATCGTTTCGTCTTCGATCGTTCCGATGATGGCGGACGCACGCATCGACGGTGAATCCGACGACACGAACGACACGATCACGATCGATGGAGAGTTTCTCCCCGCGACCAAGGCGTTGACGGATGGGCCATCCTGGCGCGAAGGCCTGAGGCTTACATCACACAGCTTCGCGGACTTTGGCCCCGCGCACGGCGGGAGCAGGTCATTCTTCAACCGTGGACATGATCGTGTTCAGGGCAACATGCTCTTCGCGGACGGGCATGTCGCGACGATCACAGACGCGAACGGCGACAAGTTTTTTAGCTACGAAGAGGAATCGCCGAGCCCGACTTTGCGGAGCAATGGGCTCCCGGTGTACCCGGATTTCAACACAAACGATGTCTTCACAGGAGAGCTGCTCACCGGTCGGTACCGATAAGCACGCAGTGAATGTCCGAATGGGCAATGGAGAGAGTTATGAAACAAAGTGTACTGATGGCGTTGGCAGGCATGAGCCTCTGTGCGACGGGTCTGCAAGCGCAGGTCGTGATTAATGAGGTCTACGAGAATCCTCCCGGGGACGCCCAGGGCAACGATGATGTGCTTGAGTTTATCGAGCTCTACGGTGAGCCCGGGCTCGATCTGACCGGTTATGCGATCGGGTTATTCAAGGGGGGAAGCGACGGAGATCTTGGCGAGCCCAACGACATACCGGATGTGTACGCTGAACTCGATGAAGTCTTCACACTCGACGGGCTGACAATCGGCGCAAACGGCTTTCTCGTGCTGTACAACGGCACCGATACACAGTCGCTCATCCCGCTGTTCGCTCCCGAGGAAGCAACGGGTGTGTCGTTTTTCGATGCCCACCTCGAGAATCCCAATGACATCAACGGGAATCTGCAGAATGATTACTCCTCGACCTATCTGCTCATCCGCAGTCGCCCCCATCACAGCATCGTCGACGGCGTGAGCGTGTATGCACCGGGATATGCGATCTGGAAAGATGAGAACCCCGATGTCGATTTCGACGGCAAGACGGACTTTGGGATTGAGATCCCGCTCGATCGTGATCTCGGGATCCCGTTCGCGCCGCCACCATCGCAGATCGATCCCATGCAGATCATCGACGAGATCGCATGGTCGAACGCGGGCGGAAAGGAATATGTCCGGACATCGGAGCACGAGATTTCTGATACCGATGGGTTCAATCCAGACGCAGCAACCCGCCTGCGGTACCTCGGTGCGAACCCGATGCTCGGTTCGCGCATCAACAGCGATGGCGAGGTCGTGCCCACTCGCACCGCGGACGAGTCCTGGATCTACGGCGAAGTCGCGGGGGCTTCGATCGATTTCACCTTTGACCCCACTGCGTACGGGGCACCCACCGACCCGAACGGTGACGGTTTCATGGACATCGCCATCGAGAGTGGGGGGGATGTGTTCAAAATCACCCCTGGCGACTTCAACGATCACGACGCGACCGGTATCTCTCAGTTCCGGTTCGTCGTGGGTGATCTCGATTTCGACGGCGACGCGGACGGCGACGATTTGGCGCTCTTCGATGCCCAGCTTTTGATGGCGGACTTCGACGCGACCGAGGACTACATCGATCCGGATACGGGCATGCCCATCGCGGACCCGAACAACCCGGGTATGAACTTTCAGACCTATATCTTCCAGAACCGGCTCGCGAACGCCTACCTCGCGGCTCGTTCGCTCGACCCGGCGGACGGGGTGGATTTCCCGAGCATCGCCGACCGTGATGTGCTCGCGGGGCTCGTTGGCCCGGTCATGTGCAATGACGCGGACTTCGCGGCACCCTTGGGCGAGCTCAACTTCTTCGATGTGTCCGCGTTCCTCAGCGCGTTCAACGCATCGGACGCGAGCGCAGATCTGAACGAGGATGGCGTGTTGAACTTCTTTGATGTATCGCTCTTCCTGAGTGCCTACGGCGCAGGCTGCCCGTAATCGAAGCCACATCGATTTCAGATATGAACAGCCCGGCTTCTGCCGGGTTGTTCTTTTGTATGGGCGGTTGTTGATTCACAGGCAGGCACAATATGAATCGCGTGTCGGGGTGCGCCACGGATGCTCGCCCCAATCTCCGAGGATCGATCATTGGGCAGCGTGGTTATTCTTTGTCTCGAAACTCGTAGCTCTTTGTGGGGATAATCCGCGCGCTGCGGTCGTAATGGACATACTGCCAGAACCATTGCAGCATGGTCATAATCCGGTTGCGGTAGCCGATCAGGAAGTAGATGTGCACAATGGCCCAGAGGAGGAACGCCGGGTAGCCAGAGAAGCGTCGCCCCGCGAGTTCTGCGACCGCACGATTGCGGCCGATCGTCGCGAGCGATCCTTTGTCACGATAGACGAATGCGGAGCGATCCGGGCTCGGGCGATTGTTGCGGGTTGCGTTCAACTCGCGTTTGATCGCACGCCCGACGAATCGCCCCATCTGTATCGCAGCGGGAGCGACGCCGGGGACAGGTGCGTTGCTCTTTGGGTCGATGACATGGGCGATGTCGCCGGCGACAAAGATGTTCGGGTGATCGGGTACGCTCAGATCATCGGATACCACGATCTTGCCGCCCTTTGTCCGTTCGCTGTTGAGGGTCGAGCCGATGGATTCGCCCGCGACACCCGCGGCCCAGACGATCGTGCTTGTCGCAACGCGATTTCCATCGGAGAGCGTGACCGCCATATCGTCCATATCTTCGACGAGCGTGTTCAGCATGACCTCGACCCCGAGTTCTTCGAGATCCCGCTTCGCTTGCTCGGAGCTCCCGGGTGAGTAGGTCGGCAGGACCCGATCCTGGCCCTCGATGAGAATCACGCGGGCATCGGAAGTGTCGAAGCGTCGGTACTCATCGCGGAGTGTCTTGCGTGAGAGTTCGGCGAAAGCGCCGGCCATTTCGACACCCGTGGGCCCGGCACCGATCACAACGAATGTCAGCTGGCGTGATCGGTCCGCGTCGTCGTCGAGCAGTTCGGCGGCTTCGAATGCAGAGACAAACTTGCGTCGGATCTCGATCGCATCGGAGATGGACTTGAGTGAGGGGGCGTGCGTTTCCCATTCGTCATTGCCAAAGTAGACCGATCGCAGCCCCGCGGCGAGGACAATGTAATCCGCTTCGATTCGTCGCCCGGACGCGAGATTGACCGCTCGCATTTCAGGATGAATCGATCGTACTTCGTCCATGAGCACGCTGACATCCTTGCGTTTGGCGAAGACTTCGCGGATCGGGGCAGCGATACTCGTTGCGGATAGAGCAGCGGTTGCAACCTGATAGAGAAGGGGTTGGAAGAGATGGTGGTTCTGCCGATCGATGAGGGTGATGCGGGCGTTCGCACCACGAAGTGCTTTCACGCACTCGATCCCAGCGAATCCGCCTCCGATGACGACGATATGCGGTGAATGTGACACGCTTGCGAACCCTTCCCGGTTCGGGGTTAATGATCCCAACCCATCGATGATGCATCGTGCGAGTTGCCGTGTGGATCGAGAAT
>DDGE01000055.1:46794-87872 GCA_002337545.1 Phycisphaerales bacterium UBA1910 | reverse complement strand
TCTTCGCCCTCGGAGACGGCAGCGTGCCAGTCGTTGCAGCGGTGCGAAATGGGGAGTCTGGGCGCGTCGAGTTCGATGCGTACGCCCGAGGCGAGCGCGATCCGGTGCGCGTCGCGTCCGAGCCCGTCCGAGAGGTCCATCATGGCGTGGGCTTTGGTCTTGGCTGCCCACGCGCCGATCTTAAGACGGGGTTCGAAGCGCAGGTGCCAGCCGGATTCGAAGCTGCCTCCGACTTGTCCCGTGACATAGAGCAGGTCGCCGGGCTTGGCGCCCGATCGGAGGATGGGCACGGAGCCCTCGGGCATGGCACCGCCCACTGTGACCGTGAGAGTGAGCGGGTGGTCGTTGCTGCTGTGGCTGGCGATGTCGCCACCGATGAGCGGACAGGACCAGTGGTTGGCCCAGCGGCTCATTGCGTCGAAGAGGGCGTTGGCGGTGGGATAGCCCTTGGGCAACACGCCCGTCGCGAGTGCCCAGTCGGGGTGGCCGCCCATCGCGGCGATGTCGCTGACGCTGCGGGCGATGGCCTTGCGGGCGATGAGGTCCAGGTCGGTGCCCGGCTCGAAGTGACGCCCTTCGACGAGCTGATCGACGGTGAGAAGCTGGATGTCACCCGACGGAGTCTTGATGACGGCACAGTCGTCGCCGGGGCCGACGAGGAGTTCGCCAGCGCCGAGCCGCAAGGCGTTGGAGCGGGCGTAGATGTGGCTGTGAAGGGTGGATTCGTTCACACAACATCGTAGCGTGATCGGATGTGATACGAATCGGGTTAGCTGTTCTTGACCTTGCAGGTACTCATGCCCACCAATCGGTACGCGGGGCAGAAGCCCACGAGCCCGGTGAGGACCAGTACCGCGCCGATGATCGCGGCGATAATGCCGGTGATTTCACCAGCGGCGACACCGAGCCACATGTAGCTGGCGACCAGCAAGACAACACCCAGTAGAAGTCGCAGTGCACGATCGACGCCGTTTTCATTCGCTTTCATGACGGTCTCCTTGTTGTCTTCGTGCCTTCCCCGCGCCGCGGGGAAGGTGCCGAGTCTTCGAGGCGGAGGGGGTCCTCTGCGCGAAACACGGATCACAAGACCCCTCCGATCCGCTTTCGTCGGACCACCTCCCTGCGAGGGCGCGGGGAGGGGCATCGTTCTCACGCGCCGGCGGCTGCGTTGGACGCTTCGAGGACGCGGTTGGCGTAGTCGTTCATGGCATCGCGGAGTTGCTCGAAGCTGTCGAGCACATACACGATGTCCTGGAAGTGGTCGATCTCGAAGGGGGTGTTGATCACCTGCTCCAGATCGAACGGGCGCCGTTCGATCTCGCCCTTGGTGTGCCCGCCCTTGCCCTCGGGGGCATTGAGGGCGTACTCGGATTCGGAGTGCGAGGAGATGGTGCCTGAGCCGTAGACCTTGAGCTTGCCGCCCTCGGAGATGAGCCCGAACTCGACGGTAAACCAGAACAGGCGGGCCAGGGCTTCTTCGTGCTCGGGGCCGGCGAGGAGCGCGGCCTTGCCGTAGGTTTGTAGGAAGTCCGCGAAGACCGGGTCGGCGTGCAATGGGACATGCCCGAAGACATCGTGGAAGATGTCCGGCTCGGGCAGGTAGTCCATCTTGTCCTCTGGGCGCACGACGATGGTCGAAGGGAACTCACGCCGGCTCAGGCAGCTGAAGAAGGCCTTGGCGGGCAGGTAGCCCGGCACGCCGTGGGACGCCCAGCCGGTGAGGTCCTTGAGGTATTCGTTGATGCCGACGATCTCGCGTCCGGGCTCGTAGGGGTCCTGAACCTTGCCGAAGAGCAGCGGCACGCGATCGGGCACGAGGTTGATGGCGTCGAGACCTTTGAGGTAGGTTTCCGAGGCCTGCTCTTCGAGCACACCCTTACGGCGTTCCCACAGGGTCTTCCAGACGCGGTGGTTTTCCTCGGAGTACTTCTCGTACTGCTGCGTGACATAGAAGGATTCGGTATCGATCTGCTCAGCGGGCAACCCGGCGGCATCGTCGGCGGCCTTCTGTGCCCGCTCGAACTCTTCGCCGTCGATGATGTTGTTGTATTTGATGTCTTCACGCATTGATGGACCTCCTGTCACACGCTGGTGATGCCCGATTGTGGTGTGGGGGCTCCTTTATTATAGATTGACGGCATGTGCATGCCAGTGCGTGTTGAGCGTGCAACGGGTTTCGCGGAGGTTTTATCTGGGCGCAGAGGCAGAAATTGATGGGATTTAGGGTGTGACGCGGGGTGTGTGGTGGACTATACTCTCGACCCGAGGGCCTGTAGCTCAGCCGGCTAGAGCGCACCGCTGATAACGGTGAGGTCGACAGTTCGAGTCTGTCCAGGCCCATTCGTCGCCTCGTGCGACAAATCGAACACAGATGCAGGGACCGGCAAAAAGCCAGGTCCCGCCTCTGTTTTTGGGGATTCACACACTTCTTCGCTGCTTGTTGCCGACCGCTGCTGCGCCGTGTTTTGCGCGCCAAGTGCGCCGCATTTTGCGCCGCTTTCTGCGCTGCCTATTCCAGTCGCTCGATCAAAGTCCTCATCGCGCACCATGTGGTAGTGCGTCTGGGCCACGGCCACTTGCGCCAGTGACAGTTTGCGGGCTTTGGGGTGATTGCAGGGCGGAAGTGGCAGTGTCAGTGCTGGCAGCACCCGCTCGATACTTGTCGCAGAGGACGAACTCCTGGGTCTTGCCGTGCGGCGGTCGCCCTTGAAACCAACCGTAGCCAGCCTTCTCCAGTTCATAGAGTTTCTGCTGGGCACGCGTCGATTCGTTGTACCTCGCGAGCCCGCGTGAGAACTTCCGCACTGAGACCGAGCCGCCCTGCATGTTGATCCAGTCGATGACGCGTTCCCCGGGCCTACATCTCCGGCTTCGCCCCCGAGGTGAAGGACATCTTCGACTCCTTCTCAGCCCGCTCCCGCTCGGTCTCGATACCGCGTGGGAACAGGATGTTGTTTTCCTTGTGGATGTGGATGTGCGTGTCTCGCTCGAGTGTCTCAAGGAGCGAGAGGCAGGCCCGGTAGGTGCCGCACGCGTCCTCGGGCGATTTGTACTCGTCCGTGAGCGTGCGCATACGCTCGAGCATCTCGCCCGCGCTGTCGTGATCGTGAATCATGCAGTCGATCGGGCGACGCACGCTCCATGGCGGGCCTCCCTGAATCTCGCTGTTGCGCTCCAAACGACGCAGCCATGGGAACAGCACCCGTTCCTCGCGGACCATGTGGTCCTCGAGGTCGTCGGCAAACGCATCGATGCACTCGCCCAGTTCGCTGAGTTCAGGGTGGGATTCCCCGTGCGCGTTGATGAGCTTGGGCATCATCGTCTGGAGCGTAGCGAGCGATTTACGGGTGAACGCGTGATGCTTCGCTTCGATGTGGTCCGCGAGCTCTGCCATGGTCATAGACGCGGGATCGAGCCCGTCTTCATCGTGCATGTCCTGATCCGCCTCGAGGATCGATCGCAGCGTGCGTTCCGGGTCGAGCCCGCGTTGATCGCACGCTTCCTCCAGCGTGGTCTCCCCGTGGCAGCAGTAGTCCAGGCGGTACGATTCCAGTAACGGTATCGCGTGAGGGCGGGCTTTCGCGATCTCACCCATCGGCGTGGAAAGCGTGAGCGTTGATTCTGACATGTCGTTCTCCTTGGGTACTTCCCTTTCGTGTATCACCCCAAAGATCGATTCCCTGACCTGCTTCGTAGGTCAGCCCGTTTGTTTGTCTGTGGGCAGCCCGAGCGTCACCCTTGCTTGACTCTCGCAGAGGGGTTTGATGTCGCTCTGTGTATCGAGGATGTCCCTGATCGTCGTCGTGGCGAATATCTGCACCGCGTTTGCCACCTGTTCGTCGATGAGCGAGTGCAGTGGGCAAAGCCGCGTGTGCCCCGAAATCCCAAGCGGGCATTTCTCTATACGCTGAGGTGATGAGTCGAACGCATCGAGGATTTCGAGCACCGTGATCTCATTGCTCGCCTTCGCGAGACTGAACCCGCCGCCCATGCCGCGTCGGGCTTTGAGCACACCCGCCCGTGTCAGTGTGCGCAGGACTTTCTGGAGATACGGGATTGGGACCTTCGTCCGTTCCGAGATATCGCTCGCCGACGCGTGTTCGTCGTCGGGCAGCGTCGCCAGGTGGACGGCCGCCCGGAGCCCGTACTCAGCGGATTGATTCAGCATGGTGCACGCCTTTCTTCTCTGATCGCATCCCGCATCCTTTCGAAGCCAAACCGGATGATTTTCTCACCCGGCCCAGTGATCGTATCAAAGTTTTCCCATAAGTGGAGTTGACTGTCCACTTATGCATGATACCCTATTAGTCGATATGTGGATACACTAATCCATAATTAAGTGAGGTCTTCATGGCACGCACCACGCAAACACCTGAAAAACAAGCTTCCGACGCCAATAAGAGCGATCCGTACCGATGGACGAGCATTGCACTGACCTCCCTGATGGGGGTGACGCTGCCGATCATTCTCGGACTCGTCGCACTCGCCCAGCCCAGCAGTACAGCAGTACAGCTGACTTCAGTTATGGCACAACCACCGAGCGGTGTGCTCGCACAGGCCCAGCAACTCGCCTCAGGTAGCGAGATTTTCAGGAGCGCCTGTGCGGTATGTCATGGGCAGGACGGCGAGGGCGTGCCACGCCTCGGTAAGCCCCTCCGCAACAGCGCCTATGTCCAGGACACTCACGACGAGGCCATGTTCCAACTGATCGCCGAGGGGCGGAAAGTAGACCATCCACTGAACACCACGGGCGCATTGATGCCCCCGCGCGGTGCCGTGGGCCTCAACGATGAGCAGCTCCATGATGTCATCGCCTACCTGCGGGACATGCAGGAACCGGGCGAGCCAACGGTCTCGATCGACGCATGGGACCTGACAAGCGAAGAGGGCGGCGGGCAGGTCGCTTTGCAGCTGGACGCCCACCCTGGATACCAGCTCTACATCTCTTCATGCGCCGCGTGCCATGGCGATGGAGCTGAGGGGGTGGAGGGTATTGGTTTGCCGCTGACGACAAGTGGCTTTGTGCGAGGCGAGTCAGACGACGATCTCGTGAAGTTCATCAAGATGGGACGCCCCATCTGGGATGCAAATAACACCACTGGTATCGACATGCCTCCCAAGGGTGGCAACCCGGCCATTACAGACGAGCAACTCCATCAGATTGTGGAGTATCTACGAGCCATTCAGGATCAGGCGCTCGCATCCAACTAAGTCAACACACCCGCCGGTTCACCATCGGGAACGGTTCCCGAGCCAGAACGCGGCGAATAGAACTGAGGTGAATCGATGAGTTACGCTACACGAAAAGCAACACCCCTGTTGCTCGCGGCCCTCTCAGCCATCGCCATCCCTGCAGCTTTCACGAGTGCGCAGTCCATGAGCGATGTACAGAAGGTGGCCAAGGAGCGTGGATTGAGCAACGCAGACCTTGTCGCGGCTGCCAAGACCTATGTTCCCACCGGTGAGAAGGACGAGTATGTCATGTTCGCATCCAGCGGACACGCGGGGCAGGTCTTCGCGATCGGCCTCCCGAGTATGCGTTTGCTCCGCTCGATCGCTGTCTTCACGCCCGAATCCTGGCAGGGCTGGGGCTTCGGCGTTGGTAACGAAATCCTCGAAGAGGGCTTCCCAAATGGGAAATCCAATCTATGGGGTGACACGCACCATCCGGCGCTTTCAGAAACCGACGGCGATTACGACGGCGAGTGGCTCTTTATTAATGACAAGATCAACGCTCGCGTCGCGGTCATCGATCTGCGTGACTGGGAAACCAAGCAGATCATCAAGAACCCACTCACACTGAGCGACCACGGCGGCACCTTCGTGACACCCAATACGGAGTATGTCATCGAGGGCGGGCAGTACGCCGTCCCGTGGGGCAGCGAGTACGCGCCCATCAGCGAGTACAAAGAGAAGTACAAGGGCTCGGTGACCCTATGGAAGTTTGATCGCAACCGCGGGCGTATCGATACGAGCAAGTCGTTCGCAATCGAACTGCCACCATACTGGCAGGATCTCTCGGACGCGGGCAAACTCGCCAGCGAGGGCTACTTCTTTATGAACTCCCTTAACACCGAGCAGGCAACCGGTGGCATTCAGGACAAGAAGCCCCCGTTCGAGGCCGGCGCGAGTATGAACGCGACAGACTTCCTGCACATCATCGACTGGCACAAGGCCGAGAAGGTGTACCAGGCAGGCAAGGTCGAGATGATCAAGGATTTTCCGGTCATCACCCTCAAGACCGCGCTGGCCGAGGGTCTCCTCCATGTGACCCCCGAGCCTCGCAGCCCGCACGGTGTTGATGTTGCACCCAAGGGTGACTTCATCGTCGTGTCAGGCAAGCTCGACCCTCATGTCACCATCTACTCGATGGACAAGATCAAGAAGGCGATCGCATCAAAGAACTACTCGGGGAAAGACGAGTACGGCGTGCCAATCCTCGACTTTGACTCGGTTCTCGAAACACAGATCGAACTCGGGCTCGGTCCACTACATACACAGTTCGGTCCCGACGGCTACGCATACACCTCGCTGTACCTTGATTCCGCCGTTGCCCGTTGGACGCTCGGCGGCAGCTACGGTTCATCGAGCCCGGAACCAGATTGGACGCTCGTGCACAAAACACCCGTCCACTACAATGTCGGGCATATCGCCGTTGCTGAGGGTGACACCGTTTCGCCGGATGGCAAGTACCTTGTATCCCTGAACAAATGGTCCGTCGATCGCTTTATCACGACCGGCCCGCTGCTCCCCCAGAACCTGCAGTTGGTGGATATCGCCAACAAGGGCACGGACATGCCCGTCCTCTACGACATGGCGATGGGCGTCGGCGAGCCTCACTACGCTCAGATCGTCAAGGCCGACAAGCTTAACTCCTGGGAAACCTACCCGGGCGTCGGCTGGGACCCGCATGTGCAGAACCTCAAGCCCATGGCTCCCAAGAAGGGCATGGAACGCGTGCAACGCAACGATGACGGCTCGGTCGACATTTATATGACCGCGATCCGATCGCACTTCAATCCTGAGCACATCTATCTCAAACAGGGCGACACGGTGCGTTGGCACATCACCAACACCGAGCGTGCCTTCGACGCGACCCACGGGTTCGCCGTCCCGGTGTACAACATCACCGCATCCCTCGAGCCGGGTGAGACCGTCACCATCGAGTTCGAGGCGGACACCGCGGGGACTTTCCCGTTCTACTGCTCCGAGTTCTGCTCGGCGCTCCATCTTGAGATGATGGGCTACCTCATGGTCGAGCCCAGCGAAGACTGATCACCCCAATCGTCCGGGGCGCGAAAGCGCCCTTGGGCGATTTTCTGCGGACATCGCCCGCGATAAGCAAACGGAGTACACCATGCCACGCTTCATTGAAAAGATCATCGGACCACGCGTCAACCAGTATGAGCTCAGAAAACACGGGCTCAAGTATGGGCTGCCAGGCGGACTCCTGCTTGTTGCACGCATCCTGCTGCTCGTTTCGCTCTTTCTTCCCTACTGGCAGATGGACCTCGTCGCGCCCCAGTACCCCGACAATTTGCACCTGACCGCCTATGTGAATCAGCTCACGGGTGATGTTGAGGAGATCGATGGTCTCAACCATTACATCGGCATGCGTTCGCTGCACGAGGCGGCGCAGATCGAGCGGACCGTGGGCGTGTATGTGATGATCTTCTTCGTTGTCCTGCTCGAGCTCGCGAGCTTTATTCACAGCCGCTGGACCGTCCTGCTGGTGATCCCCGTGATGTTCTTTCCGTTCGTCTTCCTCATTGATCTGCATCTGTGGATGAGTCATTTCGGGCAGAACCTCGATCCGAACGCGCCGCTATCGAATGCAGTGGACCCGTTTGTCCCGCCCGTGCTCGGGACTGGGATGGTGGGGCAGTTCAAGACGGTCGCTTGGCCAGGGGTAGGGCTGATCTTGTCGGGTGTCGCGTCTGTCGTGATGCTGTTTGCCCTGTTCTTCCACCGACGCGCGTACCTTCCGCTCGTCAAGGCATCAAAGAAGGCATGAGATGCGCACGCTGACCATCGCCATCACGCTCGCATTCAGCATCGCGGTACCGCACGCGCTGGGCGCACCGGCATCGGAGATCCAACGCCTGATCGATGAAGCAACGCCGGGCAGCGTCGTCGAACCCACCCCCGGCGTGTACGAGGGTGCCATCCGGATCACCAAGCCCGTTATCCTCGACGGGAACGGAGCGGTGACCATCGACGCCGGCGGCGAGGGCAGTGTGATCGAGGTGACTGCCCCGGATGTCACCATCAGGGGATTCATCCTAGTCGGGTCGGGAAAATCCGTCAGCAACGAATCCGCGGGGATCAAGGCCAATAATGGCCCGGTCATCATCGAGGACAACCGCATCACCGATGTCTACTTCGGGATCGATCTCAAGCAATCCCCCGGATCGATCATCCGCAACAACACCATCGTTGGTAAGGATCTTGAGCTCGGGCGACGCGGCGATGGCATCCGTCTCTGGTGGAGTCACGAGTGCGTCATCGAGCAGAACACTGTCCGCGATAGCCGGGACATGGTCTTCTGGTACTCCGAGGGCCTTCGGATCAGCAACAACACCGTGATCGACAGCCGGTACGGTCTGCACTTCATGTACAGCCACAACACAACCGTGCGTGAGAATCATCTCACTGGCAACTCGGTAGGCATCTACCTGATGTACTCCAACTCGATCCGCTTAGTGCAGAACCAGATCGACAACAATCGCGGCACCAGCGGATACGGGATCGGGCTCAAGGATTGCGATGATATCGATGTGGAATCCAATCTCCTCGCGGCCAACCGGGTGGGGATCTACATCGATAACAGCCCATCCTCCGCAGACTCCACCGGACTGATCCGCTCCAACAAGATCGCATTCAACGATGTGGGGATGCTCGCGACCCCCAACACACACGATAACACCATCTATAACAACGGGTTTATCGAGAATGAGGAGCAGGTTAGTGTGCACGGCGGCGGGCAGCTCTTTCTCAACGACTTTGCGAACAATGAGAAGGGCAACTTCTGGTCCGACTACAACGGATTTGATCGCGATCAGGACGGGCTCGGCGAGTTTGCCTACGAACCGCGCAGTCTCTTCCGCACCATGCTCGCACGCGAGCCCAACCTGCGCTTGTTCGTGCATAGCCCAGCCCAGCAGGCGATCGAGCTGACCGCCCGCGCATTTCCTGAACTCGACCCCGACCCGATGCTCTCTGACCCGAAGCCGCTCGCACTCCCTCCCCGCTTCGACCTTCCCTCTCTCGAAGCTGGGGCGGGCGGCTTTCATATGGCACTCGTCGCATTCGGGCTGGTCCTATTCAGCGCACTCGTCATGCTCAGACTGACCCTTGAACGCAACAACACGCCCGTTACAGGGAATAAACGCAATGATTGAAGCACGACACATCACGAAGAAGTTTAAACGCGTGCTCGCGGTCGATGACCTGGGCTTCGATCTGAAGATCGGCGGCTCATTGGCTCTCTGGGGCAGCAACGGCGCTGGAAAAACCACGCTCATCCGATGCCTGCTCGGGGTCTTCCCTTGCAAGGGCACAGTTCGAATCAATGGGATCGATGTGCGCAGAAAGGGTAAGCAGGCACGAGCGCAGATCGGTTATGTGCCACAGGAACTCGCGTTTCACGACGATGCAAAGCTCGGATCCGCGATGCGTTTCTTCGCGAATCTCCGCGGGGTCGAACTGGCCCAGGCCGCGAGATCACTGCATGTCGTCGGGCTCAATGGGCACGAGTCCAAACGCGTCAGAGATCTTTCGGGCGGCATGAAGCAACGCCTCGCCCTCGCGATCGCTCTCATTGCCGACCCGCCCATCATCGTCCTTGACGAACCAACCTCAAACCTCGATTCCTCGGGGCGCGGCGAGGTCGTGGATACCCTGCTCAGACTCCGTGAGCAGGGTAAGACACTCATCTTCGCGTCCCACCGCCCGGACGAGGTCATCACGCTAGCCGACCGGGTGCTTGTTATGGAGCAAGGTCGGCTCGTGCAGCAGACGACACCCGAGGCACTCTGGCCAAGCCGCTCATCAGTTCGATCCGTGCGCCTGTTCATCGAGCAGGGCGACGAGCACCAGGCGGCAGAGATCCTCCGCGAGGGCGGCTTCGCCGTCAACCATGGCAACAGCGGGCTTACTGTCGCGATCGAGCAGCACCGCAAAGCGGAGCCGATGAACCACCTCGCCGCGAGAGGGATCACCGTGCGTGACTTCGAGTTGCTCCGAGATGTTCACGATGACGATGAGCCCGAGATCAGGGTACGCAAAGAACAGATCAGTGAGGTCCTGCGATGAGTACGATGAATCTCAATGGTGTATCACGCCCGGAAAATCAATCAAAGAACAGAGTCACACACCTTTCATTTGTCCGATCAATCATGCTGATCGCTCGGCGCGAGTTCCGCGATGCCCTTTCAAGCAAATGGTTCCTGCTTTATACCATCGCGTTCACCACGCTGGCGATCGGCGTCTCGTTTCTGTCGCTCGCGGGCTCGGGAGAACACGGGTTTGCGGGGTTTGGGAAAACGGCCGCGGGTCTGCTGAATCTGATCATGCTCGTCGTGCCGCTGATGGCGTTGACGGCTGGCGCGGGGACAATCGCGGGCGAACGCGAACGCGGAACATTGCTTTATCTGCTCGCGCAGCCGTTGTCGCGGACGGAACTGCTGCTCGGCAAGTATGTCGGGCTTGCGATCGCCCTGATCTGCTCGCTGTGCATCGGTTTCGGGCTCAGTGCGGGACTTCTTGCATGGCGTGCAGGCGGGGTGGGAGCCGGGTCGTTCCTGATGCTTGTCGTGTTCGCAAGTGTGCTCGCGTTATCGATGCTTTCGCTTGGAGTGCTGATCTCGGTCCAATCGCGGCGTGCAGGCGTCGCGACCGGCATCTCGCTCTTTGTCTGGCTCGGGCTCGTCTTCCTGAGCGACCTCGGGCTCATGGCTGGCACGGTGCTCTTCAAGCTTCGCGTGCAGGAGGTCTTCGCGCTCGCGATTATCAACCCGCTTCAGGCATTTAAGATGAATGTCATCATCAACCTCAACGCGTCGCTCGATGTGCTCGGCCCCGTAGGGATGTATGCTTCTCAGGAGTTCGGCGAATCGCTCCCGTGGCTCTTAACGGGCGTCATCGTACTCTGGTGTCTGCTCCCATTGGCCGTCGCGATCATGATCTTTCGCAAAAGAGGAGGAATCTGATGAACAAGCTCACTTTGTCGCTGATTACGGCCTCTCTCGCGTTTGTGTATGGTTGCGGCGAGACCGACCCGGATGCACCGCCGAACATCCTGCTGGGTGACTCGGTCTGCATTGAGTGCGGCATGATCGTCAGCGATGAACGATTCGGAACCGCGACCATCGTTGAGGGCGATCGCGGCTCGCAGCCGCTGATCTTCGATGACTTCAACTGTCAGAAGATCTTCGAACACAAGCACCCAGAAGTGATGATCATCACGCGCTGGTCCCGCGACTACGAAACGCTTTCGTGGTTCCATACAGACGAAGGCTGGTTTGTTCAGTCCATGCAGATCCGATCACCCATGGCTTCGAAAGTCGCGGGCTTCGAGACGCTCGAGCGTGCCGAGGTATTCGCGGATTCAATCGAAGGCGAAGTGATCACATTCGACGACTACGACATCGCCTCCGAGCCGTAATCACAGACTGCGCTGTTTTCTTGAGCCAGCCCGATACCATACGCCATGAACACAAATCTACCCCGGCGCTGTCACACACTCATGCGAACCCCCTTCGCTCGGCTCTTGGCGAGCCAACTCGCGCTCGCATGCGGGCTCGTTGCGTGCGAAGATGCGAGTGTGCAGGAAGAGCAGATCGCCAAGGGCATCGAGGACATTCCCGCGGCAGAGCATGCAGAACAACCCAGCGATGAGCAGCACACACAGCCCGAGACACCCGAATCATCCGATTCGCGTTTCCCGTGGGTCGTGCCAGAGGGCTGGGTCTTTGACGAGACTCCACGCCAGATGCGCGTCGCGACATTTATGGCACCAACCGAAAACGGCAACCAAGAAGTCGCAGTGACCCGTTTCCCGGGGCGAGTGGGCGGAGAGCTCGCCAACATCAACCGCTGGCGCGGCCAGTTGGGACTCGCGCCGATTAGCGAGGGTGAGCTTGAGGAGAAAATAGAGCGGTTCTCGATGGATGGCTACGACGGGTATCAGATCCGCATCGAGTCTGACAGCGGAGCGATGCTCGCTTCGGCGGTCTTTGATGAATCGATCAATCAGACCTGGTTTGTGCGTGCGACCTTACCCAGCAACGAACTCGCAGACCAGCTCGAAGCGGATGTCTTCGCCATGGCGCGATCCATCGCTCGCTAGAATCGGAATACGAGCATGCTCAAGCGTTTCGTCTTTTCCCTCGCGTCGCTCAGACTCACCGTGCTGTTGCTGACGCTTGCGATGATCCTCATCTTTGTGGGCACGCTTGCGCAGACCCAACTCGGTGTCTGGCAGGCGGTCGACACTTATTTCAGGTCGTGGGTGGCATTCATCGATCTCGGCCACATTTCCGGGGTCGAGCCGCGGGGACTCGGCATCCCTTTTCCCGGCGGGCTGAGCATCGCGGGTTTGATGATCGTGAATCTGATCGCCGCGCACATTGTCCGGTTTAAGGCCACTCGCAAGCGGGTTGGAATCATCGTGCTGCACGCGGGGCTGATCCTGCTGCTGATGGGCGAGTTCGTGACCGGATTCTTCGCCGACGAGGGGCTGATGTCGATCGGCGAGGGTCAACGCAGCGCATTCCTTGAGGACATCCGCGAGGTGGAAATCGCGATCATCGATCCGAGCCACCCGGATCATGACCGCGTTGTCTCTGTTCCTATGAGCATGATCATCGACGCGTCACGATCGGGCGAGCCAGTCGTGGACGAGAGGCTTCCGTTTGCGATCCGCATCGATCGGTGGATGCCCAACGCGCAGCTCTTCAAGCTCCAGCAGCCGCACATCGCAACGAGCGGCATCGGGCTCGAAGCCAGAGCCGAAGGGGTCCCACAAGTATCGGGGGTTGATGGAGGTAAGACCGACGCGCCGGCGAGCTATGTCACACTCCTGCGCGACGGCACCCCCATCGGGACCTGGCTGCTGTCATCGATGCTGACCGACTTGCAGCGAGTAGAGATCAATGGGAAGCCCTACGGGATCGCGATGCGCTATGCCCGCACCTACCTGCCCTATGAGCTTTACCTGATCGACTTCAGCCACGACACCTTCACGGGAACCTCGATCGCCAAGAACTTCTCGAGCGATGTCCGAATCATCGATCCACAGCACGGCACCGACCGCGAGGTGCGCATCTGGATGAACAACCCGCTCCGCTACGCTGGGCGAACTTTTTACCAAGCGTCCTACAAGCCCGATGGCAGCGGGACGGTGCTTCAGGTCGTGCGCAATCCCGGCTGGCTCATGCCCTACCTTGCCTGCATTCTGGTGAGTCTGGGCATGACTTGGCATTTCCTGCAATCGATCACGGTCTTCCTCCGACGCCGATTGCGTGAGGGGCCGATCGCGTTCGATGGGAAGCCCGCACCGGGACCGAGTACAAGACGAGGACTCCCGATTGTGGTGGGCATTGTCGGATTGCTGATCGCATTCAGCGGGTTGCTCAGGCCGCTGCCGCAGAGCGATCTTAATACCAAGGGCTTCGCACAACTGCCAGTTTCCTCCGGCGGGCGGATCAAGCCGATGGATACGGCGGCCCGGTCGATGCTGATGGTGGCAGGCGGAAAGCAAACAGCACAGTCCGAAGATGGACAGATCAGCGCCGTGCGATTCATGATCGACCTGATCGCCAAGCCGGAGAAAATCACGAGTGTCCCGCTGGTGCGTGTTGACCATCCGGATGTGCTCGCACTGATCGAGAAAGATCCAAGCCAGAGCGGCCGGATCCCGCTGCGCGACATCGAACCACACTGGCAGAAGATCGCACAACAAGCGAGCCAATCACTCTCGGTCGAGCCGAAGGCACGCGACGGATTCCAGCGGGCGGTGATCCAACTGCACGACCGGGTGAACCGGGTGCTTCAGTACGCTCAGATGCGACAGCCGTACGCGATCCCTCCGCTTTCTGCTGACGGGCAATGGCAGCCGTTCCATGATGCGTTTCTGGATGATCAGGGGACAGATATGCCCCACCCGAGTGTGGCGTATCTGACGACGATCATGAACGCCGCGAATCAGGGCGATGCGGCCGGGTTCGAGCAGGGGGTTGACTCTTACACGCAACTCCTTGAGGATTCGATGCCCGGCGTGATGCGCAAAATGCGAATCGAGGTTTGGTTCAATCGAGCCTCGTTGTTCACAGGGACGACCGCGGTGTACATCGTCGCTTTCCTGTGCGTGTGCGTGTCTTTCATCACACGGGCGGGGTCGCAGAACGCCAATTTGGCGGAGCGGTTCCGATCGAGCGCCTGGGTCCTGCTCGTGATCGCAGTGTTGGTGCATACGCTGGCGATCGGACTGCGGATCTACCTGCAGGAACGCCCGCCGGTCACAAACCTCTATTCTTCGGCAATCTTTGTTGGGTGGGCCTCGGCACTCGCGGGCATTTTCATCGAACGTCTGTTCCGTTTGGGCATCGCGGTGCTCGGGGCAGCCACAATCGGTGGGGCGACGCTAATCATCGCCCACAACCTTGGCAACGACGGCGATACCATGCAGATGATGCAGGCGGTGCTCGACAGCAACTTCTGGCTCGCCACCCATGTCATCACCATCACGCTGGGATACTCGGCGACCTTCCTTTCCGGAACCATCGCTGCTGTCTACCTCCTTGGACGAATCTTCACCCGGGCAATCACACCGGAACGCGAGCGATCCATGATCCGCATGGTGTACGGGGTTGCGTGCTTTGCGCTCCTGCTCAGCTTTGTTGGCACCGTTCTGGGTGGTATCTGGGCAGATCAATCATGGGGCCGATTCTGGGGATGGGACCCAAAGGAAAACGGCGCCTCGCTCGTCGTCCTGATCAACGCGATCATCCTGCACGCACGCTGGGGCGGGATGATCCGAGCGAAAGGCATTGCAGTCTTAGCGGTAGCCGGGAACATCGTGACCGTATGGAGTTGGTTCGGCACCAACATGCTCGGCGTGGGGCTTCATGCGTATGGCTTCATGGATTCAGCATCGATGTGGCTCGCTTTCTTTATTGCGACTCAGTTGCTTTTGATCGCATCAGGACTTGTCCCCAAACGCATGTATAACGCTCCGGAGACACCCTCCGGTTTGCAATAAGCAGCCTCCCCCGGTATGGTGCGTATATAGATGGGGAACCAGGATCAAACTCAATCTGAGCCCGTCGCCGATCACCGCGGACGGGGACGAGCAGTATCGATGCTTGCGCTTTTGTGCGCAGTGGCGTTTGGTATCCTCGGAGGCCTGGGCGCATTCACCTTCGGCTACGGCGAAGGCACGGCCTATCTGAAGAACGACCCCGCCTCGTGCGCCAACTGCCATGTGATGCAAACCCATTACGACGCATGGACCAAGTCGAGCCATCACGGCGTGGCAACCTGCAACGACTGTCACCTTCCTCACGACTTCGGAGGCAAGTGGCTCACCAAGGCGGACAACGGCTTTTTTCATTCGCTCGCATTCACGACAGGCGATTTTCACGAGCCAATCCAAATCAAAGAACGCAACAGGCGCGTGACCCAGCACGCGTGTCTGTATTGCCACGATGACTTTGTTGACCACATGCTTCCCGCGGAACCCAATGGCGAGATGCAGTACTGCGTCCATTGCCACGGCGATGTCGGGCACGCAGGGCGAGAGTCCGGCTTTGGCGAGCGCGACTGAACATGCCATCCATCCCGAAAGAGGACCCACGCATGAAATCCGACGAACACACCATCACTCTCAAGAGCCGGCTCCCCAAGTCCCGCTCCGGGCGTGCGATCCTCCTCGTACTCGTATTCATCGTCGCGGTCGTCGCGACGCTCTCGGTCACATGGGTGCTCATCACCATGTTCGGGCACAAACAGGACGCACGCACGCCGTTCGTCCGGGTAACCGAGGTCACCGAGATCAGCACAGACCCCGAACCGTGGGGGCAGAACTGGCCGCACCAGTACGACGGATGGAAAGCTACAGCGGGCGATACGTTCTACGGTGGCTCCAGCGCCCTGCCCGAGAGCAAGCTCGATACCTACCCGTGGCTCAAGCGCCTTTACGCCGGGTACGCGTTCAGCATCGACTATCGTGAAGCACGCGGGCACGCCTACATGCTCTACGACCAGGGCGTGACCGAGCGCGTGACCAAGAAGCCGCAGGCCGGGGCGTGCATCCATTGCCACGCGTCCAACACCGTCATGTACCGGCGCATCGGCATGGAGGCGATGGGCCAGGAAGTCACCGATGAAACACTCGCGGCGGACTTCAACATGGAGGCCGTCATCCGCGGCTTCAAGGAGGTCAGCCAGCTGCCCTACGACGAGGTTCTGGCATTGGTGATGCAGTCGCCCGACGGCACGCCGGGCGAGAACGAGCCCGCCGTGCCCCAGGCGCCGATCGGCGGGTTCACCGGCGAGTTCAAGGGCGAGGAAGTCCCAGCGGACCACCCGGCCCTCGGCGGCGGTGAGGCGCACCCCGTCTCGTGCATCGACTGCCACAACCCCGACACGATGGAAATCCGCGTGACCCGCCCGGGCTTTGTGCTCGGGATGGCGGCGCTCGCCGAGAGCGACGAGCCCACGCCCCACCTGCCCAGCGTCGAGCAGTGGCGCCGGGGCGACCGCGCAGAGCCCTACGACCCCAACAAGGACGGCACCCGCCAGGAGATGCGTTCCTTCGTCTGCGGGCAGTGCCACGTGGAGTACTACTGCGCCAACAAGGACACGCTCGAGTTCCCGTGGGGCAAGGGGCTCAAGATGGAGCAGCTCGAGGCCCACTGGAACGAGAAAAAGTTCCCCGACGGGTCGGACTTCTACGACTACACCCACGGCGAGACCGGGGCCAAGATTCTCAAGGTTCAGCACCCCGAGTTCGAGCTCTGGAGCCAGGGCATCCACGCACGCAGCGGCGTGAGCTGTGCCGACTGCCACATGCCGTACCAGCGTGAGGGCGCGATGAAGGTTTCCAGCCACAACGTGCAGAGCCCCATGGAGAACATCAACAACGCCTGCCAGCAGTGCCACAACGACGACGAGGGCACGCTCCGCGAAAAGGTCGAGACCATCCAGAGCCGCACCCTGGCCCACATGGACCGGGCCGCGGCGGCGATGACCGACATGCTCGACGCGATCCTGGAGGCCAAGGCCGCGGGCGCGACCGAGGAGCAGCTGCAGCCGATCTACGACCTGCAGCGCAAGGCGATGTGGCGTCTGGATTACATCAGCAGCGAGAACTCCCGCGGGTTCCACGCGGACCAGGAGGCGGTGCGCATCCTCGGCGAGTCCATCGACTACAGCCGCCAAGCTCAGGCTCTCGCGGTCCGCCTGCGTGCCCCCGAGGCCCCCAGCACAGAGGGTATCGAGACCGAACCAGTTCAGGGCGTGACCCCTACGAAGAAAGCTCCCGTCGACGGGTGATGATCAATCACAAAGTGAGAGCAATGCTTTCACCAGTTCCTCGATGACGGCATCACAATCTGAAGCGGTAGGCCGACTCGCTTCACGGGCAATATGCTGTATGTTCGCGATAATCACATCTCTCTTTGCGCTGTTTTCTGCGCCCGCCTCGTCCGAAATCATTGATTCCAAGCAGCTATCGCCACCTGTTCGAGTCCCGCCAGGCCCATTGAATGAACCCTGACCCCACCGGTCAGGGTTTTTTCGTGGGGATTACACATCGGCACCGCTGCCCCCCCCCGGTTCTGGCCCAGCATGAGTGCACACACTGCCTGCCTCCCTCACTGTCACTGTCAGTTGGACGGCATTCGCGCCGGAAGGTGTCGAAATGGTGTGGAATCGCTGCCAGTGTGTGTCCGGTACTCGGCGTAGAGCACAAGCCCCTCCGCTCGTTCGCTCAGTCTCGCACTTGAATCATGTGACGAGTTCGATCCTGTCCTGCATTAGCAGGAAATCGACATGCAGGAGGGGCTTCGTGAGCAGGATACTCGGTGGCCTTGAGCACGAGATGAAACAGGCGTGCACCGCGCGGGGCTTGATCTCCCTGTGGATCGCGTTCCCTAAGCCGGGTACTGCTCAACTCCGAGGAAGGAAGAGTCTTCATCTCTGCCCGCTGCGTAGCTGGTGAGATAGAAGGCCCAAGGCACGATACTCCACGGAACCACAGGCCAGCAATGCCAATGCGATAATAGAAATGCAACATATGCATGCCAATATGTGTCGCATGACACAACTCTGAGTGTTCGGCCACTGCGTCGTGCGATGTGTCCGATGCAGCCATCTTGCGTCCAAGTCCTTTTCGTACACGAAAATAGGTTGCATTCGGCGCTATATGCCTTGGCTAATCCTCAAGGCACAGCCATACCTCGCGTTGCTATGTAAATAATATTCAGATCGATTGTATTAACGCGCAGATCGTATTAATGGTCCTGAATGCCACTTGATGTTTGATTGCATGTGCGTATCTTGTAGCGGACCACTCGATGCGTATGTTGAACTCGGCGTTCAGGAAATGCCCCGGCTATCGGGGGGTTGCGCTATCGGCATGCCATCGAAACAAATGGAGATACGAAATGAATCTGCGAAACACACTGTCATGCATGATGCTCACCGCCGTCGCCGGATCCGTTGCCGCCGCGCCGGTGTACATCAACGAGATCGTCACGAACCCGAAGGGGAACGATGAGGAGTGGGAGTACATCGAGCTCTACGGCTGCCCCGGTGAGTCGCTCACCGGATACGCGGTGCTCGTTGTGGTTGATGACCCGGACGACACATCCAACCCCGCAGAGATCGATGAGGCGTTCCATTTTCCGACCACCGGGACGCAGTACTCCCTCGACGAAGACGGTTACTTTGTGATTTGGAACACTGGCTACTCGCAGAGCGGCGGTGCGGGATCAGCACAGAACCACGCCAATAACTCCGAGATTTACGATTTCCTCCCGGACACCATTACCAACAACGGGGCGGATATCAACACCTCGACCGATCGCCACGAGGCGAGCTTTATTGAGCTTCAGACGGCCGCGGATCAGGCCGGGAAGCTCAGCAATGACGGCTCGATCACCGTGGTGCTGCTCAACAACATCACTGATTACTCGATCATCGAGAAAGACGATACCCCGCCATTGACCATGGGTGAGCCCGATTACCCTGGCGATGTGATCGATGAGATCGCCTGGTCGGACAACGGCGGCTCGGAGTACACCGAGGAAGAATGCAACGAGTTCGACCACACCCCCGGCTTCAACCCCGGCTACGCGATCCGCGTCGATAACGCATCGTGCCTCATTGACGACACGAGCTGTGACTTTGATGGCGAGGAGTACCGCTCCGCCTACACGAACTGGTACATGGGCGAGATTGGTTCGAATCCCAGCGGCTTCAGCGACTACTTCCTCGGGGATAACTCCGAGGGCGGTTTCGGTGCGGCGGCATACGGCGGGACTCCCTGCTTCGATCCGGTCGAAGACGAGTCAAATGTTGAAGTCACTCCCGGCTACGCCAACGACAGCTTCCCGGGCGGGCGCGGCCAGATCTCCGCATCATGCCGCATCGCCGGCGATGCGAACAACGACGGCCAAGTCGATATCCGCGATATCGAATACCTTCTCAACCATGATGGTAACTACTTCGAGCTGATCGAGGTACTCGAGGGCATGAGCCGCTGATCTCCGGTTTGCCTGGTTGCACAGGCGAAACCTATCTATATGCACCGAGCGTCTGGCGTGATCCCGGGCGCTCGGTGCGTTTTTTTGAGCATGGCCGGACTGTACAACTGCGACAAAAAACCCGGGCAATCGCCCGGGCATTGATAATCAACTGAGCACAAGTTCAGCGGCGGCGACGCGATGCCATGAGACCGCCGAGACCAAGCACCGCGAGAGACTGCGGCGCAGGAACAGTCACCGAGAAAGTACCGTTCAGGCTCTGCTCGAACATCACACGCGGGTCCACATCCTCGCTCACGAGTAGATCGAAGTCGAAGAGGATCTCGATCTCATCCCCGGCCAGGAGCGTGGTGTTAAACGCGAACGGCCCCTCGATGGTCGTCCCAGTATTGAAACCGGCAGTGAAATCATTGAAAGACCCCAACGCCGATGTCACGGTGATCTCAAGCTCTGATCGAGAAAGCGCTGTGTTCGCCATCGATGCAAAGCCATCAAACGCGATCATCGCATCGACTTCATCGCTGACCTGGATCGTGACGAGCGTGAGGAACTCATTGCGTGTCTGCGCGAGATTGCCTCCGATCGACGCCGGCTCGTTGAGCATGCCCTGCACCGAAGACGAGGCATCGATAACGACAGAATCCTCCGATGTCATGACCCCGCCCGAAAAACTGGAGTTCCAGCTATCGATCATCGAGTGCGTGGAGCTGTCAAGGTTCCACGGCAGGTTGAAGGTCGCGTTGGCAGCCGGCTCGTCATCCACATTCATGTACGCGTTCGTTGTGCCGGGGCTCTGAAATGCGTAAAACGACTCGGCGAGCGTGAGCACGCTGGTTGACAATCCCGCGTGAGCTGCGTCTGCCAGCAGCGTGAGGGATACGAATGCGGGAATTGCGTTGCTTGATGAACTCATGATCTTCTCCTCTTAATCTCCACACCCGCCGACTGAAACCCGATGAGCACACGCCCGTCGTCGTCTTTCAAATACTGGCGGGAATCGGCGCGGCCCCATTTCCAGAGAAGCGCCAATGAATGCCCTGAGGGCGTTACAAATAATGATGAATGCGTGTTACCGGTGCGAAAAGATCAAGCCACCTGATCAAGGGCACCCCTGGTTGAATGTGGTCAGGAAGAGCGAGACATCGAAGAAGGTGAGCTCACCGTCCCCGTTGATGTCCGCGCTGCTTGACATCGAGGTGTATGCGCTGAGGAATGCCGAAACATCAAAGAAGTTCAGCATGCCGTACGGCTCGGCGAGATCCGCGGCAGAGCACTGAGGCGCCAGCGCGACGACTCGGTCCACATCGGCCTGTGTGACGGTCAGCCCCGAGTTCCATTCGCCCGTCGTCCCGTCGCTCAGATCCATGCGGATGAGCGCAAGCAGGGTATTGAAGCGGTCCAGTTGGTGCTCCCAAGCCATATATTCGCTGTCGTCGGATGTGTCATCGGTATTGCGATCGTTGATGGCCATCGATTGATCATCAAGGCCTGCACCGAGGAGCGACTTGGCGATCGATACATCCTCGAAGTCCACGGCCCCATCGAAGTTGATGTCACCCTCGATGAAACTGAACTGCTGTGCGAGCGGCGTACCCGCAAGCGGAGTCCCCACCGGAGCGTGATTGAAACCGCCGGGTGAGATCTCAAAGCCAGAGATGTCGTAGGGATCGAAGAGAAGTGTGCCGCTCGGATCAAAGGCGGGAGAATGCTGCAGGAATGGTGCCTCCAGCGGATCGTCGTCGCCGGGGCCGCTGAAGCTGTAGAACGGGCCGTCTGGATCTGTGGGGGCCAGATGATTCAACTCATCATCGAGCGTGCCGGGCATCAGATCGGGACCGACCTCTAGGAGCGGCTTGAACAGCAGATACTCCGGGGTGCCGGGTTCCACATTGAGCGTCTCGCCGTACACCCAGTTCTCATCAGCAAGATTCGTCGGATCGATGTTCTCGCTGTTGTCAATACGGGTTCCGACCAGCGGATTGCTGGTGAGGTAGTGGAGCCGGCTCACGGCATCCGGGTTGAAGCGTGGCGTTTCACTGATCTCGTTTGCATCGACTCCGCGCCCCGATACAACATACTCTTTGCCGCCGTTATTGCTCCACGCGATCTCGTCAATAATCTGAACCGGCTCCATCGCGAACGGGGCCGTCTGCGCACCGTTGAGGCCGCTCCCGAGGTAGACCGGCACGCCGAGCGTGTCCTCGTCTCCGAAGTCAAGGCGGCTATTGAACTCCACATCCGGGTTCACGGTCTTCTTCCAGCCGTAATCATCCGCGTAGACACTCTGCCCACTGCCGTTGAGCTCATGACCTGGACGCTTGCGAACGAGGAGGTATGTCGAGGAATCATCGTTCGAGAGATTCCCCTGCGTATCGACGCTGGGTATGTGCAGCGATGCCATACTCGCGCCGTTGAGGAACCTCTTGTTCTCAGGGCTCTCAGGCATAAAGAACTTGTAGTCTGGATTCTCCATCAGGTACGGCGAAAGCCCGGTGAACCCAAACTGGCTTGCGTTGTAAATCACAAACAAGCCGTCTGGTCCGACCGACCACCCATCGAGCGAGAAGGCCTCGTCAATTTCCGGCGTGCGTTGAGACTGGCTGCCATCTGGTGCGTCGAACGGCTCCTCGATATCACGCCCGCCCTTGATGAGGAAGACAGCGTAGCCTGAGAGGTCATAACCGGACGGCCCCATGAGCTCGATGTATTCCCATGTTTCATCACCACCGTTCGGCGGGTTCTCGAAGACCTCGTTGATGACAAGCTGGGCGTGCGCGTTGCTCGTGACGAGCGTGCTCAACGCCGCGGCTACGACAGTGCAGTAAAAACTTTTCATTGAATCTCTCCCTTATGAATTTGAACTCAGCGTCTTCGCAGCGGTGACCCCGGGCTCGTGTACCACCCGGACCTCAGGTGGCCACCAAAGACCTCACCCTCGAGTTCCGGGTACTCGTCATTCTGCGGGAGCGCCCCGCCCCCTGACAGGTCCCACCCGAAGGTGCCATCGCGGTTTGTATCCATAAACCCGGCAACATGACCGTCTGCGAAGAGGATGTTCCCCACCGTGCGATCGTGTTGATCCGCGTTCTGCCGTCGGTCGGGCATGTGTGCCGGGCCGAAATCGTCGTAGTCCTGCCTGCCCCACGATCCGCTGGGGTATCGGGCTGGCCCATCAAGGAATGCCTTGGCGACGCGGACCTCGCCCTCGCCGAAGTCCTCGTAGTCCTGCACGGAGCCGTCGGTGCGTCCGTCGCCCATCAGCGGAACCTTGGAGGTGGAGGTCGAGGTGATGTAGTGGCTCCGCAGCGGCCCGAGGACGCTCTCGACCCGCAGCGGGCTGCCGATGTACGCATTCCCCGGGTCCCTCATCCCGGTGAAGCCGAAATACCACGACATCGTGTAGTTCGTATTGAACCCGCGTGTGATGAGCGAGTCACGCTCGGCCCGATCGATCACCCGCTGCGGGCGACCGTCGTCCAAGCGTGCGAGTGTCATATTCTGCGTGTGCTGTGCCTCATTGCTGGGGCAGAGGAACTTTCCCGGGAGCAGGTACCCACCGTTGACCATGTCGGCGAGCCACCCTGACTCATCGATAGCGCCGTACCCATTGCCCTCGCGATTGTCGAAGGGCCCCGAGGAATAAAAGTCTTTATTCGCCGATGCGTATGTCAGGATCGCAATGCCGCACTGCCGGAGGTTGCTCTGGCACTTGACCTTCTCTGCCACTTGCTTCGCCTTCGACAACGAGGGTAGGAGGATGCCGATGAGCAGGGCGATGATGGCGATCACAACGAGCAGCTCTATGATCGTGAACGCCCGGGTTGTCTGTTTGCGCGTTGACATGACCCCATGCTTCATGAATCAGAGCGTCGCGTCAACGGTTCACCTGCCGGCTGCGTTCAAATAATATTAAAGATTATGTTATTCACATCGGAAGCCGATACATCATTCGTCAGGCAAAGATGCTTGCATCGAATTCCGATGCGTAGCGGCCAAGGAACAGCGCCGGTACAATCCCCATCACATGCACATATCCCATCCCTCACTCCGATTGATCTGCATCCTCGTAGCCGCAACCAACGCGTGGTTCTTCGCGTGGAATGCAACCGCGCAGATCGTGATCAATGAGATTCTTGAGAACCCGCCGGGGCGAGGACACAATGAAACCGGATGGGAGTACATCGAGCTGTACGGCTCGCCCGATACTGAGCTGGATAACCTGGCGATCATCGTACTCAAGGGCGGGATTGACGATAACAGGGATTCAGTCCCGGAAGTTCAGCCACAGCTTGATGAGGTGTTCTTCCTCGATGGCTTCCGGTTGTCCGCAGACGGGTTCTTCACCCTCGCCGGTGTGCGTGGGGGTGGAACGAGCCCGATTCGAGTCCGATGCCTCTCCTCTATGAGGCCGGCCACCATACACGCGCATATCAAAGATTTCTCTGATGCCTACCCGCAACACATCGCCCGACAACCAGAACGGGCTCATCTGGAAAATGACGGATCGTCCACATACCTGCTCGTGTATATCGATCCCGATGACCCATCCCGGACCAGTCTGAAACCGGGAGCACTGATCGACAAGAACTTCGACGGGCGGCTGGACGCTTCGCTTGATCTCAATGGAGAACATCTCGCGTGGCCAAACTACCAGGTGCTCGACGAGCTTTCTTGGTCGCACCGGGGGGGCAAAGAATACACACGACTCAAAGAGAACGAGCTCAGTCACACCGTCGGCCTGAACCCCGATGCGGTGACACGAGTCGAGTACTACACCGGAAACCCGATGCGCGGCCACCGCACAAAGGATGTGATCAGCAGCTCCGGAGAGCGGACCGGCTTTGAGGTCCTTCGCACTTCGACAGCCGACGAGTCGTTCCTTTTCGGCGTGCTTGACGCTGAGCGGTTCCCCGACAAGCTGGTCTACTTCGACGGCTATGACCTCGATGGCTGGGACCAGCTCCGAGGCCCGACCGACCTGTCTCGGATACCCTACGGCGAGCTGGTCGAGGACCCCGAGCCAGATACCGACCCGTTCCCAAGGCTCATCCCCAGGAGCCCGAGCGGCACGCTCTTCTTCGACGACATACGCCCACAGCGCTTTGAGCTCACGCCCGGCACATTCAATGACTCGGGCAGCGAGCACCTCCGCCAATCGCGATTTATCCCCGGCGACATCAACTTCGACGGGCGCGTCGATCAGGCGGATATCGATGTCGCACGAGCACTGTCCGGGGCAAATCTCCGCGACAGGATCACATCAGCACGCCCGACAGGGCAGGACCAGTACCGGTGGCAGTGTGGCGCTGCTCAGCAGATCATGGCCATGCTCTCGCTGACACAAAGCCAGAATAGCAATGGCGTCGTCGGACCGGAGCATGTGCAGGTAGTTGAGTCGCTCGCCGCGAAGGCTACTCGCTGACCACAGCTGACGGGCCCGTGCTCGACTCGACAACCACGGTGCACGATCTGATGAGCGATAGGTCGTCGATCTTCCCGCTGAGAATATCGCCGAGCTCGACGATCACCGGTTGATTCAGCCCACCCTGCTCTTCTACGACAATCACCCTGCCCGTCGCGTTCTCGAGCAGACCACCAGATTTGTGAATCAGCTCGGTCAGGGTCACCTCGGTCTCACGCTGGAAAGACCACCGGCGGGGATCACGGATCGCCCCGTGGACCCGCACGTTCCGGAGTGTCTGGGCTGGGCGGAGGCTGTCGGGCTCGCTCATGGCAGCGATGGCCTGCTCCTGGCCGCGAACCCTTGATTCGAGCATACGGTTGGCCCGGTCCAGTTCGCCGGCCTCGATCCGCGTTTTCATGACCGCAGAGACAAGGATTGCGACGAGCAAGGTGATCACAACACCAGCCACGAGCGCGAGCCGACGCCACGGAGTGAGCCCAATGCTGATGAGTTCCGCCCTGATCTTTGCAGCATCACCGAACGCCTGATAGGCGAGCCGCATCGCCTCCTCCGGCCTGTTCTCGGATTTCTGCAGCTCGTCTTGTTTCAAGCGCATGTAGTGCTCGATCTCCGCATCGACATCCTCGCAGACCTGCCTCACAGACCGCGGGAAGAGCGACCTGACCGAACTGACCAGCCCCTGACTCATATGCACTGCCCGGAAACATCAGTTGGCTCCCCGCCAGCCCGCAGACCTCGAATGACACCGACGAGCTGTTCCCACTGATTCGCACGCGACTCCATCGTCTTGTGTCCCGTGTCGGTGATGAAGTACTGTTTCGTACGACGGTTGTTGCTCGACAGCACCCACTCAGAACCGATCAGCTTCTTCGATTCGAGCTTGTGAAGCAGCGGGTAGACGGCCCCCTCGCTAATGCTCAGCTGCCCATTCGACTGAGCACGCAGACGCTCGATCAACCCGTATCCGTGATCGCGGCGCTCGCTGAGCAGCGTGAGAATGATGATGTCCAGTGTGCCCCGATAGAGGTCGTGATCGATCTTCTGCTCACCCATGACCGAATCATACTTCAAGCTCAGCGACGCACGAACCGAAACACATGGATCGCGATACATTGCGTGTTAAGTAATTGTTGCGATCCAACGCACGGAGTGTTTGCTACGCCATAGTGTCAGTACAGGCTCATTGAAAAAACCCTGACCACTTGGTCAGGGTTTTTTTGTGTATGATCTCAACATCAACCAGAGGCTACTTGCGCTTGCCTTTGCCCTTCTTCCCTCCGGGGCCACCCTTGCCCTTCGCGTCGCGCCGGTAATCGGTCTTCCCGCGATCACGCGATTTGGATTTGCGCGAACGCCGCGTGCCCCCGGGGGCTTTTTTGAACCCCGCGCCTTCCGCCTCGCCGATGCCGCCGAACGCGTCACCGCCGAGCTTGAGCTTCGCAGCGGGTCCCTTGAGTTTCCCCGCGGCACGCGAGGCACCATCGGTAATGACCAGGTCCATCTGACGCAACGCGAGATCAACATTCGCGATGTTGACCCGCACACGATCGCCGATGTTGTAACTGCGACCCGAGTGCTGATCGACCATCGCGCCGGTTTTGTCGTCGATGCGCCAGGTGGGGGGGCGTTTGGATCGGGTCGTATCGCCGACGAGGTCCTTCTTGGCGACCATCCCGTCCGCGAGGTACTTCTCGATCTGGACATACACGCCCTTGGGCGAGATGCCGGTGATGAACCCATCGAACTCCTCACCGATGTGGTCTTCCATCAACTGGAGCACGAGGAACTGACGCAGCTCACGCTCCGCCGCCGTCGCGTTCTGCTCTGTGCTTGAGCAATGGTTCCCGATATCCATGAGCTCGTTCTTGTCGGGGCAATCATCGTCGTTCTTGAGATTGCGCCCCAGCGCTTTCCACTCGCCGTCGGATGTTGGACGCTTCTGCCCGTTGTCCGTGCGCCGCAGGTACGCGACGAGCGCACGATGGAGCGTGAGGTCCGGGTAGCGACGAATGGGCGAGGTAAAGTGCGAATACGCGTGCGACGCGAGCGCGTAGTGCCCGATCAGAGCGGGGGAGTACACCGCCTTGGTCATCGTGCGGAGCACCGCCATGTGCACCGCACGCGCCGAGGTCGTCCCGGCCGTCGCGTCGAGCAGGGTCTGCAGCTCCTCGCGCGTGGGGGACTTGGGAATCTTGAACCCCGCGACCGTCGCGGTTTTCCGCAGATCGTCCACATCGCCCGGCGTGGGTTCCGGGTGGGTCCGCCGCAGGACGGGGACCTCGAGCTTCTCGAACAACGACGCGAGGGCCTCGTTCGCTTCCACCATGAACATCTCGATCAGGGTGTGCGTGAACGCGTCGTCTTCTTTTTGCGCATCGACGACCTTGCCGTTCTCATCGAAAACGAGCTCGACCTCGGGGAGATCCAGGTGGATCATCCCGGCCTTGTGCCGGCGCGCCTGGATGAGCTTGGCGAGCTCGTTCATGTCCCGCACGCTCTGGATCAGCTCCTCGGTGTGAGGGGTGTCCGTCTTCGCGTGATTCTTCGCTTCCTCGACATCCCCATCGATCAGCGCCTGGGCTTCGAGATAGGTCATCCGCTTGCGTGACTTGATCAACGATTGGCACACGCCCCGCGATTGAACATTGCCCATCCGGTCGTACCGGATGATGCAGGTCTTCGCGTACCGCAGCACGCCCTCCTGCAACGAGCAGATCCCGTTCGACAGCACCTCGGGCAACATCGGGATCACCAACCGAGGGAGATACACGGAGTTCCCGCGTTCCATCGCTTCCTCGTCGAGCACCGACCCGCGTGGGATGTAGTGCGCCACGTCCGCGATATGGATCCCGAGTTCCCACCCGCCGTTATCGAGCCGCTTGAGCGAGATCGCGTCGTCGTAGTCCTTCGCGTCCGGCGGGTCGATCGTCGTGATGAAATCGCCCGTGAGATCGCGACGCATATCGAGCGCCTCGATCCCCTTGGATTCGTACAGGTCCATCTCTTCCTCGAACTGTGCCGTCGCTTCCCGCGCCTGCTGCACGCACGCCTCGGGGAACTCGTTGCTCGGGAGGGAGTAGGCCGCGATGACCGCTTGCGTTTCGACATCGGGCTCGCCCGCCGCGCCGAGGACCTTGGTGACGACCCCGACCGCGAGACGCCCGTTCTCGGGGTACTCGATGATCTCGAGGACGACCTTGTCGCCGTTCTTCACATTCTTGGATTCCGCGTCGCGGATGACGACGGGGTCCGTGAGCTCGCGCCCGTCCGGGAAGACGATCCAGCGCCCGTCACGCTTCTCGATCTCACCCGTGAAGTTCGCACGCTTGCGTGCGACGATGTCGAGGACCTCGCCCGCGTACTGGCGCTCGAGGGTCCCGAGCCTGCGCTCACGCCGCTGATCACGCTCGAACCAGATCTTGACCGTATCGCCCGACAACGCGCCGTTGGTGTACTGCGCCGGGATGAAGATGTCCGACCCGTGTTTCTTCTGCGCGGGCACGACGAACCCGATCCCGGATTGGGTCCCGCGGAACTGCCCGATGAGCTCGCCCTCGTCCGGGTGGAAGGGGAGCTGGATCTTCCCCGACTCGTCGAGCTCGATCACGCCCTCTTCCGCGAGATCGCGCACCTCGTACCCGAACTCCTTGACATCATCAATATTGAGTTCCTTCGCGACGACGGGGATGGGCTTGGGGCGGTAGTCCTCGTGCGAAATGTGTGAGATCAATCGATCCCGGTGTCGGCCTGACATGCGTGTCCAATCCGTTGTGTGTTCTGGGTTTCCGTACGAGGGATCTTAGAGCCGATCCGCGTACTTCTGCACCGATCCCTCAAACTCCTGAGGCGTAAACCCAAAGTCCTCGATCACCGACGCGTTGTCCGAGATCGAATCACGCCCGCCCATGATCGCCATCCCCTCATCGAACGGCAGCAATCCGCCAAGCCCAACCAGCTTGGCGAGCCGGGCTTGGAACGCGGCCACGAACCAGGGCAACCCCAGCGCCGGGCGATGTTTGGGCTCCGGGCTCAGGTGTTTCGCGTAGGTCCGAAGCATTTCCGGGAACGCGTACTGTTCGGCTCCGGTAAGCTCGTATGTCTTTCCGATCGTCGATTCGTTGCTCAAGGCGTCCACGAAGACCTTTGCGACATCTTCAACATAGACCGGGGCAACATGGGGGGCTTCGAATCCGAACCCATCGTCTTTCCAGCGTGAGAAGTAGGGGATGAAGAGGTAGGGCGGTGCCTTACCACGCACCCACTCGACCGCCATTTCGGTGAACTCGCCGTCATACCCATGGATCAGTCCGGGTTTGACGATCGTCCAACGCAACCCGGATTTCTGCGCGATCTGTCCCGCGCGGTGCTTCGTGTCCCGATACCCCGCACGCTTGTCGGGTCCGACCCCGAGGGCGGACATGTGCACATACCGCATGGTGGGGTCGTTCTGTCGGCACGCCTCCACGATCGCACGCGTCCCATCGACATGGACCTTCTCGAAGGACTGGTTCTTGGTCTCTCGGATGATCCCCACAAGATGGATGCACGCCCCGCACCCGCTGACAAGATGACGCAGCGCATCAGGATCGTCGAGTGTCCCATCGCAGATCTCGATCCGCCCGTCGTCGATCGCGGAAGCATCGAGGACCGTACGGGCCTTTTCCTCAGATCGGGAAAGGGCTTTGACGCGATATCCCTCGCCGAGCAATCGTGCGATGATGTGCCGCCCGACAAATCCGGTCCCGCCGGTGACTGCGATGGGTTGTGTTTCTGGATCACTCATTGGGTCAGCTTTCCTCTCCTCAGAGCGTATCCGCTCTGCGTATTATCGTGTGTGACTTTGATCGCAGATTCCGTCGCTTTCGCCTATCCCAAGGGCCCCCGTGTGCTTACCGGGGTGTCGTGCGCGATCGAGCCCGGTTCCGTAACCGCGATCGTTGGGCCAAACGGCGCGGGGAAAAGCACACTGGTGCGTCTGCTCGCCGGTTTGCGGAACCCAGATCAGGGGCAGGTCCACCTCCACGACCGGAAGCTGTCTTCGTTCTCGCAGCGTCAACGGGCGCAACGGATCGCGTTCCTTGAGCAACGCCCATCCCTCGCGTTCGACTTTTCAGTGCTTCGAGTCGTCTCATTTGGTGCATTCACCGGTGAGCGGGATTGCGCACTCATCACGGATGCCCTCGACCGGTTCGAACTGTCGGACATCCAAGACAAACCGTTCGCGTCCCTGAGTGTTGGACAGCAGCAACGGACGGCCTTTGCACGAGCCTGGGTCCAAATCGCGGGAAGAAACGACGCGTACCTGCTCGCGGACGAGCCGTGCTCCGCGATGGATCCTCGGCACACGATCCAGACAATGCACGCGATGCGGGAACTCGCCCGGTCCGGGCTGGGTGTTGGGGTCGTTATTCACGATCTGAACATCGCATCACAGTTCTCCGATCGAGCCATCGTGCTTGATGAGCGCGGTCTCGTAGCTTCGCACGGCACGGTCGAAGAAGCGATGACCCCAGAAGTCCTTTCCCGAGTGTTTCAGGTGCAAATCGATCGCCTTGAGCTGCCGGAGCACGCTGCAATGCTCGTGGTACGCGATACATAAGGATTTTGCATCCGGATACACTTTGGGTCGATATAATCCTTTCGTGCGAGGATTAATCAACTTCATCGTGTCCAACCCCATCCTGCTGGTTGTCATCATCGGTGGGCTTTTCAATCTCGGGGTTCGACTCAATCAAAAGGCGAAAGAGCAGCGTTCAAAGCGTGCAGCGCTCGCTGAGATCCAACGCCGTAAGGCAGAAGCCCTCCGCACGGGCAAGCCCATGACCGAGCCGGTCATCGTCTACGACGAGCCGCAGAAGAAGCCACAATCCGCGAAAAGTGAGGATCGTCAGGCGCGCATCGAGGCGCTGCGCCAGCAGCGTATGGCCCAGCTCCGTGCGATGCGAGAGAAGCGTTCCGGCGGGATGTCGCAAGCTCCCACAGGAGGAGCAACGCAGCAGGCCTCAGGCAGTCAGGCCGCCAAACCATCACCCCGCACAGCCTCCCCCCGCCCCCGACCTCAGCGTGTTCCGACACTGAATCAACAAACCGCAGCGCCCTTTGGACAGCAACGCCCGCGGGTTGTCACTCCAAAGCCAAAGCCAACCCCGATTCCCAATGCGACGCCGGGCGTAGACACACCCGCGCCAATAAAAGAAATTGTGCCAGGGAAAAATCCGATTGCGGTTCCGTATGGCGCTCGCCCCAGCACACGGGAGGATTCCGATGCGTCGAGCGCGCGATCAATGCTCCGTGATCCCCAAAAGGCCCGTCAGGCCATCGTCGTCCGAGAGATCCTCGACGCGCCAATCGCACTTCGAAGCCTGGATTCAATGCACGGCGGGATCGATCGATAAATCGGCCACCCTCCAAGTCTCATGCGCTTTGACCGATCGGATCGATATAATCACTTATGGACGCAGGGACACGAAAGACAACACCGATTTTCCTCAGCACGGCCTTGGCGATGGTGATTTCGATTCCCTTCGTGGGATGCGGAACCTTCGATGGCACGCCGCGTGGAACAGAGTCACTTCTTCAGGTGCTTGTCCCGCAGACCTCGCCGTCAGAAGCCGCAGAGATGGCCACCGATCCTTACAGCGCCGAGAACCGCTACAAAGGCATCACCCTGCTCTCCAGCGCTGACTTTGGCGGCCAGCCGATCTATCTCGAACTGTATGTCGATGGACTCAACGATGACGACGCGAGCGTGCGCGGCGCTTCCGTCCGTGCCCTCGGACGCCACGGCGACCCGGAGCACGCGCCATTCATTATTGAGATGCTGGAAGACTCGGATGACTTTGTCCGGCTTGAAGCGGCACGGGCGCTTCAGCGGATCCACACCGCCGACGCGATTGAGCCCTTGCTTACCTTGATCGAAGAAGAAAATGAACCCAATACGGACATCCGCGCCGCGGCCGCCGACGCGCTGGGGCAGTACCGCGAGAAACGAGTCGTGCTCGGATTGATCGGTGCCCTGCGTGACTCACGCCTCGCGGTCAACAATCGCGTTCAGCACGCGCTCATGATCCTCACAGGCCAGAACTTCGGGCTCGATCGACTCGCCTGGCTGGACTGGTATAACGAGACCAGCGATGTCTTCACCGGGGCTCAGCCGTACACCTACCCAATCTTCAATCGCAAGAAGAAGATCATCGAGTACCTCCCTTTGATCCCACCTCCACCGAATGAAACGACCGGCTCACCTGTCGGGATGGATCCGGTCTTTGATTCCTGATCGCCACAACCCTTTCAACGCGCGTCCGAGAACAAACCACAATCCGGCATAAAGAGCGAGCCGCACGCGATTCTGTCCGATGAACCCCATGAGGCAGTTCCCCGGAGGTGTGTGTGCGCGCTGTATGTCGAACCAAGCAAGAGGTATACCTGGATTCCGATGCCCCCGATCCCTCGATCGGGGCGGGACAGGCGCTCATTCGGCCCACGCATGTGCTTTTGGACACGACAGATGTCAGTGTCGCCCGGGGCGAAACTGAGTTTGAAGGGATTCTCGGGCACCAGTTCGTAGGCGTTATCGAACAATGCGAAGATCCGTCGTGGGTATCCAAACGCGTCGTGGGACTGATCGATATCACAAACCCCGATTCCGAACTCGCCAAGCGCGGCTTGGGGGCACACGATCCAGATCGCCGGATCTTCGGACTCCGAGGGCGTGACGGATGCCTGGCGGAGCGGTGTGTGCTCGAAACGAGGAATCTCACAGAGGTCCCGCACGGTGTAGAGGACGAGCATGCGGCATTGGCGCTGTCCATCGCAAGGGCAATCCACGCTGGCCAAATCGCGCACATCGAAGGACGCCCGTTCGTGTCTGTTCTCGGTGATGGGCTGATCGGGCTGCTGTGTGCACAGGTCATGACACGGCGCAACGCATCCGTGCGACTATTGAGTGATCATGAGCACGCCCTGGAGTTGTGCGCGAAATGGGGTACGAAGCACCGCCATCTCGATCGTGTCGGGCGGCGCGGGGATCAGGATGTGGTGATCGAAACGACCGGCAGCGCCGAGGCGTTCGATAACGCGATCCGCATGGTCCGACCTCTGGGGACCGTTGTGCTTGCAGGGAATGCAATCCCCAACCCCCAGAGCACAATTCCGATCGATCACACGCTGATCGCGGAGAAAGAGATCCGAGTCATCGGTGCACGCTCGGGCTCGCTCAGTGAAGCGATCCGCGCGATGACGAGCGGTGATATCGATCTCACAGGGCTGATCACCAAGAGGCATAAGTTCGAAGACGCGATCGGGGCCCTGCGCTCAGCGCAGGACCCCGAGAACATTGGTGTCCTGGTTGTGATGGATTGACAGGTTACTGAACGATCAGCGGTGCCCCGGGTATACCGTCCCCAGCGCCCGGCCACATCGATGCGATCACACCCGCCGTGATCATCGCGAAGATGACACCATCGACAAAGCCTGTGAAGATAAACCGCGTGGGTTTACCCAAAAAGAAATCACCCGCGAGCCCGCCCATGCAGTGCCCCAGAATCCCCGCTGCACCTGCGACCTGAAAGACAGCGAGGTAGTCCGCGCCCGCCTGCGTGCTCGCGGCGGTGATGTACGCGACAAAGATCGTGATCACAAGGTACGCGATGAAGGTCTTGAGGAGATTGAGACCAAAGTTTGGCTTTGCTCCCATCACGGTGATCGTGCCCCAGGGCCCCTTCTCGAAGCGTTCCTTGTATTCATCGGATCGCATCTCTTCGGAAGTTTGGCAGTTCGGGAACATATACAGCCCGGCCGGGATGTTCATCTCGCTGACTTTGCTCGTGAGTTCAGACTCATTCGTGAGGAACTGGATGTCCTTCTTGTGATAGGGCAAGAGCATCCAGATGATCGAACTGGCGAAGAAGACACAGATCGTCGCGACGAGAACAGGTAACCAAAGATCCATCAGTGTAACTTCCATGACCATTCCTTTCGGCTATGAGGTGCGTGTTGGGTGTGCACCAATATACCACGATTCCTGTGCATGTAAAAAAGCCCGCGTTTCCGCGGGTTTAGAGGGGTCAGGTTGTTTGCTGGCTCACTGATCCTGCATGGGCATGGAATCGAGAACCTGATCGATCAGTCCGTACTCGATCATCTCCTGGTCATCCAGCCAGAGGTTGCGATCGCAGTCGCGATGGATCTTCTCTTTGTCCTGCCCAGTCGCGTCGGCGTAGATCTGATACAGACGATCACGGAGACGGAGCATTTCCTTGGCTTCGATCTCGAGATCTGTTGCCTGGCCTTCCATCACGCCCGAGAGCAGCGGCTGGTGCATCAGGTTGCGTGCGTTCTTGAGGCAATAGCGTTTGCCCTTGGTGCCGGACGATGCGATCACGGATCCCATCGACGCGGCTTGGCCGATGATGTAGGTGCAGACATCGGGCTTGATGAACTTCATCGTATCGACGATGCCCAGACCCGCTGTCACGGACCCGCCGGGCGAGTTGACATACAGGTGGATGTCCGCATTCGCGTCTTCGTTCGCGAGGAAGAGGAGCTGGGCGACAATAAGGTTCGCCATGTCGTCCATGACTCCGCCGGTCACGAAGATAATCCGGTCCTTGAGCAGACGCGAGTAGATGTCGTATGAGCGCTCGCCGCGACCGGACTGTTCGATCACGATCGGGACGAGATGGGCGCTTGGGGTGGTCATATGTATTTCACCTCGATCGGTGTGGTGTTCGTGGGTTGATTCAACGCGTTCGACAGATCAGGACTTATTCGCACTTGCGATCTTGAGATCCTCAGGCGGCTCGGTCAGGACCTCGTCCACGAGCCCGTACGCCTTCGCTTCCTCAGCATCAAAGTACTTGTCCCGTTCGGAGTCTTCCTTGACCTGCTCGGGAGACTGTCCCGTGTGTTTCGCGATGATATCTGTCAGGAGTTGCTTGCTCTTGATGATCTGCTCTGCCTGCAGACGGATGTCTTCGGCCTGCCCGGTAATCCCGCCGTAGGGCTGATGAATCATCACCTTGGCGTGCGGGAGGATGAACCGGCGTCCCTTGGTCCCCGCGGTGAGCAGGACGGATCCGCCCGAATAGGCTCGCCCGATGCAGTAGGTCGCGATCGGCGAGGAGAGGAAGCGCATGGTGTCGTAGAGCGCGAGCGTGTCGTCGACGGCACCACCGGGCGAGTTGATGTAGAAGTTGATTTCCTGATTGCGACGCTGATTTTCCAGATAGAGCATCTGCATCATCACGCGTGAAGCGCTCGCGGGGTTGATCTCGCCGACGAGGAAGACGATCCGATTCTCGAGCAAAAGCTCGTCGATCGTCATCTCACGGGTTCGTTGGTAACTGACTGAAGCTGCAGGCATAAGTCTTTCCCTGACATGCGTCTATGCGTTCTGGGCGTCGCGGGGTGGGGTTGACGAGCCCCGATTCGCTGCCCGTTCGTCCTGATTCATCGGCCATCTGGCACATAATCATCATATGCCTCGCCCAATCGGGTTGAGAAATCGCACGCCACGCGTCTCTAATAAAGGAATTGCGAAACCCTCGCGATGCTCCTATTGTTCCCATCTCTCTCCACGCCACGAGTTGGCGTGGGTACGCAAACCCTTGATTCTGTGAGACATCCGTCGTGCCGACAGCCGTCATCAGTGATATCCATGGCAACGCGACCGCACTGAGGAGTGTCCTCGCGGACATCGATTCGCGTGGGATCGAGAAAATTGTCTGTTTGGGCGACATTGTCGGGTACGGGCCCGAACCGCTCGAATGCATCGATATTGTTCAAGAGAAATGCGACTGGGCGCTCATGGGCAACCATGACTTCGGGGTTCTCTACGAACCGACAAACTTTAACGCGACGGCCGAGGCCGCCGCGTTCTGGACCCGCGAGCAGTTCGACGCAGAACCCGACGAATCCGAACGCCAGCGTCGCTATGCATACCTCAGCTCGCTCAAAGTGCGTCAGGTCGAGGATCTCTGCGAGGACGGTACGGAGGTCCTCGCGGTTCACGCCTCGCCCCGACGCCCGATCAACGAATACATTTTTCCCGATGATGTGAACGATGCGCCCGACAAAATCGACGCGATCTTCGATCGGGTGAACCGTGTCGCGCTGGTCGGGCACACGCATGTTCCAGGCGTGTTTTCCAACGAACCCGATTTCTATCCTCCGAACGAGATCGGGGACGAGCCGGTCTTCAAGTTCATCGCAGACGAGAAGGCAGTGATCAATGTCGGCTCCGTCGGGCAACCCCGTGATTTCAACCCGCGTGCGAGCTATGTCATCCTGTCCCCAGGACAGGTCGAGTTCGTTCGCGTCGAATACGACATCAAAGACACCGCGGACAAGATCAAGGCCATCCCCCAGTTGCACGACTGGCTCGGCGACCGTCTCTTTGAGGGACGCTGATCGCGCGAGCAAATTCATAGATTGAGTTGAACGCATGATGCACACGCACAATCGATATCCAACCCGACTCGCGGCATGGACTCTGATGATCCTGTCGATCCTCGCGTTCACCACCACTCGTGTCTCAGCCCAGCAGGACACCAGCGGAGAGTCCGCAGCCGAAGCACCCGCGATCTCTGCTCCCGAATATGTTGTGCGCCCCGCAGATCAAGACGCGGCAGATTTCACGCCCCTCGGGAACCTCGATGACGATTCTCAAACGGTCTACCTCGAGTTCTCGCCATACGGGGCGGGGATCAAGTCGATACAACTGCCCGACGAGTTCGAGACGGTCAAGTTCGAGAACCACATCACCCTTCAATCAGAGCAGGTGAACAGCGACAACCTCCGCGCGGTCCCATTCGCGGCTGCGTGGCTGAGCCTCAACGGATCGATGATCGCGATCAGCGGCAACGATATCGAGCCGCTCTGGCGCGAGATCGAGCCTGGGGTCTTCGAACTTTTCATCGATGACACAGATGGCAACCCCGTCGCCCGTCTCGAACGCCGGTTCACGCTCAAGCCAGAGAATCGCCACGGCTTTATTCTCACAGAGTCCATCGAGAACCTGAGCGAAGCGCCGATCCGTGCCGTGCTCGACACCTTTGCGATGGTCGATCTGCCCAAGGCCGCTTCGAGCTATGGCGGAGATCGCAGACGCATCAGGTACGGATACCTGAAGTCTCCTGAGCAGCAGGGCACCTCGATGAAGGTGCATGTAGATGACGAGTTGCTCAGCCGCAACAAGCTGCTCGGAAAACGCGTTGAAGCGCAGTATGGAAAGGCGTATCTCGGATCTCGTCAGGTCTGGCCGAATGAGGAAGTCCTCCCCGGTGCACAGCGACTGAGCTGGTTCGGCTTCACAGACCGATACTTCGCAGTGCTCGTCCACCCGGTGTTCAATCCCGACTCCATCACAAGCGCTGATCAGAAGTTGCTCGAAGGCATCACACGCATCGATCGCTACATGCTCGAGCCGTACGCAGAAGCCGTGGACGCAACCCAGGCGCTCATGATGCGATCGGCACAGATGGAGATCGCTCCAGGCGAGACAGGCGAACGCGAACTCGGTGTATTCGCAGGCCTGCGGAACAAGGCCTTGCTCAATGGTGAGCCGATGCTCGCGGCCCTCAACATGCCCGAGATGATCGTTTCCAACCTTGGCGGGATCTGTGCACCATGCACCTTCCAGTGGCTCGCGCACATCCTCATGGATGTCCTCACCCTGTTCCACGACATCGTGCAGGATTGGGCGATTTCAATCATTCTTCTGGTGTTCCTCGTTCGTTCGTGCCTGCACCCTGTTACACGCTGGTCTCAGATCAGGATCCAGAAGTTCTCCGTGCAGATGCAGGCGATGGGACCCAAGCAGAAGGCCATCCGAGAGAAATACAAAGACGATTCGAAGCGTCAGCAGCAGGAAATGGCCAAGCTCTGGCGCGAAGAGGGCATCAACCCAGCCGGTATGCTCGGTTGCCTCCCCATGTTCCTGCAGACACCTGTCTGGATCGCGCTTTACGCCACCCTGTTCTTCGCGACGGAGCTCCGCCACGAAGCAGCGTTCTATGGCGTATTCCAGAGCTTCGGCGGATGGGGATTCATGAGTGACCTCGCGGCCGCTGACGGGGCCATCCCACTCCCGCAGGCGATGCACTTCAGCTTCCCACTGTGGGGGAGTGTGACCTCGATCAACATGCTTCCCCTGTTCATGGGGGTGTTGATGTGGGCGCACCAGAAATACCTGACACCACCGAATACTGCGACACTGTCACCGGAGCAGGAAACGCAGCAGAAGATGATGAAGATCATGATGGTCGTCGGGTTCCCCCTGATGATGTACGCAGCTCCATCGGGTCTGGCACTGTACTTCATCACCAACTCCGCGGTGGGGATCGCGGAGAACAAGTGGATCCGTCACCACATGAAGAAGCACGGAATGCTCGAGATTGAGAACATCAAGGCCGAGCGTGCCAACAAGGGACCTGGGTTTATGCAGCGGATGATGCAAGCCGCAGAAGCGCAGCAGCAGATCCGTGAAAAAGGCGTAAAGCCCATCAACCCCGCCTCCAAAGAGTTCAATCGCAAGCAGAAGTAACGAAGAGAAGGCCGGAGGATCGTGCGTGCCAACCGGGACGACCATCGCCGCGATCAGCAGCGCGCCAGGCAACGCCCCCCGTGCCATGATTCGGGTATCCGGGGTGCACACGGGTGCGATTGCGCGAGACTTCCTTGATATTCCGCTCGATGCACGCGGGGCGATCCACACCCGCTTTACTTTGAGCGCGCACGCAAGCATCCCCGTCCTCGTGCTCCGTTTCCCGCGTCCAAACAGCTACACGGGCGAGGACACGATCGAGATTCTGATGCCCGGCGGCACGCACATCACCCAGCGCGTTCTCGCAAGATTGCTCGATGACGAGCGGATCACACTCGCAGAGCCGGGCGAGTTCAGCGCCAGAGCGTACATGAACGGACGATTATCGCTGAGCGAGGCGGAAGGGATCGCATTGCGTATCAGCGCGTTGCGAGACGGGGCACTCAAGGCCGCGGATGCGCTCTTGGACGGTCGGTACGGCGAGCGTTGTCGAGCATGGGTGGATGAAATCGCAGCCATGCTCGCGCTCGTAGAAGCGGGGGTAGATTTCTCTGATCAGGAGGATGTCATCCCCATCGCACCGGGGGACCTGCACGCACGATTGGGAGCGATCATCGAGGATCTCGTTCGCGAGTCCGGCGCAAGCAGCGGCGGGCGCGTCGTAGACGATCGCCCGAGCGTCGTGCTCGTCGGTCGCCCAAACGCGGGGAAGAGCTCATTGTTCAACGCGCTGCTCGGGCAGAATCGTGCGGTTGTCAGCGAACGCGCAGGGACGACCCGCGACGCACTCCGCGAATGCCTGGATCTCTCTCGCGATGTACCCGGCGCGGGAGTGGTCGAGTTGATCGACCTCGCCGGGCTCGACGAGCATTCGATTGATGATCTCGATGCGAGCGCACAGGAGCTCGCCAGATCGATCCTGCTAAACGCGGACGCGATGCTCTGGTGCGATCCGACAGGCCATTTCGAGCAGGTGGGTTTTCAGATGCCCTCAGACGCACAGGTGATCCGTGTGCGGACCAAAGCAGACCTGCCCAAGGGGGATCTTCCCAACTCGGGTTTGGATGTATGCGCGTTCGATCCCTCGACGCTCGGGGTGCTCCGGCGTGCCATCGCGGATGCAACAAGCGTTGCAAGCGGTTCGGGAGTGGGGGTGTTCGTCCCGAGGCATAGACGGGCATTGCGTGCCGCGATTGATGCGATCCGAAACGCCAGAACGCAAGTCGACCCTCACGCCTCCGCCATCGCAAATCCGGAGATCATCGCCCTCGGCTTGCGCGAGGCGCTTGACGCATTGGGCGAGCTCGTTGGCGAAGTATCGCCCGACGATGTGATCGGGCGTGTCTTTGCGACCTTCTGCGTCGGCAAGTAATCAGGATATTCTCGGGCAGTGTCTCGGAATGATGTCCGCCCTCGTGCAACCCATCTTGGGTATTTTTCCCCGCTCACACTCTGGATGAACGGTCTGTTTCGTACACAACACGCCGATACCTAGAAACTGCCCCTTCGAGCACGGTTCAGCTCGATCCTGGACTGGCGAGCGCCGAATCACAAAGCGAGGTTTCAATCCGCCCGTGAGTTTGCGGGACGCAGGAGCATGCGTGATGAGTATTCGACTCGGTGAGTTATTGGTCGTTCAGGGCGTGATCACCCCCGAGCAGCGAGACAAGATCCTTGAACTCCAGCGTGCCTCGCAACGCCCGTTCGGCGTGATTGCCGAAGAGCAGCTCGGGATCGCCCCTTCAGCGATCGAGCAGGCATGGACGATCCAGTACGCGATGATCGCGCCGCGGATCGACCCGAGTGAGCATGAAATCCCTGCGCAGGTGCTCGAACTCGTGACCAAGCGTCAGGCGTGGCAGTTCGGGTTCGTCCCGGTCTCAATGGACGAGGAAGAGATCACGCTCGTCGCATCACGAGAGACGCTCGCACGATCGCTGCGCTTTGTGAACTGGCGCCTCCACGGGCTCTGCACCTTCGCGATCTGTGACCTCAAAACGCTCGAGCGGGGGCTGGATACGCATTACCCATTCCCTGGAGCGGATATCGACCTCGTAGACCGGTTCGGGAGAAACAAACCGGCTGCCTGAGTGGTCAAACTCCCGGTTCAATGGGCAAAAAATAAACGAGGCCGATCTTGCGACAGGCCTCGCTCATTTCGCGTTTGTGAGATTCATTTTCGAGCGGGCCAACGATTCACCCGTCTCGAGGCTCCGCGTTAGCGACGGGTCGCACGCCGGCGTGCGGTCTTCTTCGCAGCCTTCTTGCGTGTTGCCTTTTTCTTGGTCGCTTTCTTCTTGGTGGCCTTCTTCTTAGTAGCCTTCTTACGCGTGGCCTTCTT
>DDGE01000055.1:14932-46677 GCA_002337545.1 Phycisphaerales bacterium UBA1910 | reverse complement strand
GTGGCCTTCTTGCGTGTTGCCTTCTTCTTGGTGGCTTTCTTCTTGGTCGCCTTCTTCTTGGCGGTCTTCTTAGCAGCCTTCTTCTTGGTTGCCTTTTTCTTCGTGGCTTTTTTCTTGGTTGCCTTCTTCTTGGTGGCCTTCTTACGCGTGGTCTTCTTCGCGGCCTTCTTGCGTGTCGCCTTCTTCGCGGCGGGCTTCTTGCGCGTGGTCTTCTTTGCAGCCTTCTTACGGGTTGCTTTTTTCTTGGTTGCTTTCTTACGGGTGGTCTTCTTGGCGGCTTTCTTGCGAGTCGCCTTTTTCTTTGCGGCTTTCTTTGCCATTTCGAGTCTCCTCGTTGGTCCGTGTTCGCTTCGTACTGAAGCAGATTGGTTCTAGTCGAATATCGACTCTCAACAAACGCGTGTCAAACAAACCAGAAAACACATCGACTTATTCCGATGTTTTTCATCAAGAAGTTGCGCGTGCATTGCGCACTTCCAGTATGAGCATACACGAACACGGCGCGCATGACACGCACGCGTTGTGCTTGCGCGCGGTGCGCAATACCCGTTCACTACGCCTCAAGCACACCGCATCGAGAGTGCGCAATCGCGAAATGATCACAACGCGCAGCCAAGATGTACTTCACTCATCAACGGATTCATCGCCATCGAACCATCGCGCGCATCTGTTGCACACGCGTCATGAGCCGCACATCCGCGACTTGATCTCTCGCAACGGTTGATCGAGGTTCTTTTGAAGGATGGGGTGTGTTTCGGCGCAGATCGCAGCGCAATCGACGCAAGTTCGGGTGGGTTTGCGCATGGTGTGCATGCAAAAAGTTTGCGATGAACACTTGCGCAGCGAACTCATGCGGCAATGATTCAATGCGTTGCGCACTCAGATCAACACATCGCATCGCATGAGGAGTCATCATGATCGAGTCATCGTCAAACACACGCGTGCATCAGTTCGACAACGGACTCGTGCTCATCACCGAACGGGTTAGCGGGGTGCAATCACTCGCGCTGCGCTGCGTATTGCCCGCGGGAGCAGTCTTTGAAGATATCCACAATTTAGGCGCATCAAGTGTCTGCGCAGAGATGCTCATGCGCGGCGCTGGCGACCTCGATTCAAAGGCACAAGCAATCGCGTTCGATCGTGCGGGCGCACTGCGCGATGTCGAGAACGCGATCAGGTTCATGCAGATCAGCACGACAACACTCGGTCATCGCGCGGCCGATGCGCTCCCTCTGCTTATGGATATGGTGCGTCGCCCACGCATGAGCCAAGAGTCATTCGCACCGGCGCAGGAACTCGCGATGCTCGGCGTCGCGTCTCTCGAAGATGATCCGCAGCATCGCGCCGCGCTCAAGGCGCGTGAGCGTCATCTCCCTTCACCGTATAACCGAAGCACCTATGGAACCAAAGAGGGCATCGCCTCGCTCAGTCATGAATCGTTGTGCGAATGGTGGAACACCCTCGCGACTCCGCGCGGCACCATGATGACCGCAGCGGGTGATGTCGATCATGATCAACTCATCGAGCTCGTCGGCGAGCAAACAACCGGTTGGACCGGCGAAACAAGCATGCCCACACCCGGCGACAACTCCACGCGTGGATACGGGCATCTCGAAGATGACTCCAACCAAGTTCAGATTCTGGTCGTGCACGATGGCCCTGCGATCGCACACGCGGACAACCCGCTCGAAAGACTCGCGATCGCGGTCCTTTCGGGAGGGATGTCGGGGCGACTCTTCACAGAAGTGCGTGAGAAGCGGGGGCTCTGCTACTCTGTGTCCAGCTCCTACCGAGCCGACAAAGATCGCGGTGTTGTCTCCAACTATGTTGGCACAACGCCCGAGCGTGCTCAGGAATCACTGGATGTGCTCCACGCGGAACTGCATCGATTGAACGAGGGGAATGTCACGCAAGAGGAACTCGCCCGCGCAAAGACCGGGCTCAAGAGCAAGCTCGTCTTCGCAGGGGAATCGACCAAAGCCCGCGCAGGGGCGCTCGCAGCGGACTACTTCAACCTCGGGCGGATCAGATCTCTTGAGGAGATCGTTGCGCAGCTCGATGCGGTCTCACTCGATGAGCTCAATGTCTACCTGAAACGACGCGATTTGGGCACCATCACGATCCAGACGCTCGGGCCCTCCGCGCTCACACCACCCTCATGATCTGAATCTCTCGATTCAATGGGCGTTTTGTGGGGATTGCACACGGGGATCGACGATATCCTTGGATGTGAATACACAGAAGCCATCGATGATGAAAGCATCAAACCAAAACCGCAAAGCTGAAACCATCTCCAGACATCTTGGATGTGATCATCCATACATGATCGGTATTGGGGGGTGCGGCATGTCCGCACTCGCACGCCTCATGTTCGATGCAGGTCTGAAGGTTCGAGGATGCGATTCCACCCCATCGCCCGTCACGGATGCATTGGGACAATCCGGAATCGATGTGGGGTTTGAGGAGACTTCCGGAGCACTGCCGGAAGATGTACGCGTCGTTATCGCGTCCGCGGCGGTCAAACACGATCATCCCATGATGGTCGAGGCCGCAGCCAGAGGACTGAGCATCATCACATACCCCGAAGCGCTCGGCGTTTGCATGCGTGGACATACAGGGGTCGCGATCGCCGGCACCCACGGCAAATCCACAACCACGGCCATGCTCGGCTGTGCGCTCACGGACGCGGGGCTCGACCCGTCTGTCATCGTTGGAGCGACATGCACTCAACTCACCAACGGTGCCCTCGCAGGCTCGGATGATCCCGTCGGATATCGTGTCGGGGAGCAGGAAATACCCATCGGCCCCCGTGCAGGCTCGCCTGGGGCGTTGCTGGCAGAAGCATGCGAGTTCAATCGCTCATTTCATCATCTGCGCCCGACCGTCGCGTCTATCGCGTCGATTGAGGCTGACCATCTCGATATCTACGGTTCACTCGACGCCGTCGTCGAAGCCTTCGCAGAGTTCGCACGCCTGGTCGCTCCCGCGGATCAGGGGGGCAAGCTCATCATCGCCTACGACGGAGCCCACCGACGAGAGGTGACCGCGGGGGTCGAGTGCGAGGTCGAGACAATCGGGTTTAATCCCGCGGCTGATTGGGTCCTTTCGCATGAACCCGCCACGGGCAAGGTCACCGTGCGCGATCCCGACGGCGTGACGAAAGAGTGGGGGCTCTCCATGCCCGGCGAGCACAACGCTTTCAACTCCGCCATGGCCTACGCGATCGGGCGTTCACTCGGAGCGGATGCGGACACGCTCGCAGCATCGTTCGGCGCGTTCATCGGTCTCGATCGCAGGCTCCAACTGCTCGGCACACGCGATGGTGTCCGCGTGTACGACGATTATGGGCATCACCCGACGGAAATCGACGCGACCCTCAGGGCGCTCGCGCAACGCGAGCAGCCCCACGAGAATGGCGGGCGTCTCATCTGTGTTTTCCAACCCCATCAGCATTCCCGAACACGATTCTTCCTCGAGGAGTTCGCCAACAGCTTTGAACAGGCGGACATCGTCATCGTGCCTCATATCTATTTCGTGCGTGACTCGGAGATCGAAAAGCACCGTGTCAGCAGCGCCGATCTTGTCGATCGACTCCGAGACAAAGGCGTCCGCGCTATGCACCTGTACCCGTTCGAGGCGATCATCGAACAACTGGAGAATGTCTGCCGACCGGGCGATCTGCTCGTGGTCATGGGGGCAGGGCCAGTCTGGAAAGTCGGGCGTGGATACCTTCAAGGAGGTATCGCGTGAGCACGGCTTCGCATCAGCTCGACATACAGAAAAACGCACCGATCTCCACCTGGTTCCACATCGGCGGAAGGGCCAATCAACTCGCTCGACCAAACAACCAGGAGGATCTGCTCGCCTGCCTCACGATGGACGACGAACTCCGTGTGCTCGGTGAGGGCGCAAATCTGCTCGTCGACGACGAAGGGGTTTCCAATCTTGTCGTTTCCCTCCAGCAAGGCGCGTTTATCGATACGCAGATCGACGAGACAAACGGGATTGTCTACGCCGGCGCCGGAGTTGCACTCCCCGGGTTGATCAACCGGTGCGTGCGCTCGGGTTTGGGAGGATTGGAAAAGCTCGCGGGGATACCCGCCACAATCGGCGGTGCGATCATCATGAACGCCGGGGGCGCATTCGGAGAAACTTCCCAGTTCGTGACACGCGTATACGCGATCGATCGCGTCGGCCGAACGCACGAGTACGATCGAAATCAGATCGACTTCGCATACCGCCAGTCACACCTCAACCACCTGATCATCACCGGCGCGGTGTTCGAGCTCGAACCGGGCGATCGCGACCAGATCGCCAAATCTCGAGCAGCGTGCATGAGCTACAAGTCGAAATCGCAACCCCTGGGCGAGAAATCCGCCGGATGCGTGTTCAAGAACCCAACACTAATAGAGCCGATCGAAGGCATCGGCGACGAGGGGCAGCGAGTCAGCGCAGGCATGCTTATCGATCGCGCGGGGCTCAAGGGATTCAGCATTCGCGGAGCGAGCGTCTCGGAAGTCCACGCGAACTTCATCACAACTACCCAAGACGCGCACGCACACGATGTCATCGAACTGATCGAACAAGTCCGAGTCCGCGTCGCCGACACTTTCGGAGTGCAACTCCAAAACGAGCTCGTCATCTGGTCTGAGCGTGCGGAGCCTCCCTCATGACCAGCGTGCTTATTCTCGGAGGCGGACCCGACGCAGAGCGTGACATCTCGATCGCCAGCGCCACCGGGGTGCATCAAGGATGCGTGGATGCGGGCCTGGATGCCACGCTAAAGATCGTGGACACGCCGAGCATCGATGAGATTCGTTCGTGGGAAGCAGATGTTGTCTTTCCGGTCCTGCACGGCAAGTTCGGTGAGGGCGGAGAACTCCAGCATCGGCTCGAATCCGCAGCGGTCTGCTTCGTCGGAACCGGGGCCGCTGGGTCTGCGCTGGCAATGGACAAGCTCGCAACCAAACTCCTCGCTGCGAAACTGGGCATTTCTACCCCCGATTCATGTGTGCTCGATGGAGGACAGCTCCTGGTCAACGGCACCATCAGGTCACCCATCTCCCATCCAATCGTTGTCAAACCCGTTCACGACGGCTCGAGTGTCGGGCTGCACATCTGCAGAACAGATGAGGACTGGCATCAAGCACAATCGCAGATCCGTGCGGATATCGAACTGCACCCCCAGCGGACCTACATGATCGAGCGGTTCACACCCGGGCGGGAACTCACGGCATCCGTGATCGCAGACCCCGACCAGCCAGGTCAGCTTCAGGTCTTGCCGCTGATCGAGATCGCACCCGAGCAGGGCGTGTACGACTTCGAAGCCAAGTACGAACGAAGCGACACGAAGTACACCGTCGAACCTGAGATCGAACCTGAGATCACCCGTTCAATTCAGGAACAGACCCTGCGGATCTGCGAAGCACTCGGTGTGCGACACCTTGCTCGTGCCGATTTTTTACTCCGAGATGATCGCACATGGGTCATGCTCGAAGTCAATACCATGCCTGGGTTTACAGCGACTTCACTACTGCCGAAAGCCGCTGGTGCGATCGGTCTCAAGATGCCGATGTTGTGTGAGCACATCGTGCGCTGCGCCAAACACGACAAAAGCCCAATCACGACCCCCACACGGTGAGGATGAGCCGATCCATGGCCAAGAAGAAGACAACGAAACGCAAAAGCACCAAGCGTGACCCCGAGATCGCGGAGCGGAACAAAAAGATCGCGATCTGGAGCGCGACGCTACTGCTCACTGGCACGGTGTTCGTCGCGGGAGCGATGGGCGTGGGGGAACTCGATCGCACCGCGGCCGAGGCGATCGTCACCGGTACACCTGAAGTCCAGATCAACTGGCCAACCCTCAACGACGGTACGGTGTGGATGCCCCACCAGGAACAACAGAACATTCATCAATCGATCGTCCGCTCGATCGAAGGCGGTGCCGCGCTCTCCAACGAGCCACTCCGCGAAGCGGTGATCACATTGCAGCGTTCTGGATGGGTCGAGGGCATCCCGCAAGCGCATTGGACTAGCGACGGGACGATCGTCCTCGATGCGCACTGGCGAATCCCTGGGGCCGTCGTCCGCGTGGGGCAACGCGAGGTTCTCATCGATTGGGATCGATTTGTCCTTCCGCTCGATTACGCGATCGGGCAAAGCAACCAGCGATACTTTGTCAATGTCGATGCACCGCTCCCCAGAGTGGGAGAGCAATGGTCAGGCACAGATCTGATGGATGGCATGGCGTTGCTGCGCGAACTCCGCAAAAACGGACTCCTGGAACAGGTAGACGGGTTCGATCTCGGATCAGGCAGCAACTCCGGCACGATCAAGATCATCACAACACGCGGCACCCATGTCGTTTGGGGGGCAGGCCCGGGTCGAGAACGCCCCGGAGAGCAGGTCTCCAGCGTGAAAATAGAACGCCTCAGCGAGATCTACAAGCGTGCAGGGCTACTTGACGGCGGCGTGGGGTACATCGACATCCGAGGCGACGATATCATGATCAAGAAGTACTCGGACTGAGCCCGAGTCTGATCGATCATGAACCACCCAACTCCAAAAGACGATCTTGAATCTTCAAATGCGCGCGGGCGATACATGCACCCGCCCAGTGACGCAATGGTCGATCGGGATATATTCGGAAATCCCCCGAAGCACCACCGAGATTGGTCTCATCGCCGTGGCGAACCACGGATGGTGGCTCTGCTGTGGATGATCTACCTGATGGGCGCGACCGTCGTGATGTTCTCGACCATGTCACGGGCACACACGATCAGCTCCGGGATCACCCGCCCCGCGGCTCGAACGATGCTGATCCTCATCGTGATCGGGTTCTGTGTGCTCTATCCGATGCTGCGTTTATCTCAGCGCCATCCAACGAGCGGGAATGTATGGTTCGCGTTGCGCGACGCGTTCGTGCTCTTTGTCCCCTTGCAAGCGGTGCTGTGGCCACAGGTTTCAGCCATCCTTGCAAGCTGGTCTTTCGCCGTTATTGCGGGTGTTTCATTGTTCTTCGGGTGCTGGATGATCCTCATCGCGGGCATGCTTGCGCTGGCGATGCGATCGATCGCATACAACGACAACGCCGTCAATCGCGGGGTCTGGATCATCCTCTTTCTCGCGATCGTTCTTGCCGCCCCAGCCGCCGGGCTCCTCGGCGACATCACGCCACCCGCCCCGATCGATCAGCCCCGTATCGGGTGGCTCCTCAGCCCCCTCACCGGGGTGCTGGAACTCGTGCGAGATCGTGAACAGTTGGGCGTATCCACGAAGATCTACCCGCAGCAGATCCGAATGATGCTTGCCATCGGCTGCGTGGGTTTGGCGCTACTCCTGATCGCTCGGGCACTCGAGGTGGCCCACGCGCGGGTTCGGGCTTAGAATACCATCTGCGCTGGGTAGATCCCAGTGTGTTTTTCAATCGCCCTCACCCGGGAGCTTGTCCATGGATGTCATCACCCCAACCGAGAAACAGAAACTCCAGGAACGCCTCGATGCGCTCCTCGCGAACCGCTCCGTGATCAGTGAGCGCATCGCGGAGGCTCGGGCACTGGGTGATCTCAAGGAAAACGCTGAGTACCACGCGGCCAGAGAGCAGCAGGGGATGGAAGAGGCCGAGATCAAACGCCTCCAGGAACGCCTCGCGAGCGCCCATGTGGTAGATGAATCCAAAACCGCCCAAGGGGTTGTCTTCATCGGATCGCTCGTCAAACTCCGTGAGGAGGATGACGACGAGATCGAGACCTACCGACTCGTCGGAGAGGCATCCGGCTCCGATGACCCCGATATCATCGAAGTAACGGCCACATCGCCGATGGGCGAGGCCCTCATGAAGGCACGCGTGGGCGAAATCGTCCGTGTGAATGCCCCTCGGGGTGTGAAATGCTTCGAAGTCATCGAAGTATGCTGATCCACCCGAGACTTCTGGACTGAAAATCACATCTCGCGCATCCCAAAGATTGTCAGAAGCCGCAGTCTGAGGCGGTATCATCGCATCGACACCCTATGAGAGGATGAGCATGGCCACCGCGACAAAAAGCGTTTCTTCCCGACCTGTCCAGATTCTGCGCCGATTGATCCCCGTTGCCATCACATCCTCAAGCGTGCTCGCGCTCGCTGGATGTGGGTACTCGAGTTGGGCCGAACCCCACCGCGAAACACGGGCGCTCGTCTTGCCCCATGTCGCCGGCTCGGCCCTCGACCTGAGCAGCGGCAACGGCAAGATCGAAGCGATCTCGACCGATCGGGCCGATGTCAGCCTCGAGGTCACGCTCAAGTCACCCAGTCTGGAACGCCTGAGCGAAACACGCGTGATCACCCATCGTGCAGCGGACAACACCCTCCACATCAGCGTCCAATGGCCGGGCGGGAAGCGTTTGAAAAACGAGGGGGCATCCATCTCGATCAATGTCCCAGACGCCCACGACATCCGGGCGCATTCGAGCAATGGCTCGATCACCATCGCGGGGCTCAGCGGGCACGCGGATCTGAAGTCGAGTAACGGTTCTATCCGGGTCGATACCCACGACGGATCGGTGTACGCGTCGACCAGCAACGGAAAACTCTACGCGGAGCAGGTTTCGGGTGATATCGAGATGTATTCGAGCAACGGGAGCATCTCAATCAGCGACGCATTCGGCCCCATCCGCGCAGAGAGCAGCAACGGCAGTGCCGTCGTGACCACCATGCCGGGCAATGCCGGTCCTGTCCGCGTACGCACAAGCAACGGTTCAATCACCCTGAATCTCGGCGAGGGGCTCGAGGGGATCCTCAAGTGCGACACGAGCAACGGAAAAGTTACCGTGACAGAACTCAACGGTGCAACGCTGGTCGAATCGAGTAATCGCTCAGTCGAGATGCGATTTGGAGAGAGCGACGAAATATCCGCAGCCCGAACAAGCAACGGCTCGGTCCGCGTCCAGGGACGCTAACCGAGCCGTCGTGTTTCAAATCAGAAATCTATCAATGGGCGACTGAACAGAATCAGTCGTCCTTCTTCTGCGCCTTGACCAACGCCTTGACGGCCTCGGGAAGCTCAAAGACACTCGAGTCGATCTCGTCGTAGGAGACCTCATTGATCGTAATCACGAACTCTTGCGGCCCAGCCTTCTGAACCATCTTGGTGGGCTGCAGGACCCCACCCATATCCTTGTACTCGCGCATGTACGAGGTCATCTGAAGCTCGCCCATCTGCGTGGGAACCTTCGCCTCCATGCCGATCATGTAACCCTTGTCGATGCTGTAGTACTCGAAGCTTTCCTTGTCGTTGTTGTCGACAAGGCGAATCTTGTGCGCCTGCTGACCATCAAACTCAACCTCACCCGCATGCTCGATGACCTTATGGTCGTTCTTGAAGTTGAGGCGTGAAGCGGGGTTGGTTTCCTCGCGAAGAGCTTCCGCTTCATCCTCGGGAAGAAGACGCGGGCCGCTCATGGCATCGCTCGACCAGGCGATATCGCCATTCATGCCCTGTTTCTGCTCCCCGATCATCGGGATATTGATGAGCACAAAGAGCTTGTCGGGCGCGTGGACATAGGTCTCCATCGAACCGGTGATGCCCGCCGCGGGGATCGAGAGCCCACCCTTGGTGTGAATGTACTCCGCGGATTCCATCAACTCGCGTCCACCGACAGCCTCGAAGGACTTTTCAATCACATCGATCGCCTTCTCATCGTGCTTCGACTCGGCCTTGGCTTCGGGCTCAACGACGAGGGTGCTCGCGTGGAGCGAGCCGGCGAGGCCCGAGAGGGTGATGAGCGACGCGCCGATGACAGCAGCTTTAAGAGTGTTCATGCGTTTCATGCTTGCAAATCCTTTAGAGGTCATGCACGCATGACGCGTGCGGGTGATGTTTGAGTATGTTCGTACATGGTAGTTCGGAAAATCGGTATCGGTTTATAACTCCTGGGCGGTTTCCCCGATCCATTCCTTCGCCCGCTGCTCAGGAGTATCGATGCCCATGAGCAGGTCCTCGCGGGAGAGTTTGACCTCAAAGTCCGGGACCACGCCGCCGTGCTCCATGCGGGCTCCGGTCGAGGTCACAAAGTCCGCGATGGCGTGCAGGAGCACATCGCCCGAGGGGAGCTTGTCCATATTCGACGGCAGGGCCATGCCAGCGCTGCGTGTGCCGAACACCTTGACTCGCCCAAGGGATTGGAGCCCCCCGGCAAAGACCTCACTGGTGCTCGCGCTACCCTCGTCCTGAAGAATGGCAACAGGGCCCGTGAACGGCTCGAGCGGCTCGCCCCAGGTCGTCACGATCACCGGTTCGATATTGAAGGACATCTCCGCACCACGCATCGTCATCGTTCCGAGCGATGCCTTCTCGTCCATAATGAACCGGCCCAACGCGGATGAGAGCGCCCCAACACCGCCCGGATTGCCGCGGAGATCGATGATGATCCCGTCGCAATCGCGAAGCTCATACATCGCGCGTTCAAACTTGGGGGCGATGGGGATCATCCAGATATTGAACCGGATGATACCGATGCTCAGAACACGGTCGTCGTCGTTCACATAGTTCTGGCGAATCCATTCCAGCTGGGTATTCATCGGGGGGAGATTGCCGAACTTGACCGTCTCACCCGGGCGGGGTTGACGCTTGAGCTCAAGCGTGACTTCCTCATCCGCACCATCGAGAAAAGTCAGCTCAACCGTTGAACCCGCGCGTCCCTCGATCCGAGAGTTGATCGCGCCGACCGCATAGATGCCCATCTCCTCTTCGCTCAACGCTTCACGGAGTTGGTCGATAAGCGTGGAGACCTCGCGATCTCGGATCCGCTCAAGGACCCACCCGGTTTTCACCCCGGCGCGATCCGCCGTGGAGTCTTCACGGACACTGCTGACGACAGCCTGCCCATCGATGATCTGGATGTTGATGCCCGTGATCGCGTCGCCCATACCATCGCCGTTCGAACTCGGCGCGAGTGCATCGGTGACATTGACTTCCTCGTCTGTTTCGGGTGCGTCCTCGTGGCTGTGCACCGATTCCGACGCGGGCTCAGGGTCGGCCGCGTCCGCGGGGATGATCCCGAAGTGCGATTGGCCCAACTCGTTGAGCATATTGGTCATCACCTGCCGGAGCTCCGACCGATTCATCGCCGCCGCTGCCTGCGGGCGATATTCCTCTCGGACAGCGTCCCAATCGACACCGTTAAACTCCGGGTCAAAGTGAGTATCGTTCACCAGCTGCCAAGCGGCATCAAAGTCCGCGAGCGCATCCTCCTCGCTGATCGTGCGTTGCTGAGGAGCTGATTCGACCGTATTCGATGTGCTCGTCGCGCATCCAAACTGGATACTGGAGCAGGCAATCGCGACAGCTGCGGCCAGAGCGCGAACTGAAGCTTGAGTTCGTTGATTGTGCAAAGTGAGACTCCTGAGTCCTGTTCGTGCGTAGTCGTGACTCAGGAGTATATAACGCCCAAATGGGCCCGGGTTTCAGGAGTTTCATCTATCCCGGATTGCTGTGATCTCGGATTGCGGTGCTAGCCGTGCACCGTTGAGAATACCTGCACGCACCACCCGGGCACCCGCTTGTGCAAGCGTTTCATCGCGCGTGTCTTGCAGATGTAATAGATTGCACTCCCCCCCTGAACGAACAGAGCAACGAGGATCATAATCATATAGGACGCCGCCATAACGAGGTGCTCAAGCTGGGCGATCCCATCGAACTGGCCCGCCAGCTCGGGCATGCTCTGAATAGTGGGGTCCGATTGGATCGAGGACATCACCATCGATTCGCCGGCGGGTTGTAGCAGTTTGAAGATCGCGAACGCGATAAGTGACCCACCCAGCAGAAGCTGATTGATCGCGAGCTTACGGGGAACCGTGGTCTCGAGCTTCATTAATCTCCGACGAAGCGACAGCTCCCGGGTCCCGATCCCCGCGAGCACGATGCAGAAGATCATCATCGGGATATTCCCGATACTAAACGGGAGGGTGAGCGCACCGGCGAGCAGCGTCGCCCAACCCGAGAATGATGCGTAACTCGCCGCCTTGCGGATCGGGCGTGCAAGCCGAACGATCTCCTCAAGCGCCGCAAAGTGTCGCTGATCGAGCTCAGGCGGGTCCAAGGATCGCGCAAGCGACAGCTTGGGGCGTTCATCGAGTGGGGGCGTTTGCAGGGTGCTCATACTGAACGGATCGGAAGGATCTGTACACTGATCGAGCCCCTCTGAAACCAGTAAAAAGAATGCTCGGACAGCGTGCTCAGCGATCGTCGTAATGCGCAGGGTCACTCGCATGAGGTCCGGATAAATAAACAACCGCCCCGAAAATGGGGCGGCTGCTGGATTTGGGATACTTCACCCGAGATTAGCGGCGTCGGCGTGACGCGATCAGACCCGCGGCACCAAGCAACGCAAACGATCCAGGGGTCGGCACGGGGGGAGCGAGATCGATGCTCACGGCTTCACCCGAGTACAGGTAGATGGTCGCTTGAGGCGCACCCGCATCGAAGTCATACTCCGCAGAGTCAGTCATCGCGAAGAAGAACTTCGAGGATTCAGCGTCCAGGGCCTCACCGAAGTTGTACGAAAGCATGTCGCCATCAACGCTGCGCGAAACAGTCTCGGCTGCAACTTCTCCGTACCCGTCTTCGTCACGGTACTCAACTCGTGTCCGCTGTCCATCGAAACCGGTAATCTCGATGTGCTTGATCTCACCCGACAAGTCGGTGTTATCGTTGAAGAAGCGGAAGTTGAAGGTGAGGTTGCCGGTTTCAAATGACCGAACCATTCGAGTCATGAAGGTGCCTTCGTAGAGAAGACCAGAGCCCTCGCCCTCGATGCCACCGATCGCGAACTGCTGATAATCGTCAAAGACGATCTCGCCAATGAGTTCGCTCATGTCGCGGTTAGTGATGCCGCTCAGTCCATCGTAGAACTCGCCAGCATTCAGCTCATAAACAGGGCCCGCAAAGGCCGTGCTTGATACGGCAATGATCGCCGTACCGATGATCGTCTTGTATTTCATGTCTTTGTTCTCCTCTCGAAGTGCACTTTGGTATCCCTTACTTCGAAAAGTACATCAGACTCCTCCGGGTGCCAGCAAACTCGGACCTTTTTGTTCCCGGACCACGACGGGGTGCGACTGAACCGCGATGCGCAACAAAAAACCGCCCAAAGTGGGCGGTCTAGGGAGTTTATGAGATTCGTGAATCAGCGGCGACGGCGTGTGCCGATGAGCCCCGCGGTCCCCAGAAGGGCCAGCGAACCGGGCGTGGGAACGCCGGGAGTCGCTGAGTCGACGACCAGCGAGACGGATTCGCCGGACTCAAGGTAGATCGTCGCGAGCGCGGCGTCCTCGTAGTACACATCGGTGTTCAGCATCGCGAAGAAGAACATGGAGTCGTCAGCGGTGTCCAAACCACCCGAGAACACGAAGTCGAGGATGTTGCCATCGACCGAACGCTCGGCAGTAGATGGGCCTTCGTCGGCCGCCGGGATCGTATCGCTGCGGTACTCAACACGGGTTTGGAAAGCACCAAAGCCGCCGACCTCAATGTGAGAGATGCGTCCATCCAGATTGGCGTTCCCATCAAACACACGGTAGTTGAAGTGCAGGTTACCCGTGGTGTGCGAGCGGACAATGCGGGTCATCAGCGTACCCTCGTAGAGCAGCGACGATGTGTCGCCCTCAGTGTTCGAGAAGATGCTGAAATCGATGTATTTGTCCGAAACCGTGGCTCCGCGGATCTCGATGAAGTTCGAGTTATCGATGCCGGAGAGCCCGTCGGTGAGCTGGCTGGGTGCCAGGTTGACTACGGGACCTGCAAGAGCGGTCGAACCGGTAGCAAGGATCGCGACGACTGAGATTTTTTTCAAGAAGTACATACAGACTCTCCTCTTAGATTGATTGCCGTAAACACAGTGGCTATAGCAATATACAGCCGTTTCGTGTCCCGGCAAAGAAAGGATCAGGGTGTGTACCCAAAAACAGGTGGTTTTACGCCTGATGTGCCCTAAGCGGCTGAAAAACATGAACTTATCGCGCTGCTGCGCGAGGGTTTCTGAAGCTTTTCACGGAAAACGCACCAAAGGCAAACCCTGAGCATCCGATCCCGCGCTGGATCACAGCGTACAACCCGCCGATAGGGATACAGTCGCTGTACCCATGCATACATACCAGCATTCATGCTGGAGAGGGAAGGTTATCGGATGAAGGGCATGATCCTCGCAGGTGGGCTCGGGACGCGTTTGCGCCCCATGACCCTCGTCACGAACAAGCATCTGCTCCCGGTCTACCACCAGCCCATGGTGTACTACCCGATCCAGTGCCTCGTCAACGCGGGCATCACCGAGATCATGATCGTGACCGGTGAAGAGAACGCCGGCGACTTCATCAAACTCCTCCGCAATGGCAAGGACCTCGGGCTCGATCGAATCGAATACGCCTTCCAAGTGGGGGAGGGCGGCATCGCGGACGCCCTCCGATTGGGTCGACACTTCGTCGGCGACGACAAGGTCTGCGTCATCCTCGGCGACAACATCATCGAGCACAACATCAACGACGCCGTCGATGACTTCCGCAACCAGCCCGACGGCGCCAAGATCCTCCTCAAGGAAGTGCACGACCCCGAACGCTTCGGCGTCGTCGCGTTCGACGAGCACAACGAGATCGCAAACATCATCGAGAAGCCCAAGGACCCGCCGAGCAATATGGCCGTCACCGGGCTCTATATGTATGACTCGGATGTCTTCAATATCTGCGACACGCTCAAGCCCTCCGATCGCGGCGAGCTGGAGATCACGGATGTCAACAACGAATACCTGCGACGAGGCAACCTGACCTGGGCCAAGCTCGAGGGATGGTGGACCGATGCGGGAACAATCGAGTCGTTGCATCGCGCGACCAACCTCGTTGCAGAATCCGGCGCGAATAAAGTCAACGGCAAAATGCCAGCCCTCTCCTGAGCGAAAGCAGCAACGACATGGGACAGACCATCCTCGTCACCGGCGGCGCCGGGTTCATCGGCTCAAACCTCGTCCGGTTCATCCTTGAGAACCGCCCCGACGATCGCGTCATCAACCTCGATGGATTGACCTACGCGGGCAACCTCGAATCGCTCGCCGAGTTCACCGACAACCCGCGCTACGAGTTCGTGCACGCGGACATCAATGATGCTGAGAAGCTCGACGAGGTCATGCCGCGTGTCGATTGCGTCTTGCATCTCGCTGCGGAATCGCATGTCGATCGCTCGATCCACGATCCATCGTTGTTCTTACGAACAAACATCATCGGGACACAGGTGCTGCTCGATTCGTTCAAGAAGCACAAGGGCAACGACGGCCGCTTCGTGTATGTCTCAACCGACGAGGTGTACGGCGAACTCCCGCTCGACGACAAGTCCAAACTCTTCACCGAGAGCACACCCCTCAAGCCAAACTCGCCCTACGCGGTCTCAAAGACCGGCGGCGACATGCTCGCGCGTGCGTACTGGCACACCTACGGCATGGATGTCTGCATCACCCGATGCTCGAACAACTTTGGTCCCTACCAGTTCCCCGAAAAGGTCATCCCCCTCTTCGTCAACAACCTGATCGAGGGCAAGACCGTCCCGCTCTACGGCGACGGCTCAAACATTCGTGACTGGCTGCATGTGCTCGATCACTGCGAAGCGATCTGCCGTGTGCTCGATGATGGCAAGAGTGGGGAGGCCTACAACATCGGCGGCAACAACGAACGCTCCAACCTCGAACTGACCAAGATGCTCATCAAGCTCTGCGATCGCGATGAATCAGCGATCGAGCGTGTCCCCGATCGACTCGGACACGACAAGCGATACGCGATCGATGCATCCAAGATCAAACGAGAGCTCGGCTGGGAACCAACCCGCTCGGCATGGCCCGAGGCGCTGGAGCAGACCGTCCAGTGGTATAAGGACAACCGGACCTGGAGCGACCATGTGCGCTCGGGTGAGTACCGCCGGTTCTATGAGCAGAACTACGCCTCTCGCGCCTGATCTGGCTCACTGCTTAGCAGGAAGTAACCTCGATATCAGCACCGCTTGCGGAATCAGGGCTTTGGTGTAGACTTCCGGTCCAAATAGGATAAAGAAATCTCTATAGCGGTTGACCGATGTGGATGAATCGGTATGATTTGTCTTGCCATGCCGTACTAATTCTTACAAAACAAGAATCAGTGCGGCTAAACAGGCAAGGGTGTCTGAAATTGGTATCCTCAGAGCATTCCAGTGATGCATCCAGCAGCGACGGGTGCGCGCAAACTGAAGGGGTGACAACCGTGAGTGAGTCCGCAGCAAAAACATCAACGGCGAGCACCGATCGGGCGAGTGGCACCGACGGGCTCGAGGCCTTCGTCTACGACGAAAAGATCGTCCGCATGTTCTCATGGGCGACGGTCATCTGGGGCATCGTGGCGTTCCTCGTCGGTGTCATCATCGCGATACAACTCGCGTTCCCCGAAGCAGGCCTCGGGATCGAGTTCCTCAGCTTTGGGCGTCTGCGCCCGCTGCACACCAACGCCGCAATCTTCGCCTTCGCCGGCAACGCGGTGTTCGCGGCCGTGTATTACTCAACGCAACGGCTCTGCAAGTGTCGCATGTGGTCAGACAAGCTCTCCAAGCTCCACTTCTGGGGTTGGCAGCTGATCATCCTCTCCGCCGCGATCACGCTCCCGCTCGGGTTCACCCAGGGCAAGGAGTACGCGGAACTCGAATGGCCGATCGACATCGCCATCGCGGTCGTCTGGCTCGGGTTCTTCGGCGGCAACTTCCTGATGACCCTGATCAACCGGCGCGAGCGACACATCTATGTCGCCCTCTGGTTCTACATCGCCACAATCGTCACCGTCACGATGCTTCATGTTTTCAATAACCTCTGGATCCCCGCGGGGCTCGTCTACCTCTTCCAGAACGGCGAAATGCCCTCGCCAGAGCTCGCACTCAAGTCCTACCCGGTCTACGCCGGTGTGCAGGACGCGCTCATGCAGTGGTGGTACGGCCACAACGCCGTGGCCTTCTTCCTGACCACGCCGTTCCTCGGGCTGATGTACTACTTCCTGCCCAAGGCCGCCGAACGCCCGGTGTTCAGCTACAAGCTCTCCATCATCCATTTCTGGTCGCTCGTCTTCATCTACATCTGGGCCGGCCCGCACCACCTGCACTACACATCCCTCCCCGAGTGGGCCTCAACCCTCGGCATGGTCTTCTCCGTCATGCTGTGGATGCCCTCCTGGGGCGGCATGATCAACGGCCTGCTCACCCTCCGTGGTGCATGGGACCGCGTCGCGTCTGAGCCAATCCTCAAGTTCTTCGTCGTCGGCGTAACCTTCTATGGCATGTCCACCTTCGAGGGGCCGCTCCTCTCGGTCAAGGCCGTCAACTCATTGAGCCACTACACCGACTGGACCATTGCTCATGTTCACTCAGGCGTGCTGGGCTGGAATGGCTTCATGACCTTCGGCATGCTCTACTGGATGATGCCCCGCCTCTTCCAAACCAAGCTCTGGAGTAAGAAGCTCTGCGCGATGCACTTCTGGTTCGGCACCGTCGGCATGGTGCTCTACATCCTCGCCATCTACAGCGCCGGCATCACCCAGGGGCTCATGTGGCGTGCCTTCGATGAATCGGGCCGCCTCAGCTACCCCGCCTTCATCGAAACAGTCACCGTCCTGCTCCCCATGTACTGGATCCGCGTGGTCGGTGGCCTGCTCTACCTCACCGGCGCAGTCATCGGCGCGTACAACCTCTTCCGCACATGGCAGACTCGCCCCGAGAAGTACGAAGAGGTCGTGCACTACGCACCTGCACTCTCCAAGGGCCCCATCGTGGACCCGAAGGGCAAGGAACGCCTGCACGCAAACACAGCACTCGGCGTCGCCGGCGACAAGGTCCTCCAGGGCGACTGGCACCGAGCGCTCGAACGCAAACCCGTCAAGTTCACCATCTGGGTCCTTGTCGCGGTTGCGATCGGCTCGCTCGTCGAAGCGATCCCCATGTTCATGGTGTCCTCAAATGTTCCGACCATCACCACCGTCGAGCCCTACACCCCCCTCGAACTCGCGGGTCGCGATATCTATGTCTCCGAAGGCTGCTACAACTGCCACTCGCAGATGATCCGCCCGTTCCTCTGGGAGACCATGCGGTACGGCGAGTACTCCAAGCCGGGCGAGTTCATCTACGACCGCCCGTTCCAGTGGGGCTCACGACGCATCGGCCCCGACCTCGCGCGTGAGGGTGGTCTGCGAGACCACCTCTGGCACTACCGCCACTTCAAGAACCCCAAGGATGTCAACGACAAGTCGATCATGCCACGCTACCCATGGCTGCTGAGCCAGACAGTCAACTTCGAGGAGATCCAGGGGCGTGTCGATTCGATGGCGCTGCTGGGCGTGCCATACGGCGAGCTGCTGCTCGACAACAACGCGGTCGATCACGCACGCGAACAAGCGGATGAGATCGCGGCAGAACTGGAAGTCCTGGGTGGGCCTTCGATGGGTGATACCCGAGACAAGAAGGTCATCGCAGTCATCGCCTACCTGCAGCGACTGGGCACAGACATCAAGAAATCCGAGCCCGAGGAAACAGCAATGGGAGGTGATCAGCAATGAGCATGTCCAAGATCATGTCGTTCCTTGAACTCTCCGTGTACCCAAGCATCGCGCTCGTCTTCTTCCTCGCCGCGTTCATCGCCGTCATCTGGCGCGTGATGACCACAACGAAGCAGGATATCGACGACGCCGCGAACATCGTGCTCGACGACGACAAAGTCGTCGCGCCGCGTCACACCATCAAGCAGAACAGCGCCCGCAGCGCAGACGAAGGGGTGAGCCATGTCTGAACACGATAAGCAACCACTCGGTCCGCTCGAGGAGCACACCGACGAACTTCTGGACCACAACTATGACGGCATTCAGGAATACGACAACCCCATCCCAGGATGGTGGCACCTGATCTTCATCGGTTCGGTGATCTTCTCGGTGTGCTATGTCGTCGTCTGGCACATGACCCCAATCATCCCATCCCTCGAGGAACGCCACGCCAACGCGGTCATCCGTGCCGAGGAGGCGCAGTACGGCCCACTCAAGGACATGCCGCTCGGGCAGGACAAGATCCTCGCCGTGATGGGCAACGACAAGTGGCTCAGCGCTGGCGAGTCGATCTTCAAGGGCACCTGCGCCGCATGCCACGGCGCAGAGGGTCAGGGGCTCGAAAACCTCGGGTTCAACCTGACCGACGACAAATATGTCAATGTCACCACACTCATGGACATCTACAACATGATCAAGAACGGGTCACCAAACGGGAAGATGCTGCCCCAGACCCAGTTCGATGAGAACGAGATGGTCATGGCCGCCGGCTATGTCGCGAAGATGCGCGGACGAAATGTGCCCGGGCCCGAGTCCCAGATGGTCGGCGAGGTCATCCCGCCGTTCCCGCAACCAGAGCAATCAGAGCAATCGGAGGAAGCGAGCGACGGCTGATCCCGTCGAAAAGCTCGTCGCGTTGGTTCACGCGTGCTCGCAGGCACTGGGGTGAGTCGGCCGGGAGGCGATTACGATGTCGAGCGAAGAAACACTGCTAGCACCGAATGAACGGGTCCTCTCGACCCTGAACCCCGATGGTTCGCGCCGTTGGCTCAGGCCACGACCGTCGCCCGGCACCTTCCGTATGGCCCGACGCATCGTGGCCTACGCGTTGATCATCATCTACTCCGCGCTGCCCTGGATCACGATCAACGGCAAGCCCGCGATGCTCCTCGATGTGGTCCACAGACGGTTCACCTTCTTCGGCAAAACATTCCTGCCGACCGACACGCTGCTGCTGGCGCTGCTGCTCATCATCCTCTTCATCGCCATCTTCCTGATCACCGCGCTCTTTGGTCGCGTGTGGTGCGGCTGGGCCTGCCCCCAGACCGTCTACCTCGAGTTCATCTACCGCCCGATCGAGTTCCTTCTCGAGGGCGCACCCGGCAAGAAGAAACCCAGGAAGTTCGTCGGCCTCCGCAAGGTCCTGCGGATCGTGATCTACCTGGTGATCTCGCTGCACTTGGCCCAGACCTTCATGTCCTACTTCGTTGGGGCAGAAAATATCGCCGACTGGATCTGGGGTGCCCCGACCAACCACCCCGTCGCCTTCGTCATCGTCGCCGTCCTCACCGGGCTGATGATGTTCGACTTCACCTACTTCCGCGAGCAGGTCTGCTGCGTCGTGTGCCCCTACGCACGCATGCAGTCCGCCCTGCTCGATCAGGACTCGCTCATCGTCACCTACGACAAGAGCCGGGGCGAGCCGCGCGGCAAGAAGAAACGCGTCAAGGAAGCCGAGGCCAACGGCGACATCGCGCTGCCCCAACTCGGCGACTGCATCGACTGCACCATGTGCGTCCAGACCTGCCCGACCGGCATCGACATCCGCGAGGGGCTCCAGCTCGAGTGCATCGGCTGCGCCCAGTGCATCGACGCTTGCAACACCGTGATGGAAAAGATCGGGCGTGCGCCCAACCTGATCAAGTACTCCTCCGAGCGCATCATCGAGGGCGGCAAGACCCACATCATCCGTCCGCGCATCATCATCTACCCGATCATCCTGCTCGCGCTCACCATCGCGTTCGTGTACCTTCTTAAAACAAAGTCAAGCGCCGATGTCCTGCTCATCCGTGAGCAGCGCACACCCTTCGTCTTCGTCCCCGAGACCGAAGAGGTCCGCAACCAGGTCCGCATCCGCATCACCAACCGGACCGACAACACCCAGACATACAATGCCCAGGTCGTGTCGCCAGAGGGCGCACGCATCCTCGGGCTCGAATCGTTCTCGCTCGGAGCCAGCGAACAGGACTCGCGGCAGTTCCAGATCCTCGTCCCCTTCGACGCCTTTGAGGACGGCGAGGTGGACGCGCAGGTACGCGTGACCGACGAAGCCGGCGAGTTCGAGCAGGTCCTGCCATTCAAGCTGCTCGGCCCGATGAGCAGGCCCAAGAACACCAGCGGTGAGGTATCGCCATGACAACCAACCAGATCAACCACAGCCCCGCGAAGAAGAAGGGGTTCTTCAACCTCGGCAAGCACTGGCCATTCGTCATCGTCTTCATGCTCCTCGCCCACGCGTCACTCATGATCGGTACGATCATCTATGTCAGCGGCAAGAACGACACCTATGTCGATCCGGAGTACTACGCCAAGTCCGTGGATTGGGACAACCAGCGCGAGATGAAGGAAGCCGTCGAGCGTGAGGGGTGGCAGATCGACCTACGCACCGAGTTCGTCGATCAGGATGCTTCCCAGCGCGTCGTGGAGTTCCAACTCGTTGAGATGGACGGAACCCCCATCGAAGACGCGCTCGTTGAGCTGGTGTGCTACCACCCCAACGCACTCGACAACCGCTACGACACCGTCCTCATCCACGACGAGAACGGCGTCTACACCCGAACCCTCCCCATCGATCGCACCGGCATCTGGGTCGCGGAACTGACCATCCAGCGTCAGGGGATCAAAGCCCTTTTGACCAAAGACCTCGATGTCATCTCTGTCCCCCTGACCCCCTGAGGTATTCCATGACGCTCGCACAGAGTGACATGCCGACCATGCTCCCGCTGATGATCGCGGTGCTCAGCGCCTCACTGCTCGGGTCGTTGCACTGCGCCGGAATGTGCGGCGGGCTCATGTTCTTCGCCCTCGGGTCCGATCAGGAACAAGCCAAGGGCAGCCGCACGAAGCTCCAGTGCGCCTACCACGGCGGGCGCATGCTCACCTACACCCTCCTCGGCGTCATCGCGGGCACCATCGGGCAGGCGATCGACTTCGGCGGCTCCTATCTCGGGCTCCAACGCGCCGCCGCGATCTTCGCCGGAGTCATGATGATCGGCTTCGGCATCATCACCCTCGCACGCATCCGCGGCGTCCGCATCGCTCATGTCAAGGTCCCCGGGCCGCTGCGCCGATTCGTCGAGCGTTCCCAGCGGGCCGCCTTCTCGCTCACCCCCTTCAAGCGTGCCCTGAGCATCGGGCTGCTCACCACGCTGCTCCCGTGCGGGTGGCTCTACGCCTACGCCTTCATCGCCGCGGGCACCGCCTCACCCTTCTGGGGCGGTGTGACCATGATCGTCTTCTGGCTCGGCACCCTCCCCGTCATGGCATCGCTGGGTGCAGGTATCCAGTTCCTCACCGGAAGACTCAACGCCAAACTCCCCTACATCACCGCCGGGGCCGTGGTGGTGGTCGGCGTGATGACCGCCACAGGGAGCCTGCATGTCCCGGAGATGACGCGCGAGAGTCTCGGCGTCTCCGAAACCGCAAACACCGCCCCAAGCATCGACGACATCCACTGCCCGCTGTGCGAATCGGGAGAGATGAAAGATCCGGAGGGTTAAGCATGACCCGAACGATCGCATCGGGTAGCGTTCCCGCGATGCCCGAATCAGCGTCCAACACAAGAGCCGAGGTCCTCTGCGACCACTGCGATCTCCCCGTCCCCGCGGGCCTGATCGATCCCGACGCGGAACACCAGTTCTGCTGCGGCGGTTGCGAATCCGTTTACAATGTCCTCCACGGCGCAGGGCTCGAGGGCTACTACGGCATCCGCGACGCAGTCGCCAAGGACAACCAGCCAGCCGCCTCCAGCAACCAGAACTACGAAGAGCTCGACGACCCCGCCTTCCAGTCCGCGTGCGTCACCAACCTGCCCGGCGGCGAGTGCGAGACCGAACTGCTTCTCGAGGGCGTGCACTGCGCCGCCTGCGTCTGGCTCATCGAACGCCTCCCGCGCGTGTGCCCGGGCGTGATCGAGTCACGCGCCAACATCCGCACCCGCAGCGCCGTCGTCCGCTACGCCCCCGATCGCGTCCCGCTCTCCCGAGTCGCCCAAGCACTCGACAAGCTCGGCTACGCCGCCCACCCCGCCCGCGGCGCGGGCGCTCGCGAAGCACGCCGCAAGGAAGACCGAAAGTTCCTCATCCGCGTCGGCGTCGCCGGGGCCATAGCGGGCAATGTCATGCTCCTCGCCATCGCGCTCTACGGCGGCGCACTCTCGGGCATCGACGAGTTCTGGGAGCACACGCTCCGCTATTATTCCATGGGCCTCGGGCTGCTCTCGCTGGTCTGGCCCGGGCGGGTCTTCTTCCGCGGCGCAATCGCCGCCCTCCGCACCCGCACCGCCCACCTCGATATCCCCGTCGCCCTCGCGCTGGCGGTGGGGGGGATCTGGGGCAGCTACAACACACTCACCCAGTCCGGCGAGATCTACTTCGACTCGCTCAGCGTGCTCGTGTTCTTCCTCCTCGTGGGCCGCTGGGTCCAGCATCGCCAGCAGAGAGGGGCCGCCGATCAGGTCGAGCTCATGCTCACCCTCACACCCACGAGCGCTGAGCGTCTGCTCGACGACGGAACCACCAAACGCGTACCCATCGAAGCCATCGAGGTCGGCATGCGCGTCCGTGTAGAAGCCGGCGGCTCCATTCCATGCGACGGCATCATTGAGGAAGGCACCACCCAGGTCGACAACGCCCTGCTCACCGGCGAGTCCCGACCCGTCGCGTGCGCCCTTGGCGACGAAGTCATCGCCGGAGCCACAAACCTCGGCTCCCCAATCCTCGTCACGGTCTCCGCGGTGGGGGACTCGACCCGCGCCGCAAAGCTCATGGCACTCGTCGCGTCGGCAACCGCCGACAAAGCACCCATCGTCCAGTTCGCAGACCGCGTCGCCGCCCGCTTTGTCCTCGCCGTGATCTTCCTCGCGATCTTGACCCTCACCCTCTGGACCATCCGCGCCGATCTCCGCACCGGCATCGAGTTCGCGACCGCCCTGCTCATCGTCACTTGCCCCTGCGCCCTGGGGCTCTCGACGCCCATGGCCATGTCCATCGCCCTCGGGCGGGCCGCCAAGCAGGGCGTGCTCATCAAATCCGCCGCCGCGATCGAGGCCATGAGCAACCCGACCAAAATGAACGCCGTGATGGTCCTCGACAAAACCGGCACACTCACCCAGGGCAAAACCCGCGTTGTCCGCTCAGAGTGCGATCAAGACCTGCTCATCTGCGCGGCCGCCATCGAATCGGGTTCAAACCACCCGCTCGCGCGCGCCATCATCGACGCCGTAGCCGATGCGCCCATCCCCTCCGCCAAAGACATCACCCAGACCGCCGGCGCAGGAATCGAAGGCCTCGTCGATGATCGCCGAGTCCGAGTCGGCTCGCCAGCGTACATCCGCGCCTCAGCGCAGTCCGATGCTGCCACTCTATCCGCAATCGATCGCATGCTCGCCGAAGGGCTCACCCCCGTCGTCATCGCCGATGATCAGGGCCGCACCGGCGTGATCGGGATCGGCGACCCCCTCCGCGATGACACCATCGACGCCATCGCTGCCCTCCGAGACCGCGGCTGGGGCCTGCACCTCTGCTCGGGCGATCACCCCGAAATCGCCAGCCAGCTTGCCAAGCGTGTTGGCATCGAGCACGCCATGGGCGGCGCCTCACCCGAACGCAAGGCCGAGCTCATCCGCTCGCTCCGCGATCAGGGCCACCGGCGCATCGTCATGGTCGGCGATGGCATCAACGACGCCGCCGCCATGGCCCTCGCCGATGTCGGCATCGCGGTCCACGGCGGCGCGGAAGCCGCGCTCCAAGCCGCCGATGTCTACCTCACCGCCCCCGGCGTCATGCCCATCGAAACCCTCTGCGACCTCGGCGCACACACCATGAAGACCATCCGCATCGGCCTGGTCGTATCCTTGTGCTACAACACCGTCGCCGCATCGCTCGCCATCGCCGGGCTGATCAGCGCCCTGATCGCCGCCGTCATCATGCCCATGAGCTCCCTGAGCGTCGTTGCCCTCGCCACACGCCCCTGGAAATACAGAGGGAGGGCCTGATGTCCGTCATCCTGATCATGATCCCCGGCGCCATGGTCCTCGCCGCGCTCGGCGTCTGGGCGTTCATCAACGCCGCCAAGAAGGGTCAGTTCGACGACCTCGACACACCCGCGATCCGCGCGGTCTTCGACGACGACGACTACACGGCAACGAAAGAAGGAGTACCGGATGCACCACACATGCGCAACGATTCTGTTGGCGACAACAATGCTGATGCTCCCAGCGTGTGAACGCGCCGGCACCCAGGCAAACCAAACGGACCTGTCGGACGCGGGCTGGGTGCGTGTTGACCTGGAATCCCTGTCAGCAGCGCAAGCCACGCAAAGAGAACAGGCGATCACAGCCCGTGACCAGCTCGCACAGACGCTCAAGGGTGAGCTTGTTTCGGCGATCACAAGCGAGGGGCCAGTGCACGCGATCGATGTGTGCCATACCAGAGCACCCGAAATCGCCGCCGAGGTCGCACTCTCAAACGGGGTGCAAATCGGACGCACATCGCACAGAATGCGGAACGCAGAGAACACCGCCCCCGACTGGATGCAGCCGGTCGTAGATGAACAGGATCCCACGCCCCATGCCTTCGCCGATGGGGAAGGGACGCTCGCGTTCGCCTACCCGATCATCCTCGAGGGCGCGTGCATCGTGTGCCACGGCTCAAACGAGCAGGTCCCGGCCCCCGTCCGTGAAGCCATCGATCAACGCTACCCGGATGACCGCGCAACAGGATTCGCCCCGGGTGATCTCCGTGGCTGGTTCTGGGTGCAGGTGCCACCCGAAAACTGAGTGAATCGATGGGAAAGTGGAGCGAAGGAGATTCGAACTCCTGACCTCATCATTGCGAACGATGCGCTCTACCAACTGAGCTACCGCCCCATCGGGTCCAAATCATAGACGGAAAACCGCGTTTGTCGCGTTCCAGGCAGGGCGGAAACATGATTTTGAATCCGGTTCTCGACAAATGAGAACTCATTCTCAATAATAAATCCCAATGAACGAACCCGATCAAAACCAACTCCCCGCGGTCGATATACGCGATGTCGCATTCAGGTACCCACCCTCAGGCGTGGGAGAACAGGGCATCGAGGTCCTCAGCGATATCACCATGCGGGTCCAACCCAACACCCGTCTCGGGATCCTCGGTCCCAACGGCGGCGGCAAGTCCACGCTCATCAAGCTCATCCTTGGAATCCTCGAACCCAACGCGGGTGAGATCAGTGTGTTCGGACACAGACCCACTCAGGCAAGACGCAAGGGGCTGATCGGATACCTCCCACAACGCATCGGCGCAGACTTGGATTGGCCGCTGAGTGTCGAGCAAGTCATCGCCATGCCCCTCCGTGCCAAGCTCAAGCCCTGGCAAAAGCTCAGCGATGAAGATCAGGCGTCGATCGATCGCGCCATCGAACTGCTCGAGGTCGACCAGCTCCGCGATCGCCGCATCGGGGCGCTCTCGGGCGGGCAGCTCCAACGCACCATGATCGCCCGCGCGATCTCCACTCGCCCCAAACTGCTCGTCCTCGACGAACCAACGCTCGGCGTCGACATCGCGGGCCAGCAACGCTTCTCATCACTCATCGACACGATCAGCGACGAACTCGGACTCACGACTATCGTCGTCACGCACGACATGCGTGCACTCGTCGCGGTCGCGGATCGCGTCGCCTGTCTGAGCCGCACGCTCCACTTCCACGACACACCCGACGGGCTCACCCCCGCGGTGCTCGCGCAGGTCTTCGCACACGATATCGAACCAATCCTCGGCGCCGTCCACATCGACGCCCACGCCGCGGATGACTGCGACGACCCCGCCCACGCACACCACCATGATTGCGGGCACGACCACAAGGGGGACGCATCATGAGCATCTTCCACGCAGATCATCTCCCCGCCCTGCTCGCGGGGTTGGGCATCGCCCTCATCGGCGCACCCCTGAGCGTCTTCGTCGTCCTCAAACGCCTCGCTTTCATCGGCCAAGGCGTCTCACACGCCGCGTTCGGCGGCGTGGGTGTCGCGCTCGTCCTGGGGTTCGCAGGATCAAGCGTGACCGACAGTGTCATGCAATCGATCATCATCCTCTCCTTCAGCATCGGTGCGGCATTGGTGATCGCCGCGCTGGGACGATCGAACAGGGGACGCATAGATACCGCCATCGGCATCGTCCTGAGCGCATCCATGGCCCTCGGCTTCATCCTCTTCAACATCGCGGAATCCAGGCACGACCACGACGATCACGGGCACGCCCACGGCGCCCACGCCGACGAGCACCATGTCATCGAGGAGATCCTCTTCGGCAATATCCTCGACGCGAACTGGAACATGGTCTGGGCCACACTGGTCGCGGGCGCTCTGATTCTCACCGCACTGTGGTGGTTCCGCCACAAGCTCGTTTTCTGGAGCTTCGACGAGCCCGTCTGCGCCGCCTACGGCGTGCGCGAGTACCGCACCGGGAACCTCCTGCTCATCCTGCTCGCGCTCGCCGTCGTCATGTCAATGCAGGTCGTGGGGGTCATCCTCGCCGCGGCAATCCTCGTGCTCCCCGGCGCCGCAGCACTGCACCTGAGCTCACGATTGCGCGTCGTGATGATCTGGTCTCTCGCCATCGCATTGGGCGGAACGGTCATAGGCTTCGTGATCGGCGACGCATCCCACTGGCCGATCGGCCCGAGCATTGTGCTCGTGCAATCCTGCGCGTACCTCGGGGCACTCGGCTCAAACAAGGCGATGGGCGCGCTACGATCCTCCTGAGCAGGCATCAACAGGAGTTCCCATGAAAGCTGAGACGATCCTCGCAGAGTTCAATCAGATCCGTAAGGACATCCCAGAGGACAAGTCCGACATCGAATGGCTGACGCTGCACCACGCGTTCTGCTTCATCTCGTACAAGATGGGCGATTTCCAGAAGTACCTCGACGAGCAGGCCGAGAAGGGCGCGTTCGACGAGTTCGACGATTAAACCGACTACCGCGACATCGCTCGCAGGAAATCGTTAAACAGATCCCACGCTTCCTTCTTCGAGATCGGCTCACCCGATCCGTCCGCGATCCGCGCGTCCGCGAGCGTTTCCACATGCCGCCAGTACCCGAGCAGGGTCGACCACGCCCACCAGAGCGATCGATCAGGGTCGTACAAATTCGTCGGCTCGCTCGTCAACCCGTTGAGCTCGACGATCCCAAGGTCCTCGCCGCTCATGAGCGCTTCATATGAAGAGCAGCGCACATCGAACCGCCCAATATCGAACCCACGCCCCTTTTCATCGCGGAACCCGTCCGCGATCGAATCGATCTTCGCGCTCAGATCCGGGGTGATGAGCTCTGCGCCGTCCGTAAACATCGCGCCCTGGGCGTGGTTCCCGAATGACCCGAGCGTCACACGCTCGCCTTCTTCGGGGATCAGGTGCTGCTGCTCACGCAGCCGCTCGACGAACATCCGCGCCTGCGCCCGATGTCGGGGATGGTTGAGGATCAACTGTCGCAACGATCGTTTCCCGTCGCCGACGACTTCGGGGAACTCCTTCTTGTTGATCGCGTAGATGAACCCCGCGGGCTTCTTGGGTTCAACGATCGTGCCCGCGTGACGGATCCAGAGGATCCCAACCTCGATCGGGCCCGGGTGATACCGCTGCAAAACAAACGCCTCGCCCTGTTCGGCGCAGTACTGAGTGAGCTCGTCGTGGTCGCGGATGATCCGCACGCCCTCGCCGCGTGCACCCTGATCGGGTTTCGCGATGATCGGGTACCCGCCCAGCAGCGGGTTCGTGGAGATGCACTCGCCCGCGTACGCGGCCCGCCGATGCGGATCACGATCGGGCCCAATGAGCACACACCGCAGCACGCTCGGATCATCCGGGAATCGCGCATCAAGCTCGGACTTGCGTTCCTCCTTAAGCCCACCGTCACGCGAGTACCCGGGGTTGACCGCCGTCAAAGATCGAAGCCCCTTCCCCGATGCGATCCGTCCACACGCAGCGAGCAGTGTCGTCAGATAGAGCACCCCGCTCGGGTAGTACTCGTGGTTGGTGAGGCGCTGGATAAAACCCTTTATGCGTTGGCGGCCCTCCCAAGTGACCCCAAGCCGAATCAGAATCAACGAAAGTGTTGTGATGCCTACACCCACCAGCAAACCGAGGAGGCCAAACCTGTGCGTGAGATCCAGCGTGAGCGTTGCCCCCGCTATCCCAATCGCAAAGGCGGGGAGAAAAAACAGGAGCGATCGAACCCACCCGAGAAGCGTCCATGGTCGATCGAGCGAGCGGGAGGGCTCAGTCAAGATCGCGGGCGTGCTCAACCACCAGGTGCGCCCGATGAGGATGGCGAGAAGGGCGACCGCGAAATCCACCGCCATCATCGCGACAAGCAGCGTGACGAGCACGACGCCGTATCTGGGTTGGAATCGGATGAAGATCGAGAACGCAATGAGCACACCCCACCAAGGCGCATGCTGTTCAATGATGCTCCCTAACTGATGAATCCAGTAATCGACTCCTGTCCTCGTCGGCACAGGCGCGAGATCAACATAATCGGTCTCGGGTTCAACGCCCGGCAAATCATGCCGATCAAAGAACGGGTTGAGATACCCCGCCGCGAGTGTGCTCTCCGAGTCCATCATCGGGATGAAATGCATCGCATCGAGCATCACCAGCTTGGCACTCTTCATCCGCCGATAGTGATCCTCCGCGGCCCGATCCGCGATGAGAAAGTCGTGCCGCCCGTGCATGATCATGGTGGGGGTATCGATCGATTCCATCAACGCACCCAGATCACGCTGATCCGTATCATCGAAGAATCGCAGAAACGCGTTCCGCTCGCCCATCGGCCCCAGCGCCCCAAAGTGCGGGTACAGGTGCGAGCCATGATCGAGCACCAGACGCCCGACTTTGTACTTGAAGTGCTCGAACGCGTACGAGCCCGTGCCCTCGTTCTCTTGGGCACCAACCGCCGCGAGCATCGTGAGGGTCGCGACCCGATCCGGGTGCTGCTCGATCATGCGGAGCCCGACCGCGCCGCTGTTGGACCATCCCACGATGTGCACGCGCTGCTCGTCACCCATCGCCTCGAGCAAACGCCAGAGAATGGCCGCGTAAGTATCTGATCCGTAATCCTCAAACACGCTCCCGCGCGACCACGGCTCGTTCTGCGATGCGAACCCCGGGAGATCCAGATAGATGACGCGTCGCCCGTGCTCGCTGAGCTTGGGTGCGAACTTCTCGAACCCGTACGCCGCGCCCGGCGAGCCGTGCAGCAGAAGCACCGGCGGGAGTGTGGAATCCGGATCGCCCTCGATCACCACCCGATAGGGCAGCGGGTTCACATTCACCGCCAGCCCCGTCGTATCCACTTCAAATGTCGGCGCATCGTGTTTGTCGAGGAACATGTTCCCCCACACGATCCGCGCCTCGTCCATCTGCCAATCCGTGATATTCGACGCGAGCAGCAGGAACAAATAAATCCCGACAAACCATTTGAAATGAGATCGCACGAACCCGCGCTTCACGCGTTGGGTGTGCCGCTCATTGGTCGATGGGGTTTCAGGCATTGTGTGTCTGATTGGTCGTCAACGGCACAAGATTTCGCTTCCGGATCTCCGCCGTGCCCAACTGCCCGCACGCAGCCATCGTATCACGCCCCTTCGTGCGCCGTCGATTCACGAACACACCGTGCTCCATCAGACGCAACACGAACGCATCAACCTGATCCTGCGTGGGGGCGGGCCAAGGCGAGTCGCGGCGCGGGTTATAGGGAATCACATTGAGCAAGCCACCGTGCCCCTTGTGTTTCTCGCGATCGTGGTTACGGATGAAGGGTGCCATCCACGCCGCGAGCTGATCCGCGTGCTCAAGCTCCGCGTTCACACCGGGGATCAGCACATACTCGATCATGATCTTGCGACCGCCCCGAACCTCACGCAGATCGATCAGCACCTGCTGAAGCTCCGCCATATCCCACTTGCGATTGATCGGCATCAGCTCCGAACGGATCTCGTCGTTGGGCGCGTTGAGCGAGAGCGCGAGCCCGAGCTTGCCCCACCCGGGTTGCTGGACCTGCTGCTCGATGCGGCGCAAACCATCCACGCGGCCGACCGTGCTGATCGTGATCGCGCTCATGGGCACACGCGCACCGTGATGATCCGTCAGGCACGCGATCGCCTTGAGCACCTCGTCGAGGTTGTCCATCGGCTCGCCCATGCCCATGAACACGATGTTGTCGATGTGGATCCCCTCCACAAACTCAGCCGTCCACCATTGCTGCACGATCTCATCGGCCCGCAGTGATCGCATCAACCCCATCTGGGCGGTCTCGCAGAAATCACATCCCATCGCGCACCCGACCTGCGAGCTCACGCACAGCGTGTGGGTCTTGCGCCCGGATCGCCCGAGCATCGGGATGATGACGGACTCGATATCGTCGAAGTCGATCCCCTTGTCCGCCAGCCGATGGTTCGGGTTGGGCAGGCGCTGGACGAACTTGATCGTAACCCCTTCATCCACAAGCTCTTCGTGACGCTTCACGATCTCGGGGACGACGATCTTCGCGGGGGCATCATGCGAAGACCCGTCACGGAACACGGCGTGATACGCCGATTTCGCACGCCCAGGGCCGACTCCCTCGAGCGCGCACGCCGCCTGATACTGCTCCAGAGTCAGTCCCAGCGGGCAAATGGGGTCAATTTCAGTCGCTCGAGCCATAAGAGCAAGGATAGGACCCAGACCGACCAATCGGAAACCAACAAGCCCCTTTCTGGTCATCCAGCGGCGTTTTCAGCACAATGACTCGGTTTCTGGCACAGATTCTCCGTTTCACGATTGCGGGAGGAAGGTGCTTTCGTTAAAATGTAACTGTTACGCTCAGTCGTTATCGGCACTTCACTCAATCCACAGGATGGGCAACGCCATGCAACGAAATCCTCAATCCAACAA
>DDGE01000055.1:7658-14696 GCA_002337545.1 Phycisphaerales bacterium UBA1910 | reverse complement strand
CCCGCGCTCGGTGCGGTGCGAGAGACGGCAAAGACAACAATGTGCGCCGTCCAGCTCCGATCGATCGGCCAGGCGACGGCCATGTACGCACACGACCACAAAGACCGCATCTGGCCAAGAAGCGAATGGGTCAAGGTCGAAGTCGCGCCAGACAAGTGGGAACGCGGCGCAATCTTTGACTATGTCAACGACGCGGACGAAGTACTCGCGTGCCCAAAGAATAACCGCCAGGCAGCAACCTCAACAGGCGATGATCAGCAGTACTCAGACCTCTTCGGCGAATACAAAGATGTCGGGGTCGACTTCGATTACTCACTCGTACGAGGCGTTCAGGGCGCCAAAATGTACAAGGGCTATATCAACACATTCGCCTATCTCGATCGAACAACAGGGTTCTCGGGCACCAGCAGCCAGTACTACTCCGCGGAAAACTTCGTCAGCAACGCCGGTTACTTCGAGAAACTCCCCATCTTTGTCGAAGAACACACCCAGTTCTACAACGCCCACGATGAGTACAACGACGGGGACTGGGCACGACTCGATCAGATCACCGAGCGACATCAGGATCAGGGACACATCCTCTATATCGACGGCGTCGCACGCCTCTTCAACGCAAGCGCCGGCAAATCAGAGTTCGAGGAAGAACCGGGCGATTTCACCGCCGACGACATCTACTACTCGGTCCGCGAGAGCGGCACCCAGTACTACCTCCAGATGAACGCCGACCCCGAGGCGGCCAACTGGGGATTCCTCAACGACAAGTAATCAGCCACTTCGAGCGATTCTGCCCAAATCGGACACGCCAAACGCACTAGTATTCAACCCTGCCGAATCACTCGGCAGGGTTGTTTTTCAGGGAGTTTCTCATGTCGTGGATGAAGATCAAAGACGCGTTCAAATCCGACCCCGGACAGACCATCACGGTCAAAGGATGGGTACGCACCAAACGCGACTCCAAAGCCGACGGCGGGTTGTCGTTCATCGCCGTCCACGACGGCACATGCTTCGACCCAATCCAGGCAGTCGCTCGCCACGACCTCTCAAACTACGACGAGGTCGCAAAGCTCAACACCGGCTGCTCCGTCGAGATCACCGGCGAGCTCGTCGAATCGCAGGGCAAGGGCCAGTCCGTCGAGATCCAGGCAACCGAAATCAAAGTCGTCGGCTGGGTCGAGGATCCCGATACCTACCCCACAAGCAACAAGCGGCACAGCTTCGAATACCTCCGCGAGGTCGCACACCTGCGGACCCGCACCAACACCTTCGGTGCCGTCGCCCGCGTACGCCACGCGCTCGCGATGTCCGTCCACAACTACATGGACGAGCTGGACTACTACTGGGTCCACACGCCCATCATCACCGGCTCCGACTGTGAGGGCGCGGGCGAGATGTTCCGTGTGTCCACACTCGACTTCTGCAACATCCCCAAGACTGAAGACGGCGAGGTCGATTTCTCCAGCGACTTCTTCGGCAAGGAATCACACCTCACCGTCTCAGGCCAGCTCAATGTCGAGACCTACGCCTGCTCGCTCAGCCGCGTCTACACCTTCGGCCCGACCTTCCGCGCCGAAAACTCCAACACCTCGCGCCACCTCGCCGAGTTCTGGATGATCGAGCCCGAGATCGCCTTCGCAGACCTCCACGACAACATCGAGCTCGCCTCGGGCATGCTCCGACGCTGCGCATCCGACCTGCTCACCCGCCGCGAGGACGACCTCAAGTTCTTCGACCTGCGGATCGAAAAGGGCATCATCGATCGCCTCAAAATGATCGCCGACGCACCGGTCAAGACCATCACCTACACCGACGCCATCAAGATCCTCGAAGAGTGCGGCGAGAAGTTCGACTACGAGGTGAAGTGGGGCTCCGACATGCAGTCAGAGCACGAACGCTATCTCACCGAGAAGCACTTCAAGCAGCCCGTCGCCGTCATCAACTACCCCAAGGACATCAAGGCCTTCTACATGCGCCTCAACGACCCCGGCACCGACGGCGCACCAGCCGACACCGTCGCCGCGGTCGATATCCTCGTCCCCGGCGTCGGCGAACTCGTCGGCGGCTCCCAGCGCGAAGAACGACTCGATGTCCTCGATCAACGCATCGACGAGATGGGACTCATCAAGGACGACTACTGGTGGTACCGCGACCTCCGCAAGTACGGCACCGTTCCCCACGCCGGCTACGGGCTCGGCTTCGAGCGACTCATCCAGTTCTGCACCGGCATGCAGAACATCCGCGATGTCATCCCCTTCCCCCGCGCCCCCCGACAGGCGGAGTTCTGATGCGACTGCTCGGATCGATCTGCATCGCGATCGCTGCGCCGCTCCTGTGGGCGGGGACACCCCTCCCCGACAACGCCATCGAGGCGGTCCGCGTCAGCGAGGTGGTCGCGTCCATGCAGTCCGCGATCGAGCGCCTCGATTCGGGCGCATACATGGCCCAGATCAACCCGAGCGATCCGGTCCTCGCGACAGAACACCGCGCCTGGTTCGCGGAACTCTCCGTCGCCCCCGTGCAGGACCTGCGTATCGCGATCGACCCGAACACCGAGATCCTCCTCGAAAACGACGGCTCGATCATCGCCCCCATCGTCTACACATGGCAGGTTCCCAGCGAGGACAATCCCCGACGCTACGACATGCCCGCACGCTTCGCCCCCATCGGCACCCCGCACGGGCAATGGCATTTCATCGGGCGCGCATGGGACATCGCGATCACCGACACCCCGGGCGTGCGGATCTACTGCGACGACGAACACGCCGACATCGCAAACATGGCGAGCGAACGCGTCCCGGTCCTCCGCGACGCAATCGCAAAGGACATGGGAATCGATCCAAACGGCGGCGATCTCCACGAGGTCGTCGTCAAGATCTATCCAAAGATGCGTGAGCTCCAGGCATCGATCTACCCGTCCTACACCGCCGGGATCTCCGGCTGGAACGAGCCCGGCGAGTCCATCAAGATCCTCGGTCGCGATAAAATGAAGCAGGACCGCCTCGATCCGCTCCTCGCCCACGAGATCGGCCACGCCGTCAGCTTCGAGTACGGCCCGCAGATCAACCTCGCGCCATGGTGGACACTCGAAGGCATCGCCGAAGTCGCTGCCGGGTTGTTCCGGGATTCATGGGATCGCAAAAACCAACGCATCGCAAGCCTCGCACAGACAGACAACCTGCGCGATTGGGATCTGCTCGCAGATTTCAAGGGTGAGGCAATCAACCACGGCATGCATGTCTACCTGCAGGGCTGGTCGATGATCGACTACATCGATCGCACATTCGGCAAAGATGCCCGCAACGCCTGGTTCATCCAACTCGGCCACGCCAACACGCTCGACCAGGCATCACGCGCAGCCCTCGGTCTTCCTTTCGATCAGCTCGACGCACAATGGCGTGCGTCCCTGCAGGAAGTCGAACTCAAGGACTGATCAAGGGCTGACACTCGCGTTGCGGAGTGGATCCGTATCCTCGCCGGGGGCGAGCATCCGGGTCGGCGCTTCCGTCGGCGTTGGCGTCGGGGTCGCACGCACGAACCCGAGATAAACCCAGAGGATCATCGCAAGCAGCGTCGTCCAGAGCGCAACATACCCAATCGAATCGCGCACAACCGCGGGCCGATCACGCACGGGTTTATTCACAAGCACGACAAGTTTGGCACCAAACGGGATCGCCCGCTCGCGCCCTTCCTTCCATGCGACTCTTCCAGCACGGACAAGCACACGACGAGCGGTCTGCCAGATCGATTCTACTTCGGAAATCGGCGCGTCATAGTTCTCTTGTTCTTTCGACGCAATCATCGAAGCCGCGACGGGAGTCGGCTCCGGCGTCGAACTCGCGGGCGTGGGTGCCGGAGGAATCGCAGGGACGGTGGCCGGCTCGGGCTCCGCCGCTACCTCCGCGGCTTGAGGGGATGACGCCGGTTCTGCAGGAGCCTTCTGCTCTTCGCTCGGCGATACCGCGTTCGAATCAAGATCAAGCTCACCAAGATCGAGCTGGTCCAGGATCGATGTTGCATCGTTGCTGCCCAAAGCATCCGAACCGATGAGGTCACCCTCCGGTGTTTCGAAATCACCGCTGAGAATATCGTCGCCGATCCCCGCCAGTGCCGCGTCCAGATCCGCCAGCGTCGATGCGGTATCCACAGATTCCGAGTCAGCGGCATCAACGCCCGGATCGGGTTCCGGCGCATCGCCGCTGTTCACAGAAGAACCGCTGGATGATTCTCCCATCAGCTCATCGATCGCCGCGGTAAATGAGTCTGTTTCTTCAAACACGCTCTCAGCCGTCGCCGAATCGTCAGTTGCTTCGCCCGGCGCCGCATCCACTCCATCACTCGAATCGGAAACAGCGCCTTGGGCACCCTGCTCATCTTCATCGACAGCCGCGTCCGGCTCCGGGGTAGATTCGTCCGACGCGTTGACAAGTTCATCAGCGACACTGCTCAGCAGCTCATCCGCGTCCATGGACGCAACATCTTCGACCGCTTCGTCCGCAAGGTGTTCATTCTCAGCCGAGTCGGCGACTGGCTCCTCGGTTTCGGACGCATCTTCGTCCTTCGGATCCAACTCATCCAGAGACTGTGCGATCTCTTCGATTTCGTCGGCGGCTTCAGTCTTCGTGTCGAGCGAGTCCACTTCCTGAGCGAGTGCTTCAAGCTCCTCGTCCACGATCGGTTCCGAAATCACGCCCTGCTCGATCGCATCGAGCTGTGATTCCAGGTCCTCTGCGCTGATCGCAGATTCGCTCGCCTCCTCACGCACCGCGGAAACATCATCAACCGGTGGTTCTTCGATCGCATCTTCGGACGATCCGTCCTCGGCTTCAACATCACCACCCGATGGGGATTCGGGCTCATCGTCGAGCAGCGTCTCGATCGCGTCCTCGATCAACGCCTGAGCATTCCGCTCGACAGAATCGATCGCCTCGAGTGTCTCGTTACTCAACGCCTGCGAATCAGCGTCACCATCCGTCTCTGGATCTGCGACATCAGCGCCCTCCGACTCCTCAGCCGGACGCGCGGATTCCTCCCCGCTCAGCAGCGAGTCAATGGCGTCGTCAAAGTCCGAGCCCTCTAGATGGGAGTCTTCCGTGCTCAATCTGACGCGATCATCGGGTGAATCGCCCGCTTTCTCAAGGGCTATCGGCCGTTTTCTCCCAACCGTCTTCTCAAACGCCCGCCGACCCTTCGCGCCTATCCTCGATCATGCACCATGAAGCCCCGATCGCCCATTGCGTGATGTTCTCGGACCTTGCGTCCGCTCGGGCAGGCGATGCACTCGAAATCGGAGCCGACGAAGCCCACCACGCGGTCAGGGTGAAACGCCTGCGCACCGGAGAAACGGTGGGGGTCCTCGATGGGTGCGGACGATTCGCGATCGGCACACTCGACGAGATTGCCGGTTCAAGATCCAAACCCCTGCTGAATATCGGGTTGCAGTCCGTCGAAGTGGTCGATCCCATCCGCCCCGCCCTCTCGGTGTACGCCGCACTCCCCAAGGGCGATCGCCTCGACCGAATGATCGATCAACTCACCCAGATCGGGGTATCCGCCTTCCACCCCCTGCTCTGCGAGCACGCCCAGCGGAAGCCCGACAACTACCGCCCCGAAAAGCTCGAGCGGATCGTCGAAGAGGCAATGAAGCAATCTCGACGCGCATGGCGCATGGAGATCGGCGACCCCATCGCCCTCAACGACGCGATCGAAAACCCAGGCGCAATCGTCGCGGACGCTTCCGGCGAGGTCTGGGGGCCCGAAGACAAGCTGAGCACAAACCCGACACTGATCGTCGGCCCCGAGGGCGGCTGGAGCAATACCGAACGCGAACTGATCGTAAACTCAGGTGTGCGTGTGTGCCGCTTTGGTATGCTCGTCATGCGGATCGAAACCGCAGCAGTAACCGGTGCATCGGTGCTCATGAACACGCCGAATCCGAGTTGAGAAACCGACGGGAGACGAGATGAAACGAAACGCAATCGTGATGTGTGCAGCAATGGTCATCCTCGCGCCGATGGCCCTCGCCCAATCAATCAGCCCCGAGCACCAACGCAAAGCGGAACTCATCGCGGATCGCGCAATGAGCTACCTCGAATCGCGACAGAACCCAATGACCTATGGGTTCGATGACGATCCGGATGTGCAGACCCTGCCCGCGATCACCGGGCTCGTCGTCACTGGTTTCATGCTCGACCCACGCATCGACGAACGCCATCCCACCGTTGTAACCGCTACGCGATACATCCTCAAACACCAGCAGCCCGACGGCGGGTTCTACAAAGACATCCTCCCCAGCTACAACACCGCGATCTGTCTCTCCGCGCTCGCGCTCGTCAACAAGCCCGAAGCCCTCCAGGGGATGCTCGCCGGACGAGAGTTCCTCAAGACCCTCCAGTACGGAGACTTCAACAACAACAACCCCGAGGACCCCGGGTTCGAAGAGTCCATCGACATCAACCACCCGTACTACGGCGGCGTCGGGTACGGCAAGCACGGACGCCCGGATCTCTCCAACCTGAGCTTCTTCATCCAAGCGCTCCACGACACCGGCACCTCGACCAACGACGCGGCCTATCAACGAGCACTCGTCTTCCTCAACCGTGTACAGATGAACGACGCCATCAACGACATGCCCTACGCCGATGACTCAGATCAGGGCGGGTTCATCTACGCAACCGTGCCCAACATCGAATCCGTCGACGGGCTCGCGGGCCAATCACAGGCAGGCACTACCACCGAAACACGCGAAGACGGCACCGAGATCGTCCGACTCCGCGCATACGGATCGATGACCTACGCAGGGTTTAAATCCCTGCTGTACGCAAACATCAAAGCCGACGATCCACGCATCTCCGAAGCACGCAAATGGATCGAGACCAACTTCGTCCTCGAAGAAAACCCCGGCATGGGCATGCAGGGCTATTACTACTACCTCTGCACCATGGCAAGAGCGCTCGATGCACTCGGCGAAGATGAGATCAACGGCACAAACTGGCGCGAAGCCCTCATCGACACCCTCTACGAGAACCAGTTCCCCGGCGGGTC
>DDGE01000055.1:0-7451 GCA_002337545.1 Phycisphaerales bacterium UBA1910 | reverse complement strand
GGTACTGCGCCACTCGGATCGGTCGATGCACATCCGTGTTGTTCAGGTGAACCGTTTCGTACTCAAGATCCCATCGCCCGTCGCGCCATCGGATCGCGCTCACCATCTCCCATTCCCTCGTAGGACTCAGCGCCTTCCCTTCCGGGAGATCCTTGCTCAGGATGTACCCCGGCCAGAACTGGTCCATCGTCGGATCCGGGTAATCAACAATCTCGCGCGATCGGAACCTCGGGTGCGGATAGAGCCCGTCGTGCTCGCCCTCGCTGCCAATGGTGCGGATCTCGATCCTGGGTGACAGATCACGCACGGACCACCAGGGGATGGGCTCGGTCTCGATCGTGAATCCATCCGTCGATTGGTCGTACACCAGCGCAACCACACGAGCATCCGGGAGTTTCGATCGGCACTCGATCAATCGGATCAGGTACAACATCCCAACACCGATCGAGACGATCAGCACCACATCCCGAACGAGGTGGAATCCGCGTCTGAATCGGTTGAGCATCACCCTCGATCGGGGCACCTAGTCCTCCGTTCGCACAAGCAGCACCACGCAATGCACCTCCACGGCTTCGTTGCGTCCGACCGCATCAACCTGTTCGTGCGTCTTCCCCTTCAGGTTCACCCGATCCGGGTGCAAATCAAGCCCCGCGGCAATGTTCTGTCGCATCAAGTCCTTGTGAGCACTCAGCTTGGGGCGTTCACAGATGATCGTTGCATCGAGATTCCCAATCTCGTAGCCCGCGTCCTTCACCCGCCCGGCCGCAGCACGCAGAAACACACGAGAGTCCACAGACTCATTGCGAGGGTCATCGTTCGGGAAGAGCTGCCCGATATCAGGAGCCCCGATCGCCCCCAGCAACGCATCCGTGATCGCATGCAGCAACGCATCCCCGTCCGAGTGGGCCACCGGGCCCCGATCGTGCTCAATCTCCACGCCACCAAGGATGAACGGACGCCCGGGCCCGTGCTCGCCATTGGGTTCGAGTCGATGCAGGTCGTATCCGTGTCCGATGCGGTATGGGAGTGTCATGGGCGCAATGATCTCAAGTTTGAAAGGATTGTGAACCGAGTTTGGTGGTCATCCGTACCCGATTGTACCGATAGAACGCACAGAACCGGGATTTTGCCCGGATAGAACTGATCACGCTATACTGCAGCGAGGGCATAACGCCCCGCCGGAGAGACCCGAATATGCCGATCCACGCACGCCGACGCACAATGCTCACCCTGACCCTGATCGGGGGAACCCTCGGGACCGCACTCCTGGGAGGCTGTTTCAAGCAGATGTTCACCAACTCTCCGGGCGGCAACATGCGTTCGGACGACACCTTTACATACATCTCAACGCCGTTCGAGCCGCTCACCGTCACGCTCTACGACTTCCGAGACAACGAGCCACTCTGGACCGTTGATGTCCCGGTCGGCCAAAAGGTCACCGTACGCTTCCTCGAAAATCAGGCGATGGAAGGCACAAACCGTCGGCCCGACATCATGCAGTGGGCCATCTACGACAAGGACAAGCGCCGCGCCGATCTCACAAACAAGATGGCCGTCCCGAGCCCAGACGCACGCCTCCTCAAGGTCTCCATCCGCGACGGCATCGATTACCCCGCCGAAGACCCCGACCCGATCGAGTTCAACGACCCCAGCCGCGACTGGGTCCCCGTCGAACCACGCCGCTACAGAGGCGTCCCCCTCGACCAGAACGCCCGCCAGGGAAGCTACATCTCAGACGACTGAGCCCGCAGGGACCCATACGCCCCACGCAGCAACGCAGCGCGGCCCAACCGATCCATCCTCCACCGGCCCATCAAGGCCGGTTTTTCATTGGCGTGTTGCTAGGATTCCCCGATCCCACCCGCCAGGAGATGACCATGCCCACCCAGACGACAAACCAGTCCACCACCCTCGACCTCGCCCGCCGCGTCAACGAGCTCAAGCCCTCCATCACCGTCGCACTCAACAACAAGGCCAAGGCCATGAAGGCCGACGGTATCGATGTGCTCGGCTTCGCCGCCGGCGAGCCCGACTTCGACACACCCCAGGTCATCAAAGACGCCGCCATCAAGGCCCTCAACGACGGCCAGACCAAATACACCCCGACACTCGGCGACATGCCCACACGCCAGTGCATCGCAGACAAGCTCACGCGCGAGAACAACATCCCCGGCCTCACCGGCGAACATGTCGCCATCGGCGTCGGCGGCAAGCATGTCCTCTACAACGCCATGCAGTGCCTCTTCGACCCGCCCCAACTCGGCGAAGACCCGTGGGAAATGATCCTCCCAACACCCGCCTGGGTCTCCTACCGCCCCGTCTGCGAACTCGCCGGCGGCGTCGTCCGCGAGGTCGTCGCAGGACCCGACACCGACTTCCGAATCAGCCCCGCTCAACTCCAGGACGCCATCAACCCACGCTCACGCGTCCTCATCCTCAACTCACCATCCAACCCCTGCGGCACCATGTACTCCGAGCAGGATCTGCGTGACCTCGCCAAGGTCATCAAAGAGGGCTTCGAGCGAGCACCCCAGCTCGTCGTCCTCACCGACGAGATCTACGAAAAGATCGTCTACGGCGAGCACGCCCACTTCTCCATCGGCTCCATCCCCGAGATCGCCGAGCGCGTCATCACCATCAACGGCATGTCCAAGGCCTACGCCATGACCGGCTGGCGCATCGGCTACGCCGCCATGCCCGGCGACTTCGGCAAGAACCTCATCAAGGCCATGGGCAAGCTCCAAGGCCAGATGACCACCAACATCACCAGCTTCAACTACCCCGCCATCCGCGAGGCCCTCACCAACCCGCAGGTCGACGCAGAAGTCGAAAAGATGCGACAGGCCTTCGCCAAACGCGCCGACCTCATCATGTCCCGCCTCAGCGAGATCCCCGGCGTCACATGCCCAACACCCACCGGCGCCTTCTATGTCTTCCCCGATGTCTCAGCCCTCTTCGGCAAGACCAGCGCCAAGGGCACCAAGGTCACCAGCGCGACGACCTTGTGCGAAGCCATGCTCGAAGAAGCCCACATCGCCTTCGTCCCCGGCGAAGACTTCGGCGGCATCTCCGGCAACCATCTCCGCATCTCCTTCGCCTGCTCCGAAGACCAGATCAACGCGGGAATGGACCGCTTCAAGGCGTTTGTTGAGTCGATGAGTTGATCAATATTCGCTCACGGGCAGCTTGTGTTGTACGCGTTGAGGAACGCGCTGACATCAAAGAAGTTGAATATCCCATCTTCGTTGAAGTCGATCATTTCACCAATGAAGGTTGAGACATCGAAGAAGTCCACCGAGCCGTCATTGTTGAGATCCGCTGCACACCTCGGGAAGAGAAGATACGCCGCACCAAGTTCGGGGGCGGATTCTGGGGCACCAACAAGAACCTCAGAACCATCGCTCGACATGCTCGTTCCAAAGAAGTCGAACCCGTTAACCTCCGGGGGACGGAGAATATCAAAGAGTTCCAGCTCTGAGCCAACGAACGCATAGACCGATCCGGTGAGTTGATCGCCAGGAGCACCCACGAAGAGAACACTGCCGCTGACCGCAACACTGGATCCAAAGAAATCTGAAGAGGTTAACTGCGGTGGTGCGATTTTCAGAAGTTGCGCTCCTGTACTCGCGTCGAATAGATAGACGGCACCCGCTTGATTCCCTTCCGTATTGTCGGTGCTCGCACCTACCACAATCAGGTTCCCAATGATCGCTACAGATCGCCCAAAGCTGGGATCTACAGCCGAGGGATCTGGCTCAAGCCGATGCAATCGTGCACCCGTAACGACATCGAAGACATACACAGCGTCATTGCTGGAATCATTGACCGCGCTGATGACGATGTACTCGTCATTCATTGCAATGCTGTCTCCGAAGCGATCATCGCCCATGAACAAATCTGGAGCGAGCCGCACGATCTCAAAGTCTGTCGGTGTGCTCAGTGAGTAGGCGTATACGCCTCCTGTTGATCCGTCTGGGTTGGGAGAGGAAACCGCTCCGACAAGAACAAGGTCGCCATGGATCGCAACCGAGATACCAAAGTTTGATGAACTCGAGCCGTCCGACGGTCGCAGTGTCCGGAGCAAACTGCCCGAAGCGGCGTTAAACAGGTAGGCTTCCCCTCCGACACGAGCTCCTACAACGACGGTATCGCCTTGAATCGCAACACTCGATCCAAGCAAATCACTCGGCAACAAGCCAGCAGGGACAAGCTTGCGAACAAAGGCCCCCGTCGATCGGGAGTACACCGACACCGCGCCCGACAACGAAAAAAGATCGCTGGAGAACTCTGAACCAACAATCATGTAGTTGGGTCCTAGGGCCACGCTGCTCCCAAAGTCCTCACCGATGGCCGGGGTTGAAGGCAGTATCTGCGTGCTGTCATAGACAACCTGCGCCATGGTTGTGCTGGTACTCCCAGCAAGAAAAACGCTCGCGGCGAGTACGCCGATCCGGTCAAAGTGCATCATCAAAGGTCCCTCTCACTCAAAGTGTACTGTTTGGTTCTGGTTGCGCGATTCCCCGCAGAATCCCTCACGGACACCCCATATTGAAGTCGCTGAGGAACGCGCTCACATCAAAGAAGTTGAAAACCCCGTCCCCGTTGTAGTCTGGCTGAGTATTGATCAGGTCCGAGACATCAAAGAAATCGAGCGAGCCATCGTCATTGATGTCCGCAGGGCAGATGGCATCGATAAAGTACGCAGCACCAGTTTCCAGACCGTTCTCAAACTGGTTGTAGTTCGATGTCAGGATCTCACCATCACCCGCAGCGACCTCAAATCCAAATCGGCTTTCAGTGCCACCAGTAGGGCTCACAATCTTATCGATGAACTCGTGGGTGTTGATGTCGTAGAGGTACACCGCGCCGATCAGATTGCCGGGTTCTTCTCTGAATGGCGCACCGATGACGAGGACATCGTCACTCAACGCGATCGATCTCCCAAACCAGTCCACTTCGTCCGTGTCATCGGCGATGATCTTGTCAATCTGATTCCCTGACACAGCATCAAAGAGATACACCGAACCTGAGTTCAGCCCGCGGTCATTGGTGAAGGGCGCGCCAATCGCGATAAGATCGCCCTGAATGGCAACCGTTGTTCCAAACTGGGACCCGGTCTGCGGGTCGTTCGGGGTCAGCTTGTGAAGCTGATTTCCGCTCACAAAGTCATACACATAGACCGATCCCGACTCACCAATCCCAACCCCGATGTCGTTTCGACTCGAACCGACGACCACAAAGTCGCTATTGATCGCAGTAGAAGTCCCGTATCGCCCAAGCCGTGTTCCATCTGTGGGTGTCAGGATTAAGAGCTGATTGAAAAACTGGGTGTCATACGCGTACACCGCCCCGGACTGAGTCCCATCCACAAGCGCGAGCGGCGCACCAACCAACACAAGCCCATCGCTCGCACTGACATTGTCGCCATACGAGCCGATCGTGGTAGGGACCTCGGCTGTGATGCGGCGTATGAAACGGCCGTTGAGTCCTAGGTCAAACAGATACACACTCCCCGCACTCTCGACCCCATTGACATCATCGTTGCGCGAGGTGGCATATAGAAACCCATTGTCAATAGCCACGGAATAACCGAGTTGGTCTCCGGGCCCAACATCAGACGCGAACGGAGCATAAAGAAAGTTGCGGCTGACGAGGTTGTACACATAGACCGCGCCGGAGTTTTCGCCATCGATGTCATCCATCAATGCGCCGACCGCGAGATAAGGCCATTCGATCGCCAAGCTGTATCCGAAGTCATCATCCGGACCCGGGAAACCCGAGTACAACGCTTCGATTTCGTATTCGACCGGGCCGGCCGCCATCGTGCTGGAGATCCCAGCCGATATCGCCATCATCGCCACCATGGATCCGACACACCCGACTGACCGTTGCTGATCGCGCATAAACAATGCCTCCGTTTGGGCGAAGCCCAACGAGCGACAAAAACGCTTGCGCCTGGTGAACCCCTCTGTGAGCAAGTATACAGGAACCCAACGCACGGTTGCAATGGTGTAATCCGATCTCGCTGGGCAGAGTGCACGACAGGATGCCCGGCTCGTACCCGCAAGAGCAGGTTCTCTCAAATCCCCCGTTCCAGCTTCATCCGCCTTCGGCGGACAGAAGCGCTGACTCAAGCAGGGCACCCAACCCTCATTCTCTCCTCTGCGTCCTCTGCGTTCAGCCCCTCTTCGAGCCCTTCGCGATCTTCGCGTTCAACCCCAAACTCTCTCACGGCAGATCCACACCAGTCAAAGCTTCAACATACCCATCCAAGTCCTGAAGCTCAAAAACAAGAGAGTCAAACCGGAACGCGTTGAGCTCATCATGGATCAGCACCGGTTCGTCATCGAACCGCAAGGCCATGGCGCCCTCAAGTCGTTGTACTTCCAGATCGCTCAGTTCGCCAAGCTCCTGTGCAGGATCGGCGTACCCACACCGAACCGCCAAAACAGCCAACCCGCACTGCACATAACTCCCCGGCCAGCGACGGCTGCTCGTCCCGCACCAGTTGTAAAAACGCGGCTCGACGCGTATCGCCGCCGATCCGTCACCGAGCGCCCGATCCACGACGACCCCCTGTGCCGTGCTCACACGCAGAAACTGATCCCATGTCTCCACATCAACACGCGGCTCCACACCCGCGGGACGGAACTCACGCCCGTCCTCAAGTACCAGCACGCCTCCTGCAACGGATCGCACCCCGACAGGATCAACCAAAGGCATCTCCCGCTTCCATGCACCCTTCGATGCTGCGAAAAAGAAGCTCCCTGCAACACAGGCAAGGAACACCACAACGATCCAAAAAAACCATTTCATATACAGCGGTACGACAACGATCTCATACTGTTGCAGTCGTTCTACAACGCCGGGTGCCGCGTGCCCTGCTCAAGCAGGATCGACATACTCAATATCCTTCAAGTCACTCCCGATCACAAGTTGGGCTCCATCCCCTCTCAGGAGTTACCACGGCCCATACTGAGTCGGATCGTGCCCGTCCCAGGGCTCACCGCTGCCCCCAGACCCGCCGCCGGAGCTCACGCACATATTCAAGCATGTTGTGAGCAAAGACAGCACAACGAAGATCGCACCGTAATACACAATATAGATCGCAATATCCTTAGCGCGCTCTTGAACCCGCCTTTTCATCGCTGCCCCCGCTCGTGTTCAGATTCATGCGCCATAGTGTAACAGCTCTGCTACTCCATATGCAATACATTACATATGAAGCCGGGTGCCCTGCTTTGACCCGCCAGGGCAAAGCAGGTTCTCTTGAATCTCCCGTTCCTCCTTCATCGCTGCGTAAGTGAAGCAGGGAGCTCAATACCATCAGTAATCCGCCGCACTGCGCGGCTGCGCCGCGAGTACGGGCACCCAACCCTCTATTTCTTCTCTGCGCCCTCTGCGTGACCTTCGCGCCCTCTGCGTTCAGTCCCCTCTTCGAGCCCTTCGCG
>DDGE01000070.1:7011-7680 GCA_002337545.1 Phycisphaerales bacterium UBA1910 | reverse complement strand
GCGCGGTGAAGGAAGATCTCTGATTCTTCTGTACTGAAATCATTATCTGGGTGCCACCACTCGCCCGCAGGGCGCAGTGGTGTCTTCTTGGATAATTGACAGCACTACTGCGCGTCTTCGACGCGAGTAGTGGCACCCTGAAGCGTACTTAACTCTGATTCATCCGGAGGCAGCTCCGCCAGCACCCTGATCGCGGTCAGGAGTTCTTCGGGTCGTTGCGTTCCGATGGTGCGTTTTTTGTCATTGGCCAGCGTGATGACGATGAACTGATCGCCGTGCGTGTTCATGACATGTCCGTGCTTCCTGGTGATCTTGTAGCCCCACCCGCCCAGATCGCCGATCGGTGAGAGCTTGCGTTGCTCGGCGTGTTTGATCGTCGTGAGATCGATCTTCCACCTGGGGAATGGCGGGAACCACACGCGGAGGGTGTGCCCAGCGATCTGGGTGCGCTGTCGGATGTTGAGGATGAGCGTGGGCATCACGAGCACACAGATCACCCACGCGATGGTGAGCTGGTGCTGTTGCTGACCGGCGTACTTGATCGCGAACGCGCCCAGGATCATGGTGAGGATCACCGACTCGCACACGATGATCGTGAGCAGGAACCGGTTTCGAGCAAAGGTCTGGGTCTCGTTGTATGTGATATCGCGTGGGTCGTTCATACTGAAG
>DDGE01000070.1:0-6825 GCA_002337545.1 Phycisphaerales bacterium UBA1910 | reverse complement strand
GCCTGTGCCACCGGTGTTAGACCTGATCGTAACGGAAACAACGCGTCGTGTGATCGTTGACCATCCCGATGGCCTGCATCATCGCGTACATGGTGGTTGGGCCGACGAATCGGAACCCGCGTTTCTTGAGCACTTTGCTCAGGTCCTTGGAGATGTCCGTCTGGGCGGGGAGGTCCTTGAGCGAGGTGTACGCGTTGACGACGGGGGTGTTGTCCACGAACGACCAGACGAGCTCGGAGAGAGTCGTGCCCGATTCGTAGAGCTCGAGCGTCGCACGCGCGTTGTTGATCGTGGATTCGATCTTGAGGCGATTGCGGACGATCGATGCGTCCTGCATCAGGCGCTCAAAGTCCTTGTCGTTGAAGCGTGCGACCTTGTGGGGGTCGAAGTTCTTGAACAAACGACGATACCCATCGCGTTTCTTGAGGATCGTCTCCCAGCTCAGACCCGCCTGGGCCCCCTCAAGGGTGAGCATCTCGAACACATGGTGCTCGTCGCGGTTGGGGACGCCCCATTCCGTGTCGTGGTATTCGCGTTCGATCTCGGATCGCGCCCATTCGCATCGGCACTTTGTATCGTCTGTCATGGTGAATCTCGCGTATGATGGGGTGTGGATCAGAAACCGAACAACCCAGAAAAGGATATCTCTATTTCACGCGCGGTGGGACAGTTCTTTGGGCACCTGTGGGGCGCGACGACCAAACCCGTGCCTAAAGACGAGCCCGAGCGCCATGAGGTGAAGCGCGAGACGCAGGAGGCCGAGGGCGAGGTCAACGGCAAGAAGGTCATCCTGCGCCGGACGACGATCGAAGAGGTTGAGTTCAGAGAGGGTGATCAGGGGTCAGGCCGCGAGCCCTGAGTGGCCGTAATCCGCGTCATGGTCGCTTTCGAGCTCCAGCACGGCCCAGCGGACAACATCACGCAGCGTCACGATCCCGATGCAGTTCTTGTGCGCATCCACGACGGGAAGGCACGAGATACGGTGATCGAGCATCACGCGTGCGGCCGCACGGAGCGAGGTGTTCCTGCGTACCGCGACGAGCTGGCGCGTCATGATCTGGTGGGCACGACGCTTGAGGCAGTTGAGATCCGAGGCGCGTTCCTGCATCTTCCCGATGAATGGGGAGATGTTTTTGAGTAGATCGCGATCCGAGACCACTCCGGCGCATTCGCCCTGATCGCCGATGACGACGAGGTGGTGGTATTTCGAGTGTTCAAAGACATCGCGAATGTCACCCACGGAGTCGTCCATAGACACCGTCTGAACGGGCGTCGTCATGATGTCAGCAACGATGATCGTGGGCACGGTTCTCTCCTGGTACTGATGGATCCATCGGCGACTCGCGAACTGACCTAGACTCGTTTATGGGAACAGAAGATCGTGATGGTGGGTCTGTGCCGTTTGGGCCGGATGCCCTCTGGGCACCCTGGCGGATGAAGTATCTGGAGGACCTCCACGAGGGTGATCGTGCCGACGACTCCCCAGATGTGGAGCCCGATAAGAAACAACCCAAGCGCGAATCGTCCGGGAGCTTCCTCCTCGATTACTGGCGCACGCCCGATGACGATGCATCGAACCATGTCATCTTCCGCAACGAGCACGGGATAATCCTGCTCAACAAGTATCCATACACAAACGGGCACCTGCTCGTGGCGCTGGGCGAGGCGAGACCTTCGTTATCGGATTATGAACCGGCGCAGCGGGGAGAGCTCTGGTTGCTCGTCGAGCGCGCGGTGGCGCTGTGCGAGCGGGCGCTGGAGCCGCAGGGTCTGAACATCGGGATCAACCAGGGCATCGCGGGGGGCGCGGGGGTGCCGAGTCATCTGCATGTGCATGTGATGCCGCGCTGGGTGGGAGATACGAACTTTATCTCAACGGTGGGAGGGGTGCGGGTCATCCCGTCGGCGCTGGAGATGATGTACGAGCGGTATGCGCGAGCTGTGAATTAAATGTTCCCCATCTTCTGCGCCAGCAGGAACCCCAGCTCCAGCGACTGCTGGTAGTTTAATCTCGGGTCGCAGAGCGAGACATAGTTCTTGCTCAGATCGTCCTCGGTGATGCCGCTGCCGCCGCCGATGCATTCGGTAACGTCTTCGCCGGTGAGTTCGAAGTGCACGCCGCCGAGATGGGTTCCGGCCTGCTTGTGGCAATCGACAGCTTGTTCGAGTTCGGAGAGGATGTCGTCGAAGGAACGCGTCTTGATCCCGGAGGATGTGGTGATCCCGTTGCCGTGCATCGGGTCGGACATCCAGAGGACATGACGCCCTTCGCTCTTCACCTTGTCGAGCAATCGCGGGAGTCCGTCGGCGATCTTTGATGCGCCCATGCGGGTGATGAGCACGAGCTTGCCCGGCGTGTTGTGCGGGTTGAGCGCGTCGATGAGTTGGATGAGCTCGTCGGGGTCCATCGTGGGCCCGACCTTGACGCCCACGGGGTTCTTGATCCCGCGGAAGAACTCAATATGAGGCCCGTCGAGGTTCCGGTTGCGTTCACCGATCCAGGGCAGGTGCGTGGACAGGTCGTAATACCCGTCGCGGCGCGGGACGGTACGTGTCTGCGCTTCCTCGTAGTAGAGGTTGAGCCCCTCGTGGGAGGTGTAGAAGTCCACGCGGGTCGCTTCTTCGACGCGCTGCTCGCCCAGGTTCTGCATGAAGGCGATGCCGTCGGCGAGGGTGCGGGACATGTTGAGGTACTGCGCCCGGCGCTGATCGGAGACGCTCGCGTTGTGGAAGAACGAGAGGTCCCAGTACTCGGGGTGGTGCAGGTCCGCGAACCCGCCGTCGAGGAGGGATCGGATGAAGTTGAGGGTCATCGCGGCGTGCATGTACCCCTCCACCAGCAGTGCCGGGTCGGGGGTGCGCGCGGATTCGTTGAAGTCGATGCGGTTCACCAGGTCGCCGAAGTAGCTCGGGAGGGTGCACGCGCTGCCTTCGATCTCTTTGGTCTCCGTCGGCGATGATCGGGGCTTGGCGTACTGCCCGGCGAATCGCCCTACGCGCGTGACGGGCATGCGCAGCCCATGGATGAGCACGAGCGACATCTGGAGCAGGATCTTGAGTTTGTTGGTGATCAGGTCCGATCGGCACAGATCGAGCATTTCGGCACAGTCGCCACCCTGGAGGATAAAGCGTTCGCCGCGTTGGGCTTGGGCGATCTGCTCGCGGAGCTTCTCGATCTCCCACGAGGTCACGAGCGGGGGGAGGTCCCGTAAACGGGCGCGTGCCGCATCCAACGCACCCGCGTCGGGGTACTGATACTGCGTCTCATTCGCGCCGGGCGTCGAAGACCATGACCCGGGCGTCCAGGGTGCAGTTTGTGTGTCGGGTTGTGCGTTGAGGGGATGATCGGACATGACAGATCCGGGAAACGGGGAAAACGGAGCGAAAGGGCGTGTTGCCCAGTGACAACGCGTCCCCCCATGATAGAGTGCAATCGATGAGCAAGACCCACGACGAAACGCAAACGAACAATGATGGCATCGGTCGATCCGTGACGCTCCCTGTGTTGGAATCCCGTAATTCGGGTGCACCGATGATGGGACGGACCCGGCGGGCCCGCTGGCGGGCCGGGGTGCTCATCCTTATTAATGTATTGATGATCATCCATCTGATCCAGTGGCTGATTCTGGGGATGACCATCTCACCCGTGGAGCCATCCGAAACGATGGAGACCCTTGAGGTCGGGGTCGTCAACGCTGGCGCGATCTTCTTCCTCCTCGCGATCCTCTCGACCGTGTTATTCGGACGGTTTTTCTGTGGGTGGGGGTGTCATGTCCTGGCGCTTCAAGACCTGTGCGTCTGGATCATGACCAGAATGAAGATCCGCCCCAAGGCCTTCCGATCGCGATTGCTTGTGTACTTTCCGATCGGGCTTGGGTTTTACATGTTCCTCTGGCCCAGCTTCAAGCGTCTGGTCCTTGCGCCGACGCTGGAGGCGCTCTCGATTGATTGGCCATACTGGCTGCGCCCGGTCGAACAGATCCATCAGTTTACCAACGGCTTGGTCGTCGACGATTTCTGGGCAACCTTCCCGGCGTGGTACATCGCGGTTCCGTTCCTGCTGATCTGCGGATTCGCGTGCGTGTATTTTCTGGGCGCGAAGGGGTTCTGTACATACGGCTGCCCCTATGCGGCTTTCTTCAAGCCAATCGATACGGTGTCGCCCACACGCATCCGTGTGAACGACGATTGCCGACAATGCGGCTATTGCACGAGCGTGTGCACCTCGAATGTCCAGGTGTCGGAGGAAGTCCGGGACTTTGGGATGGTCGTGGACCCGGGGTGTATGAAAACACTCGATTGCATCAGCGCGTGCCCCAACGACGCGCTCTCGCTTGGGTTCGGGAAGATCGCGCTGGGTGCCAAGCCCAAAGCGGACTCGAAGGAATCGCGCAAGGCGGCGCTGAAGAAACGGCGGGGCCGTTACGATCTTGCGCTCTGGGAAGAACTCCTCGCTGCCGGTCTGATCCTCTGGTTCTTTTACGCTACACGCGGGATGCTCGATGCGATCCCGATGCTCCTCGCGGGAGGAGTCGCGGCGATCTGCACCATGATCCTCGTGCTCGCGATCAAGCTGTTGCATCAGCCCAATGTCCGCCTCTACAAGCTTCAGTTCAAAAAACAGGGTCGCGTCCGCGCGAGCGGCTTCGCATTGATCATGGTTGCGCTGGGCTTCGCGGCAATCAGCGCCTGGTCCGGGAACGCCAAGCTCCTCCGCTGGCGTGGTGACATGCAGTTCAATCAATCAATCGTGCCCGGCGATACGCTGAATCGACCGGAGTACGACCCGTCACCCGAGCAGCGAGATCGGGCGCTGACCGCGATCGAATCGTACCAGCGAGCGGATGCGCCCGAGCTTGGCGGGATCGGGTGGAAACTCAACGCGGAGCACCGACTTCGCCTCGCGTACTTCCTGAGCATGGTCGATCGGCACGCGGACGCCTTCGAACAGCTCAGGATGGTCATCATGGACGGTGAACCGACCGACGCGCTCGTTCTCCAGGCGGGCCAGGTGCTCATCCGCGCCATGGACGATGCCAAGGGCACGGCAAACGACGGCGAGCACGACGAAGCCAAGCGACTGGCCATTCTCGATCTCTATTCCAAATCGTTACAGGCACATCCGCGGCTGCACGCGATCCGAGGCGAACTCGCCAAGAGCGTCGCCTCCGCGGGGGATGCCAACGGCGCCGAGTTGTACTGGGACATCGAATGGCAGGCCGGGCGTTACAACGAGCTCGCGGACGAATATGAAACGCAGGGGAACGACGAGGACGCGGAGGAAGCACGAGCGATCGCGGATCGTCTCGAGGACTTCATCGAAGATTCTCAGACCGACCCGATGTTCATCCTCGCGCACGCATCGATGCACGGATTCCTCGGCGAGATGAATGAGGCGCTCCGCCTGTTTGAACTCGCCGGCGAGAACACGCACGAGAGCGAGAACCCCGCGGGCGTGCATATCGATATCGGTCGTACAGCTTTACAGTTCGGCCTCGTCGATCTCGCACGAGATCAAGCGACGAAGGCCATCGAATCAGAAGACGCGTCCGTGATGACTTGGGTCGCGGCGGCGGAAATCGCGAGCTTCAGCGGGCAGTTCGATGTGGGTGCCCAACGCGTCGAGCACGCGATGACCATGGATCGGTTCGAGGAACAATCCATGCTGATGGCGCGTGCCGCGAACGCCACGCTTCAGCAGGGCAACCTGGAAACAGGGCGTGATCTGCTCCGCAGGGCGGTCGCGAACACGGACGATCCGTACGAGGCATTCACGATCGCTCGCGGGATCGCCGCGGGTGGCGCTTCGCTCGGGTCGGAATCCATGCTCAACGAGGGACTGGAACTGATCGAGGGCATTATCGAGGAACACCCAAGGATCGCCATCATCCGTGCAGATCTGGGGAGTATCTATTCGCAACTCGGTCGTTGGGAAGCCGCTCAGGAACACCTGGTGAAGGCGGCCGAACTCAGCGCATCGAACCCCACGCTTGCGAGGAAGGTCGCGGATCAGTTTGAAGCGATGGGGCATACGGACGAGGCGCGAGTGTGGTACGAGGAATCGCAGCGCCGTCGCGATGCAATGAAACCCTGATGGGTGAATTGTGCGCGATTCTTGCGCACAAAAGCAAAATCCCGAACTTGGATAGCAAGTTGTGGATGTTTCTTGGTTCACAAAGTTCAGTACGCGCAGATTGCGCGACGATTGAGTACGCACGCAGCGCCGGTGCGCTGTGCCGTGTGTTGCCATCTCAAGTGAGTGGCGGCACAGAACATATCGGTCTCTACACACACATGTGGGGGCCCAGCACCATTACCGCCCGAGCACTGGGCACACGGAGTCACAATCATGGCTACTCGAACCAAGAAACACCCCGCGAAAAAAACCACCGCGAGGAAAACCACCACACGCAAGACCACGGCACGCAAGGCCGCCACCAAGAAGCCAGCGGCAAAGAAGAGCACCGCTCGCAAGGCGACCACCCGCAAGCCCGCGGCCCGCAAGACCGCGACCAAGAAGACCACCACACGCAAGCCCGCAGCGAAGAAGTCCACCGCGAAGAAGACCGCGACCCGCAAGCCGGCTGCGAAGAAGACCACGACCCGCAAGACCACCGCGAAGAAGTCGACGGCACGCAAGACCACCGCAAAGAAGACAACCGCTCGTAAGCCCGCTGCAAAGAAGACCGCTGCTCGCAAGACCACGGCACGCAAGGCAACCACCCGTAAGCCCGCAGCACGCAAGACCACGGCAAAGAAGAGCACGACCGCTCGCAAGAGCCCGGTTCGTAAGACCGCTGCGAAGAAGTCGACGGCACGCAAGAC
>DDGE01000057.1:89386-100929 GCA_002337545.1 Phycisphaerales bacterium UBA1910 | reverse complement strand
CCCGCCAGGTGCGGGGGAGGCACAAGAATGCATGCTCGTGATTCTCGTCTTCGGGTCAAAGCAGGGCACCCACACGCGCTGCGTATCACGGCTGGAGTTGTGCCCAGCGTTCCCAGCCTTGGATGATCTCTTCCTGTGACTCGGGAGAACGCTTGGGGTCGTACCCGGATGGGTCGCCTCGGAGCGTGGAGAGGTGCGAGAACGAGATTGCTCGGATGGCCGGGCTTGGGCTTCGCAGGCGTTCAACGAGGTGGTGCCTGTATTCGTGGATGAGATGCGACTTGCGGATGTAGGCGAGCCCGAGATGGTGGACCTGCTCGTTCTCCGATTCGATCGCGTGATCGATCAGGGCTTTGGGGTGCTCAACCTGTGGGGTCGGGTGCGGGTCGTTGAGGATCTGCAGCAGCAGCGTCTGGTCGATCGTTGGCATGCTCGGGAAGGCGTCGAGGAGCGTCTCGAACGCCTGCGTTTTCGTCAGGTGCGAGTATTCCCTCGGCGTGACCCAATCGATGATCCGCAAAAGCTCGTCGAGGTGCACGGAATCTTGGACAGCGATGATCGCGTCGGCGCTCATGGGGGACCAGAGGGTGCCGTCGTCATTGAGCCCGACGAGGATGAGATCACCCGCTTGGCACGAGAACGGGGCGGCTTCAAAGGACGACTCGATGCGCAGGGGGCATGCGCCGAGGGGGAGTTCGCCGCGATAGAGGTGCACGAGGGTTGTGTCGGCTTGGAATCGAGAGACGGACTCAACACGCGCGAGCGCGAGGACGGGCGCGTCGGCGATCATGTCGACGCTCGTGTGTTTGATTGGTCGAGCGTTACTCTGGGTTACCCAGATCATACAGATACAGATCGCAAACCAACGGATCACGGAATGTCTGGTGATGCACGAACTCATATCGATCGAGTGTACCACAAGACACTGGGACTTCAATGAAGAACATGCAGGAGACTTCGTCACCTGCATGGCACCCAATGCTCTGATGATATGGGTTTACGCTTTCTTCACGAACTCGGACTTGAGGCCCATCGATCCGATGCCATAGCGTGTTGGTTTTATGGTCTGCCTGGTTCCATTGGATGGCTCAGTACGAGGGATCCAACTTTACGGCCTGAGTCGGCGATTTCGTGGCCCTCAACGATCTGGTCGAAGGGGAGGACGCGGTCGATGACGGGGATGTATCGCTCGTCTTCGATCAGGGCGCGGATCTCGTCGAGGCTTTCCTGGGTTTCGGAATCGACGCCTCCGATGGCGCGTTGTGAGCCGATGAGCATGGTGCGGAGCTGCCAGAGCATTCCCCACGCGTCCGCGACCGCGGCGAGGTGCTTGCCGTCCTTTGCGAGCACGCGACGCGCGGCACCGAACGGGGCGGCGCCCACGGTGTCGTAGATGATGTCGTATGGAATCTCGTCGAGCAGGGTGCCCGTGTCGAGTGGGTTGTTGGTGGTGTAGTCGATGACCCGATCTGCGCCGAGTTGGGTGACGAGTTCGGCGTTCTTTGCGGAGCACACGGCGGTGACATGGGCGCCTCGGAGCTTGGCGAGTTGGATCGCGGCGCAACCAAGAGCGCCGGAAGCGCCGACGATCAGGACACGCTGCCCTGGCTTAAGGTTCGCTTTTTTGTATAGGAAGAACATGGAGCCGAGCGCCCCGAAAGGGATGCTCGCAGCCTGTTCGAAACTCAGGTTCTTTGGCTTGCGGACGACGATCGCGTCGTGTTTCATGATCGTGTAGTCCGCATTGGCGCCCAGGCGCAAGCCGGTGGAGGCCATGACCTCATCGCCGACGCTCCATTGGGTGACGCCGGGACCGAGTTGATCGATGACGCCTGCGAGTTCGGTGCCGAGGATTTGTCGGTTCTTGCGTGGTTTGCGGAACCCCATGATGATGCGGATGGGCAGCCAGAAGACCTTGGAATCGACCCTGAGCGCACGCAATCGAGAATCAGCAGCCGACACGGTGGAGGCGTGCACGCGGATGCGGATCTCGCCGGGCTTTGGGGTCGGGTCTGGGACCTCTGTGATTGAGAGGACCTGGGGTGGGCCGTATGCGTGGAAGGCAGCTGCGCGCATGTGTGTGTTGACTCCTGTGTGGAGGAGCATCATACGGAAGCGTCACTGCGTTCTTTCGTATCAACGCGTGAAGCTTGCGCCGAGACTCATGCTTTCTTCACGAACTCGGATTTGAGGCCCATCGATCCGATGCCGGGGATGGTGCAGTCGATGTCGTGGTCGCCGTCGACGAGCCGGATGTTTTTGACTTTGGTGCCGCCTTTGACGACGAGGGATGAGCCCTTGACCTTGAGGTCCTTGATGACGGTGACGGTGTCGCCGTCGGCGAGTGGGTTGCCGTTGGCGTCGCGGACGATGGATGCCTCGGCTGCGGCTTGGGCGTCGGCTTCGGTCCACTCGTGGGCGCAGGCGGGGCAGACGAAGAGGGTGCCGTCGTGGTAGGTGTCGTCGGCGTGGCAGGTTGGGCAGGGGGGGTATTCGGACATGGTGGGCTCGGGGAGTGTTGTTCTTGGTTCGGTGGTGGGTTGAAACGGGGCACCCGGGGTGGTTGGTTGTTGGGGAGGCCCCCTCCGTCTCGCTGCGCTCGACACCTCCCCCGCAAGCGAGGGGGAGGAGAGTAAGACCCCCTCCGATCCGCCTACGGCGGACCACCTCCCCGCGGGGCGCGGGGAGGGACAGTCAGGTGTCTTTGCGGAAGACGGCGACGATGTCTTCGACGGGGACGACGAAGAGGCGGTTGTCGCCTTCGAAGTCGACGGGGATGGCGTGCTTGGGGTTGAAGAGGACGCGGTCGTAGTTGCGGATGGGGTAGTCCGGGTCGTTCTCAACCTGTGCGGCGATCGTGACAACGCGACCCGTAAGGGTGGGGATCTCGATCTTGTCGGGGAGGTGGATCCCGGACTTGGTCTGCTTCTTGTCCTCGTCCTTGCGGATCAACACACGCGCGCCGATGGGTTCGACGGTTTCGAGCTCGGCTTTGGGTTTGGATTGTGCCATGGGAGATGGTAGGGGGGTGCCCTCGTCAGTTCATCTCTTTGATCTGCTCGTACTTGCCGCGTGCGTTGATCGTGATGGTGACGAGCGCGTCGGATCGGTTCTTCCAGTACCAGCCGTGACTGCCGGTGAACTCGGCGGTAAGGGTGCCTTGTTCTTTGGCGCTCGTCCCTTTCTCGTAGACATGGTAGTTCACGGATGACGAGTCTCCGTGGAGGTCATAGAACACCTCCCCAGGTGTGGCGACCCATTCGAACTCAACCTCGGTCCCTTCGGGCATGGTGATTTTGACCTCGGTGCTCTGGCTTGGGGCGAGCGTTACGGACAGTGTTTCGTCTCGCTTGTTTTCGATCGGTTCCGCGGCTGACGGGGGCTGGACAGCGGATGTCTCTTCGTTGGCGGCTTCGAGTACCTCTTGGGCGAGGGTGGTTTTGATCTCACCCATGCGTTTGAGCCCGGTGAGTTGACCGATGCCGGTCGGGTCGATGCCGTACTCCGCGGGGAGGACGATCGCGAGCAGGATCGCGCCCGCAGCGATGAGTGCGATGATGGTGGACTTGAGTAGCTGCTTGGAGGATGGGAGCTCTGAAGGGTCTGGTATGTTTGCGTTATGCATCGGTGGTTCACCTATTGCGTGTGGCTGCGGGATCAGTTGACAAAGTAGCCGGTGACTTGGTAGCCGACGAGGATGAACCCGGCGGTCATGAGGATGGTGTTTGCGGTGTATGCGTGCTTGATAAAGCTCGCGGTTTTTCTCCAATACCCCATCACGATGAGGATCGCCGCGAGAGCAAGAATCTGTCCGATCTCGACGCCGATGTTGAACGATATGAGATTGATCAGGAGCCCATCGGGTGCGATCTCGTACTCAAGGATTTTGGTCGCGAGCCCCATGCCGTGGAAGAGCCCGAACACGAGAGTCGCGATCTTGGTGCTTGGTTGGAAACCGAACCAGCGTTGGAAGGCGCCCATATTGTCGAGGGCTTTGTAGGCCACGGAGAACCCGATGATGGCGTCGATGATGTAGGCGCTGATCGCGACCTCGAGGAGGACGCCTGCGAGGAGGGTGATGATGTGCCCAAGTGCGAATAGGGTGACATAGATCGAGACATCCTTGAGCTTATAGAGAAAGAAGATGACGCCGAAGAGGAAGAGGAGGTGGTCGTACCCGGTGATCATGTGCTTAGCGCCGAGGTAGATAAAGGGGATGGGCATCATCCCGGATGACTCCTGGATGTACCCCTTATCTCCTGAGGTGACGCCGTGTGCGAGTGCGTCGGTGGTGATCAGGGCGATGCAGCAGATCAGGAAGAAAATGGTGCCCTTGCGGGTCCAGATCGAATCTTTCGGCATGCGTGTTCTCCGTGTCGTTCTTGCGCCAGTGTAATCATCGGTCTCCAGATTGGGGATTGGGCAATAATTGCGTTACGGGTGTGATCGGATTGAAGTGGGGGGGATGGTGGGCCGATAAGCGGGGCACACCGTATTCTGTGCAGGTCTGAAACAGGAGATCCGAAATGAGCAGCCATGCCCGTGTGAATCGTCGTCAGTTCGAGCGTTTTATGCTTGAGCCGGGGTATACCGGAGCTTTGGCACGGGTGCATCCGGAGGAGGAGGTGTTCGTTCGTGAGGGGCATGTGTACGACATCTCGGAGGGTGGTGTGTGCTTTGAGATGGATGAGCCGATCGAGCCGGGTCGGACGATCTCGCTGCGGATTGATCTGCCGATGAAGGGCACTGAATGCGGTGCTGATCGGAGCGTGTTTGTGACGGGGAATGTCGTGTGGTGTGATTCGGACGAGATCGGGCCGGTGCGGATGGCGTTGGCGATCACTCGGTTTGATCGTGCGGGTGATAAGGGTCGTATGCTGCGGGCTCTGACGAGCCAGCGATATCTGCGGGCGGCGTGATCCGCGTGAGGGATTGATGATTTGACCACCCGTGGGGTGGTTTTTTTCTTGGGTCTGCTCGAGTTCCTGTTGGAAGTCTGGTGTGCGGGGTGGTGCTTGGCGGAAAAGCACGGGAATCCCGCCAACAATCGAATCCCGGGGCGCATCGTCTTTGGGGCAGTAGGCATTTATCGCAGGAGCGAACGCATATGGCCGGTCATAGTAAATGGGCGAATATCCGTCACCGTAAGGAACGCCAGGACAAGAAGAAGGGCAAGATCTGGTCCAAGTGCTCCAAGGCGATCATGGTCGCGGCCCGGGCTGGCGGCGGCGATCCCGAGACGAACCTCACGCTTCGCTACGCGATCGATGAGGCGAAGTACGCCAACATGCCCAAAGACACGATCAAGCGTGCGATCGAGAAGGGGTCGGGCGAAGCGGGTGGTGCGGAGTTCCAGACGATCGTTTATGAGGGGTACGGCCCCGGCGGCACGGCGCTAATCATCGATGCGCTGACGGACAACAACACCCGGACCGTTGGTGAGGTTCGTTCGATCTTCAAGAAGGCGGGCGGGTCTCTGGGGAACGCGGGGACGGTGGCGTTCATGTTCGTGACGAAGGGGCAGATCTTCATCGACGCGAATAAGTATGACGAGGACCAGGTGATGGAGGCCGCGCTCGAGGCGGGTGCCGAGGATGTTCAGGCGCCAGAGGGCGACGACGACGACAAGGGCGCCTGGGTCATCGAGACGGAGCCGACGGAGTTCCAGGGCGTCAAGGACGCGATCGAGGCGGCGGGGATCGAGATCGTCGAGGCGGAGATCACCCGTATCCCCGAGAACACCGTTGAAGTGACCGGCGATGATGTGCGCAAGGTGATGAACCTCATCGACACGCTGGAGGACAACGACGATGTCCAGAAGGTCTACTCGAACGCGGACTTTGACTCGGAAGAACTCGCGAAGCTGGGATGAGTACTCACACAAGAAGTATTCAACAACACCCGTTGCTACGAGCGAATCCTCTACCTTGAGATCGAAGGGGATGAAGCGAGTCTGGATTGCGTATACAGCAATCTTGGTTGTTCTCACTCTGAGCATTATCGCGTATGTTCAACTCTTTCGAACACCCGAGCTGAGTCCGAGTGAGCTCGATGAGATTCTGATCAACTGGGACATAATCACCAAGGAGAACTGGTCGCCTTGGGTGATGCAGGATGGTGAATCTCGTTGGGATCCTGCTGCCGGGTATCACACATGGATCCGATCGCTTGATCCTGACTTAACCGTCTGGGAGGGATTACTCCCATTCGCGCGTTCATACGAACAACTGATGCTGGAGGACGGAGTCGAGGATCTGTACGGACTCCCATTTGATTCAAAGTACTGGATCACCATCCGTGAGTGGCACATCGAGCACAGAGACGAAATCAACGAACTCACTCAAGTTTTGAATCGGCCCTACTTTGGAGTACCACGCACTGACAATCGCGAAGATTTGTGGATGAGTATTGATACTCCTGAGGCTCTCGATCAACGAGCAGGAACAACGCCAATCAATCTTTACAACTCTCTGTTTCGACAGCTGCGCCCATTTGTTCGTGCTCAGTTCGTTGTTCGCGAGGCTGCGCTCGTCGAGCTATCTGAGGGCGATACCGAGAGGTTTATTGAACTGATTGGAAAGATTCTCGAGAGCAATCGTCATTACATGGAGTTCCCAGATCCATCCGACCAAAACTTGATGCTCACGGTGTTCAATGGTGTGCTCGATTCGGTATTGTGGGGACTTGAGTTCCATAGCGAACAGTTTACCGATTCGCATCTTGTCCAACTAGACACAATCATCAGCGCACATCTCCCCGATGGACTCATTGCGGAGGGATCGATTCTCCTCACAGAAGATATTCTTCGGCGTAAGGCAACCTCAGGAGGAGGGTACGGCCCTGCAAGGGAATTGCTGCATGGATTCTCTGATGGACACATGCCCGTCGAGCGATTTAGCGAAGTGTCGAGCATTCCGACTGATGAGCTCAAACCTTCGATGCAACAGGCAATGCTCGATATGTATCGAAAGATCCGATACGCCTCGGAGCGTTCGAGTCTGCCTTGGGATGGTAATACAACCAATCTCAGAGAAGCCCTACCCAATGGCAAAAGCGTCAATCGCCTGCTTGGGCTGATGTCGAAATACTATGTTGGCTACCACAACTCCTATGCCGACAGGTACTTGACGACAAACCAGTTTGCGATTGGAACTCGCACTACGATCGCTTTGTATCGCCATAAGCTCATGCATGGGCAGTTCCCGAGTTCGATCGACGGTGTCGATGAGGTTTTTCTCCGCTTTGAGCCGATCGATCATTTCACCAACGAGCCACTCAAGCTCAGACTGAGTGAGAATACCCCGGTGGTGTACTCTGTCGGCCCCGACAGAATCGATGACGGCGGTGAACAGATCCATCGAGTCATGTACGGTACCAGTATCAGGACCATGCTGCGAAACCCGGACTGGATATCCAATGAAGAAGCAGATGCTCGTCGTATGAATGAAGCCGAAGCACTTACTGGCGATTTCGTTATCTACCCCGTCCCCCGCGACGACCCATTCGAAGACGACGAATAGCACATTCGTTCAAGTCCCTCTCTACCATTGGGCATGAACAAACACGCCCTCTCGCGCATTGCACAGATCGTGCATCTTCTCGCACTCTCCGTTTGGTTGGGGGCGGTGGGGATGTCCGGGGTTGTCGCGGCGATCGTGTTCCCGTTGATGCGGGAGTTGGAGCCGACGCTGGGGGCGTACCCAAACTACGAGGGTGATCACGCGCTGCTCGCGGCCGGTCGTGTCGCGTCCAAGGTGTTCTTTGCGGTTGATACGATTCAGTTTGTGTGCGGAACGATTGCGCTGGCAACCATTGTTTTGCTCGTGGTGTGTGGGTACTCGCTGAACACGCTGGCGCGGGTGCTGCGGGTGATTGTGCTGTGCATGACGCTGGGGCTGCTGAGCTACCACCTGCTGCTGTTCATGCCCGAGCTGATGCGGATGCTCCAGGGGTACTGGGACAACGCGGCGATGGGGGACACGGAGGTTGCGGACCGGTTCAAGGACGAGTTCCTGGCGCAGCACTCCAAGGCGTCGAATATCCTCGGGGCGTTGGCGCTGATGGTGATGGTGAACATCGTGGTGGCCGGGGTGACGCTGACGGCGAGGCCAAGGGCGGCTGATGGTCGGGGCGATGGGTCGGGCGCATGAAGAAGCCCCAGCGTTGTGGCTGGGGCTCTCTGGTGATCTCAAGCGATCCCGCTGCGATTCGAACGCAGAACCTTTGGCTTCGGAGGCCAACGCTCTATCCAATTGAGCTACGGGACCCGCGGTGTGTTGATCGTGGCGTGACCGCGATCAGCAAAGAGTCTACGATCGCGCTTCACGCATGGCAACGACTCCCACACAAATCACGGACGCGGGCGGGCCCGGATCGGGCATCGGGGCTGGTACGACGCCTCTGGGGGCGGTGCTCGCGTTGACCTTCCTGGGTTCGCTGGGGACGGGGGCGGTGACGAATGGGTTCTCGTTTATCGCGACGCAGGGGCTTGGGTATGCGCGGACGATGAACCTGCTGCTCGCGTTGGTGCTCGGGGTGTCGTATATCGCGGGTGCGTTGGCTTCGGGGCCGATTGTTCGGCGGCTGTCGGAACGGGGTGCTGGTCGGGGCTCGGCGCTGAGCCCTCGGGGGGTGCTTGTGCTGGTGCTGGTGGTGATCGGGCTGGCGTGCCAGTTTCCGATCGCGGCGAAGCACTTTGCTCCGGGGCTGATGGAGGTCTCGTTGTGGGCGTTGATCATTGTGTTCTCGCCGATGACGGGGATCCTTTGGCCGATCGTTGAGGGGTATTTGTCGGGTGGGCGTCGTGATCGGGCGTTGCGGGCGGCGTTGGGGCGGTTCAATATTGTGTGGTCGAGCGCGTTGGTGCTTTCGTTCTGGGCGATGGCGCCGCTGCTGGAGCATCAGCCGTTCCTGATTCTCTCGCTGCTGGGGTGTTTTCAGTTTGCGATGATCGGGCTGCTGGTGTGGTTCCCCTCGTACCCGCCTCGGCATGTGGATGGGCATGGCGGGTCTGCGCCCGCGTCGTACCGGCCGCTGCTGACGATCTTCCGGGTGTTGCTGATCGCGTCGTACATCGTGTTGTCCGCGTTGTCGCCGCTGCTTCCGATTGTGGAGGATCGGCTTGGTGTTGATGTGGCTTGGAAGACACCGATCGCGAGCGTGTGGTTGTTCTCGCGTGTGTTCATGTTCCTGCTGTTCGAGCGTTGGCACGGGTGGCACGGGCGGTGGTGGACGCCGTGGACGGGGATGGCGCTGATGATCGTGGGGTTTGCTGGTTGCGTGGGCTCGCCGGTGTTTGAGGGCGTGGGGTTGTGGGTCCTGGTCGGTGGGCTGGTGGTCGTGGGGATGGGGATCGCGATGACCTACTACGGGGCGTTGTATTACGCGATGGCGCTGGGCAACGCGGAGGTTGACGCGGGTGGCAAGCACGAGGCGATGATCGGCGTGGGGTACACGCTGGGGCCGATCTGCGGCTTGGGCGGCGTTGGCTTGAGTGGCGGCGATGACGACGCGTTCCGGTTGTGGGTGATCGCCTTGATCACGGCGTGCGTGGTGGGGGCCGTGGGGCTGGGGTGGCATCTCTTGCGTCGCGATCGGCGGCGTCTGCCCCCGGTGGCGCCTTCGCCGCATTAATGCTTGGACAGAGGATCGGTCTCGGGCACGGTCTGGTGGTCGGATGCCCCGTACACTTGGGGCATGAAGGTACAGGTCATTGTCATCGGGTTGTTGCTTGCGTTGGTGCTGGGTGTGCCGTTTGTGCTCAGCGCTGGGAAGACGGGTTCGTCGCATGACGCTGATCTGCGGACGCTGATTGTGGTGACGCCGCATGTGCCTCAGATCCGCGATGAGTTTGCGCGGGGGTTCGCGGACTGGCACGCTCGCGAGTTCAACGAAGAGGTCAGCATCGACTTCCGCACGCCGGGGGGGACTTCGGAGATCCGCAAGCAGCTCGCGGCGATGTTCAAGGAGAGCGTGAAGAAGCTCGCGTCGGAGCCGAGCTGGGAGATCGGTGCGGGTGGGCTGCTGCCGGAGGGGACGATCCCGTTCGATGTGATGTTCGGGGGTGGGTCGTATGACCACGGGCAGCTGATCTCCGGGGTGAGCGTCGATGTGCCGCTGAGCGGTGGTGAATCGACGACGGCGAAGATGACACTGGAGGTGCCGATCTCGCGTCCGATGGATTTCACGCAGGGCGAGCTGGACGCGATGTTCGGCGAGAACCGGATCGGGCCGCAGGAGTTGTACGACCCGGATCAGTACTGGATCGGCAACGCGCTGAGCAGCTTCGGGATCGTGTACAACCGGGATGTGTTCGAGAAGCTCGAGCTGCCCGAGCCGACGGCGTTCGTGGATCTGACGCAGCCAGCGCTATGGGGCTGGATCGCGCTGGCGGACCCGCGTCAGTCCGGGTCGATCACGACGACCTTTGATTCGATTCTGGGCAACGAGGGTTGGGAGCAGGGCTGGCGGACGCTGCGGGGGATGTGCGGCAATACGCGGTACTTCACGAACTCGTCGACGAAGCCGCCGATCGATGTGTCGCAAGGCGAGGCGGCCGCGGGTCTGGCGATCGACTTCTATGGGCGTGGGCAGGCGCAGGTGGTGAAGGACTCGGGCGGCGGCGACCGCGTGGGCTACAGCGACCCGGCGGGTGCGGTGTATGTCGATGCGGACCCGATCAGCATTATCAACGGCGGGCCGGACTACGAGCTGGCGACGCGGTTCGTGCGGTACCTCATGACGGACGAGGCGCAGGCGCTGTGGCAGTTCGACACGAGTCTGGATGACAACCCGATCGGGAGCGACGGTGAGCCGATGGGCCCGCACTGGCACGCGCTGCGCCGGATGCCCGTGAAGCGGAGCATGTATGTGCAGTACTTCGACCAGTTCGTCGATCAGGTGGACCCGTTCGAGATCGTCAGCGATGTAAAGAACCCCGGCTGGCGGACGGGCGTGCAGGTGATGATGGGGTGCTTCGGGATCGATATTGCGAACGAGTGCCGGGCGGCGTACCGGGCGATGCACGACGCGATCGCTTCGGGCGAGTTCAGCGAAGCGGAGCTGGCGGAGCTCGACGAGCTGTTCTATGCGTTCCCGGATACCCAGATCGAAGGCGAGCTGGTCCCGTTCACGGCGGACACCTTCCGCACGGTCCGCAACGAATGGCGGACGCGTCAGGCGGAGCTGGAGATCGAGTACACGAAGTTCTACCGCGGGAACTACAACGAGATCGTGAAGCGGGTGCGCGAGCGGCTGTGAGGGCTGGTGCGATGCACCAGAGGCATCAGGGACCGGGCATCAGGGATCAGGGAAGAGGCGCGTGCGCGATCCGTTTCGACGGGTGGTGGGCGGTCCTGCATTGATATCCGGCACCAACCAACCATCCGGCCTCTGACCGGCCTCTGGCCCATCGCCTGGACGGTTGGTTCGTAGTTTGGTGGTGCTGGGTGTTCAGTTGCGTTGGGTGCCCTGCTTCGACCCGAAGGGCGAAGCAGGAACGGGGGGCATTCGAAGTGGTGATCTTGTGCCTCCCCCGTCCTGAC
>DDGE01000057.1:73005-89245 GCA_002337545.1 Phycisphaerales bacterium UBA1910 | reverse complement strand
CCCCCGTCCTGACGGGGGAGGTGGTCCGCCGAAGGCGGATCGGAGGGGGTCTTAGCCGGGAGAGGGGGTTAAATGCCCTGTATCGTTAGCAAGAGTATCTTCTCCCCATACAACTGAAAAGTTGATATGATTGTTTTTGATCACACTAGAAAGACTCAGGTAGGGCATATCAAATATGTATGAGCGATTAACAACACTTGCAGAACGACTCGATCAGGTACGCTCGACAGGCCTGACCGAGGAGGCGACCAAGACAGCAATGGTCCTTCCCTTTATACGAGAGCTCGGGTACGACATCTTCAACCCAGGAGAGGTAGTTCCTGAGTTCACGGCAGATGTTGGGATCAAGAAAGGCGAGAAGGTCGATTACGCAATCCTGAAGGATGGAATGCCGATTATTCTTTTCGAGTGTAAGCCCTGTGGTGCTCGACTTGAATCATACAGTTCTCAACTCTATCGGTACTTCAGCGTAACCAATGCACGCATCGCTATCCTGACTGATGGGATTCGTTATCTCTTTTTCTCTGATCTCATCGAACCCAACAAGCTGGACTCAAAGCCATTCCTGACCATCAACCTAGACCGATTAACTCAGGATCAGGCGGATAGGGTCGTCCCCTTTACGAAGGACAGGTTTGATCTGACAACAGTCATCGCTGACGCGGAACTGCTCTATGCGAAGTCGCAGATTAAAGAGCATTTCGCTCGCGAGTTAAACGATCCATCAACCGAGTTGATCCGACACTTTGCAGACCCTGTGCACTCAGGGCCAATGCGACAGAATGTCATCGATCGATACAAGACAATTGTGCGATCCGCTCTCAATGAGCATATCAGTTCAGCGGTCGAATCCAGACTGAGATCTGCTCTACTACAAAATAGTCAAGCGGAGCAAGAAAATATCACCGAGACAGAATTAGCGCCGCCACAAGTTGAATCCCAATCATCAAACGATGACCTTGTCACGACAGACGAGGAACTCAACGGTTACTACATCGTCAAGGCAATTTTGAGAGACATGGTCGAGCCCACGCGAGTTGCTGCCCGTGATGTGCAATCCTACTTCGGAGTATTGCTCGATGACAACAATCGCAAACCGATCTGCAGACTCCACTTCAATCGTTCACAGAAGTACCTGGGTGTGCTAGACGAGAAGAAGCAAGAAAACAAAATTCCGATCGATTCAGTCGATGACCTGTTCAGACATGCCGATGCGATTAGACAATCACTTCAACACGCTCTGAGTTGATCCAAGACCCCCTCCGTCCCGCTGCGCGTGACACCTCCCCCGTCAGGACGGGGGAGGCACAGGATTGTGTGCGTATGTCTCTCGTTCCTGCTTCGCCCTTTGGGTCGAAGCAGGGCACCCGTCGCACTTGATCGTTCAATGAAGGAACATCCCCTTCCCTGGTACCCGGGAGGGGATGTTCCTTCATTGCGGGTCACCCCGGGGTCGTGCTGAGCCCTCCGCCTGCCAGCGCTGGGCGAATCCGAGATAGACGCGTGCGTCGTCGTAGTTGTCCTGTTGGAAGGCTCGCCGGGATCGGCAGAGCTTGAACATCGCCATCATCAACGCGATCGTGTGCTCCGGGATTGGTTCAAGGTTCGCGATCTTCTCCGCGTGCGGGTGCAGCAGGGCGGCCCATGCGAGCGCGATGGCGCGGTGGTTCTCGCGGGGATCGCCGTAGATCTGGGAACGCTCGCGAAAGAGGTTTGTGTGGTGTGTGTCGAGATTGAACTCGTTGTGTTCCATGGTGTACCTTCTTCCATCATCGCCGTGAGGCGTTCCTGTTTGCCGTTTCGGGTCAAGACGAGGCACCGCCCGCATATCTCCGATCGCAATGAAGGAACATCCCCTGCCCTGACCCGGAGGAGGGGATGTTCCTTCCTTTCGATTACATAAACCCGTTGTCGTCGTACCCCAGATCATCATGCGGCTCATCAGGCGGCCCGGGCGGCTCTAGCAGCCCTGGCTCCACCGAATCACGGATCAGCTTGGCGTCGTCCTTCCCATCTCGTGACCAGTACCAGACTTTTCCTTCCTTGTACGAGACCGCGTGGATGGCCTGCTTGGCATCATGGAGCACCCGCCGACTCAGCCCCTGCGCCGCCCCTCGCTCGAGCACCTCCTTGGTGGGCTGTGCCCCCGCGTCGAGCAACCGCTCCAGGAACTCCACGGCCTGGTCCGTCTTGGTCTCCGGTGCGTCGAAGGTCACACGCCCATTCGCGAAGTGGTCCGCGTCGATATCCACCTCCTCATCGATCCAGGTACAGATCCCGTTGCGGATCACGAAGACTCTTGCCGGTTGGATCGGGCCGAGGTTGTTCTTGACGATCGACACGATGCGTTTGTCCTTGGCGTGCTCGTCGGAGTGGCCCTTGGTGGGTTCGTACTTGGTGACGAGTTGGACCGTGCGTGCGGCGGCGGTGAACGCGAGCGAGCCCATGGTGCGATAGACCGCGCGTTTGCCCGAGGTGTCCTTGTTGAGGTGCGTGACGCAGACCACGGCGGCGCCCGTGCGGGCCGCGAGGACCGACAGGCGGGCGAGCACCGCGCGGACCTCCGCGTTGTTGTTGGAGTCGGCGCTGCCCATGTAGGCGCTGATGGGGTCGATCACGATCAGCGACACGGGGAAGTGATTGAGGATCATCTGCTCGAAGCGTTCGTAGTCCCGATCGAGCGTGAGCAGATCGATGGGCCCGCCGGGCTCGCGTCGGATGCCCTCGATGAAGCGGATGTTGTTGAGGTTCGCGGCCATGCTCCGCAACCGGGGCGCGATGGTGTCGCACGGGTCATCCTCGGCGCTCATGATCACGACGCAAGAGGTCGCGGAACCGATCTCGCCGCGTGATGCGCGGGCCGCGAGTTCCATGGTCATAAACGATTTGCCCAGGCCCGGGTCTCCGGCGATCATGTTGACCTTTCCCATCGCGATCCGCCCTGGTTCGAGCCAGTGGACGGCCTCGTTGCGGTAGTGCTTCATTTTGTTGTTCACGATCCCCGGGTCGCCCATGTCCATCGACCCCATCTCGAGCGGCTCGATCCCGAGCAGTGCCGGGTGCGGCGAGGTGTTGAACTCGTTGTCCTGATTTGTCTGATTCGTCATCGTTGACTCCTGATCTCGTGTCCTTTCCCGGCGTGCCCAACACACGCCTCTACCAACACCCGTCGCGACACGATTTGTGCGCACAAACCCGGTCAGTGCGCGCCCACCGATCGCGGACGATCTTGCGTGCGTACAGCCGCTTATAAAAATTGTCCAAATTCTTCAACAGCGCGCGCGCCGCGACCGATTTGTGCGCACAAATCGTGCGATAGACAATGAAGGAACATCCCCCGCCCCGGGTGGGGGTAGGGGATGTTCCTTCATTGGATCGAGATAGGTTTACTCAATCCCGCGGAGCGTCATCTCGAGCTCGAGGGTCTTGTCGCCTCGTTGGACTTCGAGCTGCACCACATCGCCCGGCTCGTGCTTGGCGAGGATGGGCATCCAGGTCTCGACGGAGTCGATGTCGGTGCCGTCCCACTTGGTAATGCGGTCGCCGGGGCGCAGCCCGGCCTGCGAGGCGGAGGTGTCCTCGAAGACGCGTTCGATGCGCATGCCGCCGTCGCGGGCGTTGGAGGGGATGATGCCGATGCGGACCTTGGGGCCCTCGTTGTCGGCGCTGGTCTTCTTGTCGTCGGGGTGGATGATGTCGCCGGTGTAGGTCGCCGCGTCGAAGGCGATGTCGGAGACGAGCGACGCGACCCGCACGCAGCCCTCGTCGTCGAGCGGGTCGGGGATATCCTCGGGCGCGTGGTAGCGATCGTGCAGCCCGGTGAAGAAGAAGAGCGCGGGAACGCCGGCGTTGTTAAACGACGCGTGATCCGAACGGCCCGAGCCCACCGAGACATCGGTGGAGTAGGGGATGCCCGACGCGTCGAGGGCGGGGGTGGCGAGTTCCTTGAACCCCTCGCCGTACTCGAAGCCGCCGATCTCGAGGAGCCCGTCGGAGAGCGTCCCGATCATGTCCATGTTGAGCATGACGAAGTGATCGTCGAGGTCCTTGATCGGGTTCTCGACATAGAACTTGGACCCGTTGAGCCCGGATTCCTCCGCGGTGAACCACAGGAAGAGGATCGAGCGGGCGTTGTCCTGGTCGGAGAGCGTGGCGTAGCGCTGCGAGAGGAGCTGCGCGGCGATGATGTTGGCGGTGGTGCCCGTGCCGTTGTCGTCCGCGCCGGGGTGGAGCTTGCCGCGGTCCGTCTGTCGGCGTGTCCCGAACTTCCCGAACCCGACATGGTCGTAGTGCGACCCGATGACGATCAGCTCGTCCGCGAGCTCGCCCTTGCCGGGGAGGATCGCACCGATGTTGTCGGTCATACGCGGGGTGCGCTCCATCTCGACGGCGAGGGTGATCTGCTTGTTCTCGTCGGTATCGCCCAGCGGCATCACGATCCCGCCCTCGTTCGCCCGCTCAATCAGCGCGCTCAGGTCGGAATCCGATCCGAGGTAGGTGAGGATGGAATCGACCACATCGGGCGTGGCGTGGACGACGGGGATGTCATACTCGGGCCCGCCTCGATCGCCCATCCGGTTGGATGGTGGGGAGGTCGACTCGACGGTCTCGAGAACATCTACGCGGTCGTCGTTGGCGTTGGGCGGGTTGACGATGATCACTCCCGCAGCCCCGCGCCGGTCCAGCGCCGTGACCTTGTAGGTCAGACGCGAGTTGTGCGACCAGCCCTCTTCGCGCCATTGCGAGGACCCGTCCTCGTTCATGGGCTCGTAGTTGAGCACGATGACGATCTTGTCCTCGACCGTCTCATTGGTCTCAAACCCGAGGTAGTTGTTGGGCCCCGACACGATGCCGTACCCGGCAAACACGACGGGCGCTGTGGCGGAGTCGGACCCGGAAAAGGCGAGCGGCGACGCATCGTCGAAGTCGGTGTACGCGCTGTCACCCAGCTCGATGCTGACCGCGGTGGCGGCGGTGTGCTTGCCCATCTGCATGGGCTGGCGGTAGTGGTTCGGGAGATCATCCACAGACCCGTTGAGATCGGTGTCCTTGATGAAGGCGGGGCGGAGCCCGAGATCCTCGAGATGGGACTGGATGTAGTCGGCGGCCTTCTCGATCCCCTGCGACCCGGGGACGCGTCCTTCCATCTCAGGGTCCGCGATCACCGCGAGCATCTCATCGAACTGCTTGACGAGCGCCGGGTCCATCGGGGGGAGATCATCGGCGGTGATCTTCTCGGCTTCGCGTTCCTGGGCTCGCCGGTTCTCATCGAGCTGCCGCTGGGCGCGTTTGCGGCGGATGTCGTCGGCGGAGTCGGGCTGGGCGACCGATGCGATCGCGGGAGAGACAACAACGAGGCCGACGAGCGCGGCATTGATCAAAGCACGAGGCGTGGGCATGGGAGAGATCCTTCACGACGAAAACAGAGTGGACGCGTGTATGGTAACGGATAGAACAGGGGGAGGTTGCGATTATGGCCGGGTGCCCTGCTTTGACCCGAAGGGCAAAGCAGGAACGGAAGCCAACCAAACAAAGACTCCCGCGATCCTCACCCCAACGCAACCCGCAGCTGCCCCATCAACACATCCCCCAACTCCTCCATCCCCGGCGATTCATCCACCCCAAGCACCTCCGCGATCGAAACCACACCCCGACCCGCAAGACCACACGGCACAATCAGATTGAAATGATCCATGTTCGGATTCAGATTGATCGCCAACCCATGCAGCGTGATCCACCGACGCACACGCACACCGATCGCGCAGATCTTCGCCGCCTGGTCCGACTCGAACCGGTGCTGGGGCTCGACCCACACGCCCGTCGCGTCCGGATCGGTATGCGCGCTGATCCCGTATTCGCCCAAGGTCGCGATGACCGCGGCCTCAAGCAGCCGGATGTACTCGTGGATCCGTAGACCCGCCGCGTTGAGATCAATGATCGGGTAACACACCAGCTGACCCGGCCCGTGATAGGTCACATCCCCGCCCCGATCCGTCTGGTGCAGTTCTACCCCCTGCGATGCGAGCAGTTCCTCCGACGCCAGCACATGCCCGGGCGCATCCGGACGACGCGTCACCGTGATCACCGGGTCGTGCTCGATCATCAGCACCCGCCCAAGCTCGGGCGCATCGGACGCGCGCGATGCGAGCACCTGCTCGTGGTGCTCATTCTGCAGCGCATACCCGTCGGCGTACCCGATGCGTTGGAGTGGGATGTGAGACGGAGGCAGCACATTCAACCATAGGGTTCAAAAACCCCATAGGAGCCGGCTCCGATCCGTGGTACACTCGGGCGGATTCATTTCAGATTGAGAACCTGATTGAGAAAGAGAGACATCATGAACACCATCTCGGTCCTGACCATCGGTGCCTGCGCCGGGCTCGCGCTGGGCGGGCAGATCACCTCCACCAACGAACCCGTTGCGGCTTCCGACGAAGCACCAGCGTTCTTCACCATCACCGTTGATATCTCCGGCTCCCAGTTCTGGGACACGCAGGGGTCCGCGTTCAACGAGATCCTCTCGATCTACCTGGAACCCAACTTCTTCGTCACCGGGATCGGGTGGGACCTCACGCTGACCACCGTTGGCGCGAGCTGGGCATCAGACGCGGTCATCTCATTCCAAGACGAGATCTACCTCACCCCAGCAGTCGGCGACGACTTCGGTGTCACCAACGCCCAGTACTTCTCGGGCGGCATCATCGATCTCACCGATAACGGGTACAACAACATTCATGTGGATCCAGACGGGTTTCTGAACCTTGAGTTTTACGAAGTCTTCGACGACAACCCCGCAGCCATCGACGCCTTTTTCGAAGCAGACTCGGTCCTCTACCTCAGCGTCGCGTACCCCACCCCCGGCTCCACGGTCGCCCTCACCCTCGGGATGCTCTGCTGCTCGCGTCGTCGCCGATGATCATCCCCTGATTCGGTCTGTGCGGGCATACAATCGCCTTATGAGTCAGATTCATGCATCAGCGATCGTGGAGGGGGATGTCAAGCTCGGTGAGGGCGTTGAGATCGGTCCCTTCTGTGTGGTTCGAGGAGATGTCACGCTCGCCGAAGGCGTCCGCCTGCTCTCGGGCGTTTCTTTGCAGGGCCCGGTGAGCATCGGGAAGAACACGATCGTGTATCCGGGGGCGGCGATCGGGTATGAGCCGCAGGATTACAAGTTCAAGCCCGGGTCTGCAACGGCGGGGGTGGTGATCGGTGAGGATTCGATCCTGCGTGAGCATGTGACGGTGCACGCTGCGAGCAACGAGCACACTCCGACGAAGATCGGCAACCGGACGATGATGATGGTGGGGAGTCACGCTGGGCACGATGTGACGGTGGGCGATGATGTGGTGATCGTGAACGCGACGCTGCTGGCAGGGCACACGGTCGTCCAGGATCGAGTGACGATGTCCGGGAGCGTGCTGGTGCATCAGCATTGCCGGATTGGTCGTCAAGCGATGTGCAGCGGCGGGAGTATTCTGACGGGCGATGTGCCGCCGTACTGCATGTCTGCGGGCCGGAACATGATCGTGGGTTTGAACATGGTGGGGATGCGCCGTTCGGGGATGCCGAAAGAGGAGATCGAGGCGGTGCGCCATGCGTACAAGGCGGTGCTGCGCCATAACCCGCCGTTGAAAGAGATGTGCGCAGAGTTGGCAGAGCTGGCGGGGCACTCGGCGGCGGTCAAGCAGATATCGGATTTCATCGCGGAAGCGAAGCGTCCGATCGTGCCCGTCGGCGGCAGGAAGTCGCAAGGGCGTGACTGATCGGAGCCACCATGTCGGGATCGACGCGGAGGCGTGCGGTGCGCTGTGCGTGCTCGCTTCGGGTTCGAAGGGGAACTGCTCGGTGCTGGTCGTGCCCGCGACGCGTGAGACGGCGCGCCGTGTGATTCTGATCGACGCGGGGCTGAGCCCGAGCCGGACGCGTGCGTTGCTGCACCAACGCGGGATCCGACCCGACGAGGTGGACGAGATCGTCTTTACCCATCTCGACTCAGACCATTGCCACCAGGGATGGATCAACGCGCTCCGACCCGGCTCGATCACGGGGGCATGGAAAGCCCAACTCCGCATCCACCGCATGCACATGGGACGCGCCCAACGCATGGGCTTGCTCTACGCTCGCACCGAACCCTTCGACGAGTCCTTCTCACCCGCACCGGGCGTGCAGATGCGCACCCTCATGCTCGCCCACGACGATCTGGGCGTCGCGGTCTTCCGCATTGGCATTGACCTACCCGATCGCCCAAGCGCCTCGGTGGGGTTCGCAACGGACCTGGGCCACATCAACACCGATCTGATCGAGCACCTGCGCGGGGTCGACACCCTCGCGATCGAATCGAACTACTGCCCGGTCCTCCAAGAGAACTCGGGTCGCCCGATCTACCTCCAGCGCCGCATCATGGGCGGCGCGGGGCACCTGAGCAACGAGCAGAGCGCCTTGGCTGTATCCCGCATCGCCCCCAAACGCAACCTGGTGCTCCTGCACCTCTCGCAGGAATGCAACGAGCCCGCGATCGCGATGGGGCACCATCGCCGATACATCGAGGGGCACGACGATCGCGCGTGCATCGTCTCCGGACAGTTCGACCCCACCCCCTGGGTCGAGGTCCGTGGCGACGGTTCGCAGACCGAACAGACCCGATCGACACGCCACACCCAGCCGGGCCTGTTCGGGCGTGGGGGCGTGAGATGAGCAAATCCGAGCGAGGGGATGGGCATCGCCCGTTGTCCTGGGGCGAGCGCGAGTCGCAGCGTCGAGCCCGCCAGCGCTCGCATCGCGGCGGAAATGCCGAGCGAGCGCTGGGGCGTCTTCGTTCACGGCTGCGTCGCGCCTGGAGGGCGATGGGGTTCTCCCGTCGCCGGATCGTTGTTGGTGGTGTGGTCTATCGCGAACTCAGCGGGGTGTCCCTTCGCCGAGCGTTGAGCGAGACAGGCCCCGGGGTCAAGGAATACGCGGTCCGGTTTCCCATCCCGGTGGGGGATCTCGAGGGGGCGCAGCACGCGCATCGGGATGGGATGCAGATCCGGTTTACGCACCGCCGCCGGTACGCGGATCTTGGTCATGATCCCCGCGTGCAGTTCGTGCGGGCCTTGCGTGGGGTCGTCCGCCCGGGAGACCGTGTGCTCGATCTGGGGTGCGGGACCGGTGCCGGGAGTGCCGAGCTTGCCCATTGGGTCGGTCCATCGGGCGGCGTGATCGCGATCAACAGGGACGGCGAATCGATCCGGTACGCGCGTCAACGCTATCGAGCAAATCATCTGGCGTACGAGCTGGGCTGGCTCGACACCCTCTCAGGCGAGTTGGACGGGGCCTTCCGTGCGGCGGTGGTGTTCGATCTGTTCCGCGATGCGCCCGATGATCCGAGCCGATCGCGGGCCATCACCGAGATCTGGCGCGTGATCGCCGATGGCGGGAGCGTGGTGCTGGTGAGCACGGATGAGATGGATTGCGAAGCGTACGAGCGTCGGCTCGCGGGTCTCGGAGCGGAGGGGATGACCCGCCTGGGCCCCGACCCGGTGCTCGGCTGGGTGGGGATGATGGCCGGGAAACCCGAGAAGCCCAAGGGAACGCGTGATTCGCAGGATTCCGACGGTGCGGGCGCGTGAGCGGGCGCTACCATCTGTTGATGAGTGAAGATACACACAACGGTCAGAATGGATCGGTTTCGCCTCAGACGATCGGGGCTACGGCTTCGAGCGGTGCGCGAATTCTCGATCAGGACGCAGCGAAGGCATTCGCGATCCACGCGGCGCAGTCCCTCACGGACGACAAGTGCACCGATGTGGTGGTTCTCGATGTGACGGGGATCTCACCCGTCACGGGGTTCATCGTCATCGGGTCGGGCACCTCGGCGCGTCAGATGAAGAGCTCGCTTGAGAACATAAACGATCTGGCGAAGGAGGCCGGGACGCAGGCGTTCGCGATCTCCAGCGACGAGCGGTCGATGTGGCTGCTCGCCGACTTCGTCGATGTCGTGGTCCACCTCTTCGAGCCAAACGCACGATCGCACTACGACCTCGAGTCGCTGTGGGCCAACAGCACGCGTGTGCAGGTCCCGCCAAGTGAACGGAAGCGTCCGGGCATCGACGGATGAGCGAGCGGATCGTCGATGTTGATCTCGCGTCGCACGCCTACGAGGTTCGGATCGGGCGAGGCGCATTAGGCGGCGTGGGCTCGGCGGCACGACTGCTACTCGGGCAGCGGTCTTCACGGGTACTGATCGTGCGGGACACGGGCGTGCCCGAGCGCTTCGAACAGATGCTCGTCGAGGATCTGAGCCGTGAGGGTTTCGAGACGCATGTCTGCGAGATCACGCCCTCCGAATCCATCAAGAACATGGAAACAATCCGAGACCTGCTGGTCGAGGCGGTCCGGTTCGGGATGACTCGTGTTGACGCCGTGCTCGCGTTGGGCGGCGGCGTGGTCGGTGATATCGCCGGGTATGTGGCGGCGAGTTACCAGCGTGGGGTCCCGGTGATCCAGTGCCCGAGCACACTGCTCTCAATGGTGGACGCTTCCGTCGGCGGCAAAACCGGCGTGAACCTCTCGGTCAACGGGGACCTGTACAAGAACATGGTCGGTGCGTTCCATCAGCCGACGCTGGTGGTCGCGGACACCGAGCTGCTGGATTCGCTGGATGATCGGCAGCGCCGTTGCGGTCTCGCGGAGTGCGTGAAGCACGCGATGATCTGCAAGAGCGTTCCGGATGAGGACGAAGTCCATTGCGCGTTGCTCGACTGGATGGTGACGCACCTGGACTCGATCGCGAGCTTTGATCCGGACACGATCGATCAGCTCGTGGCTCGGAATGTCGGGCTCAAGGCGAGTGTCGTGATGGGTGACGAACGGGAGTCGCCCGACGCGAAGAGCGGCGGTCGGATGCTTCTAAACTTCGGCCACACTTTCGGACACGCCATCGAGACGCTTGAGGGTATCTCCGCGAGCGGTGATCCCGCGGACGCCCCCCTGCATCACGGCGAGGCGGTCGCGCTGGGCATGTGCTGTGCCTGCTCGGCCTCTGTGGCGTTGGGGATGTGCGCCGAGTCGGTCGCTGATCGATTACGCGAGATGCTCGGAGCGGTGGGGCTGCCGACGCGTGTTGCGGGGTTGCCGGGCACGGGCAGCTTGATCGAGCGGATGGGGCACGACAAGAAGGCCGCGGGGGGCTCGCTTCGTGTGATTCTTCCCACCGGCTCGGGCAAATGCTCGATCGTGAGCGACGCTGACGAGTCGGGTTTGCTCGTGGGGATCGATTCGATTCGGGCCTTTGCACCCTGAAGCAGGGTGCGTGGATTCACCCAAATCGTACCCGAAACTGTGTCAAGATAGGTGTTTATTACAGTTCTACAGTCATCGGCTCCGATAAAAACGGAGACTCGCGGGGGCGGAGTGGCTTTCGTGAGTTTTCTACGGAGTCCCCTGCAGTGCGCACTTTCACCGTCATCAATCAAAAAGGCGGTTGTGGTAAGACCACAACGGCGATCAACCTCGCGGCGGCGTTCGCTCGGGCGGGGTGTCGGACGCTGCTCGTGGATCTGGATCCGCAATCGCATTGTGCTGCTGGGCTCGGCATCCCTGAGGAGCGTCTGGACCTGGATGTCTCTGATGCACTCCGCTTGCCGGTGGATGCAGAACTCAACCGCGACCGGTTCATCTGGCATGTCAGTCGGAATCTGGACCTGCTGCCATCGCGGATGAAGCTCGCGGGGATCGAGGCGTCGGGTGGGGGCCTTGCGGATCAGGAAGACAAAGAAAAGCGATTGCGGAGCGTGCTCGCACGCCTGACGCGAGATTCATCGCCAAATGCTGATTCGGAAGACGATGTTCGCATCTCGCACGAACCGCGCAGCATCTACGACGCGTGTGTGATCGATTGCCCACCATCGATTGGTTTGTTGTCGTACAACGCGATCGCCGCGGGGCGTGAGGTGCTGATCCCGGTGGAAACAAGCTTCTTCTCGCTCAAGGGTGCGGCGAAGCAGGTGCAGACGACACGATCGATTGCGCGTCGGATCGGCATGCGGATCCATCCGCGATTGCTGGCGACGATGCACGATCCGCAGCAACCGCTCGCGCGAGACTTGCTCGACGATCTGCGTGATCGGTTCGGCAGCGGGATGATCCCGGTGGTGATCCGCTACGACCATGCGCTCAAGGAGGCGGCCTCGTTCGGGCAACCGATCGATGAGTACGCCGCGGATTCCATGGGGGCCGAGGATTACCGTTCACTGTGCGAGTGGCTTGTCGAGCACGCGAGCGTCGAGCGTCCGGAACCGGGCGAGGAAGACATGCCCATGGGGCTCGGGCAGCCGGAGCCGACCCTTGCGGGGGCTTCAGCACGGGTGCAGATCGCCGCGGCGAATCTGGGGATCCATGGCGGTGCATCGGACGGATCGCTGAGCCGGGCCCAGGAACTCGCCATGCGGGCGCGCACGATGCAGACGAGCGAAGCAAAAACGAGCGTGCCTTCGGCGGTCGCGTTGGAATCGAAGCCGGAGCCGCTGAAACGGTCCTTGATGCCGCACAAGCCCGTGGCGGTGGAGGTTCGAGACGACCGGGTCCTTGAGCCCGGCACCAAGCCCAAGGGGATGGAGATCACGCGGGTTCGCCACCTCTTCGGGGTGCGTCGGAGCTCCACGGGGGTCCTGTTCGTGCAACCCGGGTCGATCGGGAACCGGATCGAGATCGCTGGCGACTTCAATGGTTGGGACCCGAGCGGAACCAAGATGAGCTTGAATGAGGCGCTGGGGGTGTACGAGTTGCACCTGAAGATGTTGCCCGGCGATTATTCCTACAAGCTCGTTGTGGATGGGCAGTGGGTACTCGATTCATACAACCCGGATCTCGTGGATAACGGGATGGGCGGGCGGAACAACAGGTTCAAGCTCTCGTAAACGGTTCGCGTTGGCGGATCTTGGGCACTATACTGAACCTTGTCTGAACAAATCATTCGATCTGACGAGAGGCAACGGGGATGGATCCCTGTGTGAGATCGGACGCGGAGCAGGGCATGGACGATACACGCGATAGCACGCACGATGCTGGGTTTGAGCGCGAAGGCGGTCACCCGTCGATCCGACTCGCTCCGATTGATCACGATGAATATGACGCGCTGGCGGACCTGTTCCTTGGGGACGGGGAGTTCGCGCCGCCCTGTGTGCCGGACACCGAGGGCGCACCTGATCACAACACCCACACGCCGGTCCTGCAGCTCACGCACGGGATCGATGACTCGGCCGAGGCAAAGGAGAACCCGCCCGAAGTGGGTGTGATCGAGTCATTGGAAGCCACGGACCTGCACGCCTCGGCCCTGATGGCCGAGCTGCTCGATGGGGATGAGCGTCGAGAAGATGGCGTGGAGTTTGTCCGCATGCCGCGGGCCAAGGTCGAGGTGATCGTGCTGGGACATCTGCCCGTCCGCGCGACGCTCTGGGCTCGCCAGTATGCGTGCGGGAGCGCGAAGGAGCGTGGCGAGGTTGTCGCGTTGCTTCGTGCTGCGTCGGGGAGCACCTCGATCGATCTGATCACGGGCCGTGAGCCCGAGCAGGCGATGGGATGCGCCGATATGCAGAGCGCTTTGGAGACCATCCACGAGCATGCCGACCGGGTCGTCCTGCGTGTCGATGAACGGCTGGAGCCCGAGCTGCTCGATCGTGCGGAGGTGGGGGCGATCACGATCCTGACCGGTGCGGACGAGGCGGCGGTTGTGGCCTCGTACCGGCTTGTCAAGACGATCGACGCCACGCTGAACGATCGGTACGAGGACGATGCGGACGCCCCGCAGATGCGGATCGCGGTGATGGGATCGCCGCGAGAGCAGGGTGAGGACGCACGGGACAAGCTCCAGAGCGCGGTCCGGTCATTCCTCGAGCGACCCGTCGAGATCGTCGTCGGCTCGGGGCGGATCGATGCAACAGGGACGACCAACATCTTCCGAGACACCCAGTCGCACCACGCCGGTGACATCATCGATGGGCTGGTCGCGATCGCGCACCGTTCGGAGATCAACGCTTCGCGCAATGACGCACCAGCGATTGTTGAGTCGCGGTCAGTGTCGATCGATGAGATCGCGCCCAAGCCGATCCAGACGGACGACGCCAGTGAATCGCTCGACATCCAGAGCGAGACCGATCAGGGTCTCACCGACCCGGATATTCGTGATGGGCTGTGCGCCATGCTCGAAGATATCCGTCCGATCGAAACCCGCTGCCCCAAGGCGCAGGGTGTTGAGATGGGGATGGACGGCGAGGGACGGCTGCATCTGATCGCCTGCGATGCGGACTGTCATGCCGCCCTTGAGCGTTTGTACACGGCTCAGAGCTGGGCCCGTGAGCACTTCGGTCTGCTTCTGCGTGCGGAGCCCGGGCTCAAGTTTCCCAGTTCCGACCCGCGTGATGACGCGGACGCGATCATGCACCTGATCTCGCACGAGCCCGCGGCATTGCGTGGGATCTACGACACACCGGTCCGGATGTACGCGTTGGCGCGTGTCCGGGTGGGCGGTGTGATCGCGCAGGTCGCGACGCCGCTGAACTGAGTGTTTGGTTCGCGATCAGGGGCAACCCGCGGCAACTGAATCCAGGAACAGGTCGACATCGAAGATGTCCCATTGAGCGTCGTTGTTGAGATCAGCGAGCGGGTAATTGCTGATGAACGAAGCGATGTATGTGGACACATCGTAGAAGTTGAATACACCATTGACATTGAGGTCTGCGGGGCAGAAGTCGGGTGTGGAGAAGAGATAGGCCGCGCCTGATCCATTGGAATGGTCATCGTCACCATCCGCTCCGGCGACAACGATGCCGTTGTCGATGTCGATCGAGATACCCAGGTGGTCGAACTCCTCGCCGTCGCTGGCGAGGAACTTGGTGATTTGCAACCCTGTGGAGACATCGAAGAGATACCCGGCACCCGCGTGGGCACCGTTGTCATCGAACTCGCCCCACGCTCCGACGGCCACGACCCCATTCTCGATGGCGACGCTCCTGCCGAAGCGGTCCTGTACCCCGCCGTCATTGGCGAGCAGTTTCTTGACTTGGGCTCCGGTTGTGGCGTTAAAGAGATAGACCGAACCAGAATCGGTGTTGTTGTCGTCGTCTCGTGGCGCTCCCACGGCGACGATGTTGTCCTCGATGGCGATGTCGTGACCGAACTGGTCATCCGCTTCCCCGTCAGTGGGGAGGAGTTTGAACAGCTGCGCTCCGGTTGATGCGTCAAAGAGGTATGCCGAGCCATCGATGTAGTTCTGCGCTGTCACCGCGACGATGCCGTTGTCAATATCCACTGAGTCGCCGAAGAACGCATCGGCATTTCCGTCTTCCGGCAGGAGTTTGGCGATCTGAGCACCAGTAGACGCATCGAATACATACGCGGAGCCAGAGTCCTCGCCGTTGTCTGCATCTTTGTAAGCCCCAACAACGACGAAGCCGTCGTCGATGGCGATGGAACAGCCGAAGTTGTCATCATATGAACCGTCGCTCGCGCGGAGTTTGACGATCTGTTCGCCCGTAGAGGCGTCGAAAAGATACGCCGCGCCCGATCTTGTTCCATTGTCGCTGTCCGTGACGGCACCGATCGCGACGATGCCGTTGTCGATGGCGATAGAGTACCCGAACCGGTCTTCCGGGGTTCCGCTTGTCGTCTGAAGGGCGGAGATCAGGGAACCTGTGGCCGCGTCGAACAGATACGCTGCGCCGCTGTTGCTGCTCACGCTCGATGCCCCGATCGCGACGATGCCATCATCGATGGCGACGACATCCCCAAAGTTGTCATGCATCACGCCAAAGTTTCGGAGCAGCTTGTAATCCTCTGTGATCGTTTGGCCCACGGCCGGGAGAACGCAGAGGGCTACGGCTGCACTTGAGATACACATGATTCGATTTGACATCATCACGATTCCTTCAATATCTATTTATTAAGCGTTGCTCTTGGCCGCTCGCAAATATGCTACCTGATTTGATGAGTACCTGAGATTTGCAATGGGGAGAATGGCAGGTTTTTAGCTGATTCGGAACATTGGGCGCATGAGTTCAGTGATCCAAGTCTGATCACTGAATGCGTATAAAAAAACACTCCCAGGTAGACTGGGAGTGTTCGCTGTTGAGTTCGGGATGAGTTACGCCGAGTTCGCCTTGGCGACCTTGAGATCTTTGAGCGGAGTCTTGTTCTCGATCGCCTGGCGATCGATCATGTACTCCACGCCCTCGTTGTTCATCTCGGGCAGCTCGTACATGTGGTC
>DDGE01000057.1:57983-72999 GCA_002337545.1 Phycisphaerales bacterium UBA1910 | reverse complement strand
GAGAAAGTCAGCGAGGCGCCCTCGAGTGCGAAGAGGTGCTGGTACTGACGCACGAGCGCGTTCTTGGGTTCCGTGAGGATCTGGATCAACGCCTCGTTGCTCAACGGCATGAGCGGCGTGATCACGNNTCGGGCAGCTCGTACATGTGGTCCATCATGACCTCTTCGATCACCGCACGCAGTGCACGGGCGCCCGTAGCACGCTTGGCGGCACGCTCGGCAAGAAGCTCGAGCGCATCGTGCGAGAAAGTCAGCGAGGCGCCCTCCAGGGCGAATAGGTGCTGATACTGACGCACAAGCGCGTTCTTGGGTTCGGTCAGGATCTGGATCAGCGCCTCGTTGCTCAGTGGCATCAGCGGCGTGATCACGGGCAGACGCCCGACAAGCTCGGGGATTAACCCGAACTCCACGACATCCTCGTTGGAGATCTGCGATTGCAGCCATTCGCGTTCCGCGCGGGCATCCGCGAAGTGACGACGCTCCTTCACATCCGAGTCGGTGCTCGCGGACCCGATCGAGAAGCCGATCTTGGTCTGCCCGAGACGACGCCGGACGATGTCTTCGATCCCGACGAAGGTGCCGCCGACGATGAAGAGAATGTTGGAGGTGTCGAACTGAATGTATTGCTGCTCGGGGTGCTTGCGTCCGCCCTGGGGTGGGACATTGGCGATGGTGCCCTCGATCATCTTGAGCAGTGACTGCTGGACACCCTCGCCCGAAACATCACGGGTGATCGAGACATTGCCCGAGGACTTGCCGACCTTGTCGAGCTCGTCGATGTAGATGATCCCGCGCTGAGCGGCTTCGACATCGAAGTCTGCGGCCTGCAGGAGCTTGAGGAGCAGGTTCTCGACATCCTCGCCCACATAGCCCGCTTCGGTCAGCGTGGTCGCGTCGCCGATGGCGAAGGGGACCTTGAGCATGCGTGCCATGGTCTTGGCGAGCAGGGTCTTGCCCGAACCGGTTGGACCGACGAGCAGGATGTTGGACTTGTCGAGCTCGATGTCGTTCGCCTGATCGGACTCGGCGTGGAGGAGGCGCTTGTAGTGGTTGTGCACCGCGACGGAGAGGGACCGCTTCGCGAGGACCTGCCCGATCACATACTGGTTCATGAACTCCACGATCTCTCGCGGCGAGGGGATCTCGCTCAGCTGCGCGGAGACTGAGGAAACGCGTCGGCGTTCCTGGCGGAAGATGTTCTGGCAGAGCTCGACACAGTTCGAGCAGATGTAGACCTCGCCGGGGCCTTCGACCATGGGGCCGACCTCGCGGGAGGTCTTGCCACAGAACGAGCAGGTGGTGACCTTGCGGCCCTTGAACCCGCTCGAACCGGTGCCCGTGGTCCCGGCACCAGAGCCTGCATCGGAGCCCGATCCCGATCCGGAATCCGAGGCATTGACAGGGTTTGCGTTTGGTTGGCTTTGCGATTGGTCTTTACTCACGAATGAACCTCATGTCATGCCTTGCGGTTGGTGCGCCCTGAAGGGCAAAATGTCGCTCGTCTGGGGGTATCGGCCAATCGTGTGGGGCCGCTCAATAGGGAGTCTGGGACTCGTTGCAGATTCTCAGCGCAAGTGTTGCGCAGGACTGTTCGATTGTACGAGCGGGGCTCGTGATTGGATCATAGAGAACTGGTCATCGCGCGTCGAGACCCTCTGCCCAAGACTGCATGTTTGATACAAATGCGACAGCCGGACCCTATTTCGGGGGGGCTGCTTTGGTGGAGTTACTTGGGTACCTGCGAGTCGTCCTGCTCGTGCAGCATGGCCCGGGTCTTTTCGATGATGATCCGTCGGGTCTGCTCGTATTCTTCCTGGGAGATCTCGCCGGACTTTTTCATATGCTCCAGCGATTCCATCAGTGTCGCGGCGGACTGGTCCTGCTCCTTGGATTCATCGAAGATTCGCCGCTTGACGCTCATGATGATGATGAAGCCCACGATGCACAGGACAATGAGCAGGATGATGTAGATAAACGCTCGTGTATCGAGCGTGGCGTTCTGCGCGAGAATGGGGTACAAATGCGACATCAACCTCATCATAGAGAACCGATGAGCAGATCAGAACGAACTGGACGCGATTTCTTCCCGCAGCGGCATCAAGAGGTTCGGGAGTGCATACTCGTCCACGAGGTTCTGGCCGCGTTGGATCAGGTCGTCGAGCTGGGTCGTAAGGTTGCTCAGGTCCGTGACGGGGTCGAAACGGCGGAGGGTGAGGTAGACGGAGATCGGGTCGGGGTTTGGCTCGGAGGGCTTCTTGCCTCGTGATCGGGTTTTGACCTCGAAGTGGACTTCGAGTCCCTCGTCGTCAACGAGCTTCATGCCCATGTTGGGTTGGCAATCGAGGATGTTGATGTCCGCAGCGTCGATGAGCGCCGCCATGGGTGAGCCCGCGAGCAGCGCATTGGCCGCGATCGCGTCGTGGTTCCCCGATGCGTTGAGATCGAACCCGTAGAGCAGCTCGATGTACTCGATGTCGAGTGGGGAGATGGACAGGAAGTACGGCGATGTCTCCATCGTGTCGCGATGGATCGAGTACATGTCGTCGGAATTGGTCGGGTTCACCACCCCCGCGCGGACGGATGCCTGTCGGATCGCGACCCACCGGTGGGGGGACGCGTTGGGGGCGGACTCAAGCGCGAGCTCGTCCTTGTAGCGCCGGAACGCGTTCATTGCGGGGTAGGAGCGCCGGGTGCGTTCGAAGAGTTCGAGGACGGGCTCGCGGTTCGTCGGCAGTTCCATCCGGACGGCGAGCTTGGAGTTGACATAGAAATCGTTGCAGAGTGCGCGGTAACTGCTGGGCATTGCTCGGGCCTCCTTGCCGATGCGTGTTGTGGCGAGACGATCTCTTTGTGTGAGTGTAGCAAAACGCCCGGAACTCCGTGGGTTCCGGGCGGGTGCGATTTCTTGGGGATCATCGAATGGGGACGAGTTGTCGATAAGTCAGACAGCGCCAGACCCACTCGAACGGGCCCATCTTGAAGAACCGTAACCAGAGCATTGAGAAGCAGATATTGAACGCCCAGACGGATCCAACGATGATCCAGAGCTCCGGGTATTCAATCTTTGCAAAGTATCCCAAGCCGTATCCGTAGAAGAAGGTTGTGCACAGCAGGGTGTGTGCAAAGTAGTTCGTCAGGGCCATGCGCCCGACCGCGGCGAGTGGGATGGTGATGATCTTGAACAGACCGATCTTGGAAAGTGCAATGATCAACGACGCGTACCCGAGCGCGAGCGGCACACCAATCGGCTGGGCGAGCGATTGCCACATGAACCCCGGGAGCTCTTCGAACACGCTGTAAACCCCGAGGTACGCAGGGATGGTCGTCGCGAGTCCGAGCGGGATGAGGATGCCCGCGAGCACGAGATAGAAGCTCGTTTTGCGTTCGCCCGTGAGGAACCCAAGCCGGGTAAGTCCCATCCCCGCGGTCATGATCCCCCAAAGCGCGGGGGTGAAGAAGAGAACGAACATCAACTGGAAGACGAGCGTGGTGAAGAAACGCACCTTGAACGCGTCGATGAATGATCCGGTGTATCCAGCGATCTCGGCGCCGGGGTCGCCAGAGAGTTGGTCGACGGTGATCTGTCCGTTGTGGAAACTCCATAAGCCAAAAAAGGAAAACCCGATCATGAGCGAAATGCCCAGGAAGTACAGCCCGAGCCCGCCCCAGAGTTGCAAGCTTCGGATAGAGCCGGCGCACCCACCAGAGCAGCGTCAGCCCTGAGATGGCGTAGAAGGTGAGGATATCGCCGTACCAGAAGAGATAGGCGTGGATCATGCCGAACACGAGCAGGACGGCGCAACGGATGAGCCACAGCGAAGCGCCCTTGGAGAGCTTCGTGTGGTAGTTTCCCTGCTCGTCGGCGGTGTCGAACTTCCGGGAGTACATGACCACGCCCGAACCAAAGAGCAGCGCGAACATGAACATGAACTTGCCCAGGAACAGGGTCGATGTGATGTCGTGGGCGAGGATGTTCGCTGATGAATCGCTCATCACCCGTGCCGGATCTGTCGCAGCGGCCATTGGCCACGCAAAGACCCAAATATTCGGGACAAGGATCCCCAGCAGCGCGAACCCGCGCAGCGTGTCAATGGAGGAATATCGAAGCGTGGTCGGCGCTGGTTGATCGGGCAAACTCACCGGTGCGCTGGTGTGGTCATGATCCAATCAAGGAGCTCCTGTGTGCGTGTCAGGTCATCGACAACGAGGTGCGCACCCGCCTCTTCGAGTTCTTTGGATGTCGCGTGGCCCGTTGCCACCGCGAGTACGCGGCAGTCATTGTCCAGAGCGCAGCGTACATCATGCACAGTATCACCAATGATGATGACTTGTTCCGGATCGATCGTGCGTGATTTCATCTCGCGGTAGTTCTGAATCGCAACCGGAGGCAGGTGCGAGCGGAGCGGCTCAGCGTGCGGGGATGCGTCTCCCCACGCGTTAATGACGAAATGGTCCGGATTAAACCCGGCGCTGCGGAGCTTGATCGTCCCTGTCTCCGGGTAGTTCCCCGTGAGCACCCCGATCGCGTCGATGCCCGTGTGCTCCCGCGTTGCATTCACCAGTTCGTGGGCCCCAGCAAGGGCACGAGCCACCGGGCGTTCACTGGCGGTGCGATCGAGCCCCGCGTGGTAATGACGCCGAAGAGCGAAGATGTTTTCTGGCGAGCTGTCTACTTTGTTGTTGACGAGCATCTGCGTGATGATCACCGGATCGAGCGACCCACCAAAGCTGATCCCCTTGGCCGTGAACTCGGGATGGAAGAGCTCCCGCCCCGCGTTCTCAAGGAGCGTGATCCCGATGTGATCAGTCTCAAGCAGGGTCATATCGATATCGTACAAAATGAGCATGGCGACTGGACCCCTGTTTGCGGGCTATTGAGACGGGTTAGTGACGACGAATCTCAAACTGTTGTTCGTCGGATTCGGTGCGTACATGGGCATGGACCTCGCGTTCGACGAGCCCCGATGTTTTCCTGCGAAGCTCGGCGAGGAACGCGTCAAGGTCGTTTTCAGCGCCTTGTGCCTCCAGCATCACGGTGCCATCGGGCTCGTTGCGTACCCACCCCGTGACTGGGAACTGCATCGCGGCGTTCCGAGCTCGGACACGAAACCCCACGCCCTGAACTCTGCCTTGGAAGATTATGCGCTGACGGGTGACCATGCGGAGATTGTAGATGGTGATCGGACGCGCGTTGGGGATTGGGATCGGTTGTGCGGGTTCGCCTTGATTTTCATTTCCCAATGGCGTTGCAGGGCGTGCTGGCGCGTTCATCTTGGTGTTTCGGGAGAACGCGCCCACAGATAGGGTTGGGGTCCATAGAATCCTCGTCGGCCGGTCTGCCCGGTGCGGTGATGATCGACAAACGGAGAACGGATTGAGTGGTTTGTATCCACAGAACGACGATGTGCAGCGTGTGCGCGATGCGTCCGACATCGTTCGGGTCGTGGGGGAGCACCTGACACTCAAGCCCAAGGGACGCGAGTTCGTTGGGCTCTGCCCGTTTCACGATGACAAGAACCCGTCGATGTGCGTGATTCCCGCCAAGCAGATCTTCCACTGCTTCGTGTGCGGCAGCGGCGGCGATGTGTTCACCTTTGTCCAGAAGTACCACTCAATGGACTTCCGTGAGTCGCTCGAGTTCCTTGCCGACCGTGCGAATATCGAGCTCACCCCTTTCCGAGGCCGATCCAGCTCAGATCAAGGGGAGGCGCAAGGCGTTGGCAACAAGGAGATCCTTGCGGCCAATGACATGGCCAACGGGTTCTTCCGAGCCATCCTGAATCATCCCGAACACGGAGCCGCGGCACGAGAAGTGATCGCCCGGCGTGGGATCAGCGACGAGATGGTGGAGCGGTTCCAGATCGGCGCCAGCCCCGATCGCTGGGACGGGCTCGTGATGATCGCCGAAAACAAGGATGTTCGCACCGAGGCGTTGTTGAGCGCGGGGTTGGTCAAGCAACGCGAACGGGGAGAGGGACAGTACGACGCGTTGCGGAATCGTTTGATCTTCCCGATCTGTGATCAGATCGGACGCGTGATCGCGTTTGGCGGTCGCAAGATCAACGAAGAAGACGAGCCGAAGTATCTCAACTCGCCTGAGACAACGGTCTTCAAGAAATCAACGACGCTCTATGGGATCAACAACGCCGCTCGCGCGATCAAGCACGAGCGCACCGCGGTTGTGGTCGAAGGATACACGGATGTCATCGCCTGCCATCAGGCGGGCGTTGAGCATGTCGTCGCAACTCTGGGCACTGCGCTGACGAGCGGGCACGCGACCGTGCTGCGTCGTTTGTGCGACACGGTGGTCTTGTTGTTCGACGGGGATGCGGCGGGGATCAAGGCCGCGGATCGCGCGATCGAGGTGCTGCTGAGCGAGACAATCGATATCAAGATCGCTGCACTCGCCGGCTACACCGAGGCGAAGGACCCCGACGAGCTCTTCAAACAGGATGACGGCACGGATGTATTCCGACGGGTGATAGATGGCGCTGTCGATCTGATCAAGTGGAAGTTCGATCGCTTGCGCGAGGAACTCAAGGACGCGGGGCCTGCGCGCGTGACCCAACGGATCCAGGAGGAGCTGGACCGGCTGAGCGAACTCGGATTGGGTGAGCTGGAACCGGTCCGCCGTCGATTGATGATCCGGCAGATCGCGCAGGCGGCTCGCGTCGAGGAGCAGGTTGTCACCGAGGCGATCCGAACGGGGCGCGGACGCCGACGATTCAGCCCGCCAGCGGGCGAGATCGAGTACAAGGGCGAGATCGACTGGAAGCCCGATGCGCGGGAGCAGTTGCTCGGGTGTCTCCTGTTCGAGCCCAACCTATGGAACTTGCTCAGCAGCGAGCAGCGTGAGCTGACCAGCACCGTTCGGTTCACGAGTGATCTGACGCGTCGTGTCGCGGATGCGTTGCACTCCAGCGCGGAGAACGGCACAGGCACGGGGCTGCACGCGGTGCTCGCCGAGCTGTCAATGCTCGCGGAAGAGGACGGTATCGATACCCTCCCCTCGAACGAGCGGGCGACGGCACTCTATCGGTATGTCGCGGAGCATACGGAAGAGGTGGACGATCGCGTCACGCGGTATTTCAACGAATGCATCTCGCTGCTGGTTTCGAAGGAGTCCCGGAACAGGGATCGAGAACTCCCCGTAGACGATTCGGACGAGAACGAGGCGGATGTACTGGCAAAGTTTCTTGCGGGTGAGCGAAAACATCGCTCGCAAACGGGCTTAGGTGGAAGACCTCGCATTAGCGGGTCGTGATGGGTGGCGCGTTGAGGGATCGGCGCGGCTATATTGGTAGGATTCTTTCGGAGAGACACGCATGATCGGGATACTTCATCCAGCAGTCACGCAGCTGATCGAAGCCGGGCAGGAGCGCGGATGGTTGAGTTACGAAGAACTCAACAACATCATCCCCGACGAGTATGTCGAGGTGGTGCCCCTGCACTCATTGGTGACGAAGCTCGACGAGCTCGGGATCGAACTTGTTGATGAGATGGAGTTCCGCGGACGACTCTTCCGAGCGCAGCGATCAGGCAGCATGGCGGTGAGCGACTCCATCGGGCTGCTGTCGGACCAGTTCCGCGCGATGTCAGTAGCCGGTGGCGAGCATCTCGGCGATGCAGAGAAGGTTCGGATTCAGGTCAACTCGAGCCATTACGCCAACGGCACGGGGATGATGGATGCCAAGCAGATCGCGGAGGCGGAACGCGATGTTGCTGAAGCCCGCTCAATGGACGATCAGAGCGTGCAGCGCGAACTCGATGAGGCCGTTGCGAGCGATGCGAGCGTCAAGCGGATGGACGATCCGGTGCGGATGTACCTCACGCAGATGGGGTCGATCCCACTGCTGACGCGCAACGAAGAGGTGCGTCTGGCGAAGAAGATCGAGTCAACCCGCATGATCTTCCGCCGCCGTTGCCTGGAGAGCGATTACATTGTCGCGCAGGCGGTCGAGACGCTCAAGATGGTGCGTGACGGGGTGCTGCCGTTTGATCGTACGATGCGTGTGAGCACCCTCGACGATCAGGCGAAGGAGAAGCTTTCTCAGCGGATCCCCTCGAACCTGCCAACCATCGAGAAGCTGCTTGAGATGAACCGCCAGGACTGGGAAACACTGGATGAACTCCGCCGTGAGGATGGCACCATCCGGGAAACCAAGAAGGCACGCGAAATCAGGGCGCGGATCTCCGGTCGTCGTCGACGGATGGCGGCGCTCGTTGAGGAGTTGTGCCTGCGGACGGGACGCATCGTGCCTCTGATGAAGAAGCTCAAGTCCATCTCCGAGAAGATGGAGGAGCTTGAGCAGGAGATGTTGCAGGCGGCACGATTCCCAAAGAAGTACGACCCCGAGGATCTTGAGGTTCTTCGTGAAGAACTCGACGGGCTCCGGAGTCTCGCATGCGAAGAGCCCGAGCAACTCCGGGCACACATCAACCAGGTCTCGACGGTCTTCTGGGAGTACGAGCAGGCGAAGCGCGACCTTTCGGGTGGTAATCTTCGACTCGTGGTGTCGATCGCGAAGAAGTACCGCAACCGCGGGCTGAGCTTCCTCGATGTCATCCAGGAAGGGAACACGGGTCTGATGCGGGCCGTGGATAAGTTCGAGTACAAGCGCGGCTACAAGTTCAGCACCTACGCGACCTGGTGGATTCGTCAGGCGATCACGCGGGCCATCGCGGATCACTCGCGGACCATCCGCATCCCGGTGCACATGATCGAGACGATGACCAAGCTCCGCAATATCGCGAAGCAGATCACTCAGGAAACAGGATCGGAAGCGACCGCGGAAGAGATCGCGGAACGCGCGGACATGAACGCGATGGAAGTGCGTCGTGTGATGAGCATCTCCAAGCACCCAGTGAGTCTCGATCGCCCGGTGGGTGAGTCCGAGGACTCGCACTTCGGCGACTTTATAGAGGACACCAATCAGGACGCGCCCGCGGTCGCCGCGGCCCGCGACATGCTCAAGGGGCGCATCGAGATGGTGCTCAAGACCCTCACTTATCGTGAGCGGGAGATCATCAAGCTCCGCTACGGGATCGGCGACGGGTACACCTACACCCTCGAAGAGGTTGGGCGGATCTTCAAAGTCACCCGCGAGCGGGTGCGTCAGGTGGAAGCCAAGGCGATCCGCAAGCTGCAGCACCCGGTGCGCAGCCGCAAACTCGAGGGGTTTGTGGACAGCTAAAATCCCGCAAATCAGGGTAGAATCGGACGATCAGGGCTCGTACGCGTCGCGTGAGCCTTTTTTCATGCATGGATCGCGAAGTCGTTTGGTACACTGGGGTTGGCAACGCACACCCAGACGGGAGAGGACCATGAACGATCAGATCCGGGAACTGCAGAAGGAAGTGATGGACGCGAAGCAACGCCTGCGCGAGGCGGTCGCCTCGTTCGAGCCCGAAGCGGTCGAGGACTGGGAACTGCACGGGCTCAACGGGTGCGTCGTGAATCTGTCGCGTTTGTTCGCGGGAAAAAGCGAACTGCTCGTCGTGCACAACATGGGGCGATCCTGCAACTACTGCTCGCTGTGGGGCGATGCGATGAAGGGGATCGCACCGCACTTGATGCAGCGCTGTGGTTTCGTTCTGTGCAGCAATGACCCGCCGGAGGTCATCCGCGCCTTCCGAGAAACACGAGGCTGGGATTACCCGTGCGTCTCCGGGCACGAGACAGGATTCGCGAAAGCCATGGGGTACGCGGACAATGAAGGCAACCCACACCCCGGCGTGAGCGCGTTTCATATGAACAGCGACGGGTCGATCGTGCGTACGGGTCATATGCCGTTCGGTCCGGGAGATGACTTCTGCGCTGTCTGGCCGTTGCTTGATCTGATCAAGGATGGCAAGGGTGAGTGGGAGCCGGCGCATGGCGCGGTGGATCCCCACGCGGTGGTGAGCGGGTCGAGTTGTCAGTGCATGTGATCCGACTGACGATCGATCACGGTTCAACGATGTAGTAGAAGCGATCGGCGGCGAGTCGCTGGAAAGATCCTGAACTCAGGTCTCCGTTATCGAATGTCTCGTCGATCTGCAGCATGTAATCTGGGACATCAACCCCCTGAAAATGGACCCCGATCGCGGAGGTCACACCCGAATCATTGAACTCGGTGTCCCAACTGCCGCCGAGGGGTGTGGGGGATTCGTACTCGTCCTGATCGACATATTCCTCAAACCCGGTAGGGATGGAACCCGATGAACCGTCAGGTGGGTAGCGACCCTCTTTGGCTGCGAAATACTCACACGCATCGGCGTATGTCTTCAAGCTCGCGATGAAGGTGCTCTGACGCGCTTCATCAGTTGCTCCAGTGAAACGAGGAATAACGATGGCTGCGAGGATCCCCAGGATCACGACGACGATGAGGATCTCGACGAGGGTGAACGCGGATCGAGCGGATCGTTGCAGCGGGCGCATGAATGAATGGTGCAAATGAAAACCCCGTGAGACCAGCGGATCTCGCGGGGTGGTGGGTTATCGGTCACTCCAGAACTCAGAGCTCCGGAGCAAACCCGCGGCGCATGGTGTTCTCGCACGATGCACGCGGGTCGACAAACTGCATGAGGTAATCCGGGCCGCCGGCTTTGGACCCAACGCCGGACATGCCGAAGCCGCCGAAGGGCTGGCGTCCGACGAGCGCGCCCGTGCACCCTCGGTTGATGTAAAGGTTGCCGACACGGAACTCGCTTTTCGCGCGATCGATATGTGCGGGCTTGCGAGTGAAGACGCCGCCGGTGAGCTTGTACGCGTGCCCGTTGGCGAGTCGCAATGCTTCGTCGAAGTCCTTCGCGTGGATGACGGCGAGGACCGGGCCGAAGATCTCTTGACGATAGATGGTGTGCGATTCATTCACCCCGGTGAAGATGTGCGGGGCGATCAGATCGGGCATCCCTTCGGGGATCGCAAAGTCCTGCTCGCCGACGAGTTCCGTCAGGCCCTCGTCGCGTGCGGTCTGGATGTACTTGCGGATGTTGGTCGCGGCTTCTTCGTCAATAACGGGCGAAACATCCGCGTTGGGATCCGTGGAAGCACCGAGGATGAGGGTTTTGGTGGACTCGCTCAGTCGCTTGAGGAACAGCTTCATGTTCGGCCCATCGGGTCCCTGGGGATCAACAACGATGCAGCGTGAACACGCGGAGCATTTCTGACCCTGGAACCCGAACGCGGAGTAGCGCACGCCGAGGACTGCCTCGTCGAGATCTGCGGAGGCGTCCACAATGACGGCGTTCTTGCCGCCCATCTCGCAGATGACGCGCTTGACCATGGGCTGGTCCTCGTGCGTGACGCCCGCGGCTGCGATGATGTCGAGACCGACGGCCTTGGAACCGGTGAAGGCGATGAGCGAGATCTTTGGGTCCCGAACGAGCGCTGCGCCGGTGGTTTCGCCGGGCGCTGGGCAGAAGTGGATAACATCGCTCGGTGCGTTCACTTCGTGAAGCGCTTCGAGAATCATGTCGTGCATGACCTTCGCGATGCCGGGGGTCTGCTCGGCAGGTTTGAGAACGACGGTGTTCCCCGTAACGAGCGCCGCGACGGTCATGCCGCAGCAGATCGCGAGCGGGAAGTTCCACGGGGAGATGACGACGGCGACGCCCTTGGGCTGGTACCAGAGCTCGTCGAGCTCGCCGATGAACTTACCCAAACGCGTACGAGTAAAGAGCTGCACCGCATGACGCGCGTAGTACTCGCAGAAGTCGATCGCCTCGCAGACATCCGCGTCGGCCTCGGGCCAGATCTTGCGTGCTTCCTTGGAGACGATCGCGGAGAGCTCGTCGCGACGCGAACGCATCTTGCTCGCGACTCGGGTCAGGACCTCTGCACGCTTGATCGGGTCGAAATCTCGCCATGCGGGGAACGCGTTGTTCGCCTTTGCGATCATGTCGAGCCCTTGCTCGGGTGTGTGATCATTCGCGACGCTCGGGACCGATGCGGACTCGACCGCACGCCCAAACGCTTCGCGTTGATCCTGCTCAGCGAAATCGCGCATGGGCTCGGTATAGAAGGGCTTGGAATCACCGACTTCGGGGAAACTCGGCGAGAGGTTGTGCCGGTGCGGCGCGATTTCATAGAGATCCACCGGGAGTTGCCCGCGGTGCTTGCTGCTGGGATCCGCGAGCAGTGTCGCGGTATCAGCGTTGTCGAGGAAGCCTGCTTTGAGCCAAGATTCGTTGGAGGTGTTCTCGAGGAGTCGGCGCACAAGGTACGCCATGCCGGGGATCATCTCGCCGACCGGGACATACTCGCGGACACGGAGTCCCATCTCTTCCGCGGCATGCTTGAGCTGATCCGCCATGCCGTGGAGCATTTGCAGTTCGATTGCGTTCTTGGGTAGGCCTCGTTTTTCCAGCCCCGCGAGCGCCGCTGCGATCGAACGCACATTGTGTGAGCCAAGCGCGAGCTTGATCCCGCCCTCGCCTGGTTTGGTGGGGGTGGCATCGAGGAAGACCTCAACCATTTGTTCAAAGCACAGATCGGTCTGCCACTTCTCGTTCCAGACTGGGCAAGGCCAGCCTTCCTGCTCGGCGTGGATGGTCTCGTAATCCCAGTACGCGCCCTTCACGAGGCGGACTGTGACGACCTTGCCCGTGCGTTTCGCCCATTCCGCGATACGCTTCGCGTCCTCAACGCCCGATTTGAGGTAGGCCTGCATCGCGAGCCCGGCTTCAAAGTCTACATGCTCGCACGCGTGCATGAAGGTTTCGAGGGTGAGGTCCTTGAGCTCGTGTTGCTCCATGTCGAAGTTGATGAGCACACCGTTGCGTTTCGCGGCTTCAAGCACGGGCGTGGCGCGAGACATGAAATCATCGATCGAAGACTCGGGCGCGATGGGGTTGAAGTTCGCGCAGAGCGAGGTGACCTTGATCGAGACATTGACGCGTGGAACGACCCCGAGGTGATCTTTCTCGAGCCGCTCTGTTTCCTTCCAAGTGGACGCTTCGCCAACGAGGTTTTCGACAAGATCGAGGTACTTGCCTTGGTACATATCCGCTTCGGCATTGGAAACGCATGCCTCGCCGAGCAGGTCGACGGAGAACGCGATGCCGTTTTTCCAGAGCTTCGAGAGCATCGGCAGCGCGTCGGACGCGTCGGTGCCGGCGATGAAGTTGCCGGCCATGTTCTTGATCTGCGAGGAGATGGTCTTCGCCATCATGCCTTTGGCAACACCACCGGCTTTCAGTCCCAGATCCATGAATGGCGGCGCCTTCACGCCCGGCTGGGTCAGGTAATCGACCAGATGGTCGTGGACCATCTCGGGGGTCGTGAGCGCGGGGAAGGCGTCAACGAAGCGGAACAGCTGGACCTTGAAGTTGTGATCCTTCATTGACCAGTCCATCAGCTTGTCCTGATAGAACTTCGCAGAGAGCAAACCGGCCTTGTGGTCTTTCGCGATGTCGAGCATCGTGGTGCCGATTTGCGTGATGTGTTCCTCACGCTCTGGTGACGAAGTCGTCGCAACGGGAGGCCTCGTCGCAGGAGTAGTTGCGGCGTTCGATGTCTCGGCAACCTTTGCGGACGAGGACTTCGACTTGCGACTAAACAACGCCATACGAGATCTCCTGTTGGCAGGGGGAGGCCCGGAAATCGGGCGGAGATAAACCGGACTCAATTCTAGGTTCAATCAGGGGTTTGGATCGGCTCAGAAGAGCGGAAACAAGACGCGATCTGGTGTGTATAGAATCTTTCGTGCACCTTTCGCAGCCGAACCCATCTTCACCCACGAACCCCGGTGGAATCGCCCTCACGATCGGAAACTTCGACGGCGTCCATCTCGGGCATCGGGCGTTGATTTCGCGGTGCCGCTCGCGCGTGGGGCAGGATGGGCAAGTGATCGCCCTCGCGTTCCATCCGCACCCGATGATGTACCTGAACCCTGATCATGCGCCAGAGCCCCTCGAGGCGTTCGCCGAGCGTGCGGACCGGATGATGAGATTCGGTGTTGACCGGGTCGTCGAACTCGCACCGACACCTGAGCTTCTGGGGAAATCGCCCCAGGCGTTCGTGGATGAGCTCATCGACGAGTACCGACCCAATGCGATCGTCGAAGGGCACGATTTCCACTTCGGGAAGCGTCGGGCGGGAACGCCGGTGGTTCTTAAGGAACTCGCAGGAGTGCGAGGAGTCGATGTCGAGATCGTGCGGCCCGTTGAGGTGGCGCTGACCGACCAGTCCATCGTGACCGCATCATCCACAATTACGCGTTGGTTGCTCGGGAATGGGCGTGTGCGTGACGCGGGGTTCGTGCTCGGACGCCCGCACGAACTCGTCGGCGATGTCGTGCGAGGCGATCAGCTCGGGCGGACGATCGGGTTCCGGACGGCGAATATCGACACCCCTGCGATGCTCCCTCGTGATGGGGTGTACGCGGCGATCGTGACCCTGCCCAACGGCACACGAATCGGTGGGGCGGTCAATGTCGGGGCACGCCCAACGGTGCAGGGAACCCAACGACGCGCGGAGGTGCACTTGATTGATCAGGATGGATTCCCGGCGGAGTTACCCGCGGACCTCCCAGAGTACGGGTGGCGGATGCGGGTCGGGCTGATCGGATGGGTTCGTGATCAGGTCAAGTTCGATTCGCTCGATGGGCTTCAGGGGCAGCTCAGCCGCGATGTCAAACGCATTGCGGGGATGATCGAGCCCTTGCTTTCAGGCGAAACAACGGGCGCAAGCGTCTAGAATCTCTCGCTTTGCAGAACACGAATGATTCATCTGGGATGCCTCCCAAGGGGGCAAAGGTGCTCGTCGCGATGTCGGGGGGCGTGGATTCGTCCGCAGCTGCGGCGCTCTTGCTCGAGCAGGGGTACGAGGTGGTGGGGTGCTTCATGCGCCTCGGGTCACCCGGCGAAACCATCGACGAGATGATGCCATTCGACAGCGCGGGCGTCTCGTGCGACCCGAGCAAGGTGAAGATCGGGCACCAGGGCTGCTGCAGCGTGGGCGACGCGGCGGACGCGCGTGAGGTGGCGGCCAAGCTCGGGATCCCGCTGTATGTCTGCAACTTCAAAAAGGACTT
>DDGE01000057.1:46357-57804 GCA_002337545.1 Phycisphaerales bacterium UBA1910 | reverse complement strand
TGCAACGATTGGCTGAAGTTCGGCAAGCTCCACGAGTACGCCCAGCAGATCGGCGCGGGGTATGTCGCGTCGGGTCATTACGCCCGGATCGATCGGACGAACGGGACGCCCAAGCTTTTGCGTGGATTGGACGACAAAAAAGACCAGAGCTATGTGCTCTTCGGCGCGCCGCGCGATCGACTCGCGGAGATGCTTCTGCCGATCGGCGAGTACATGACCAAGGCCGAGGTTCGCGCGATCGCGGAGAAGTACGACCTGCCGGTCTTTGATAAGCCGGACTCGCAGGAGATCTGCTTTGTCCCCGACAACGACTACGCGGGGTTGGTCGAGCGTCGGCGCCCGGAGCTGCGGGTGAAGGGCAAGATCGTCAACCTCCACGGCGAGCAACTCGGCGAGCACGACGGGCAGCACAAGTACACGATCGGGCAACGCCGCGGGTTGGGTGTCGCGGCGGGCGAGCCGATCTATGTGGTCGACAAGGATCCAGAGACCAATACGGTCACGGTCGGGAGTAACACGGACCTGATGGCGCAGTCCTGCGTCGCGCACGAGGCGAACTGGCTCATCGATGAGGCGGAACTCCACGATTGGAAGCCTGTGCTCGCCCAGCACCGGTACAACTCCGCGCCGGTGCCCGCAAGGGTTCGCATCATCGATCGCGAAGACCCGGACACGCCTTCGGGTCGGGTCGGGTGCTTCGAGTGCGTGTTCGATGATCCGCAACGGGCGGTGACCCCGGGGCAAGCGCTCGCGCTCTACGACCTTGATCACCCCGAGATCGTGCTTGGTGGCGGGTGGATCGAAACGGTCACCTGAACACGAGTTGTCGGTAAATCCGCTTGGGATCGGGCATTTTGGCCCCTAGAGTATCTGTACATGCACCACGAAGAACTCCAGACGAATCACCTGGCCGCCTACCTGTCAGGGCTCAATGCCTCGACGCTCGATCGTGAAGACGACCCCGCCGTCGACGAGGACGGGCATGTCATCACCGGCACGATTATCCGCCGATTGGAAGATCAGGGCTCACTGGCACCGGTGCGTGTTCGTGTCGGGCACGGCGTGTCAGCGCAGACAGCCGCCCAGATGCTCCGCAAGATGGCGGACATGATCGAGGACACCCCCGACTTCCTGAGTCAACGCGCGGGGGCGGCTGTGCGTCGTCTCCCCGACGGCACGACCCAGCGCAAGCAGCTCACGATTAAGGGCATGCTCGCGGCGGCCGAGGAGATGTCCCCCGATGAACGCGCGAAACTTCATGCCATGCTCGACGAGATCCGAGCGCAGATCGATGATCCGGATAAGGGCGACGAGCTCGGTGGGCCATGGGGCGGGTCGAGTATCAGCGGGCCTGGGCTGGATTGAGTCAATAAGTTACTTTGAGTGGATGCCCCGACTCGACGCGTAGCGGCGCAGTCGGGAGGATGCTGTGCTTCGCCGCACTGCGCCGAAGACGGCGAGTACGGGCACCCGGATCGATTAAGTTCAGGTATGAGCCACCAGCCATCAGTGAAGAGAGGAACGCGAGTATCTTCCCCTGATGGCTAGTCCCTAGTGGCCGATGGCTTCTTCATAATGAACATGTAGTTGAACCCACGCAAGAAGAAGTTCTGCTCTTCCGCGGCTTTGTGCCAGTTGCCTCGTTGGAGCTTCTGGTTGTGTCGCACGACGCTGATGATGTCGATGGGCTCGAAGTAGTCGCGCATGATCGCGAAGAGCTCGAAACCGATGGGCATGAAGGTGCCGGACTTCTTGCCTTTGTGCTTCTTCCATGAGTCGGAGACATAGAGCCCCATGTACGACCCGGGTTTGAGGATGCGGTCGATCTCGGAGATGACCTGGTCCATCGCTTCGTAGTACGCGTGCCCCATCATGACATCGTCGTCCTGCATGGGCGCGCCCGAGTCGAGCTTGCCGATGCATCGCTCGTCGTCGGAGTAGTCGATGTGGGTGGAGTAGGGCGGGTCGATAAAGACGAAGTTGGCCGTCTCGTCGGGCATGGGGATCTCTCGCGCGTCGGCGAGCGTGATCTCGGGGCGTTGCGGGTTGAGGTCGAACCCGACGCCCTTGCGCTGGAGGTCCTTGCAGACATCGAGCGTGGTGCCCGAGCCGCACATGGGATCGACAACGGTATCGCCCTTGCGGGTGTAGCGCTGCAGGAGCTGCCAGATCGCCCACGAGGGGGACGCGCCGGCGTAATCCTTCGACCCCTGCATCTTGCGGCCGAGATGATCGTCGTAGTGCTGGGACGGGTACTCCCACAGGGTCGTGGTCATGATCCCCATCTGTGGGCGCTCGCCGGGCTTCACCTTCTTCGGGTTCGCGTGCGCCGGGCCTGACTTTCTGGGCCCACCCTGCGGCGGGCGCTTCCCACGATACGACTTGCCCGAGCGGGACCCGGGGTTATTGAGCTCTTGATCGATCTTGGCGCGGATGTCGTCGCGTTTGGGCATGGGGGATGGTAGGTTACGGCAACGCTTCAATAAGCTTCAACGCCGCCTCTTCGAGCGGCAAGCGGATCTTGCACCCCGCGGCCCGAGCGTGCCCGCCGCCGCCGAGGGTGTTGCATACCTGATTGACATCAACCGGGGGCTTGCCGTCCCATTCGTCGGGCTTGGATCGCAGCGAAACCTTCGTGAAGACCCCGTCCGCGTCCTTCTGCTCGGTGAGCATCGCGACGACGCGGATTGATGCGACGGATTGCGGGATATCGACGAACCCGCCGGTCTCTCCCGGCGCGGCACCGGTTTCCTTAAAGTCGCTGAGCTTGAGGCACATGATCGCCGCGTGCTTGTCGTGGATCAGTTGCATCGATTCGAGGGCGCGGGCCATGAGCTTGAACCGTGACGCACGATCGCGCTGGTAGAGCATCGCGAACAGGGAGGTATGGTTGACCCCCGCGTCGAGGAGTTGACCCGCGAGACGCATGACGCGGCCGTCAACATTGGAGTGCTTGAACCAGCCCGTGTCGGTCGCGAGCCCGACATAGAGTGGTGTCGCGATGTCCGCGGGCAGCTTGCTCGGGCAATCGATACCGAGCAAATGACAACAGATCTCCGCGATGGGTTGGACGACCGCGGCCGCGTTGGTATCGAGGAGCCGGCGCGTCGCGATCTCTGCGTCGCCCTGAAGGTGATGATCGATAATTGTCGTACGATCGAGGCGGGGCTTGAGGAACTCCGCGAACGGCGCGAGCTGGGTCCACGACCCGGTGTCCGTGATGAGAATCCCCTCAGGATCGAACGCGCTGGGGACGGGCTGGTGGTCCTCGATGATGCGGGCTTTGGTATTGCCGATGATGGTCTTGGACCACTCGGGCATTGGGGCGGCGTACCAGCACTCTGCTGCGGAGACCGCGCCGGAGGTTTCCCGGATCATGTTGATCGCGCGAGCGAGGGCGACGGTTGAACCGAGCGCGTCGCCATCGGGTTTGGCATGGGTGAGCAGGAGCAGTGTACGCTGATCCTTGATCCACTCCGCGATGCCCTTCGCATCGATGCTTGATGTCCATTCGCTTTGCACGGGTCGTTCCTCGATCATCGATGTGGATTCGGGCATGACCGAGTATATCGGATCATCGCCTCAGGAGTCGTCATCGAATGATCGCGGTTTAAGCGTATCGTTGCTCGATGTATCATGGCGGATGGGCTTCTCGGGCGTTTCCTCGTCATCCTCGAGTGAGAGCGGGATGTCCCCATCGTCCGGGACTTCGGTTTCTGGGGTGTATGGGACACCCGAGGCTTTGGGCTTCCCGAACGCATCCATCTGATCGTTGAAGTAAACCCCGAGATTTTCGCCGTGTTCTTCAACATCGAGTGGTGTGTTGTCGTGGTAGGAGCCGGTCTTCGCGGGATCGCGTATCGTGGGGATGGTCGGATGAGAGACCAGCGTACCGCACTCGGGGCACGGCGAGCCGGGCTCAAGACCAATGAGGTTGTATCCGCAACGATCGCAGGGCGTGTCATCGACGATGCGCCCCTTGTACTGCTCTTCTTTCTTGCGTCGTGCTTCCATCCGTTCGAAGGAACCCGCGGCGTGGGATTGATTCTGTACCACCCAGTGCATGACATGAGTCATCTGAAGGAAGGTAAAGTTGTAGACGATGATCGTGAAGAAGATCAAAATGGACGGGAATGCCGCAATGAAGATGAACGAAGGGCTTCCCAGAGCGATCCCAATGCCAGTGAGCAGGGCCGTGATGGTGCCGATGACCGCAAGAATCCATGCGCACCCTCGCAAGCGATCCGCCAGATTGTTATTCGCGGTCCAGTATGCGAGCTCCGCGAGATAGACGCTTGTTGGGATCATGCAGATCCACGCAGCGATACTGACAATCGCGCCGAGCGTGCCGAGCAGCCCAAGCATCAGGGCGCTTCCGCCCGTGGGGGTGCTCTGAAGAGAAACGATCCCCGCAGTAACGAGCGCATCGCCGATCCATGCGATGTTCAGCGCCCGGACAGTCAACCGGAACTTGTCGTTGTCCAGCACTTTGTCTGCTCGGATATTGCTACGGTTGGGGCGGGGGAGTGTGATAAAGAAAATTCCGCCGACCCAGAGAAATGACGCGAAAAGATCGACTGCAACCTCCACCATGTTGGGCATGAAGGCAGACATGATCTGCAGGATGATCGCGGAACTCGAGAGCAGGAATCCGAGCCGAAGTTTTTTGACGAAGCGTGTGGGCGCTTCGTCCATGATCGTGCCAGAGGTTTTCGACGAAAGCCGTCGCACCGGGGTGCCGCACTCTGGGCACTTGGAGCCCATGGGCAGCCCCTTGAGGTTGTAGCCGCAATGGTCGCACTCTCTATCGATCGCAATGTTGGTTTGGACGGTGCTCATGGGATGTGAGTAATGTACCTTATAGATCGTGTCGGGGTTGCTGATGAATGAAAAAACAGCCGACGGTGTGCGTCGGCTGCCGAGAGAGGAGCGTTGTGGTTTCGCTCGATGGAGACTGGAGAGCGGAGCATGGGCCTGGTGCCCCAGAGAAAGGGTTTATCGATCAGTCGATCAGGGATCGGTGCTGGGCCGGATCTTCACCTGCTGACGACCTTTGACTTTCCGGATCTGCTGCAGGCGTGCTGGCCAGAAGTCATATCCCGCGATCTGGCGGTGCATGTAGTCGGGGGCGGTGATGATGAAGGACTGGTTGTAGAGGGTGATGGTGCCCCCGTCGCCGCCGACATCGGACCACTGGTCTGGCTCAACCGTTGAGGTGATCAGGTTCTGCAGCGCCTCGGCGCGTTCCGCAAATGTTTGTACATCCTGCGGGTCCTGTGTGCCTCCGGTGAATGGTGAAGAGGTACCGCCGCCGCCACCGCTTCCGGATTGCTGAATGGCGTTCTGCAGATCGAACTCGGGAGCATTGTCAAAGTCTGGGACGACATAGAGAAGATCCGCGACATCGTAAAGCTCGATGCGGGTGTTCTCGTTGAGTCTGGTTTTCGGTCCGCATTCAATGGTGCCGTATTCTGTAAACTGCCATGTGTATTCTTCACCGGTCCCCTCGATGCGCTGCGCTCGCAGGAGGATGCGTTCCAGAACAACAAGAGCCGCGACTTCGCTCACATCGATCGTGATCAGTGTTCCCGGATCAATTCCTTCCACGGCCAGGTCATCGTTCAGGTAGATCGGCTCGATCTCTGCACCCGTGACATCGTTGATGAAGTTAAACAGGTCTTCGATGGGTTGATCTTCGACTTCAAGGGTAATCTTTTGAGACAGCTTGGTGAGCAGTGCACGCTTGGCGCTCCGGGACTCCGCATCGTCCGAGCTGGTGGAGCTTTGTGCCATAGTGGGGGTGTCGGAGATCACGAGTGTCGTGGTCGCAACGAGCGGGAGCCCTGCACAGGCAACCAGCGAACATGCGAGGGATGAAAGAGTTCTGGCGCGGCGGACGAGTTTCATGTACGGGTCTCCGTCAGGATGGGGTGGATCGGGTGTGTGTGGTGCGTCGGTGAGGTCTGGTGTCTGACTCATAACCGTCTGGTCCGGAAGGGGTCGATGGCGATCCGGCGCATCGAGTGGGGACCTTCGCACGGTGTTTCCCCTGTGATGGTACCTTCTGTGTAAGTGTACCAAACATTCTTTGGTACGCACAGGGGCGATTCCCGGTTGCACCCCTTGATTCAGGTGCACGAAAAAGCACCCCTGAGGGTGCTCAAACGCGGGTAAATGGAACTGAGCGATGCTGGACGAAGGGTCAGGGGCACCCGGCATTAAACAGTCCGAGGAAAGCAGAGACATCAAAGAAGTTGTACACCCCATCGTCGGTGAAGTCGGCGGCGGGGTCCATCGCGTTGTAGGCACTCAGGAATGCGGACACATCGAAGAAATCGAGGTTGCCATCACCGGTCAGATCCGCGGGGCATGCCTCGACAATGATCTTGCCGGTCATCCCCGCGTGCGAGAGAACCAGACAGGTGTAGTAATACTCGCCCGCGTCGTCGTTGCCCGGTGTCCAGGTAATCGGGTCGTCCTGGGGCTGGGGATCGCTCGTGAAGTCCGCGATGGGTTGAAGTGATGCGTTATCGATGACCGTGATGTCAGAAGTGGTGCGTGAATAGCTCCCGTCTGTGCCCGAAACAGGGAGGGTGTCATCGGTGATGCGGAAGGGATGACTGAAAGTCTGGTTGTCGAAGATATAGGTCTCCCCAGCGCTGAGCGTGATGGTGGGATCGAATGCGCTGAACAAGCCGGTGCCGTCCTCCCAGTTCACGATGAAGCTACTCGAACCAATCGCGAGGATGTTGAATGTGACCCCCTCATCAACGGTGTACGAGTTTGGGCCAGTTTGGGTCGTATCCGCGTGCACAGCAGCTGTGGCTGTGAGCAGCAATGCGATGGTCGTGGTGCGTGCGTTCATGGGACTCTCCTGTATAGTTGTTTACTGACTATTTCGCGGGACGGTGCATCGGGCGGGATTCGCTTCTCGATGTCCTGAGAAGACCCTCTCTCCCATCCCCAGAATCAGGGACTGCACATGGCAACGACGCTCGTTTGGTACGCGAACAATCTCCGAGTTGACGATCACCCCGCACTCAACGCCGCTGCCGAGCGTGGCAAAGTTGTGCCGGTGTATGTCTATGAACCCGACTATAACGGCCCTTCCGCAATGGGCGGGGCCACCAAATGGTGGGCTCATCACAGTTTGATGGCCCTCCAAGGGCGTTTGGATACGATGGGATCGGCTCTGGTCGTGCGAAAAGGCGATCCCGCGGAAGAACTCCGCAAGGTTGCGAATGCGGTTGGGGCGGATCGGGTGATGTTCTGTGAGTCCATTGAACCCGATCTGCAGGAGCGTGAAGAGCGCGTTGAGTACGAACTCGGCAGACACGATATCGAGGTCGAGCGGTTCCCCATGCACCTGCTCTGGGAGATCGGGTCGGTTATGACTAAGGACGGGAACCCGTACCAGGTGTTCTCTCCGTTCTGGAAGATGGCGATGAAGACCGCCACGCCCGATGAGCCCCTCGACGCGCCCAGGAAGCTCAACGCTCCGGACAAGCACACCAAATCGCTCGACATCGACGAGCTCGGATTGCTCCCCGACATCGAGTGGTACACCCAGATGGAGCAGCGCTGGACACCCGGCGAGAAGGGCGCACGCGGACGCTTCGCCGCCTTCGTCGAGCACCGTCTGAGCGAATACCACGAGGATCGGAACCGATTGGATATCCCGGGGTGGAGCGCCATGTCGCCGCATATCCACTTCGGAGAGATTTCCGTGCGTCGGATGTGGCACACGATCACACAAGACCCACAATGGGAGAAGGTGAAGGGCAAGGAGCACTACCTGCGCGAGATCGGGTGGCGCGAGTTCGCCCAGCACCTCATCAACCACTTCCCCCGCACGATCAACGAGCCTCTCCGCGAGAACTTCAAGGACTTCCCGTGGGTGAAGAACAAGTCCCAGTTCGACAAGTGGAAGCGTGGGCAGACTGGCTATCCCGTTGTCGATGCCGCGATGCGGAACCTTTGGGCGGAAGGGTGGATGCCCAACCGCGCCCGCATGATCGTCGCATCATTCCTGTGCAAGGACCTGCGGATCTCGTGGGAAGAAGGGATGGCGTGGTTCTGGGACACGCTCGTCGACGCCGATCTGGGGAGCAACACCCTGGGTTGGCAGTGGACGGCCGGGTGCGGCGCGGACGCGGCGCCGTATTTCCGTGTGTTCAACCCGGTCTCCCAAGGCACCAAGTTTGATCCTGATGGGGATTATGTCCGCCAGTGGTGTCCCGAACTGAGCAAGCTCGATAAGCGGGCGATCCACGAGCCGTGGGAAGCCAAGCCCATGGAACTTACCGCAGCGGGTGTCACCCTCGGCGAGGAGTACCCCGAGCCGATGGTCGATCACAAGCAAGCACGCGAGGACGCACTCGAGGCGTTTGAGAAGATCAAGGGATAGCCCCGCGAGTGAGAAATGAAACATTGGAAGTGTCAGATGCGTAGAGCATCTGGTACGCTGTTTCATTGAACAAGCGAAGAGGAGGCAGGCGATGTGGACGGCATTGATCACGAGCATATCGATCGGGATGGCATACCCCGGCCCGGATGATCAAGCGGATCCTGCCGTCGAGATCGATGCCCCCGCACAGCACGATTGTTCTGTCGCACCGTTCGGATACCCAAAAGGCTCGTGCGAGGCTGGCACGAAGATCAAAGATCTCCAATCGCCGGGTGGGTATGCGTCATCGGACAACTGGCCCCGCGATATCGACTTCGAGCACGAACTCAAGGCGGACTCGATTCATCTCCTTCTTGATGCGGATGTCGAAGGAGAGCCAAAGGGGTATCGGGTTCGTCTGATCAATACGAGCGGGCAGGTCGTTCCGTTTCACGCCGTCGATGGTCGATTGTCGATCGTTCAGCAAGCGCTCAATGCAGACGGGGAATGGAGGAATGTGGAGATGCTCCCGTCGAGTGGCTGTGGAAATAGCTACCACAGGGTGATGCTCGATCGACATCAGTACTGGCAGTTCGATGTCCCTCTATACGACGGAAGCGATCTGACGCAGATCAGGTACATGCTCGTGATCCGTGGACGAGCAGGGATCATTTCCAACGCGATCGAGGGACGCGTAAACACAACATCACTTCTGCCTTTCCCGATCTACCCTCAATCTCCTGATCCGGTGAGGCATATGCCCGCGTCTCAGTTCATTGAGGCATCAAAGCAGGATTAAATCCTACAAACACAAAAAGGCCGACGGCGTCCACACGGACGCCGCCGACACTGGCAACTCCCCACACACAGGGGTCTGGTTGATCGCGGATCAGTTGCTCGGGAGGATCACGCGATCGATGACATGGATGACGCCGTTGCTTGCTTCGATGTCAGCGTTGACAACCTTGGCGTCGTTGATCTTGACATTGCCCCAGGACTTGGTGATCTTGACCTTGCCGCCCTGTAGGGTCGCTGCCTTCTCGGCTTCGATCGCCTGGTCCGCGTAGACGCGTCCCTCAACAACATGGTAAAGCAGGATCGAACGGAGCTTGTCCTTGTTCTCGGGCTTGAGAAGCATGTCCAATGTCCCGTCCGGGAGTGCTGCGAATGCTTCATCGGTCGGTGCGAACACGGTGAACGGGCCTTCACCACTCAATGCGTCGATGAGGTCCGCCGCTTCGAGCGCTGCTGCGAGCGTGTTGAATGAGCCCGCAGAGGTCGCGATCTCGAGGATCGAATCGCTCTCAGGGAGGATCACTTCGTCGATGACATGGATGATCCCGTTGCTGCACTCGATGTCGGTCTTGACGATCGTTGCGTTATCGATGTCGCCACCCGCGATGTCTGCACGCTGACCGTTCAGGGTGGTGAGGGTCTTGGAGCTCAGGACTTTGCCTGCCTTGTACTCGCCGGGAACGACATGGTATGTGAGAATGCCCACCAGCATGTCACGATTCTCGGGCTTGAGAAGGGTCTCAAGTGTGCCCTTGGGGAGCTTCTTGAATGCTTCGTCTGTGGGTGCGAAGACCGTAAACGGGCCGTCGCCCTTGAGGGCGCCGACGAGTTCCGCTTCGGTGAGTGCCTTCGCGAGGATCGTGAAGCTTCCAGCGCTGACGGCGGTGTCAACGATGTCCTTCTTCGCGGTGTAGCTCGCCTTGGTCATCATCGCGTCCGAGTGGTTGGATGTGCTCGAGTTGCATGGGCCGGCGTTTGCAAACGCAACGGAAGCGCTGAGGATGGTGCCGGTGAAGATAGTGAGTGCTTTGGTATTCATGGGTGAGGTCTCCTTCGTGTAGATTCCTGGCTTGTGTTGTGGAATGCACGGCTTGTTCACATCTGGCAGACACTGCCTGATGCGGTCCGGACCTCGCCGCGAGGTTGGGCTTGACTTCGGGGGCCACTTCCGAGCCGATGCGGAACTGGGAAGAGATTTTTCAACATGAAAACAAGACGAAAAACAATCCCACGAACCTGCATCGGCTCGCCAATAGATTGCGAATGCAGACGCAAGCAGGACCCTCATGGATTGGTTATGATCTGTACAGCAATCCCATCCCGATATGTCGAGCATCGGCAGTCCGGGAGCAGGAACAGGGGTAGGCACCGAGATATGACGAGCAACGAACACACACCGCTGCTCGCCGAGGTTGCGAGGGGCGACCAGGACGCGATGAGGACGCTGATCAAGCGTTACTCAGGATTGGTCTGGTCCCTCGTTCGGCGAAAAATCCGCTCCCAGACGGATGCTGAAGATCTTGTGCAAGAGATCTTTGCCGATGTCTGGAAAAGCGCTCACCGGTACGACGCATCAGTTGGTTCAGAGGATACCTTTGTCGCCATGATCACGAGACGACGCATCATCGATCAGATCCGACGCATCGGACGAGCACCCGACCAGGTGACGCTCGATGCACCGGGTGCTGATCGCGCATGCTCAGGGGACGACGACACCATCGATCAGATGGATACAACCCCACAGGCCAAGCGTGTTATGCGGGTCTTGCGATCCCTCCGACCCGAGCGTCGTCAAACTATCGAACTCGCGGTGATCCACGGGCTCTCACACTCCCAGATCGCTGAGTCGACCGGGATGCCCTTGGGGACCGTCAAAGCCCATCTTCGGCGTGGACTCGATGAAGTCCGCACCCTCCTAACTCCGCAACTCCCCGCTGATTCGAAGGAGGTGTCACGATGAGTGATCACCAACACAACGAACTCAGCGAACGATTGATCGACCTCTGCGCCGATTACGCAACAGGTCTGCACGAGCAGAACGACATGAACGAGCTGGATCGTCTCGATCCGGACATGAGCGCCCGCGAAGCCTTTGAAGCGGTTGCTGCAGAACTCGACATCGCGTTTGCTGAAACAGACCCCGTTGAGATGCCCAACGGGCTCGAGGAGCGACTCCTCGCGTCTGTGCCGGCACCCGGCGTACCCGATCAACCCGAGCTGCGTCTCGTCAATGATCAATCCCCGCCCGTGCGGACGAGCCAACAGC
>DDGE01000057.1:41291-46167 GCA_002337545.1 Phycisphaerales bacterium UBA1910 | reverse complement strand
GTGGACCCCGACAGAAGACCCCGCGGTGGTGGGGGAAGTCACGGGTGAGCTCATCTGGGACGAGGAACGCGATGAGGGATACATGACGATCACAGGGCTCGAGGTCAACGATCCATCCCAGTTCCAGTACCAGCTCTGGATCTTCGATGCGACCCGTCCGCTCGGCGAGCTCCCGCAGCACGGCGATGCGTTTGGCGGGCTGCTCACCCAGCGTCCGATCGACGGCGGTGTCTTCGACATCACCGACACCGGCGAGGTCGTGATTCCCATCGACGCCAAGCTGCTCGTGCAGCAAGGTGTTGCATTCGCGGTCACCGTCGAGCCCCCAGGAGGCGTTGTCGTCTCCGATCGATCGCGTGTCCCATTGCTCGCGATCCCTTCGGGGTAATCAATCAACATCACCAATGAAATACACCCGGGCCGAACCCGGGTGTTTTTTCGTGAATCAAGCCAAAAGGGGAAGCTCGATTCAGCGTCGTCTGCGAAGACCCACCAGCCCGACGCCGCCCAATGCCAACAGCGTTGATGGCGCGGGGACCGCAGCGTATTCATAGGTCACAGTGAGTGTGCCAAAGTGTGAGATCTGATCGAAGTTCACGAAGATCCCGTAGTACGGATCGATAAACGGTCCATCGAACGGCCCGTCTGGCGGGTTGTTGGGATCAACGACCCAGTTCGGGTCATTGACCCATTCGAACAGGAGCTCAGAGATACCGCCCATGAAGGTGTTGAGCTGTCCTGAGCCGGTGACCGTGTCGAGGATGCTCTGTCCGAAGTTGTCCGAGTTGTCAAACGCCTGATTGAAGGTGAACGCTTCAGAGATTGTGGTGTACTGTGTATCTGGGCCCGATTGGTTGTACCCATCGGACGCACCGAGATCACCGGTGATTCCGAGGCCGAAGACTCCGCCCGCACCGATCGAGGGGATGCTTGGGCCACCGTCGCCGCCGAGCCCATCGAGTGTGCCAAGCTGATGGATCGTGTAGTACCCCGCGTCGAGCAGCCAATCGCCCGAGTTGAGCGCTGTGTATCCGTTCGATTCGATGGTGAGATCGAATGACATTGTCTGGTCATAGGAGAAGGACACGCCGGTGAGTTCGCGTGTGCCGTTCATGTCGTCGAAGCGATCGAACGCGATATTTCCGCCGAAGAACCCGTCAATACTGAAATCGACCTGTGTCGATACCGTGTCCGCTTGGGTACTCCCCGCAACGGCCGCGAAGAGCAATGCTGTGGTGATTCGTCTCATGTCTCTGTCTCCGATTTGAATCGTGCAATGGGTTTGAATCGGGACGCTCGTGGGTTCGTCCCGTGAGGTGATCCACAGCGTACACGGATCTGGACAGGATGTACATATTTCTCTAGAGAAAAATCTAAAGAATTTGCCGCGTGTCCCCTGATTCGCGTCCAAACGCCGCTTGCATGCGTTACAATGCGGGTCATGGTGCGTCAAACACAGAACGATCAGGGTCAGGATTTCTCGAATGAAGCCGTGATTTGTGTGCGTCGTGCCCAGGCAGCGGTCTCTGAACTCCTGACGGGTGCAGGGCTTGGCGGGGCACGGCCGACCGAAGTGGGGCGAATCCTCGGCGTCGATAAGACCCTCGCGTGGAAGATGTCCCGGTTCTCCGAGTCAACGGATCTGGTCAAGGCCGTTAAACATATCCCCGGAACTGGCGGCATTGAGATCATGCTCAAAGCGGCAGCAGAAAATGGGGTTGCAACCGAACAGATCGAGGCCGTGCGCGAGGCCGATCGTGCTTTTCGCGACTTTGTCCGTCAGCGAGCGGGCGATCGTCGATCATTCGAAGCAATGCTCGCCGCTGGTGGTCGAGACGAGCGTGTCGAAATGGAAGAGCGCAAATCGTTCTACCAGTCCAGTTCAGCGATTTGGGGTGTCCGGGCAAAGGTGCAGATGCTGACCCTGTGTTTGCGTCCGTCTGAGACAAATGATGATCGCGTTGATGTTCTCCAGATATCAGGTTTCGTGGACTTTGAGCGACTCCGCGCTGATGTCCCCTGGATCATCCGCCGGTTGTGGACTTCGGATACCGAAGCCAGCACGGATAACGACTTTGAACGATCACCCGTATGTCCCGAAGCCGCAAAGGATGGCTCGCTCCCGGTGATACCTGAGTTCTGCACGCATCCACTGCCGGAGATCAACCAGTTCCGGGGAAATAACGGCGTGATTTACGACGAGATCGCACCCGGCCCGGTGGGCAAGCATGGCTCATTAACATGTGTCACGGGCGAGTTGTACAGGGGGGCGATCCCGCGACACTGGTCCCCAGAGAATACTTTCGGGCGATACGAGCTCGTTCTCCGGACACCAGTCGAATGGGTGATGTTCGATATCTTCATCCACGAGGACCTGTCAAACTTCGGAGATTTCCGCCATTCCGTGTATGGGTTGTTGGAAGATCGCCCCGGTGTTGGAGTCGGGAAATCGCATGATCGCTCGATTTCGGGGCCTGAGGATGCGATGCGCCTGGGGACCCCGCCGATTGTGCAATCAAACAGGGTTGGTGAGTATGCTCGCTTGCTTGGATACGCGTTCGATCGTGCGGGGTGGGGTGATCTGATGTCCTATCGGGGGTATCGCGCTGAACTTGAGTATCCTGCGACGCCCTGGTGCCTGACGATGCAGTGTGATATCGCGCGGGACTGATTGGTCCTCCTATCGTCATCGCATGTCTGAAAAACAACAGATCGGATTTCTTCATCCTGGCGCTATGGGTGTATCACTCGCCGCGAGTGTGATCGCGAGTGGGCACAACGCGTTCTGGATCAGCAAAGGACGCAGTGAACAGACTCACGCCCGCGCCAAAGAGCATGGGTTGATTGATTGCTCTTCGCTCAGTGAAATGACTATGTGTTGCGAGATGATCGTGAGCATCTGCCCACCAGCTGCGGCGGATGAAGTCGCGGATCAGGTCATCGAGGCTGGGTTCAGCGGGGTATTCGTCGACGCAAACGCGATCTCTCCGATGCGTGCTTCCTCAATCGCGGAGCGAGTGAAATCATCGGGGGCTAGATATGTCGATGGCGGAGTGATCGGCGGCCCGGCATGGACGAAGGGCGAGACGATGTTGTATTTGTCTGGGCCAGAAGCGAATAGAGCCGCCTCGGCGTTCTGCGGAGGATTAGTCGAAACGAAGATCATCGGGGATCAAACAGATCAGGCATCGGCTCTGAAGATGTGCTATGCGGCACTCACCAAGGGAACAACTGCGATGCTCTGCGCTGTCATCGGCGCGGCACACGCCCTGGGTGTCGATGAAGAACTTCGTTCTCAATGGGACATGGATGAGCTCGGGTCAACCGAGCAGCGATACATGAGGTTGTGCCGAGTGACGAAGAAAGCATGGCGTTTTGAGGGCGAGATGCGAGAGATCGCGCAGACCCTGAAGTCGGCGGGGATGCCCGCAGGATTCCATGAAGCAGCCGAAGATGTTTACGCTCATCTGAGTGCGTTCAGGGGACGCGACAGCATGCCTGCTGCAGAAGAAGTGCTCGAGGCACTCTTGAAGCACTCTTGATTTCAGGCGGCGCGTGAGGGTTTCGTTGCCTTCGCTTTTGGAATCGACATGCAGACAGCAAGCCCACCGAGGTCGGAGTCGTCGAGCCAAACGCGTCCGCCGAAGGACTCGATCACGCGTTTTACGATCGACAACCCTACTCCATTGCCCTCGGTTTCGTGACTGAGTCTCTGAAACAGCCCGAAGACCTTTGACCGATATTCCTGCGGAATACCGATCCCGTTGTCGGCGACCGTAATTTCGGCTGCGTCACGCCGTGAATCATCGATCTGTATCGTCACTTCGAGTGGGCGGTCCGGGTGCGCGTACTTCGCGGCGTTCCCAATCAGGTTCTCGAAGACCTGCCCAAGTCGCACGCTGTCAATGAGCACCGTCGCGTCACCATGGAGGGAGATGGATGAAGCGGGGATGATCTGAAGCTCATCGAGCCGGTGGATGACATTCTGGATCACTTCACGGGCGTTCTCGGGCTTGAGTTCCGGAGTGGTCGTGCCAACCCGGCTGACTTCGAGGAGCGCTTCGATGTTGCTGCGCATCTTGTCGGCAGCGTCTTCGATCTTTCTGATGTATTCGGGTAGTGTGTCGTACTCCTTGCTTTGGATGCATTGCTTGAGCAGATACGCAAAGCCCTGAATCGAAAACAGCGGCGACTTGAGATCGTGCGATGCGGAGTAAACATACTGCTCGAGCTCGCTGTTCTTTATCTCGAGTTCGTCATTCATTTTGTCTGCGTACGCGAGCGCCTGCTTGTTCGCGCGTGCGAGCAGCACAAAGAGCGCGAAGATCATGGAGTCGATGAAGATACCGCCAAAGAGGATGATCTTTGGTTGCGATGACTTCTGCGCCATCCTGAACGAGTTGTCCGACTGGATCTCGAAGTCCCAAACTCGTCCGTAAACATTTATGGAGTACGACTCGGCGTGCAATGGCTTCTCATCGAAATCGTCGTTCTCGGGAACGAGTTCATCAAAGAGGACTTCGCCGCCATCACTCAGGCGGATATTGACATGCCGGCTCTCCTCTGACAGCGTGCCGAGCATGAGGTTCTTGACTACGAATGGGGCGTACACCATGCCCTTCATACAGTCGTCTCTATGCTCATTCTCTTTGCAGTTATCGTGATTGTAGTAGGGCGCGTAGAAGAGAAACCCGGGGGTATTGTTAGAGTCCTGGACGAGCACGATCGGGCCGGTAATCTGAGCCGACCTTGTTTTTCGTGCTTTTTCAGCAGCGGTAAAGCGATTCTCCTCGTGGGCGATGTCGAGACCGAGCGCGGGTCTGTTCGCTCCGAAAGGTTCGATGTAGGTAATCGGATAAGACACGGATTGATCGTG
>DDGE01000057.1:33178-41126 GCA_002337545.1 Phycisphaerales bacterium UBA1910 | reverse complement strand
CCTGTTCGGGTTGGATACGCGTAATGAATCCGAGCCCGCTGATCCCGGGATATTTCTCTTCGATTGAGATGCTCGTTGAGTAGTCGACCCAGTTCTCGTGTGTTACTTGTCCATCGAGTGTTTCGTAGAGCGCGACGCCAGCCCAGAGCGCGTCTTCGTATTTCTTCATTCGTTCTTTGATGCTTGCGATCACCCGCTGAGCTTCACGATCAAACTGTCGTTCTACACGATCATTGACCTGATTCTTCGCGAGGTTCCATGCGAAAAATGTGAGCACAAGCGAACCGATGACCACGACCCAATGGAACCAATGCAGCCGCGTGGCTTGCTCGAGTTTCATTCTCGAACGACTGGGATCCGTTCCCTTGGCTTGGTTGAGTTCAGGCTCCACGGTTCCACCTCATCCAGTAGGTAATCGTGTCGTTGATCATCTCGTTGAACTCGACGAAGTTGATCGACTTGGTCAGGATGCTGTTCGCGTTGAGTTCGATCGCCTGTTGTGTATCGTGCTCGGCGAGCGATGTTGTGAGGATGACAACGGGGATTCGGCGGAGTGATGTGTCAGACTTGATCCAGGCGAGCAGTTCGAGCCCACTGACTTTCGGGAGTTTGAGATCGAGCAGGATCAGCTTCGGAAGGTCTTCGGCCTGATGCTCGAGATAGTTCTTCGCGGCTTCGCCGTCAAAGAAATGAACCGTGCGGATCTCCCGATCGATTGTGTTTTTTTGAATCGTCCGGTCGATGAGATCGCAGTGATTCTGGTCATCCTCGACCAGCAGGATCGTATCAGCAGTCGTAGTGGATTGGCGGAGCGGTTGGGGCATATTACCTACTTTACCTCATGGGGGTGCAGGTTGCCAATCGGGTATTTGCTGGGAGAGGGTGGGAAAAAGAGCGCAAGAAGAGCAAGAAGTAACAGTTTACCTTGTCGTGCATCTGTGAGTGGGGGAAAGCCACCTGCGAGACTTGAACTCGCGACCTAAGCTTTACGAAAGCTTCGCTCTACCAACTGAGCTAAGGTGGCGTTTGCCCCACGGGCCGCGGGGACGGGCAAAGAGTATACGCCCGCATGTCTGGGTCAACCACTGCACCTGTTCCCTCATGGATCATGGATAAAAAACGCCCCTCGGAGCACACGACTCGAGGGGCGTTGACGAATGGCGTTTTTCAGAGCCGTCGATCAGGGGCAACCGAAGTTGTAAAGCCCAAGGAACAGCGAAACATCAAAGAAATCGAAGTTCCCGTTCTGATCGAAGTCTGCGGCTGATTCCTGCGCGGTGAACGCGGCCAGATAGGCGGAGACATCGAAGAAGTTGAGCTCGCCGAAGGGTTCTGCAAGATCCGCATCAGAGCAACCAGTAGGGCCGGCGATGGTGTAGAGGTTTGGGCGGTAGTTGATGAGCGAGCACCGCATGCGGTTCGTTTGCTCTGGGGTGAACTTATTCATGCACCGGTCGTCGGAATAGTCCATGTAGTTATCGATCGGTGCCTGCGACCCACAGGATGTGCGGCTCCCGGGACACCCGTAAGTGGGTGAGCTCTCCGGATTGGTATCGACGATCAAGTCGCCGGATGTATAGGAGTTCGAGCATCCACCTGAGAATGTGTGCTCAAGACCCAGATAGTGCCCGACCTCGTGGGTGACGGTGCGTCCCAGGTTGAATGGGGAGTAGGGAGCATTGCGACCGAAGGTGGAATGAAGAATAACCACACGGTCTGAGTTTGAGCCGGCGATCCCGCCCTGAGGGAGGTTCGGGACATATCCCAGAGCACCGCCGCCACTGTTGGTGTAGATGTTGAGGTAGCGGTTTGTGTCCCACGCGAGGGTGTTGTAGTACGCGCCGCCGTCGTTATACCAGGTGTTGTTTGTCGAGCGGGTAATGCCGGTCGTTGGGTTTCCGTCCGGATCTTCCGTTGCCAGATAGAACTCGATTTGTGTATCGGTGCCGGGTGCGCCGTTCGTGCCCGCAATCGCCTGGAAGTCCTCGTTCAGGATTTCGATCTGCGAGTAGACACGGGAATCAGGGACATTCCCTGTCCCGTTCGTGCGCTGGATGATGTGAACGACAACCGGGATGCGGTACTTTTCAACACTCGGATCGTATTCCGGTTCGACTCGAGTGCGGGAGAAGGAACAGTCGCTCGGTGTGCCGCGGGCGACATCTTCACCGAAGCTGATGGTCTTGCAGCGGTTTTCCTCGAGATGATGGAAACCCGATTCTGCGAGTTCTTCCCAAGAGTGATAGGTGACGCCGTCGGCGATAATCTCGGTGTCCGAGATGACAACGAATCGATCGTCGATCACGCCTTCAGAATCGGGGATCGCGTCATGAATCGAAGTGGGGCCGAGCGCGGCAGTTCCGGTAAGTGTGAGTAGTGCGGCGATGGTGCTAACGAGCATGTATTGAGACCTCTTGTACGCGCGAGTACGCTTTGCAGGCGCTGTGTGACACGATGGGCATCGCACCCTCGTCCGAACGCGAAATCACACAGGTAGGTTGTCGAGTTTCTGGTTCGGTCAGAACGACCTTGTACACGAACAAAATCACCCGAACGGGCACCCCAATATACGACAAATGTCGATGGGGGTGTTCCATGAAATCAAGAAAGTCGAATTGGGATATTATCGGACGATTAAGTCCGATTCGCGTACGCCGCGGGTCTTACTCGCTGTCTGTCTCGTAAGACGCGAACGAGCTGTTGGTGTCGATGTGCGATGCCTCATACGCGAGCTGGATCGCCTCGACAAACTGCTCGTGAGCGACCATGCCCATCAATGCACGCCGATCATTGAGATGATCGGGGTCTTCGATCGGCACGGTGGGGGTCGGGACCAGAACTCCAAGGTCATTGCGCGCCATTTGCATCTGTGTTCCGAACACCTGAGGTTGGCCGGAGAAGACGCGGATCCGATCTGTGAGGAGCGCAACATAAGATGCAGGAAGTTCGCCTTGCGCCACGAGATCCACCATCATCTCGAGGCATTCGTTCTGGAACTCGACATCGTGTCCTGCGTGTTGGATGACCATGTAGGCGGCCTGAGTAGCCTTGAGTCCAACAAGATCACGGGTCGGCCAACCGATGCAAACAACAATCTCCTTCAGCCGCTCTGCATGCGCACGATCGATTGCCTGCACGGTTTCCAGAGACTGAGGATCTCGGTCTGGATCGTACGACACGCTCACTAGATCGCGATCGTGTTCGTACATCTCCTCGAGCTCGGCGCGAACTTGCTCGAGACTCATAGATTCCACGGCTTCGGTGTACGAGGGGACCGCGTCTTGGTTGTATACCTCGCCGAGCACGAACTCGCGATTATCCTGAGGCGTGGATACAACGATAGCACTCGATTCCGAAGGGCTCTGAGCCTCTGGAGTCATCTCGCGGCTTTCATCGGCTTGACGAGTAGCGCTGTGAGCGCAGCCGACGAGCGAGAGAAGAAGAATCGGGGTGATCGAGCGTGCGAGGGTGCGGTTCATGACTTCATCATCGAAAATCCGCGATGAGGAACACACAGATCCATCAATATCCGATGAACATCGGGTTTGCCCAATCGGCACAATCCGCACCGTATCGGCTGCGAATCTCCAGTATTGCGCCGTCAGCCACGCAAACCGGGGGGATTCCATGAGAACGGAGCCAGGCCGACTCAATACCGGTCGTCATCACTCTCGGGGCTCAACGGCCAGATCTCGCTCGGTTGCCCGTTGATCGTCGTTCCGTTCTGGATCGCGGGGGTGATGCGATCGAGGAAGTTATGGGGGAAGTGCTTGTCGTAGGTGCATTTTTCCTCAAGGCGTGCCCGCTGCTCGGCGCTGAGTTCGAACTCCAGCGCCCCGAGGTTGTCCTCGAGCTGCGAGAGACGCTTGGCACCGATGATCGTGGAAGTGACCGCACAGTTGCCTTGCACCCAGTTGAGCGCCACTTGTGCAGGGGTCGCGTTGTGCTCCTTGGCGATCTCGTTCATCTCATCGAGCAGCGTGTAGGTCCGCTCGTTGAGGTACGGCGAATCGACGGCGGCGCGTGTTTCTTCCGGCGATGGACGCCCGTCTCGGGTGTATTTGCCTGACAACACACCGCCCCGCAGCGGTGACCAAGGTGTCACGCCCAGCCCCTGGTACTGCGCCATCGGGAGCAGTTCGTCCTCTGGCGTGCGCTGAAGCAGCGAGTACTCGATCTGCAGCGCGATCAACGATTCCCACCCGTGCTGCTTGGCGATATTGATCGCCTCGGTGCACACCCACGCGGGGTGATCCGAGAACCCGATGTAGCGCACCTTGCCCGATCGCACAAGATCGTTGAGCGTGGACATCGTCTCGATCAACGGCGTGTGCCGATCCCAGAAGTGCACCCACAGCAGATCGATGTAGTCCGTCTGCAAACGACGCAACGAATCCTCGACCTGATGGATGACCGCCTTGCGTCCTGCGCCGCCGCCGTTGGGGTCGTTGGGGTGCATGTTGCCGCAGAACTTGGTCGCGATGACCGTGCGATCGCGCCGCGATGGGTTGTCTTTGAAGTAGTCCCCAATGATCTTCTCGGAGTGCCCCTTGGTGTACGCGTTGGCGGTATCGAGGAAGTTGCCCCCGCGATCGAGGTACGCGCCGAGCACATCGAGCGATTCCTCGATGTTCGTCCCGACGACGCCCCAGTCGTCGCCGAAGGTCATGGTGCCCAGGCAGAACGGGGAGACACGCAGCCCGGATCTGCCCAGCGTGCGGTAGTCTTTCAGTGACATAGGATGCTCCTAATTGGGTTTCCTCGGGGAGATGGTAGACATGGTGAAGCACTGGCAGCGCATCAAGGATGATCGAGGAAGCCCGATCAAACTCTGCATGATCTGGAGAGCAACTCGAGCGAGTGGGTTCGAGAAAGCATTCCTCGTTCAACGAGGAGACACCGTCCCGTTCTGGTCGAGTTTCTTCCTGATGGGATCGATGTTTGCCGTTGCGATGCAAACTTGGGAGATCGTGGGGAATCTTGTTGCAGGACGATCGGCGTTCCCTCTTTCGATATCCTGGACGATTGGTATCTTTGTCGGGCAGTTCGTGCTGTTCGGAGGGGCGATGGCCGGGTTCATGCACCTGTACATGTGGCGATCTGACAACCACGCACGCAACGCGATGCTCCGGGCGGGTCTGTGTGTGTCCTGTGCGTATCGCATCGATGACATTGAGTCTGAAACCGACGGCTGCACCATCTGCCCAGAGTGCGGCGGCGCGTGGAGGGTGCACGGATGAAAATCACAGACGATCGCGGATGCATACACGAAGTCTCACGACTGACGGCGCTGCCCACCGAACTGATCAACCGCGCCGATCGCAGGCACGAGATCATGCGGCAGCTCGAGAAGAAAACCATGAAGAATGTCGTCTTCACCGAAACGATCGGGATGCTGCTGCTCTCGGTGCCGTTCCTCTTCGGCTGGTACGGGTTTGTGCAGGGGCTCCGCTCATCATGGTCGTTTGGATACCTGCTCTTTCCGTTCGTGGTGGGTGTGTTTGGTGTAGTACTATTTTGGGCCGGCATCACTCGACCAAAGACCCTGCGCCGGGAGATCAGCCGACTGGGCAAGGAACTGGAGTTGATCCGTCGAACCGATCAGTCATGCCTGGTCTGCAGGTACGCCCTCGATGGGCTGGTCATGGATCCCGACGGCTGCATCGTCTGCCCCGAGTGCGGGGCGGCTTGGAGGTTTCGTGCAGATCATACTTGATGATCGTGGACAGGAGGTTGCGCTTCGCGAAGACCCAGAGGGTGTTCATAAGCCCGTGGACTTGCGCATGCGCTCACGCAAACGCCTCAAACAAAATCAGACGGATCCACGCATTTGCTCAGTGCTGTACCGGCGTGCACTGGCCCAAGAGGTGCTGGAGCCGAAATCATTCTCTCGGCGGACACTCGATCGTGCCGCCATCGCGTTGGTGTTCGTAGCGGTCTCCGGATCGTTTTCGGGGATGATCTTTGGTGCATCAAGGAAGTTTCAACTGCTTCCGACGATCTACACAATGCTGATCCTGCTCGGATTAGCATTCCTGCTTTTTCAAATCTACAACTGGATCGCAACCCCGTTCCAGAGACGCAGAACACGCCGGATGAAAGAGGCGCTCAGGGAGCTGCCGGCCTACTGCGCCGGATGCTGGTATCCGTTAGGAGATCAGACCGAGCATGACGGCTGCACCGTCTGCCCCGAATGTGGGGGGGCGTGGCTGGTTGGAGAGATGAGTGGAACCTCCACTCAGGAATAAAGGTATATCTGAATACCAACACGCCCATACAGGAGCTGCCCCATGCGCACACACAAACGACTCTACGCTATTCTCATCGCTTCCATCCTTACAGTGAGCGGCTCACCGGCCACCGCCTCGATGGCACTCGACACGCCCACGATGCAGGAGGCCCAGTCGCACCTCCAGCAGCAGGACTGGGACAGCGCTATAGAGGCGTACCGCGCGATCATCAAGGAACAGCCATCCAACTCCAACGCCCACTTCCTACTCGGCTACGCGTTGCACGCGTCAGGCGATTTGGACAACGCGATCCTGCAGCACAAGAAGGCGGCGAAGATGCCGCAGGTCGCCGGGCCCGCGAGCTACAACCTCGGCTGCGCCTACGCACTCAAGGGCGAGACCAGCGATGCATTCGAGGCGCTCGGGGCCGCGATCGATCTGGGCGTGCGCGACATCAACCAGTTCAAGAACGACCCGGACCTCGCGTCGCTGCGCAAGGACGAGCGCTGGGCGCCGATGCTCAAATCGATCAAGTCGCTCAGCGAGGCCGAGTCCGCCCTGCACTTCTGGGTCGGCGAGTGGGACTGCTACAACACACAGAACGGCAACCTCGGCGGCACCAACACCCTGAGCTTCCGTGTCAACAACAAGGTGATCCACGAGTCGTGGACCTCAACGGGCGGGCAGTTCACGGGCGAGAGCTGGAATGTCTACAACCGCGAAACAAACCGCTGGGAGCAGACCTGGGTCGACATCGGCGGCAACCGCCTCTTCATCACCGCCAAGTGCAATGACGAATCGGTCGAGGGCCTCATGTTCGAGGGTGAAAACATCCGTCCGGGCGCTGAGCCGCAGCGCACCCGGATGCATGTCCGCCCGGTGGATGATGGGCGTGTGCTGCAGACGGGCTACGCGAGCGACGACGGCGGAAAAACATGGACGCAGAAGTACGAGTTTCTCTATGTGCCCAAGGGTGAGGCGTATATACCTAGTGAGGGATGAGTTGATCAGGATTGGTTTGTTTCTTCAACCAGTTGCCGCAGCGCATCAAACGCCTGCATCGGGGTCATCTCCTCGAGCTTGATCTCACGGAGCGAATCGACGACCGGGTGGGTGACAAACTCCGTGAACAGGCTCATCTGCGGGCTCGCGGCGGACTTGTTCGCGGCCTGTACCTGCTCGGTGTCCACGCGCCCCGCGTGCTCGACGCTCAACGATTCAAGGACCGATTTAGCCCGCTGCGTCACCTGCTTGGGCACGCCCGCGAGCTGGGCGACATGGATGCCGTAGGACTGGTCGGCGCGACCGGCGCGGATCGAGTGCAGGAACGCGATCTCCTGGTTGCCGTCCTCGCTCGTCCACTCACGCACGGCGACATGCAGGTTCTTGACCTGCCCATCGAGCTTGGACTCGAGCTCCGTAATCTCGTGATAGTGCGTGGCGAAGAGTGTGCGGGGTTGGTGTTCGGCCAGCCATTCGCTGATTGCCCACGCGAGCGAGAGCCCGTCGAGCGTGGAGGTGCCCCGCCCGATCTCGTCGAGGATCACCAGCGATCGCTCGTCGGCATGGTTGAGGATGTTGGCCGTCTCGATCATCTCGACCATGAAGGTCGATTGGCCGCGGTGGAGCGCGTCGTCCGCGCCCACGCGGGTGAAGATCCGTGTCGCGATGCCGACCGTCGCGCCCGCGGCAGGGACGAAGCTGCCCGCCTGCGCGAG
>DDGE01000057.1:0-33045 GCA_002337545.1 Phycisphaerales bacterium UBA1910 | reverse complement strand
ATCAGCGCAAGCGTCGCGGGCGTGTGCTCCTGCGCCAGCGTGCAGCCGTTGGGGACGAAGTCGTGCCCAATCGTCTCATCGAGAACGGGGTGACGCCCGTCGGTGATCTCGAGCGTGGGGGCATCAACGATCTTCGGTCGTACCCACCCGCGCTGCGATGCCTTGGTCGCGAAACCAAGAAGGCAGTCGATCGTGGCAACGATGTCGGAGAAGGTGCCCAGCGCATCGAGGTGCGCGCGTGATTGCTCGCAGAGCTGGTCGAAGAGAATGCGTTCGCGTTCGTTGGCGCGATCGCCCGCGGAGAGCACCTTCTCCTCGTACTCCTTGAGCTCGGGGGTGATGTACCGCTCGGCATTTTTCAGTGTCTGCTTACGCGTGAAGACATCCGGTGCCCGCTGTGCTTGGGCGGCCGGCAGCTCGATGTAAAACCCGAAGACCTTGTTGTAGCCCACCTTCAGCGATGGCAGGTCGTGCTCATCGATGATGTGTTGCTGGTACTGGCTCAGCCAAGTGCCAGCGTCTCGCTGGAGCCCGCGTGCCTCGTCGAGCTCGGGGTCGATTCCGTCGTTGATCAGCCCGCCCTCACGCAGGTGCGCAGGCGCGTCTTCGGTGCAGCAGCGAGTGATCTCCTTGCCCAGAGGCAGGACATCATCGCGAATCTTCACGAGCGCGTCGTGGTGTGGTTTAAGCGATTCACAGCGCGCGATCGCACCCATGAGTTCCTCGATGAGGATGCTTGCGCCACCGAGCGCCACCAGATCACGCGGCGTGGCTCGTCCCAGCGCGATGCGACCCGCGATACGCGCCATGTCGCACATGTTCCCCAGCACCCCGGAGAGATCGTCCCGCAGGTCGGAGCTCAGCGTCAGCGATTCGACCGCGTCCAATCGCGCGTTGATCGCGTCTTTGTCGATCAGCGGGGCCGACAGCCAGTTGCGGACGAGTCGTTTGCCCATGGGCGTGTGCATGACGCAGCGTGTGCCGACCGGGCTTGCGAGGAAGACGCCAGCGAGTGAGCCGTTGAGCGACTGCTCACGGATGGTCTGCTCGATCTCGAGTGATCGCAGCGAAACCCGGTCGATCAGGCAGTGGTTCTCGCGCTGCACGCGAGTCGGGGGGCGCAGATGCGCCAGCGAGGCGTGCTGCTGGCCAGGACTGCGCTTGGCGCCCTCGTCGATCGCCTGGGTTTCGTTGAGGTAGCGCAGCATCGCGCCCGCAGCATGCACGCTCGGCGAAGTGTTCTCCAGACCCAGCCCCTCGATGGTACCAAGGCGATACTGTTGCTCGATCGCTTCCAGCGCCTCGGATTGCCCGAACTGCCAACCCGGACGCGGCGTGAGCGACGCGTTGATGCCCGATCCGAGATCGACGATTCGTTTGGGTGCATCGCCCGAGATCGGGGCGGCGTAAATCAGCTCTCGCACACCCATACGCCCCAGCTCATCCGCACACTGCTCGAGTGTGCCATCAAAGAGCGAGAACGCGCCGGTGGAGAGTTCAACGATCGCGACGCCCGCGTGGTCCTCATCATGGACGACAATCGCACCCATCGGGACTGATTGCTCATCCCGCAGCAGCGACTCGTCCACGAGCGTGCCCGGGGTCACGACCTGAGTCACGCCCCGGTCCACCACGCCCTTCGCGTCTTTCGGGTCCTGGAGTTGATCGACCACCGCGACGCGATAGCCCATCTCGATCGCACGGGAGATGTATGTTGATTTCTGGTGGTGGGGGACCCCGGCCATCGGGATCGCGTTACCACGGGTTGTCAGGGTAAGTCCCAGATCGCGCGAGAGGTTTTCAGCGTCCTCGCCGAAGAGTTCGTAGAAGTCGCCCATCCGAAAGAACAGCACGCAGTTGGGGTGGCGTTCTTTGATTTTGCGCCACTGACGCATCCCAGGAGTGTCCCACGGGTCCTTGGCGGGCTTCTTGGTCGGTTTGGCGGTCTTCGTGCTCATCTGAGGGTGCGATTGTATCGAGCACGGATACAAAAAACGCCCGCTGCTGCGGGCATTTTTCGCGCTTTGTTGGGTAGGCGCCTCAGGCGTCGAGTGCGCCAGCGTAATCGTCGTACTGACGCAGCCCAACGAACTGCTCGGTCCGTTCGCCACCCTTGAACACCATCACGGTGGGGATGGACGAGACGCCGAACTTCGCGGCCAGCTGCGGGTGCTCATCGATGTTGAGCTTGCCGACTTGGGCCTTATTTTCATAGTCTTCTGCGAGCTTCTCGATGGTGGGGCCCAAAGCACGGCATGGACCGCACCAAGGCGCCCAGAAATCAACGAGCGTTGGGGTTTCGGAGTTGACGAGTTGATCGAAGTTCTCTTCGGTGATTTCGATGACGGTTTGGGTCGACATATGAGGCCTCCTTTGTCCTTGAAGTGCGTTCCACTGTTCAAGGGAGAACATGTATACAGGTGATTCTATTTCAGGGCGAGGCAGAATTCAAACGATCGTCAGTTTGCGATGGTACTGGACGACAGTGGGCGTGAGCAGGCGCGTTCAAGCAGAATCTCCGCGATCTGTCGTGCATGCTTCGCAGGAAGATCTGTACGGATCTGTCTAGCGGTGCAGTTCGCGCCGCTTGCGATCATGGCCAGCATGGATGAGAGTGTTCGTGCATCGTCCAGCTCCGCGCGAATGCAGAGCCCGTAGAAGAGTTCTGTCAGACGGAGCAAGTGCGATTGTGCAGCTTTCGCAGGTTCGGATTCGGGGTCAGGGAACTCCGCGACGGCCGCCTGGAACATACACCCGCAGAAATCATCGGAATCATGCCACTGTGCAAGAGCATCAAAGATGCCCAGAATTTGCTCATATGGATCGTTTATGTGCGTGACGGATGCGCTGAGGCGATTGAGCATATCCTGACTCGTGTCGTTGAGGACCGCGACGATCAGCATGTCTTTTGACCCAAAGTTGTTGTAGAGGGTCATTTTGGCGACGCCAGCTTCTTCCAGGATCCGGTCAATCCCGGTGGTGTGGAAGCCCTCAGACTCAAATAGTCGCCGAGCACAGGAAATGAGGTGTTGTTTTTTGGAAGGAGGCATCGGTATTGATTTTTCTCAAGAGGGTGGAAATAAACAGACAGGTTGGTCTATTCTACCGTGTGTCCCGTGCGTTCGCAAGAATGCATCCAAGGAAACTGATTGACAATCTACTTTCACGACCAGATGGAGAGTTACATGGCACGCATCGAGCCGACCACAATCGAAAACGCACCTGAATCCACCAAAGGCACCCTCGAGGGGATCAAGGCGCAGCTCGGCAAGGTCCCAAACCTGCTGGGAACCCTCGGGAAATCACCCGCGGCCCTCAACAGCTATGTCAATCAGAAAGAAGCTCTTTCGACGGGCGTCCTGGGTGATCAGGTCGGCGAGTCGCTGGCTTTGGCGATCGCAAACTTTTCTCAATGCGGATACTGCGTGTCGGCCCACAATGTGATTGGGAAGATGGTTGGTTTGAGCGAAGAAGAGCGCGAACTGAACAGAAACGGCCAGTCCAATGATCCCAAGACACAGGCAGCGATCGACTTCGCACGAGCGGTTGTTGGCGGGCGTGGGTTCATCAGTGACAACGATTTCGCCAAGGCACACGAGCACCTGAGCGAATCGGAAGTTCTTGAAGTCATCGCGATTACAACCTTCAACCTGTTTACGAACTACATGAACCACGCGATCGAGACAGAAAATGACTTCCCGGAAGTCGAACTCGTTGCATCGGCCGCGGTCTGACGAGCGAAACCGTGCGGGATGGATAGACCGAACCGCCTTTCAACCACGCGATGCCTTGTACCCCTCTCCGAGGCATCGCAGGCCGGGCCCCGGGTCCGGTGCCCGGCCACATGAAATACCGTTCGTTCGCTCACGGGCGTACGAACCTGCAGATCACCCCATTTCCTGCGCCACGCCGCCCGAGTGTTTCGGGCGGTGTGGTTTTTGTATCTTCCCAATTGACTAGAGTCTCGGACCATGAATGCACCGCAGGATCAGCAACCCATCGAAGGCGTCCTTGTGATCGATAAACCTCTCGGCTTGTCGTCTATGCAGGTGTGCGCGAGGGTGCGGGGGAAACTCAAGGCAGGCGGCGCTCCCAAACGCGTGAAAGTGGGGCATGGGGGTACCCTTGATCCACTCGCCAGCGGGGTGCTTGTGGTGCTTGTCGGGAAGGCAACTAAGCGGAGCGATCAGGTTATGGTCGGTGTGAAGGAGTACGACACCACGATCGATCTCTCACGGCTCTCGGATACGGATGATCTGGAGGGTGAGATGGAAGATGTGCGTGTTGATCGTGTGCCGACGATTGACGAGGTGAAAGACGCGTGCGCCAAATGGACTGGAAATGTCCTGCAGAAACCCCCGGCCTATTCCGCGATCAAGGTCAATGGCAAACGAGCGTACGCGATGGCGAGACGAGGAGAACTCGTTGAACTGGAAGCGCGTCCTATTCGCATTGATGACATTGAGATCGTGTCGTACAAATGGCCAACGCTCGTGATCCGGGTCACCTGTGGGAAGGGGACTTATATCCGATCGCTGGGGCGGGATATCGGATCAGAACTTGGGGCGGGCGGTGTTCTGACTGCTTTGCGGCGCACCCGTGTGGGGCGGTTCTCGATCGATGACGCGATCACGCTCGATGAACTGCCCGACCCGTTGGATCCATGGTCTTTGACGCTCGATCCTGCGTTGTTTGAGGACGCGGAATGATCAGGCCTCTTCGACAGGCTCCCAGATCTCTGTGATACCCTGGCCATCGCATATGCGTCTGATCGCGAGGTAGAGAAGAGTGCCGCTGGTGTAAAAGAGCGACACAAAGTACCCGGCGATAAGAATCCTGAGAACGCCTCTGAAGGCTTCAATCGCGCTGTGTGCGAGAGACTTGGTTGCGCCGAGATCCCCCTCACCGGTGAGTGCGCTCTCGATGGAGTGGCTGAAAAAGAAGTTGAGGGACCAGTCCGTCATCTCCATGGATAGTCCGATGATCATCGTGAAGACGCTCGCGGCGAGGAAGCCCACGATGCTCAGCAAGATCGCGTATGCGAAGTAGCGAATAGGTCGGCCAATGACATAGGCATAACAGCGTTGGATCGCGTCGAATGCATCTGTGCCTTCGATACTTAATGCAGGAATGATCATTGGTGAAGCGACAACATGGAGGACGAGAACGATTGTCGCGATCGCGCCGAGGATGAGGGCGATGGGGTAGAGGATGCCACCGAGGATGTCGAGGACGGGAAAGCTGAGAAGCAGGCCACCGAGCGCGATAATGAACATGAGGGCCGAGGCAAACAGGATCGGTGCGATCAGGGCGTAGATGTACTGACGCGAGCGTTGGAGCGTGAAGTGGACGGTTTCTTCACGGGATGCGAATCGCCCTTGGGCAAACTCGAACGCAACGGAGCGAGATATCGCCCCGCCTACGAGCGCGATAACGACGATGATCGGGATCCCGAGCAGCAGCGTTAGAACAAGATTATTCATGACACTGTTCCGCAGTGCCATGATGGCCAGTTCGATCTGGCCGGCGAACGCGGGTGCGTCGAGGGTGATGATGGCTTGCATGATTCCTTCGAATCGCTCGGAGATCGTCGGAGCGATCAGATCCGCTTGTGAGAACGCGTCTCTTGGATTCGAAATCGATCGTAACCAGTTGTAGATATTGAGGATGAGCGCGATCAGGAACACGCCCAAGCACCCAGAGAGCAAGCGATTGGGTGCGATCGCGAGCGCTGGTGCTCGCAGGATGCGGGGCCAGATGAGTTCATCCGTAAGATCCGAGAGCATCACATCCGGTTCGCGGAGGGGGCGTTGTGTGTTGGTGGAGGATTGGGGGCGTGACGAGCTCATGGCATGATGGTACACGAATCTGCTTGCCCCGGCGCGTGTTTGGGTCGATGATACGGTCATGATCAAAATCCTCCGACAATGGATCAGCCGGGCGCTCGCGCTTGCCTTGATTGGACCGATCGCGGCCTCGATAGCAGGGGGACTCAACGCGCTCGATGGATCCGGGGCGCACACCTTGTTGACGAGCAACGCGTTCGTTTCGGGGCTGATCGCGTTGGTGTGCGTCGGTGCCCTGACCTGCATCGCCGGCGTGATCGGGAGTTTGCTCGGCGGGCGGCGAGAGGGTTTTCTCGCGATGGGGTTTGTGCTCGGGTGGGTCGCTTGGACCAGCGGACGAATCGGGCAGGTCTACATGCTCGCGCCCGAGGTGGGGACATCAATCAAGCTCGCGATTGAGGCTGCGGTCCTGATCGCGTTCGTGATGATCGCAGGGGTCATTGTCAGTGCGAACGACGAAAACGATCCTCTGTCGAGCTACTCGCTCAAGCGTTTGTCGGGATGGTTGCGTCAGGCACCGATGCTATCGGCGATGGGGGCTGCGTTTCTCGTCGCGGGATTGGTGTCGCTCTTCATGGGCGCGTACGACTTCCCTGGGCAATCGACTGGAGTTGGCTTTATCGGTGGTATTGTGGCGGGCGTTGCTGGAAGCATGGCCGCGGCCTCTATGCAGGGCAAGGAAGGGCACACGGGCACACCATTCGCGCCGGTGATGCTGGGCGTGATGATTGCCGGGGTGATTTTCCCGCTGGTGACGATTGTCTATCCCGGGTTTGGATCTATGGAGGAGATGGTGCTCAGAGGCACTCTTCCGGGGTTCGTTATCGTTTCACCCGTGGCATGGGTGATGGGGGCGTTGCTTGGGGTGCCCATCGGGCATTCATGGGTTGAGCACTCTCAGGAGAAAGTGCATCAGGGCGCCCACGCAAACAAGTAAGCCGTCGAGTGGATTGTCGTTTTACCCGCCGGGCAATGTCCGCACGGGCGACGGGGCGTTTATTCGGAGTTGGTCCTTTGCGAGATCCCAGAAGATGGTCCTCGCTGAGGTCGGCGCAGAGCCGTCATTGCGATAGAGCGTCACGCGGTTTGTATCGAGTGCGCTCGCGAAGAGCGAATCCTCGATCGCGTCGTATTCCGCACGATCGCTCAGCAGTTCTGAACCTGCATAGATAAACCGGACCTGTCCTTCGGCGATCGCTGAACGGAGTGTATTGGTACCGGTTGCGACCTGTGAGGGATCCTCGGCTGGGTCAGTCTCGAAGAACGCGACGAGTGAGTCGGTGTTCAGCGTTGCACGCTTGTTGGACACGAGGGATTTGTGATCGACCGCGACGGAGCCGGTGAATGTGCCCTTGCCCATCGGGCGATCAAGAACCATCCGGGATGCCCATGTGAATCGTGTGAGACCTGAGCCATCCATCGGGCGGTTCGAGTCAGGAGCATTCTCATCCTGTTGACGATCGAGGATGAGCAGAGTCCCCGCACCCGGGACGGTGAGGGTTTGGTTTTCATTGTCCGCGAGGATCTGAGCACCCTCTAGGTAGAGCACGCCCTCGGCGCGTTCTGGATCGCTCGCGGCGTAGGTCCGAGATTCAACAGACGCATAGATGGGGTCGGCGCCCGGATCGGCACGCCCTGCGGCCCGGGCGCTGATGAGTTCTCGTTCGGGCGGATTCGCATTCGCGATGCGGTCGTTGGTGGGAATGGGTGTGAGTTTGATCGTTACTCGATCCGCCTTGAGCGTGTCACGGGTAAGGGCGTCTGGCGTGGAGATGACGCGGACATCGCCTTTGCACTCGACGGTGCCCAGCGTGTCTTCAAACCTCATCGACTCAGACCATCGCGCGTTGACATTCCCGTTGAGGCCTTTGGGGGCATCGGGTGCATTATTCACGGCGATATCGTGATCGAAGGTGCCCGGGCCGACGACTTCAATGCTACGGCGCTTTGCGCGGAGGATGATGTGCGGTCCGGTGATCGTGGATCCTGCCTGTGAAGCCTGGGCCTCATCACCCTTCAGGACGATGATCTCGTTGATGCCGTCTGCTTCGAGTTCGTCGGCGCGTGCGGTCGTGCGTGAGCTGTCTCTGTAGTTCACGCTACCGACAGCCCGAGCATTGCTGATCCGGGTCTGTCCTGCCGCATCACGAACGAGATCCGCGTGCATGTCGTCCGCACGGAGCATCTGGTCAGTTGTGCGTCCCATCGAGGATCCGATGGAAGTAACCCGCACTGGGTGTGGTGAGGCGTTGGGATCTGCATCGGGATCGAAATCGATCGTGACGGTTTTGCCGGTCAGTGTTTGTTTCTCGGCGCTGGCAATGACTCCGTCATTCAGAACGATCTGAGTGAGTGCAGAAGCGGGTGGGAGTTCTGGGTTGAGCTCTGCATGAATCGCGCGTGCGCCGACGGAGTTGCCCGCTTGTTCAGCGATCGCAGCGCCTTCAAATCTGGCGCTCTTGAGTCTCTGGGTGATCGCACCTGAATCATCGATCGCGAACTCGATCTGTGCGCGATCCTTCCAGCGGACTGAGGCAACGAGTTCTGGGTCATCGCTGTGTGTGGCGATGGACCCGCGTCGTCGCATATCGATCTGGCCGTTCGCAAGATTTGCTCGGAGCGACTCGGCATAGAGCGTTCCGGTATCCTCGACATCGAGCTTGATGATTCCGGTCTCGCTGGGCTGGCCCTCCAGTTGGGCGATCGCGCGTGTCGCGAAGTAGGTGAGCGATTTCGCTTGCCCAGTGAAACCACGATCGGGAGCTTGCATCGCAATTCCGGTCCCCTCATCGGAATCCAGACGGAGCGAGAGATGGTCGTGCTCAAGCTCTGGGGGGAGGTCATCATCGATCGGTCGAATGCGCATGGGGCCCGACCAGGTCACCACGAGCCCCTCGGTGGTTGCGGGTACCGGAGTGCTTTGGGTAGAGGGAGCCGTGCCGGGTGCCGATGGTGATGCCGAAGATTCGGTAGCGGGCTGAGTGGACGCTGTTTGAGACGCGAGCATCACGCGACGGGCCGCATCTTCGGGGATCCGTCCGTCGATCAGTGTTGCCCAGAGGGTCAGTGTGTCCGCAAGGACACGGCCCGATCCGGAGAGTTCGGCGCGGACCTCTGATTCGAGTGCGATGCGATAATGCTGGGTTTCAGGCGACGCGGATGCGGTTTGGGGGGCGTCCGTCTCTGTTGGGGTTTGGGATGCCGCGATTGTTGTGGGATCCTGATTGCCAGGTTGAGGGACGGATTCCGGTTCGCTCGTTGATTGGGCGGGCGTGTTGTCATTGTCAGACGCGATGCGATCGGTGTGGAAGACGATCTGATCGCCCTGCTCCACATCGATAAGCTCAATCCGGTCTTTCAGGTTATTGAAGATGACGGTCAGGTCGACCCCCGAGAAATCGACTTGATCGGATTCGATCTCGAAGCGCCCCGGCGAACGCATCCGGAGGTATCGGCGTTCAAACTCGAGCGGCTCATTAAACCGTGCAATCAGGGTTGGTTCCTGGTCGTCCGGGGCGGGCTCACCGGGTGCAGGCGTGGCGTCGTAAGTTCGAACGATGATGTTCCCCTCCAGGGTCCCGGATTCTGGGGCCTGGTTCGGATCCGGCATGAGCATGGTTGCAGTGTCGGCATTGACGCGTACGGCCCGACCATCGTCGAGGTATATCCACGATTCCGGCTGGTCGAGGCGTCGACGCCCTTCGCCAATGGGTTCGAATCGATCTGCGCGGAGTGTGGAGGAGACGCGCGTGGGATCGTTCTGATCCACAATCGTCACAAACATGGCGCCGCCCGTCTGGGTCTGCTCAATATCGATGATGTCCTCTGGATCTGGGAAGTTATTGTCCTGATCGCTTGTGGGGGCTGGGTTTGCGACAATCATCGAGAGAACGATGATGCCTGTGAAAATCAGCGCGAGGATTCCCGCGGCGATAAACCCGATCGATTTGATGGATATCCCAGTGGGTGAAGGCATGCCGGATTGTAGCTCGGTCCGATCGCAAGCCGATACGCGTGCCTACAGTCTCGTCGCATGATGTATTCGCTCAATGTGAACTCGATCCGGTCACTGATCACGAAACGGGGCAAGAGCGCGCTGAGCGTGCCAGACCTTCCGAAGTACACCCGTGAGCAGCTCGATCTGCGTGCCCTGAATCTCTCCACGGACTTGCTCAAGGGCATGGGACGCTCGGAGATTGCGCAGGTCCGCGATAACGGCGATAAGGTGGGATGCACCTGTCTGATGCTTTCGGAGCTCACTCCCCTCGATCTGAGTGGAAACAAGGGCGAAGCGAGCATCGATCGGATGCATCGCGTGATCATCGCAGGGAGCGTGCTCGGGTGTAACGCTGTATCGATGTCGATCAAGTCTCCTGACACGGATGATGCGTTCGATGCGGTGGCAGAGTACATGAAAAGCGTCCTCGAACGCGCGGACACGATGGACATCAATGTCCTGATTTCACCTCACGCAGGACTGACGAGCGATCCAGATCGTACGACGGATCTCGTGAAGGCGATCGGCGGATTTCGGATCGGGACCCTCCCCGATTTCCAGGCGGCGCATGAATCAGGGGATGCGGTGCATTACCTTCGTCGTCTGACGCCGTATGCCACAGTGGTCAACGCTTCGACCCTCGCTTTCGAAGAAGTAGAGCCTGATGACGAGTCGATGGCGGCTGCGGACGGGCTCAGCGGTTTGGACGCTCTGGCGGCGGAACTCGAGGCAATGGACGACGCCGCACCCGCGAAACATGTCGGCTACGAGCTCGAACCCATGGTTGGGGCGATAAAGGCCGTTGGGTTCAGTGGCAACATCGCGCTTGACTACAGGGGGGAAGGTGATGGTACACTGGGGGTGTTGCAGACCCGGGACGCGATCGAGGCGGCGTTGGTGTCACTCGCTGAGTCTTGACGGGCGGCGGTAAGTACGCGGGCGACAGGAAGGAGCTCTCGTGGCGGTCAGCGAGACAACGAACGAACGCGAAATGAAAGAGTCGCAGGGCTCAGCGACGATAACAGCGGGGTTCACTGTGCCCAGCACCAAAGAAATTATTATCACGATCGACGGACCCGCCGGGACGGGCAAATCCACGGTGGCTCGGATGCTTGCGCAGCGTCTCGGTCTGGATTTTCTCGATACCGGCGCGATGTACCGGGCGGCGGCCGCGATCATGATCGATCGGAAGTTCGAGGACGATGAGATCGGTGAGCTGGTCTCGACGGTCATCGGAGCGGATCTGCACTTTGATTGGTCTCAGGACCCGCCGATGATCCTCGCGTGGGACACCCCGATCGATCATCGGATCCGTGCAGACGATGTGACCAAGAAGGTGTCGTTCGTCGCCACGATCCCAGAGTTGCGTTCACACATGGTTCGCAAGCAGCGCGTGATCTTTGCGCAGCATCCACGACTCGTCACCGAAGGCCGCGATCAGGGATCGATCGCCTTCCCGGATGCGCCCGTGAAGTTTTACCTCGATGCGGACCCCAAGGTCCGCGCGGAGCGCCGGATTGATCAGTTGGGGCTTCATGACAATGTCAGCGTCGACGAAATGTGTGAACGGATCCTCGAACGCGACCGAATCGATTCATCGCGATCGGATGGGCCGCTGGTCTGCCCGGATGATGCGATCGTGATCGATACATCCGAGTTGACGATCGACGGTGTCATTGACGAGATGGAACGCGTGGTCCGCGATCGGTTGGACGATCTGTGAACGACGACGCGTTGCGAACGAGCATCGCGGGGATCGATCTGACAAGCCCGATCCTCCTTGCGGCAGGCACGGCGGGCGTCTTGTCCGAGATGCGTGATGTGCTCGATCCTTCAAAACTCGGCGGGATCGTCACCAAATCCATTACGAAAGAAGTCCGGCAAGGGAACCCGTTCCCGAGGATTACCTTTTCGCGAGCAGGGATGATGAACGCGATTGGCCTCGCGAACCCAGGTATCGATGGGTTTGTGCGCGATGAAGGACCCAAAGCCGCGACGATGGGGTGCCCGATCATCGGATCCGTGGCGGGCGATTGTCTCGATGACTATGTCGAGGTTGCGACGAGGCTCGCGTCGATCGACGGGGTCCGCGCGATCGAGGCGAATGTATCGTGTCCCAATGTGCACTCGGGGTTGGAGTTCGGGAGCGACCCTGCTGCGCTCAAGGACCTGATCTCCGCGATGTCGGGTGCGATCGGGGATATCCCGATGTTCGTGAAACTCTCGCCGGTGACGGTGGGAACGCCCAACACGATTGTGGATCTGGCGCGGGTTGCGATCGAGTCGGGCGCTCGGGGACTGACCCTGACGAACACGGTCCCCGCGATGGGGATCGATGTGCGGACACGCAAACCGATTCTCGCGAATGTGACGGGGGGGTTGAGTGGGCCTGCGATCCATCCGATCGTCGTGCGTCTCGTGCATCTGGTGTATCGCGGGCTCGCGAAGGATGCGGGGGTGCCGATCATCGCGGCGGGCGGGGTGACGCGCTGGGAAGACGCCGCGGAGTTCATCCTCGCGGGCGCGAGCGTGGTGCAGATCGGTGCGGGGAGCTTTGCATCGCCCCGCGCGAGCGTGAAGATGCGGAAGGGGCTCGCGAAGTGGGTCCGCACCCAAGGTGCGTCGAGCGTGTCAGATCTCGTCGGGCAGGTGAAGCTCGATTGATCACGCGGGAGCTTGTGCCGCCGCGGCTTCGTGGATTGACCAGTAGTGCTCAAACGACGCGACGAAGGTGTGGTCCTTCATCAGCTCGATCCCGTTGCGTCCCAGCGTTGAACGCAGTTCATCATCGCACGCGAGTTTGACGATTGTGTCGACCCATTGCGGTTCGTCATCGTGCGGGAGCACGAACGCGGTGGAGTACTCGTGGCTTTGATTGTGGACGATTTCCTTCGGGCCACCCTGATCCGTGACGATCACGGGCAGACCCGACGCCTGCGATTCCATCACAACCTGCCCGAGCGTGTCGGTAGTCGATGGGAAGACGAAGAAATCGCACGAGGCGTATAGGGTCGCGAGCTCGACGCCATGACGGAATCCGAGGAAGTGAGCACCGTGCGGTTTGAGTCGTTCCTCCATTTCGGTTCGGTATGGGCCGTCGCCGATGATGATGAGTTCGATTTCTCGTCCCTGCGCCTGTACGCGTTCGCAGATCGTTGGCCACATCTTTACGAGCATCGGGAGATTCTTCTCCGTGCTCACGCGACCGCAGAACACAGCTTTGATTGAGTCGTTCTTGAGTCCGTATCCCTCCCAGATGCTCGTGTCGCGGAGGGTGTGATCGAACTTGGTATCATCGAACCCGGCGCGGAGTCGGACAAGTTTGTCTTGTTGAACGCCCAGGTCCACGAGGCGCTGGGCGTAGTCGGCGCTGCGTGAGAAGACATACTTGAATCGTTTGTAGAAGAATCGCATATGCCCCCGGCACAGAGCAGAACACACCGAGTTATCGAAGAGCTCATCGATGTATGCGGGGAAGTCTGTGTGGTATACGCCGACGATGGGTTTCCGCATGAGCTTCGCGACGAGGAACCCAACGGTGCCGACAGGGCCCGGGGTGGAGATGTGGATGACATCGGGGTCGAAGTCTTGGGCTGCACGCATCATCTCCAGCGCGGGCGGGAGCGCGATCTCTAGGGTTTCGTACCCGGGCATGGCGCGAGCGTAGATCGGGGTAAAGTTGCGTACACCGTCAACTTTGGGCATCTCGAGTCGGGTCGAGGTGTATACGCACAAGTCGTGCCCCGTGTCGTGCGCGGTCTGGGCGGTGTTCTGGATGAATCGGCACACGCCGTTGATGTCCGCGAGGGTGTCCGTGAACTTGAGGACGCGAGTGGGTCGAGATGTTGGGTGTGGCGCGATCATGTGGTGAATGATTGTTAGGGACTCTTGTCGAGATGATTCAGAGCGCGCAAAGAAAAGCCCCGCGCCGGGGGTATGGACGCGGGGCCTGTGCAGGGGATGCCCGGGTACTCGGCAAGCTCGGGGATGGCCGAGACCCGTGCAGAGCATCCACACCCGCTGGGACTATCTACAAGATGAGTTATTTTGAAGGCAGATTCCCCCGTGTTTAGGGGTAAATCTGCGTGGGGGGTGGGGTTATGACGGCAGATTAAGCCTGCAGATCCAGCAGGCGAAGTACCGCGGCAGACGAAGCTCGGGAAGCGAGTTCTGCAGCGATGGATGCTTCACCCAGTATCTGGTCACGAACAAGATTCGAGCTCTCACGAGCGTAATCGGCGTCTCGGATTGATGAGTTCGCCTGAGCGATGTTGATCTGTTCCTCTTCGAGCACTCGGCGTTCGGCCTCTGCAGCGCGTTGATCTGCACCGATCTGAGCCCGCTCTTGGAGCACCGCATCTCGAGCCCCATCGACGAGACGCTGGGCGGCTTCTGGGTCTTGCTCCATGACGCGCGATAAATCACTCATGGAGACCTCTTCATAGATCGGATCGCCGCTCACTTCATCGGTGCCGACCTGCATCTGTGTGGTCACATCTCGCATGATGTCGATTCCGGTGGCGGGAAGGACACGCTCGATGCCGCTGAGGATGCCATCGACCTGGGTTGAAACGGCACCGATCTCGGACCCGGTCGTCCCGCCCTCATTCGCGGCTTGGACGACCAGCCCGTCCAGGTCGCCGATGTTGTCCAGTTGGGCACCTAAGGCACCATCGCGGATATTCATGAACGCTTCGTTGCGTTCGATTGAAGTAACCTGAGCCTGATTGGCGCTGATTCGAGCTTGGAAGTTTTCGGATGCGATCAATCCAGCGGGATCGTCTGCACCGCGATTAATCGCATATCCGGTCGATAGACGCTCGAGTGTTCGCATAGCGGATTGGTTGTTTACCCCGATGATGCGTTGAAAGGCGTTGTTGGTGGAGATTCTGCTCATGCAACGAGCATTCATATTGAGGCGATGATCCGCAAGCGAACACGGGAACTCCTCGGCGAGTGTGCGGGTGGGTGAAGCGGGGGCATCCGATAACCCCTTTTATTGCTCCGCCTTGGCTTGCACGCGTCGCCAGCCGCATTCTGGGCACCCGTCGCGGAAATCGTGATGAAGTTCGTAATCGCAGTGTGGGCATCTGCCGCGTCTCATTCGGCGGGCGTGCTTGATCTGACGCACAGTCCAGATCAGCATGGAGACCAGAGTCGTGTAAAACACAGTGTTGATCGCGAATCCGATCCAGATAGGTTTGTAGGGAAAAAGGATGTAGGGGGCGTGAGGCCATATGCCGGGCTTGGTTGTTCCTGCGACCCCGTCCACGCGAGAGATGAATCCGTAGTGTGACTCTGTCCGGAGCGAACCATTGGAGAGGAGTGAGAAGTCGTCGACGAGGGACTGTGTTTCCATCGCCAGAGACGGAAATCCGACACGGGTCGTTGAGATGATCGCATGATCGGGGTGCTCGGGAGCGAAGCTTGTGAATAACTCGTTGCCCCGGGTAATCGCGTCGGGGTCAGAATCCCATGGCAACCAAGTCCAGTAGATGCTGGTGCGTTTGGGGAGATCGCGCGATCGCGATCGTCGTGTGAGGTAGAACTGGTGCTCGTGCACTCCGAACCACTGATGGATGACACTGAAGATGGCGTCGTGGGGATACTCAGTATTCGGGTTTCGAAACTGGACGATGCGTAGATCTGCTGCGGCGCTATACCGTGGAATGAGCAGCAAAGACCACGAGACGATGAGGTTGAGCATCAGCCCGAGCAGAATCAGAATGCTGAGAGATCGAAAACGAGAGCGGATTGAAGGAGCGAGGGGCATGTGAAGATCATACGGGAGGAGGGCTACACTCAGTTCGATGTTTCAGCGCTATCGCATGCGTCATCCCGGTTCTTCGCTCATGCACCTCGTGTTTTACGATCTGTGCCGAGAGACGGTCCTGTGGTATTTTCGGATTTTCCACCGTTTGCGTCGTGTCGATGTCATGAACATCCCGCGTGAGGGGCCGGTGTTGCTTGTCGCGAATCATCAATCGTTTTACGACCCGCCGGCGATCGGTGGAGGGGTTCGGCATCGCCATGCTGATTTTTTGGCACGGGCGTCATTGTTCAAGTTCAAGCCCTTCGGGTGGTTGATCTCGACGCTGAACTCCTCGCCCATCAAGCAGGGCGCGGGTGATGCGGGTGCCATGAAGGCGACAATCGCAAAAATGAAGAACGGCCGAATGATGCTCGTGTTCCCCGAAGGTTCACGGTCGCCCGACGGCGAACTCCAGCCGTTTCAGCGTGGCGCGGCGGTCCTGCTCAAGCGGGCGCACTGTCAGGTGGTGCCGGTCGGAATCGCGGGCGCGTACGAGGCGTGGCCGCGCAGACGGAAACTCCCCATCCCGTTCCGGGACAAGATCGTCGTGTGTTATGGTGAGCCGATCGCATCGGATGAACTCATGAAGGAGAGCGCCGAGATGGCGTTGGCCCATTTGCGTGAACGGGTTGAGGCGTTGCATCAGAAAGCGGAATCGATGCGATAGGTTATTCCTCGCGCTCTGCGGGGACATCTTCGCGCGGGATCTCATTGCCTTCTTCATCCGTTCGGATGACCGGCACTAAGAGCGTGCGTCGTTCCCGGACGACGGCCTGATTTTCGCCGACCACGGGGGCGGATGGATCATCGACAGGGATTAGGATCTGCTCGTCCGCGCTGGTTTCAGGTCGGATCGCGATCTCATCGGACTGTACCGCGCTGAGCAGATCCGCGAGCAGGCGGTCCTGCTCAGTCGTGAAGGCAGCATCGATCCCGCGGTCGAAAGAGATCTGATAAAGGGCACCGACAACCTGTGCGTATGAGAATCCCAGCCCGGGGCGTGGGTCTTCGGGGCTTGGCTGATGCGCAAGCAACTTAATCAGCGAAGGGAGATTTTCGGGAACATCATCCATCGTCGAGACGACTCGAGTTTTCTCATCGCGGAAGTACAGACGGACTGGGTCGTTGTAGGTCTCCGCGGTGAGCATCAATCGGTCGGACCACGCTGTCGCGAGCAGCGGCTTGCTCAACGCGAGATCCTCACCAAACAGGACGATGCGGGGCTCGTTCTGCTGAGTGATGTACACCAGAGGGTCACCGAAGGGGACGATATCGAGGAAAAACTTGCCCGCAACGAGCTCGCGGCTGACGCCACGGAGCGGATCAGACGGGACATGCACGCGTGAGAGTGCCTCGATCTGGGTGCGGCTCGCCTCGACCCCTCCCTTGGAGTTGGTGATCATGCGAGCGATTCGTTGGCGCCGTGCCTTGAGGGCGCGTTCCATGAGGCGTTCGTAGGCCTCGACGCGCACCGCGAGTGTGGGTTCGGCGAGCAGTTCCCGCAGGGTTGTGTCGACGAGGACTGATTGGTCGATCTTGCTCAGGAGTGCAATTGCATCTGTTTGGTACTTCGTGTCCGCGGTTAACGCGATTGTTTGGAGTGGTTTAACAACTCGTGCGTCGCCAAGCTCGGCGCCTGCGCGGAGTGCCGCGAGCCGAGGCGCAAGCTCGGGATGGTCATAGAGATCGCTGATGAAGGGCAGAGCGCGTTCGCCCAATGCCTCGAGACAGAACGACATATCACCCGCCAGGTAAGGCTGATTTACAAGGGTCTGTGCGTACCGGCGTGCGTAGACCTCTGGGTACGACTGATCGATCGTGATATGCGAGAGCAGGTCGAGGAAGTGATCGCGATCGTCCGCGAACTCGGAAGGGATCTGCACGAGAATCAGCGATTCGTCCTTGCCGCGGGCCGTGGGCTCACGCTCTCCGGGCGGAAGCGGGAAGGCCGAGTTGATCGCTGTCACAATTTGCCGAGCGCGCAAGTGCGATGGATTGTTGAGGATGATTTCGATCTTCGTCGGGAAGGAGACGGAGCCACCATCAAGCACGCGTCCGACATCTCGCGTGACACCATCGTATTGTCCACCGGGCTCGGCGAATGGGTTCAGGAAGATCGGACCTTTGGCATTCCCGAGGATGCGGGCTTGGGGATTCCCAAACGCGCTGGGCGGACCGATTCTGAGTTCCGTTGACCAGAGCCTTCCGCCCTCAAGACTGGTCGCATTGATCGCACGGACATACAGATCGAAACTCTCGCCGGCTCGGGCGCCAGGAGGGATCGCCGCCTGCACGATCACCGCTGCGGTGTTTGGGTCGCGGAGGAGCTGCCCGGGGGTCTTGCCGGAGATATTCGTGTTTCCGTCGCTATTGCCGATCCCAATCCCGTTGAGCCCCATCTCGCGTTCAAGATGCGCCGCGTATTGCTCAGGAATTGTGAGCCCGCCGGTGCCATCGAGCCCAACGACAAAGCCAATGCCCGAGACGAGCGTGGGCTCCGTACCTGAGATCCGGGCCTCAGCACCGATCGTGCCTCGCAAAGGCGCGGGGATGTCCTGAGAAATCGATGGTGCCTGAATGATCGGCTTTGGCACGGGCTTCTTGTTGCGGTTGCAACCGCTTAGCAGCAGTGCGGGCACAACCAAGGCGTAGACAAGCGTGCGGATATGTAAAGGCGAGTTCAGTCGGGCGGACAAGCGTCGTGTCATCGTTTGAAGACCTCGGTGTCGTGTGTGAATCGTGCTTCGCGTGGCGTCATAGAGGCGGTTACGCGGCATCGAGTGCGCAGGCAGTGATTGATCCTAGATGGGATACGCATCCAAGGTCGTTTTGTATCCATGTTTGTGACGAACTCATGAAGGTTGGGACGGTTTGCGACCCGCGGCGGATTGGTTTGTGGAAAACCATTTTCGTAGATCTAACTCGTTGTTCGCATAATGATCGTATTCTGATTGTTGGTGGGATTTCCTATCGTTCCGATCGGTTCGCGCGCAAGTGTTTGATTCGATGGGCGCTTGAGTGCGGGTCATCCGGAACTGTTCAGAAATGCCCGTTCGCATGGTGATTTTTACGAAACGGACAAAGCGTCAAAAAGAACACAAAAAATCATCCATCCGGCGTACCCTACAGATTGTGTGGTGATAGACTCACGGCCCTGCCGATAGCCCAGATATGGTGGTGCTCGCCAGTGAGATGGGGTGCAGACTCGAGATGAAGTCCTTGTGATGAGGGAAGTTGGAAACAAGCGACAACCTATCCACAATTGCTTTGGCATACGCCAGGGAAGCGTGTTGGACGGGGTATGTTGATTTGTTTGGGATCGAGTGAAAAAGATGCTGGATAGCGAAAGCTGTTTGGTGTATGTTTGATTCCGGTTTTCCGTGCCGATTCTCGGCATGATGAGACGCGAGCGGGACACACGCTCGGGTCTGCGGGGAAATGTCGTTCGGAATCGTCGGCGTCTTCGGATCACGCCCGAACGGGCATCATTCCGGAGCGGGATGGACGCGTCGGACTCTGCCCGGCGCACGACATTGAACTCAACGATCGACGCATGGCGTCGGCGATGTCTCCGCATCGCCCGGCGATCGGTGTGTCTGTGTGCCCCAACCCTCCGCGTGGGCGCGAAGGGAACGGGCGAGAGAAGAGAACCCACGAGGCACGGGAGGCCTCGGAAACTCAAGAAAGCGCGGCAAGACGCAACACGCGTCGAGACCCGCCGGGATGGAGCGAATCGTGGCAGTACTGTGTGATACCCAGATCGAACAACTCGTCGACATCAAGCCATTCGAGAAGGCCATCAAGCGTGATGGCACCATCTCCTACGGCGTGTCGTCGTATGGCTATGACGTCCGCGTCGGGACCGTCTTCAAGATCTTCACCCCGACCCCCCGCACCGGCGGGATCACGGTCGTGGATCCCAAGAAGTTCACCGATGACCTGATGGTCACGGTCGATACCGCCGAGCAGGGCACTGACCATGTTATCATCCCGCCCAACTCGTTCGCGTTGTGCGAAACGGTGGAGTGGTTCGACATCCCACGCGACATCCTCGTGCTGTGCGTGGGCAAGAGCACCTACGCCCGTTGCGGGCTGATCGTGAATGTCACGCCCCTCGAGCCCGAGTGGCGCGGGAAGGTGACCCTCGAGATCTCCAACACGACCCCATTACCCGCAAAGGTCTACGCGAACGAAGGTGTCGCCCAGTTCGTGTTCCTCAAGGGCGACCAGATCTGTGCGCAGAGCTACGCGGACAAGGCGGGGAAGTATCAAGACCAGGGTGGCTTGACGTTGCCGAGGGTTGACTAAGTTCAAGGAGATTTAGATGGCACAGTTCACACCCACGCCACGCGCAGATGATTACGAGTTTGCTAGCGCAGATCTTAAGTCTTGGGCTAAGTCATTCAAACTCAAAGTAGACGAGATCGTCGATGAGATCGACGAGATAGTGAAAGAAGACTATCGATTAACTGGAAATGCTCCTAGCAAGTACGCTGTAGCAGAAATGTGTTTCAGGCAGATACAAAAAAAGAAGCGAGAGCTTGATAGTGCCTTGGTTGATTTTGAGAAGGCATTTACTGACGCTGTTCAAGACTGATTCACTAACCTTGAGAGGGTTGAAACATGAAGGTCAAAATTAAAGATTTTGCAGTAAACATGGAAATTAAAAACAAGGGCATTGAAATGCAGGTAAATGACCCTGCAGGCAAGCACTTGGGCGATTTAGTTGTCACTAAAACCAATCTGATTTGGTGTAAGGGGCAAACTTCAGTCGCCAACGGCAAGAAAATTTCTTGGAAAAAATTCATTGACATGATGGATTCTAAATAGCCCAGAGATCCTTTGTAGTAACACTGTCACCGTGCGATATTAGGCATAACAATTAAGGTGTAGTTCAAGATGAAGATCACCCGCAAGTTCACCACGGAAGGTACTGACCCGTTCGCATCCACCCAGTGGACCACGCGTTCGAGTCGAATCACGAACCCCGACGGCTCGGTCGTCTTTGAGATGCCCGACGCGGAGGTCCCCGTTGGGTTCTCGCAGTTGGCGACGGACATCATGGTGTCCAAGTACTTCCGCAAGGCGGGGGTCCCTCAGTTCGAGGACAAGTTCGCGCTGCCCGGCTCGTCCAAGCCGCTCAAGAACGAGGACGGCTCGGTCAAGACCGGGCCGGAGCGCTCGGCGCGCCAGGTGATCCATCGGCTCGCGGGGTGCTGGCGTCACTGGGGCGAGACGCACGGGTACTTCGATACCGAGGCGGACGCGGTCGCGTTCTACGATGAGCTCGTGTACATGCTGGTGCACCAGGTGTGTGCGCCCAACTCGCCGCAGTGGTTCAACACGGGTCTGAACTGGGCGTACGGGATCTCCGGCCCGGCGCAGGGGCACTGGATCGTGAACCCCGAGACGGGCATGCCCGAGCTGGCGGATGATGCGTACTCGCACCCGCAGCCGCACGCGTGCTTTATCCAGTCGATCGATGACTCGCTCGTGAACGAGGGCGGGATCATGGACCTGTGGCTGCGTGAGGCGCGCCTGTTCAAGTACGGGTCAGGCACGGGAACCAACTTCTCGAACCTCCGCGCGGAGAACGAGATGCTCTCGGGCGGTGGCAAGTCCTCGGGTCTAATGTCGTGGCTCAAGATCGGCGATCGGGCTGCGGGCGCGATCAAGTCGGGCGGCACCACCCGCCGGGCGGCCAAGATGGTTTGCCTCGATATGGACCACCCGGATATCCACAACTTCGTGAACTGGAAGGTGCGCGAGGAGATCAAGGTCGCGGCGCTCGTCGAGGGCATGAAGGTGATCGCGGGCGAGAAGGCGTCGGATCTCGATTCGGAAACCATCGGCGAGACGGCCCAGCGCCTCGGGCTCAAGCTCGATTACGACTTCAACGGCGAGGCGTACGGCACCGTCGCCGGTCAGAACTCCAACAACTCCGTCCGCATCCCCGACGCGTTCTTCGATGCTGTCGACGCGGGCGACGATTGGCAGACGATCTACCGCACCACGGGAGAGGTCGCCAACACCTTCGACGCGAGCAAGCTCTGGGACGACATCGCGTACGCCGCGTGGCGTTGTGCGGACCCCGGGGTTCAGTACGATTCGACGATCAACGCGTGGCACACCTGCCCCGGCGCGGGTCGCATCAACGCGAGTAACCCGTGCAGCGAGTACATGTTCCTCGACAACACGGCGTGCAACCTCGCGTCGTTCAATGTGCTCAAGTTCTATGACAGCGAGGCCCGCGAGTTCGATTACGAGAAGTACGAGCACGGGATCGATCTGTGGACGATGGTCCTCGAGATCTCGGTCCTGATGGCGGCGTTCCCGAGCAAGGAGATCGCGGACCTGAGCTACACCTACCGCACGCTCGGTCTGGGGTACGCGAACCTGGGCGCGATGCTCATGCAGGCGGGGATCCCGTACGACTCGGAAGAAGCGACAGCGGTGTGCGGGTGCCTGACGGCGATTCTCACGGGGCGCAGCTACCGCATGAGCGCGCTGATGGCCAAGGAGCACGGCGCGTTCCCTGGGTACGAGCCCGAGAAGGAGAACATGCTCCGCGTGATCCGCAATCACCGGCGCGCCGCGATGGGCGTGTCGCGTGATTCGGGCGAGTACGAAGAGCTCCGCATCACCCCCGTCCCGATCGATCACGGTCTGATCCGCGATCATCGCGTCCCCATCGAGAACGCGATGGAGCTCCTGCACCGCGCGACAAAGACCTGGGACGAGGCGCTCGAGTTCGGCGAGCAGCACGGGTACCGCAACGCCCAGACCACCGTCATCGCGCCCACCGGCACGATCGGGCTGCTCATGGACTGTGACACGACGGGGGTCGAGCCCGACTTCGCGCTCGTCAAGTTCAAGAAGCTCGCCGGCGGCGGGTACTTCAAGATCGTCAACGCGTCCGTGACCCCCGCGCTCAAGGCGCTCGGGTACGACGAGGACGAGCAACGCGAGATCGTGCAGTTCATCCTCGGGACGCTCAACCTGCATGTCCCGATGCCCGAGGGCGTGCTCAACGCCGAGGGGCTCTCGCTCTCGGGGTGGTTGGAAGAGCACGGGATGAACGCGGATGATCTCAAGAAGATCACCGATTCGCTCCCCGGCATGTTCGAGCTCGGGTTCGCGTTCAGCGCATGGACCTTGGGCGACGAGACCCTCACTCGCATCGGCGTGAATCCGGACGAGGCGAAGGCCGATCCTTCCTTCAACGCACTCAAGAACTTGGGGCTGAGCAATGCCCAGATCGAGGAGCTCAACGCGTTGGTCTGCGGCACGCAGACGATCGAGGGGGCGCCGCACATGAAGGACGAGCACCTGCCCGTGTTCGATTGTGCCAACACCTGCGGCAAGACCGGCAAGCGGTTCATCGAGGCGGGCGGGCACATCCGCATGATGGCCGCGGCCCAGCCGTTCATCTCGGGCGCGATCTCCAAGACCATCAACCTCCCGCACGACGCGAGCGTGCAGGACATCAAGGACGCGTACCGCTTGAGCTGGGAGCTCGGTCTCAAGGCGAACGCGCTGTACCGCGACGGGTGCAAGCTGAGCCAGCCGCTCAACTCCAAGAGCGATTCGGATGAAGAGGAACTCGCGGACGCGGGTGAACTCACCGATGAGCTCGAGACCGAGTCGATGATCGAGGAGATTTCCGCGGATGTCGCGGAGCTGGCGCACGCGGTGGGTGACGAGAATGTCCGCATCGTCGTGAAGAAGGAAGTCGAGATCGTCCATCGCCCGATGCGTCGTCGCCTCGCGGACACGCGCCGCTCGATCACGCACAAGTTCAATGTCGCGGGGCACGAGGGGTACCTCACCTGCGGGATCTACGACGACGGCATGCCCGGCGAGCTCTTCATTACCATGGCGAAGGAGGGCTCGACGATCGGCGGGCTGATGGACTCGCTGGGCACTTCGACCTCGGTGGCGCTGCAGTACGGCGTACCGCTCGAGAGCCTGGTCAAGAAGTTCACGCACCAGCGCTTCGAGCCCTCGGGGATGACGACGAACCGGGATATCCCGTTCGCCAAGTCGCTCGTGGACTACATCTTCCGCTGGCTCGGTATGGAGTTCATCGAGGGGTACCGCGAGGCCAACGCACCCAAACGCCCCGAGAGCGCCGACTCGTCGAGCAGCGCCAATGTCGTTACCCGTCGCATCAGCGCGGGCGAGATCGAGGCAAAGCCAGAGCCCAAGGGCAACGGCGATCGCATGATCATCCGCGACGAGCGCCACGCGGAGGTGCATGTGTCGGAGACGGCTATCGAGACGGGTAAGAACACACGCGTCGTGGTCACCGAGACGCAGGCCTCGGCGAGCGCCACCCTGAGCAAGGCGCTCGAGTCATCGGGTGACGCGCCGCCTTGTGATGTGTGCGGCACCATCACGGTCCGCAGCGGGACCTGTTACAAGTGCCTGAACTGCGGCAACTCGCTCGGGTGCAGCTGATCGGGTCTCGATGAAGGAACGGAATCGGTGACGATTCCCTGAAGTTGGAGGAAGGAATACGCATCTCCCCGCGGCACGCAGCGGTCGACTCGGCGCGTGCGACAATCAGGTCTCGAACGGTCGATGAAGAACGGATGGTTCATCGCGGGATGGGGTCACGGAATGATCCCAATCGTGCAGCCGGTTCTGAACTGAATCATCCACGGCGCGAGAGTGCCAAGGAGCGATGAACGCAGCAGGGCATCGAGACCGGAAGCAGGGAACGCCCAATCGGGTGCTGTTGGCCGCGGCGATGCGTGACATATGCGGATCATGACGATCCCACCCAGCGGAGATTGAGGGGCTACATCCCGGCCACCCAAACCTCGATCTCACGCCTCCCGCCCCCGGGCACGCCCACCACGGCCCGGGGGTATTTTCTGCGCCATGAAACCAACAATGCCCGATGCACAATCAGTTCAAGGACGAAAGGGGGGAAGTTGACTGACCAGGTACAATCCAGCCCGTCATCAGGAATCCGGTGGAGTGTCGTGGTGTTGCTTGCGCTCATCGCGATCGTCGGGATCCTGACCCCCAAGCTTCTCTGGATGATCGAAGGGTATCGCGAATTCATCTGGTCGATGCCGATCGATGTGCAGTACATCATCCACCCCCTGTTCCGCATGGTTCTCACGCTGATCGGGTGGGCTGTCATCATCAGCATGCAGGAGCGAAGCAAACGCCCCACGATGGGATTGTGCGTGGGGTGGGTGCTCGGTGTGAAGGCATTCGTGCTGGGATTCGCGTGCACACTCCCGATGCTTGTGCTGGGGTTGATGTCAGAATATTCTGGATCAAACCGGTACGACATCATGTACAAAGCGATCTCGCCCGGTGTGACGGAAGAGATCTTTTATCGTGCATTGCTCTTTGGGATGCTCGTGCAGGTAGCACGCGTTCCACTCTGGCCGAGCGCGATCGTGACGGGGATCGTCTTCGGGCTCGCGCATGTCGATCTCACTCCGGATGAGGGGCAAACCATCATCGGGCAGCTCAATCTCTGGATCATGCTCATCGTGTTGGGTGGGGTCATGTACGCGTGGATGTATTCCGCATCCCGATGGAACCTCTGGGTGGTGATCGCGCTGCACATTGGGATGAATCTGTGGTGGGGGATGTTCGATCTGACGAGTTCGCCGCTGGGTGAGTTTGGCGCGACCCTGTCGCGGATCGTGTGTGTTGGGTTGGTTGTGCTGTTCGTCTTCGGATTGCGTGTCTTGGAACCCGGTAGGAAACCTACGATCACGCATGACGCAAAGACCTGATACGCCGGACAACTCGACCTGGGCAGTGCTACTCGCGGGTTGGGTGCATTATGCGCAGAGCGCCGTCTCCCTCCCCGACACAGAGGAAGGGCAGCGATGGAAAGACTCCGTCGCACCCACCATCGCGCTGCACGCACACGCGATGGCGCTGGGTGAGATCGAGAAGATCGACCCGGAAGAGCGTCCGCTCGCGATGGACAAGGCAGAACTCGGGATCAAGGAGCACGCCGCGGCGCTCAACGAGATCTGGCGTGCCGAACCCATGCCTGAATCGATCATCGAGCTCATCGAGGACGCAAAATCCGCGTGGGAGGAAGCGCTGCACGAGGGTGTTGTCTGGATCGTGAAATCCGATCGATTCAAGACATTCCATCCGGGTGAGCTGGCGGAGATGCTCCTCGACGCGGGGTTCATCGGGGAAGTCCTGATCGCGACGCCGGGGACGGAGATGTTCGAGGGTGCACCCGTCGCGATTTGCAGAGAGAACTTTGGCGGGCAACCGGATGAAGATGTCCTGACCATGATCGACGCGTACCTCAGCGCCTGCGACGGCAAGGTCGATCACCCGCATGTCATCCGCCCGATCTGTCAGGTGTACCGCCAGTTCAACTTCCTCGCGGGCGGCGCTGAAAAGGACATCGTTGCGCCCGTGACGGGGGACCTGCAATCGGGTCAGCCGTTGCTCATCCCCGTGGTGAGTGGGGGGGCGAGTTGTGCGGTTCCCCTGCCTCCCAAGCTCGCCAAGCCCCTCGATCCGGTGCGGGTTGAGTGGTTGGACGAAGAGAGCGAAGAATCCCCCTCCGAATCGCACTGATACCCGAATTTCGATTCGTGAAACGGGTTTGTGCTGACTAGGATTCATCCCCTCCCGTCGGGGAAGTGCTGACGGATCAACGAGGATTTTCAACGACCCCACTGGATGGGAAAGGACGAATCAAGATGCCAAAGCGTGCCAAGATCTCGATCATCGGAGCTGGAAATGTGGGTGCGACCTGTGCGCACTGGGCTGCTCAGAAGGAACTCGGAGACATCGTGCTCCTCGACATCCCTCGCCCTGACGCACCCGATCAGCACATGCCCAAGGGCAAGATGATCGATCTGGGTTGCTGTGCACCGATCGATGGGTTCGATTCAACCCTCACGGGTACCTTTGATTACGAAGACATCGCAGACAGCGATGTCGTGATCGTGACCGCGGGTCTGCCCCGCAAGCCGGGCATGAGCCGGGATGACCTGATCGAGACCAATGTCAAGATCGTCAAGTCCGTTTCTGAGAACATCAAGAAGCATGCGCCCGATTCGATCGTGATCCTCGTATCCAACCCCCTCGACGCGATGGTCTACACCGCGTGGAAGGCGACCGGGTTCCCGACCAACCGCATTATGGGCCAGGCCGGTGCGCTCGATTGTGCCCGTTACCGTGCGTTCATCGCGTGGGAACTGGGTGTGAGCGTTGAGGATGTTCAGGCGATGCTTCTCGGTGGGCACGGCGACGACATGGTCCCCTTCCCCCGTCTGACATCTGTCCACGGCATCCCCGTTTCGGACATGCTCTCGGAAGAGAAGATCACCGCGTGTGTCGAGCGTGCAAAGGTCGGCGGCGGCGAGATCGTCAAGCTCATGGGAACAAGCGCCTACTACGCCCCTGCACTCGGCACCATCCAGATGGCCGAGGCGATTATCAAGGACAAGAAACGGATCATCCCATCCGCAGCGTACCTCGACGGGCAGTTCGGGCACAAGGGCCTGTTCGTCGGCGTCCCCGCGCTGCTCGGCAAGGACGGCGTTGAGAAGATCGTCGAGTTCAAGCTCACTGATGAAGAGCAGAAGCTCTTCGACGAGTCCGCCTCGCATGTCGAAGATCTGGTGAAGATCGTCAAGGAACGATTCCCCGAACTCGGGTGATCAACACACTCAGTCTAAACTGAAACACCCACCAGGTCGGTGGGTGTTTTTTTAGGTGTCTGGGTTGGTTATCGTCGTTTCTTCTTCTTGGGTTTGGTATTCACGGCGTAGAGGTCGCCGACTTTGTTGACATACTTTTGCCGTTTCTTCGTTTCATGATCGACGAGGATGTTCTCCGCGTCTTCACCAAGCGAGGTCATCAGGCGGTAGAAGTATGGTGCAGAGCCGAGCCAACGACGCCAGCGGATACGCATATACCAGAAACTGATCGGGGCAAAGACCGCAGCAGGGATGATGTACTGGAGAACCGGATTTGTAATCGCCATAATGACGAGTCCGAGACAAACAAACATCATCAGGATGCCCATCACGAACTGCCCGCCCGCGCTGAGCATCTGCTTGCGTACGAGAGAGCGCTTGTCGTGAATATTCGAAATCTTCGCTTCAGGATCATTCCCGAAGACCCAGACCGCATTGGGGTCATCAGGGTCAATCTCGGGTTCGGCTTCTTCTTCAGGTTTCGAGATCGCCTGCTCGACCCACGAAGGATCGATGTTGGGCAATAGCTCTTTTCTCTTCGCTCTCGGATCTTCCCCCATGCACTCCCCTGCGCATCATGATGTATGTATGCTTTTTCTGGCCCCGCTCCCACGAGGTATGATGTTGCTGAACTGTATGCAATTCTAAATGATTCGCTACTGTGTTAGTTGGAAAAATCGCACCGCGTTTTCATTTTCGCGGAGGCTTCGATAGTTCCCCAGCGACTCGTGATGAACGAGAGAGGGCGGGCTTCGTTTCACCGATTCGCCGAGTTCGTTGCAGATTTCTTCCACAACAATCGGTACTCAAGCAGGTTCCGAGCATCCTCGCCGAGTGATGTGAGCAGGCGGTAGTAGTAGGGCGATGAATCGAGCCAGCGAACCCATCTCCATACACACAGCGGGAGCAGCATCGGGGTCGCGACCCCGCCGAGGAGAAGCATGTGCGGCGAGTCCGTGGATAACGCGAGTCCGAGTGTGCCACCGAGCGTAGCGAGGATAAGAAGGATGTATACGATCTGTGCCCCCGGAGAGACCAGTGTGCCGAGCTTGCTCTTTCTTTGAGTTTGAACTCTGAGTCGGAGAACGCGGGGGGCATGTGAAGACGAGTTTTCGAAGTCTTCGTACTCCGCTGTGTCCTGGTCATAGATATCAAACTCGGGGATCTCTGCGTCATCGAGGATAACGCGTGCGGCCTGAGCTGCCTGAGAATCTCTGTATGCACGCTGCTCTTCGATGATCGTTCGCAGAGAGCGGCGTTCGTAGTTCTCGAAGAGTGAGTCGTTATTCGATCGCTCTGGGGTTCCGATGATATGGGACGAATCGAACGAGTCGGTTTCCTCGTTCGGATCTGATGAAGAGCTTGAGGTGTGCGTACTCATGGATACCCCCGATGGCTGCCTGTTCTATATCGACAGTTTTGCTCGCCCCTCAAACAGGATACGGATAGATTGTCCCTTGAGATGCATCAGAAATGCAATTTTGACGCGTTTCTAGCGTTATATGCTGGGGGGCAGGCCTTCCGAATCTCTCAGATTTGGCGGCTGGAGACCCGATGATGGGGGTCTAGAATGAGACACGACTCAAGTCAACCAAACGAGGAGATAGCAGTATGCTCAAAAGTCGTTTTATCAGTACCGCGATGTGTGCCGTCCTTGCGTGTGGCGTGGCAAACGCCCAAGACGCAAAGTCGAGTGAGCAGCCCGCGTTCGAGGCACCCGCGCAATACGCGCCGAACTGGTCCGATGAGGGCATCGCCAAAATCGCAGATCAGCTCTCCGGGACTTGGCGGACAACTGATGCCGTCGGGGGTAGCACCCTCATGATGACCGTTGCGCCAGCACCGGTCGAAGGTATGAGTGACACGCTCTATGTCGAGGGTGTACGAGCCGAGACCCCGTGGGAGCCGTACCGCAACGCGATCTTCCAACTCTACCGCTACAAAGACGAGGTTCGCCTGCGGACTTACGAGTTCGCCGTTGGTTCCGCAAGCATGGGACTCTTTAACGGCATCTGGGCTGCGACGGAGTACTTCCCGAGCGTCTCTCGTGATGACCTGATCGCGACCCTTGATGTCGAGTTGGATGAAACCCAGAATGGGTTCTCCGGCTCAACTCCTTATCCCTACCCCACGGGTGTCGGCGGTGCGGTTGAAATGACCAGCAGCATCAATCTGGACGGGGATTCGCTTACAGTCGCCGACCGCGGGTACGCAGCCGATGGCAGCGTGGTCTGGGGTGCAGACGCAGACAGCGCCGTCGAATACGAGCGTGCGGACTCATTCGCGAGTGTCGATCGTCGCCCGGACGGCATGATCATCGTCGACTACGGCCCTCAGGGGGACCACACACCCCACGAAGGTGACGAACTCCATGTCCATTATGACGGGTACCTGACCGACGGAACCCGCTTCGATTCGAGCTACAGCCGTGACCTTCCGTTTGTGTTCGAGTACCCGCCCGGAACTCGCGCAATCACTGGCTGGGGCATCGGCATGGAGGGGTTCTCCAACGGCAGCCACCGCAAGCTCATCATTCCCGGATATCTCGGCTATGGCGAGCGTGGCAACCCCCGCGCCAACATCCCCGGCGACGCGACCCTCGTCTTCAATGTCTGGATGGCACACATCGAGCATGCTGAGGATGTATCGCACGAAGGACACGATCATGGCGACTCCCACGAGGGGCATAATCACGACTGATTGATTCAGTCCAGCCAACAGATCAATTTGATCTTCAGATGAGAACAGGCCGTACATTGTGCGGCCTGTTTTCTATGATCTCACAAACACACACCGTGGTGTTTGGAGCACGAGCATGAGTCAGAGTTACTACGACATTTTGGGAGTGGCACGCGACGCAGATGGGGACAGCATCAAGTCCGCTTTTCGTGCCAAAGCACGCAAGCTCCATCCTGATGTTTCGGATGATCCGGATGCGGGGAAGAAGTTCTCCGAACTCAATGAAGCATATGAGGTGCTTTCGGATCCGGAGAAAAAAGCCAAATACGACCGGCTCGGTCATGAGCGTTTCGTCTCGGGGATGTCGGATCAGCATGTTCGTGCCCAGGATGTAGACTTTGGCGATCTCGGATCGATCATCGATGCGATGTTCGGTGGAGGGATGGGGGGCGGATTCGGTGGGTTCGGCGGGGCAAGCCGTGGCGCGTCGGGGGGAACACAGCATCGGGCCCCCATGAAGGGCAAGGATCTGCATCTCGGGCTACGCGTGAGTCTTCAAGATGTGCATCATGGCGCTACCAAGAGCATCAGTGTCCCCCGCGGCGAACGATTCACCAGCATCGATGTACAGGTGCCCAAGGGTGTAAAGCACGGGGCGAAGCTTCGCCTAAAGGGGCAGGGGCTCCCGAGCCCGATGCAAGGAGGGCGTGCGGGCGACCTGTATGTGCAGATTCAGGTCGATTCCGGCGGGAAGTTCACGCGCATCGATGATTCATTGGATGTCGTGACAGATCTCGCACTGAGTATCGCAGAGGCCACGCTCGGAGCGAAGGTGGATGTGCGGACGCTTGACGATCGTGTCGTGACCCTCACGATCCCCGAGGGGACGGCTTCGGGGTCCAAGTTCCGGATAAAGGGGCACGGACTCAACGGCTCGAACGGATCTCGCGGCGACTTGTTTGTTCGCGTCCGGATCATCCCGCCCTCTGGCGCGGATATCAGCGATACGCTCCGTGATGCCCTTGGGTCAATTCCCGCGATTGAGCGATCATGACCGGCGAAGAGAGCGTAACTTGATACACTGAGGCGTGTGGTAGTCCGAGGGGGAGCGATTGCTCAAGCAGAGACACAACCTGTTCGTGACACTATTTGCGTTGCTTGATGTGGCTGCGATCAGCGCGGCGTCCTTTGGTTCGTGGTCGATCAGGGTGCACCGCTTCGGGCAATCTTTCCCTGCAGAGTGGGAGTCCTATTTCAAAGACTCGCTTGTTCTGTTCGCTGTACCCATTGTGCTGTTGAACATGGTCATGTTCAAGCTCTACAAGCCACGACGCGATCGGGCACTCATCGGTGAAGCGGGGCAGGTCATCAAGGTCGCGTTTATGTCTTCGATGCTGATGGTCGTGGCGCTCTGGGCCATCGGATCGAGCCAGTTCTCCGTCGCCGGACCACCAGCAGGTTCACACGGCGTGGGTTGGCGTCTCGCAACTGATCCATTCAGGTTCCAACTCGCGATGTTCACTGTGCTTCTCCCCATATTTGTGGGGGGGCAGCGAGTTATCGTGCGGATCGGGCTGCGGTTTATGCGTCGGCGTGGGTGGAACATGCGCCATGTCGCGATCGTCGGTGTCGGCCGGCTCGGGCAGATCACAGCCCAGACCCTTGCACGCAACTCATGGACAGGGATTCGCGTGACCTACTTCGTGTCCCATCATGATCAGACTTCACGCGATCGATGTATGGAGTTGCCCGTCCGCGGAGGGATCCGCGATCTGGAGCTGGTGCTCGAACAGAATCGAGTGGATGCGGTATATCTCGCGATCCCCAGTGCGATGTCGTCGCAGCTGCCCCTGATTCTCAAGCGTCTCGAGCGGTTTGCCGTCGATGTCCGCATCGTTCCCGATGTGCACCCGAGATATCTGCCTCAGAATATGACGGTGTCTGAGCTCGAGGGCATGCCGATCCTGAGTTACCGGGAAAGCCCCATGGCCGGGATGGGTGGGGTGCTCAAGCGTTCACTCGATGTACTCGGCGCGTGCACCGCACTGGCAGTCTTTTCGCCGCTGATGCTCTTGATCGCGTTGCTTATCCGGCTCGAGTCGCCCGGAAGGGTCCTGTTTAAACAGCAGCGTGTGAGTCTGGGTGGCGATGTGTTCTGGATCTGGAAGTTCCGAACAATGCTCGAATCGAAGCCGCATGATGGCGAAGGGCAGGGCGGCTGGACGACGCGTGAAGACCCGCGCATCACCCGGGTTGGGCGGTGGCTGCGTCGAACCAGTCTGGATGAGCTGCCCCAGCTGTTCAATGTGCTGCGTGGAGATATGGCACTCGTCGGGCCACGACCCGAACGACCGGAGTTAATCGATCGGTTCCGGGAGGACTGGCGCGGGTATATGTTGCGACAGCAGGTCAAAGCAGGGATGACCGGATGGGCACAGGTGAACGGCCTCCGTGGAGATACCAGCCTGCGGAAACGATTGCAGTACGATCTTTTTTACATCCGCAACTGGTCGCTCTGGTTTGATCTTCGGATCCTGTTTTTGACCCTGATTCGGGGGTTTGTGCACCCAAATGCCATCTGAGACTTGCTTTGTTACAGTTTTGGCAGGGGAGGGGTAATTCATCAAATTTGCGACGATACGCCTGGGGCAGTGTAGCGAAACCCCGCTAAGCGTCGTATAAACACCATCAGGGTCGTGGAGCATCGTGTGTGCTTCGCAAGCACTGAACCCTGACATCGGTAAGATGGAAAACGATGAGAGATCAATGAAGAGTCCGGGAAAGGACTGGAACCTCTTGATCTACTTATGCGAATAGGAACAAGGACAACCGGTGTATCACACGCTCCAAACGGGGAGCACCGGTCCCATACTGAACACAAGTCTGTGTCTTGATGCACTCTTCCGCTTGGATAGCGGTTCTAGGTACATTGACACGCTGACGGATGGAGGTCGTCGTGGAAAGACGGAATAAGGCATTTACACTCATCGAGCTGCTGGTGGT
>DDGE01000062.1:5904-6084 GCA_002337545.1 Phycisphaerales bacterium UBA1910 | reverse complement strand
TGCCCTCCGGGTCAAAGCAGGGCACCCGCAAACGAGCATTCCCGAAGGAAACCCCATCACCTTCGGACCACCATCCGGAGACAAAGCCAAAGACAGAGGGCGCCTCTTGCCCCTCCCCGCGATCCGCCTCTGGCGGACGAGGGAGGTGGATCCGCCAAAGGCGGAGACGGAGGGGTCTTC
>DDGE01000062.1:978-5857 GCA_002337545.1 Phycisphaerales bacterium UBA1910 | reverse complement strand
CACCCCCGGGTGCCCTGCTTTGATCCGCGCAGTGGACAAAGCAGGAACGGACACCACCCAACAACCGTCTCTGCCCTCCGGGTCAACGCAAGCCAGCATCCCCGGCATCAACCAAGACCCCCTCCGTCTCGCTCCGCTCGACACCTCCCCCGTCAGGACGGGGGAGGAAACAAGAGCTCGCGCGCAAACGAACATCCCCGAAGGAGACTCTTCCCCGAGTGGCCAGTCCCTAGTGGCTAGTGGCTTCTTAGAACAGCCCCAACGCAAAGAAGATCGCCGTGAACACAAGGTCCGCAACAACAATCGCCACGACACACTCGACGACCGTGTATGTCGTCGCCCGACCGACGCCGGCCGCCCCGCCGGTCACCCGCAGCCCGTTGGAGCACGCGATGATCCCGATCAGCGTCCCGAACACGCCGCCCTTGGCCACACCGGTCCAGAAGTCGACCTGCTTGGCCTGCGTGAGCATGTTGTCCATATAGGTCTCGTACGGGATCCCGAGCATCGTGATCGAGATCAGCATCGCCGCGACAATAGCACAGAAGCTGCTGATCACCCCCAGGCAGGTCATCGAGATCGTCGACGCGATCAACCGGGGCACCACCAGGAACCGGATCGGATTGAGCGCGCTCGCCTCCAGCGCCTCGATCTCTTCACTCACCACCATCGTCCCGATCTCCGCGGCGATCGACGCCCCGGCAAACCCGGTCAGCACGATCGCCCCGATCAGCGGCCCAAGCTCGCGCAGCACCGCAACCGAGATGATGTTCGCCACCTTGTCCCGTTGCCCAAAGTCATCCAGCGGCGGCGAGAGCTGCAACGCCAGAATCAAACCCACCGCGGCGGAGACCAGCGACACAATAAAGATCGACTCAACACCCACACGACAGATCTGCGAAACAATCGCGCTCTTCCCCAGCCGATATTTCCGAGTGCACAACCCGCGGCAGAACCAGCGCACGGTGTCCGAAAGCAGATACACCACATCGCCGGTATGATCCAGCACGCCGATCGTGCGCCGCCCGATCATCGCGATCGGCAGCAGCACGGGCAACAACATCACCGGCACCCCGGGGCGCTTCGTGCTCTGTTCTTGATCCTGCGTGTCCGCCATGCGTCGGATGCTCCGGTCCTTCAGAGCGAGATGGCCTCATCCCGAGAGTCCACGATCGAGAAGAACGAGTCGAGTCGAGCGATCTCGAAAATCGCGCTGACCTTGGTGCTCATGTTGCAGATCACGATCTTCGCGTTCGAGCTGCCCGCGTTCCGCATCGCCTCAACGAGCGTCGCCAACCCCGACGAGTCCATGTATTCAACATCATCAAGATCGATCACAACCTTGTGGGTGTCGCCGCTCATTTCCTGCCGAAGGACGGATCGCAGCTCCGGGGATCGGCTCATGTCGATGTCCGAGTTCGGAGACAGAACCACGATTCCCTGCTCGGGCCGTTCGATTGCGATATATGTCGATTGTGGGTTCGCCATGCCTGTCCCTCTCGAACGGGGGTCCATCCCCGATTATTCGAGTATAGGGGAGTCATCGGCGAGATGGGGACCGGTCGTTGAGCGTCACTTTGCAAGCGGGCGCTTTCTCACTCAGGCGAGGCGACTCGCTGGGACGCATGGCGTTCTTGATCATGACCAGTCGCATGCCCCTGGGAGCCCGTTTCTCGTACCGGACCTCGTCCATGACCTCGTTGATGATGTGGACACCCAGCCCGCCGGGCTTGATGTCATCGAGATCCCGCCCCTTCATGTTGCAGGGATCGACCTGCTTGGCCTCGTCCTCGATGGTGATGACGATCCCGCCGATCGAATCGCTCGTGGGCTTCAGCGGGCTGAGCCCGAGCCAGATGGGCTTATCGAAGGCCCGATCGTACCCGTGGCGGATGATGTTCGACATCGCCTCATCGACGGCGAGCGCGATCTTGGAGCATTCGATATCGTCGAATCCGATCCGGCGAGCGATGCACCCCACGAGCTCCCGTGCACCACACAGGTACATGGGGTCGGAGGTCAGTCGCAACTCGATTTCGGGTCGTTGATCCATGTGCTGGGTTTCGTAGATGAGGGTCAGTCCTCTTGGGTTTGTGCCTCTTCCATCGGCGTTTCGTCGCCCGATCCTTCAGGCGTGGCATCTTGAGGTATCTCGATGGGCTCCATGTCGTCTGGGAGAGTCATCCCGAGATTCTGGAGGTATTGCACCCATCGGTTGTAGGCGGCGACCCTTTGCCAGTGCGGGGCCGCGTGGTGGTAGTCCAGGGTTTTCCCTGTGCGGGTCTCGAGTGATCGGATCGCCAGCATCCGCTCTGCGGGGGTGTGGGATCGGAGCTTTTCGACCAGTTTGACTAATGAATCATCGTCCTCCAACTCGGATGCCTGAACGATGGCGTCAAGGCGTTTGGATGGTGCGGGTGAGTCAAACCCCACCTTGGGGTCTGGCAGGCACCCGGCGAGCAGCATCGTGGAGATCAGTGCGGTTGTCAAGATCCGAGGATGCGCCAGTTGTCGGGGCCTGTCGTGTGCGTAACGCGGCTCCTGCGTCCAGATTGCACATCCCTGCGGCATGCAAGAACTGTAGGCGTCTGGGTTTGCACCGTTTGTATTCGGGTTTGATGACAACTGGTTGCTCCGAAATCTCGCCTTTTGTGACCCGGGGTCTACACTCTCACCCGGGGCTGGACGACATCTCCGGGTTTATCGGACGCAACCGACCATCGGCTGCAACGACCGCTCCCCACTCACCCGTGAGATCTTGACATGTCGCAGACGCCTGTTTCGCATATCGACCATGAGGTTGTCCCGGTTTTGGACTTTGGTTCGCAGACGGCGCAGCTGATTTGTCGTCGTGTCCGCGATGCGGGCGTGTTTTCGGTGCTGGTGGCCCCGGATATCACGGCGGAAGAGCTGGCGGCGATGAACCCCAAGGGGATCATCCTTTCGGGCGGCCCTTCGAGCGTGACCGACGAGGGCGCGCCGACGATGGACCCGAAAATCCTTGAGCTGGGGATCCCGGTGTTGGGGATCTGCTATGGGATGCAGCTGACCTGTCACCTGCTGGGCGCGAGCGTGACCAAGGCCGATCATCGCGAGTACGGGCGGGCGCAGCTGAGCATCGCGAGCGAGAACGGGAAGGTTGACGACCTGTTCGACGCGGTGCCGCAGCAGACCCAGGTGTGGATGTCGCACGGCGATCAGATCGAGGACCTTGGCGCGGCGCACATGGTGCCGATCGCGTCGACCGATACATGCCCGTACGCGGCGGTCCGGTCGAATGATCCGAAGCATCAGTTTGTGGGCGTGCAGTTTCACCCCGAGGTGACGCACACGCCGCATGGCGTTGATCTGTTCCGCAACTTCCTGTACGAGACCTGCTGCTGCGCGGGGACATGGAAGATGAGCGCGTACGCGGAGGAAGAGGCGGCACGCATCAAGGAACTCGTCGGCGATCGGCGTGTGATCTGTGGGCTCTCGGGCGGCGTGGATTCATCAGTTGTTGCGGCACTGCTGCACAAGGCGATCGGCGATCAGCTCACCTGTGTGTTTGTTGACAACGGGCTGCTTCGTAAGAAGGAACGCGAGCTGGTTGAGCACACTTTCAAGGACCACTTCCAGATTGACCTGCGTGTCGTGGATGCATCGAAAGAGTTCCTTGGCGATCTCGTCGGTGTTGATGATCCGCAGGTGAAGCGGAAGCGGATCGGGCATCGGTTTATTGAGGTGTTTAAGGAAGCGGCGGAAACGATTGAGCACGCGGACTTCCTGGCGCAGGGGACGCTGTACCCGGATGTGATCGAATCGGGGCATGGGCACAGCGGGAACAGCGCGAACATCAAGCTACACCACAATGTTGGTGGGCTTCCTGAAGAGCTTGGTTTTGAGTTGATCGAGCCGTTGCGTGAGCTGTTCAAGGATGAGGTTCGCCGGTTGGGTTCGGTGCTGGGTGTGCCGGACCAGATCGTGTGGCGTCACCCGTTCCCGGGGCCGGGGCTTGCGGTGCGTGTGCTGGGCGAGATCACGGAAGAAAAACTCGACATCGTGCGCGAGGCGGACGAGATCCTACTTGAGGAGATCGTGGCCGCGGGTTTGTATCGCAAGACCAGCCAGGTGTTCGCGGTGCTGCTGCCGGTGCAGAGCGTGGGCGTGATGGGCGACGGGCGGACCTACGAGCGCGCGGTGGCGCTGCGGGCCGTGGAAACACAGGACTTCATGACGGCGGACTGGGCGCGGATCCCGTACGAGGTTCTGGCACGGATCTCGACGCGGATCATCAATGAGGTTCGGGGTGTGAACCGTGTGGTTTATGATATTTCGAGCAAGCCGCCGGCGACGATTGAGTGGGAGTAGGGGAAGAGACTAGGGATTAGCCATCAGGGATCAGGGAAGAGTTTTGGGGGCGTCTCGTGGTGCGGGGCGTTCTTTGTTTTTGGTATCGTTGAGACTTACATCATTCGTGCGGGCGGAAGGCGATGGGCTCGAGGGCTCGTGCGTGGATGGGGTTTGCTTGGGCGGTGGCGTCTGATCGGAGGAGTTCCTTACGCGCGGAAACTTCTTTGGGGATGTCCTCGGGGGCGGGCTCGATTGGTAGGTTGGTGTGATCGGCGAGTTGGGCGGCGTATTCGTTTGCGGCTTGTGGAGATTTGAATGCGCCGAAGCATTCATAGTCGTGTTCGGTGTGGACACTCACGAGGTGGACATCGATACCTTCGGATCTTTTGCTCGGCTTCCCGCCGTATGTGGGTGTCTCAAAGACGAGTGAGGCGGTCCACACGCAGATTGATCCATGCGCGGGTACTGTTCCGATGTTGTCGTTCCTGTGGAACTGCACGAGTCCAGTGCGTGTGTCGATGAGGATCTGGCGATCTTTCATGCCTCG
>DDGE01000062.1:433-704 GCA_002337545.1 Phycisphaerales bacterium UBA1910 | reverse complement strand
GGGGCGTGGGAGCAGTGGGATTTTGAAGGTGAGGTGCTGGTTCATCGTTGTGGATACTTTACATACATATCTATGTTTTCTGCAGGTGGCCCTTCGCTTTATCCGTGGCTACAGGCCGGTGCCCCGTAGGGGCGGGGGGAGGATGATCCGATGCGGGCGCGGCGGGAAGAGGTGGAGCAGTTGATTTTGGGGGATCTGTTGCGGATGAACATGGAGCGGAGCGGGGCGTGAAGACCTGCTTTGTCCGCCTGCGGCGGATCAAAGCAGGGCA
>DDGE01000062.1:0-195 GCA_002337545.1 Phycisphaerales bacterium UBA1910 | reverse complement strand
CCTCCGCCCCTCCGGGGCGGTGTGGTGTGGGGTGGGTGATGGGGTCCACGGGTGGCGCTTCGCTTTACCCGTGGCTACAGGCCTTCGACGCGTTGAGGCGGGGGAGAGGGAGGGGAGCGCATGATGTTTGGGTGACCCCCTCCGCCTCGCTCGGCTCGGCACCTCCCCCGGAAGAGCATTATGCATGAATGCTCT
>DDGE01000003.1:11500-14063 GCA_002337545.1 Phycisphaerales bacterium UBA1910 | reverse complement strand
TCACCGATCGGCCGCTCCGGCTCCATCGCGATCGTGTAGCTCCCAAAGTCCACGCACACGCCCTGCGCCTTGAGATCGTGCGTCTCCACCTCGGGTTCACCCGAGCCGAGAAACCCGTAGCGAAACAGGTCCAGCCGCCCCGGCACCAGCCGCATGTACACCGGCCAGATCAGCTCCGCGCACAGCAGCCCGCTCACCATCCCCGCACCCGTCATCGCGTACCCAAGCAACCCGGAGTTCTTGAGCATCGCGCCCCACCCGCCCATGATCAAACTCAGCAGCTGCAGCATCGCCATCGTACACACTAAGCCGCACACCACCGCCGTCCACCAGAACGCCTTCCCCCGCTTGGTCCCGAACCACGGACGCACGATGATCGGGTCAAACCCGCCCCGCACCGACTCGAGCTCATCCGCCCGCACCGGCTCCTCGTCCCGCATCTCCGCGTGCACCGCTGCCTCGGCCCATCGCATCACCCGCGCGCTGCGCCGCTTCCCCGGGATGACCGCCCGCACCCGGTACCGCGAATCGCTCTCGTCCCGAAAGAACCCGCCCCCCTTCGTGCCCCCGTCCGACCGGTTCACGCTCCGCAGCATCACGACCCCAAGGATCACGATCACCACCCCCAGCACACCCGACACCAGCCCCGCATAAAACACCGCCACCCCCGCGAGGTTCCGCAGCCCAAAGAACACGACCACAGGCACCAGGAACAGCATCGCAAACCCTTGCGTCATCACCAGCGACACCAGCGCCCCGGATGACCCCACCGAAGCGAACTCCTTGCCCACCTTGTCGCTGACAAATAGCCCGCGATCGAAGTCCACCGTCTCAGCATATCGCCGTGCGCCCCATTCATGCGACCAATATACCACCACAGGACCGCCGCACGAGGCGTACAAACCCTGTTTCCCAAGGGTTTACACCCCAAAACTCCCCCACCCAAAACAGCGCAATTCCCCCCCGCCGAACCTACAATACAACTGCCAAAAACAACTCCCAGAATCGCCCGCGAAGCGAACAAGAGCCCGCGCACAGAAACACCACACATGAGCGAACAAGCACCCGACCCGGCAACAACCAAAAACGCCTACTCCTCAGACCAAATCAAGGTCCTCGAGGGGCTTGAGGCCGTCCGCAAACGCCCCGGCATGTACATCGGTGGCACCGGGCTCAACGCGCTCCACCACCTCGTCTACGAGGTCGTCGACAACTCCATCGACGAGGCCATGGCCGACTACGCCACCTTCGTCTCTGTCATCGTCCAGGCCGACGGCTCCGTCAAGGTCACCGACGACGGGCGAGGTATTCCCACCGACCCCGTCAAGAACGACGATCCAAACACCAACGGCAAGCCCGCCGTCGAGGTCGTCCTCACCAAGCTCCACGCCGGCGGCAAGTTCCAGCAGGAGGGATCGGCCTACAAGGTCTCCGGCGGGCTCCACGGCGTGGGCGTCTCTTGTGTCAACGCCCTCTCCTCCCTCCTTGAGGTCGAGGTCTGGCGCGACGGCGAGATCAAGGCCATGACCTTCGAGCGTGGCGTCGTCACCACCCCCCTCCACGATGTCGGCAAGATCCCCGACAACGCCGAACGCACAACCGGCACCACCGTCGTCTTCAAACCCGACGACACCATCTTCCCCGACACAACCTACAACTACGACACCCTCGCGAACCGACTCCGCGAGCTCGCCTACCTCAACCCCGGCGTCACCATCAAGCTCTCCGACGAGCGCGTCGGCGCCGACGGCAAGGTCCGACACGAGACCTTCAAGGCCGACAACGGGCTCCTCGAATATGTCCAGCATCTCATGAAGGGCAAGAACGCAGTCTCCTCACCCGTCTTCCTCCGCAAGGAGATCGAAGAAGAGTCCATGATCTGCGAGATCGCCCTCCAGTATCATGACGGCTACAACGAAAGCCTCCTCACATTCGCCAACAACATCCACAACGCCGACGGCGGCACCCACGGCCAGGGCTTCAAAACCGCCCTCACCCGAACCCTCAACGGCTACGCCAAACGCTCGGGCATCCTCAAAGAGAAGGACGCGAACCCAACCGGCGACGACCTCCGCGAAGGACTCATTGCCATCGTCTCCGTCAAGCTCCCCGACCCAACCTTCAACAACCAGCCCAAAGAGAAGCTCCTCAACCCCGAGATCGAGTCCTTCGTCTCCGGCGCCGTCCAGGACGCGCTCAACAACTGGCTCGAAGAACACCCCGCGGAAGCAAAGAAGCTCTGCCTCAAGGGCATCGTCGCCGCGCAGGCACGCGAAGCCGCACGCAAAGCCCGCGAGCTCACCCGTCGCAAAACCGCACTCGATTCCGGCTCCATGCCCCACAAGCTCCGCGACTGCAAGACCAAGGACCTCGACAAAGCAGAACTCTTCATCGTCGAAGGCGATTCCGCGGGCGGCTCCGCGACACAGGGCCGTGATGTCGAGTGCCAGGCCATCCTCCCCCTCCGAGGCAAGCTCCTCAATGTCGAACGCGCCCGCATCGACAAGGTCCTCGGCTTCGAAGAAATCCGCACACTCATCGCCGCACTCCGATGCGGCATCGG
>DDGE01000003.1:3350-11309 GCA_002337545.1 Phycisphaerales bacterium UBA1910 | reverse complement strand
GCGGATGTCGACGGCTCCCACATCCGCACCCTCCTGCTCACCTTCTTCTTCCGCCACATGAACGAGCTCCTCCGGCGCGGCCATATCTACATCGCCCAGCCCCCGCTCTACCAGATCATCAAGGGCAAGAAGTCACAGTATGTGCTCAACGAACGCAAGCTCGACAGCGTTCTCACCGAGCTCGGGCTCGAGGGCTCATCCCTCCTCGTCCGCGATATCGAGAACTGCCGACTGGGCGAAGAGCCCGATGTCACCACCGAGATCGCCGGCCCAGACGCAGAGAAGCTCGTCCGACTCCTCACCCGCCTGAGCGAACTCGCCGAGATCGCAGAGCGCCGGGGAATCAAGTTTGTCGACCTCCTCTCATCCCGCCGCGAAGGCGCACTCCCCACCCACAAGGTCGCCACCCGCGCCATGGGCGAGTACGCATGGTCAGAGCAGGAAGCGCTCGAGATCATCACCAAGAACAGCTGGCGACACGCAGAAGACATCCAGGAAGACGACGACGCCGACGAGGCCACCGCGGGCATGATCGCCACCGTCCGCGAGCTCCACGAGAACAAGGAACTCGCTGTCATCTTCGACGAACTCGCCAAGCTCGGAATCGACATCAACGACTACGGGCTCGTGCAGGAAGAATCCGTCACCGGACAACGCATGCCCGCCCGCTTTGCATGGTCAACCACCAAGCTCGGCAAGCCCGCCAAGACCGAGCCCGGTGAAGACGACCCCATCAGCGTCGCGCCAGATGCAAAGATCGTCGAAGCGGAAAACATCCCCGCAATCCTCCCCGCGCTCCACCAGATCGGGCGACGCGGCATGGAAATCAAGCGGTTCAAGGGGCTGGGCGAAATGGACGCCGAGCAGCTCTGGGAAACCACCATGGACCAGTCCGTACGCTCCATGTTCCGCGTCCAGTGGGATCAGGCCGGCGAGGCCGACAACCTCTTCTCCCTCCTCATGGGCGAGCAGGTCGAACCACGCCGTAAATACATCGAAGACCACGCCCTCGAGGTCAAGAACCTCGATGTCTAAGCGTAGTCAATAACGCCTAAGCCCCTCCATTCTCGGACCCATCGTCCCCACCAAGGGACGCCTTTGTCGCGCGCATCCCGCACAAACAAACACCCAGATTGGGTGATCGCGTGTTCACACGCAAACCCAACCTGCTCGCCAACCGATGATCGGGGTGCACCATAATCACCCCATCCGACCGTGCGAGAGACGCGACATGCCCAATCAGATCCAACAAATTACCAACACACTCCGACTGAACCAGCGCGAGCTCCATAAGTTCCTCGAAACCTTCGACCGGGACGAGAACCAGTCTTCATCCCCGGATCGAGAGTTCGTGCGATGGACATACCGCGTCGAATCGGTCAACCTCGTCATCGAACACACATCAGGCAACAGAGTCACACTCCCGGTCGCAACACGCAACATCTCGCGTGGCGGAATCTCCATCCTTCACTCATCGTTTGTACACCCCGGAACACAGTGCGAGATCATCCTCAACATCCCCGGCGGTTCAATCCAATCCGTGATGGGAACAGTTCGCAGATGCTCCCACCTCTCAGGACGCGTACACGAGATCGGCATCCAGTTCAAAAACCAGATCTCCACAAAGGACCTGCTCGGGCTCGATCCGCTCAACGAGGCGTACTCACTCGAACGCGTGGAACCATCCCGGCTCCATGGCTCCGTGCTCATCGTCACCTCATCTGAAATGGATAGGGAACTCTACACAACCTTCCTTGATGACACCAACCTCAATGTGAGCACCGCGGACTCCATAGAGAACGCCACGGCTCGCGCCCAAAAGGGCGCCGACATTGTCCTCGCAGACTACTACATTGAAGAAGAGACCGCACCATCGCTGATCACGGCCCTCTCCGAGGTTGACATCGATGTGCCCGTCATCATCCTCACTTCAGACAAGTCAGAACAAGCCCTCGATAGCATCCGCGACTCGAACGCCATGGGCATCCTCACGAAACCCGCCTCCAAGGAACGCATCCTGCAAGCACTCGCCGAGTTCCTCCACGCCGACGGCGACGGCGGCCCACTCTACTCCATCCTCGAAGCCGGCGACTCCGCCTACCCGCTGCTCAACAAGTTCCTCAGCGAGATCTCACGCACCTCCCTCAATCTCGAAAAGGCCGCACGCGAAGGCGACGAGACCACCTGCCTCAAAATCACCCGAACACTATCAGGCACCGCCGCACCACTCGGGTTCCCCGACATCTCAGCCCTGTCGATCACCGCCGAAAACCAAATCGCATCCCAAGGCCTCAAAGCATCGCTGCAGGACATCCGGTCACTCATCGTCGCATGCAGACGCATCAAGGCCCGACCAGCCGCCTAAGCGAGAACCCGATAACCACTCATCCTCACCGCCACTCAGCGAGTTTCTCGCATCGCCGTGTACCGCCGACGATTTCGGGCCGATATCTGCACAAACGACACATCACACGGACACACGATGAGACAAGACCAATCCGACAGCCAACGCGTGAGACGCAGCATCTCACGCTTCCGCAAGCTCACGCTCGTGAGTGTCGCGATCATTATGGTCATCAACTTCTTCATGGTTCATCGCATCACCGCGGTGCTCGATCACGGTTCCGCGACCAAGATTAATGAATCCGGCCGCATGCGCATGCTCTCGCAGCGCATCCGATCAATCGCCTACGAAATTCATGTGGCCGTCGAAACCGGCAAATGGAATGAACTCGACGGACTGCACGACAATCTCGTCGATACACGATCGAAGCTCGTTCAGAACTACGAAGCGCTCTACGGCGATCGCGCCCCCGCAGACTTCTTCCCAGACGCCACCCTCAGCGAGCGGGATCAGGTCAGCTCGATCGTCCTCCCATACAACCGGCTCGCCATCGCCTCGAAGGATATGGAGAAGCTCTCGCTCAACTCCATCCGCACAGCGCCCTATGTCAACGACCTGAACAAGTCTCGCATCAAAGCCACAATGGAAGAGATCCGCGATGCACAGGACCTCTTCCTCCCCCGTATGGACACCATCGTCTCGCTCTACGAACAACGATCGAGAATGGAGATCAGCGAGTCCATCAGCAAAGCACGCATCGGGCTCTTCATGCTCGCATCGCTCCTCGGCGCCATGGTCCTCTTCATCATCGAGCCGACAATCCTCATCGTCCGGCGCCAGCTCCGCGAACTCGATCTCTCCAACCGACGCGAACGCAAAGCCATCTCGGTACGCTGGAGACTGCTCACCAACATGGGGCACGAGTTCCGCACACCAATGAACGCGATCCTCGGTTTCGCGGAACTGCTCAACGACGAAACGCTGAGCACACCCGAACGCGAGCGTCTCTCCAACTCAATACACGAATCCGCTCGCCATCTCGAGAAACTCATCGGAACCATGCTCGACATGTCCGCGATCGAGTCCGGCCAGCTCCGCGTCCACCCCACCAGCGCTCGCATGGCAGATATCCTCGCGCCTTGCATCCAACGCGCACAAACAGAAACGATCGCAAGCGGGCTCGAACTCCGCACAAACATTGACGATTCGTGCGATGCCGAGATCATCACAGAGCCGAAACGACTCGCACAGATCGTTGAAAAACTCATCGACAACGCCGTCAAGTTCACCGCCAAGGGGCACATCGAAATCCACGCCCGCGTCGAACACCACGACAAGCATGATGAATCCATCATCGCAATCACCGACACCGGCATCGGGATTCAGCCCGATCAGAAAAAGTACATCTTCGATGCATTCCACCAGGCACAGAACACGCTCACACGCGAGTTCGGTGGCTCCGGGCTCGGGCTCTCCTTCGCCAAGGACCTCGCACAGGCGCTCAACGGCGACATCGAGGTCAAATCAACGCCAAACGAGGGCTCAACCTTTACACTGCGCATCCGAACCCCGAAACAAGCCAAGCCAGAAGCGCAGCCGCAACCGGATGCCAACCAAGGCAGCCCGACAAACGCACTCGAGGCAACACGGATGCTCGTCGTCGACGATGCCAAGGACAACCGCGTACTCCTCCAGCACTTCCTCAAGCGAACAGGCGCTCGCGTCGACTTCGCATACGACGGACAACAAGCCATACAGCGCGTCAACGCCGCATCGGCAGAATCCGATCCGTACGAGCTCATCCTCATGGACATGCAGATGCCCGTACTCGACGGGTACAACGCAACCATGCAGCTCCGCCAAGCCGGATTCCAGGCACCCATCATCGCGATCACGGCACACGCCCTCGACGGGGATCGCGAGCAGTGCATCAACGCAGGATGCAACGAATACCTATCAAAACCGGTCAATCGTTCCGCACTGATCCAGATGTGCCAGACCATGCTCACGCAGGAATCGGACAGCACGAATGATCAGTCACACGCAAAGCGGGCCGCATGATGCATCACCAGCCAGAGCGAAATGCGCATGAAAAAACGACCCACACAAGGGTCGTTTTTCATCGAAGGGTGACCGACGGGACTCGAACCCGCGACGTCCTGGACCACAACCAGGTGCTCTACCAACTGAACTACGGCCACCAACTTGTTCGCCTCGCACGCGTGCGAAGAGTTCGGCAAATACTTTCGCAGATGCCCAGACAAAAATATAGCACCGAACCACGCTCAATGTCTGCGCCAGTGCACCCAGAATTGTCAACATTTCACTCCCCCCGGTCTACGATTCCCACCTGTCTCATCGGGAAAAACCCGCGTCCTTGTGGCATTCACGCAGGTTTTCCCAGCACAGATCCATCGCGCCACCACGACGGACCCGGGACGCGAAAGAGGAGCCGTTTCACATGAGCACCGTCACCGATCAACTCAATCTAGCACCCGAACACACGCACACAAACTGCTGCCCGGCTGAGCTCATGGAGTTCGTCATCAAGCGTGGCGAAGGACAACTCGCCGCAAACGGCTGCGTCGTCGTCAACACCGGCGAACGCTCCGGACGCTCACCCAAGGACAAGTTCCTCGTCGAGCACCCCGACTCACGCGAGAACATCGACTGGGGCAAGGTCAACCAGCCCATCACCGAAGCACAGTTCGACACCGCTCTCGAAATCGCGACCAAGTACATCAACGCACAGGACGATGTCTTTGTCTTCGAGGGCTTCACAGGCGCAGACATCAACCACCGCCTTGGCGTCAAGGTCGTCACCACGCTCGCGTGGCACTCCCTCTTCGCACAAACGCTCTTCATCAAACCGGGATCAAAGTCCGACGCCGGCGACGGCTCGTGGAACCACGACTGGACCGTCATCAATGCGGGCTGCCACAAACTCACGAAGGAAGAGCAGGAAGCACTCGGCCACAACGGCGAAACATACATCGCACAGTCGCTCGAGCGCAAAACCGTCATCATCCTCGGCACCGAGTACGCAGGCGAAATGAAGAAGGGCCTCTTCTACGCCATGAACTACGACATGCCAGATGCCGGCGTATTCCCCATGCACTGCTCCGCAAACATCGCCAAGGGCAACTCAAACAATGTCGCACTCTTCTTCGGCCTCTCGGGCACCGGGAAGACCACACTCTCCGCGGACGAAAACCGCGCGCTCATCGGTGACGACGAGCACGGCTGGGGGCCCTCAGGCATCTTCAACTTCGAGGGTGGCTGCTACGCCAAAGTCATCGGACTCACACGCGAGAAAGAGCCCCAGATCTGGGACGCCATCCGCTTCGGCTCCGTACTCGAAAACACCATCGTCAACCCCGAGACCCGCGTCCCGGACTACGACGACACATCAATCACACAAAACACACGCGTAACCTACCCAGTAGACTTCATCCCCGGTGCACAGATCCCCTCCGTCGGCACACACCCAAGCAATGTGCTCTTCCTCACCGCTGACGCCTTCGGTGTACTCCCACCCGTCTCCAAGCTCACACCTGAGCAGGCGATGTACTACTTCATCAACGGCTACACATCCAAAATCGCAGGCACAGAGGCAGGCGTCACCGAGCCACAGCCAAACTTCTCACCCTGCTTCGGCGGCCCATTCATGCCCCGACGACCCGCCGAGTACGCCCAGATGCTCTCCGATCGAATCAAGGAGCACAACGCCGATGTATGGCTCCTCAACACCGGTTGGTCCGGAGGACCAGCAGGCGAAGGCGGCCAACGCTTCTCGCTCTCATACACTCGCGCCATGGTCTCAGCCATCCTCGACGGCGTCCTCGAAAATCGAGAAACCATCGAGCACCCCGTCTTCGGCCTACACATGCCAACCAGCGTCCCCGGCGTACCAGATGAGATCCTCAACCCACGCAACATCTGGACCGACAAGGACGCCTACGACGCACAGTGCGCCAAACTCGCCAAACTCTTCCGCGAGAACGACGCCAAATACGACCTCCCCGACGCCATCCGCTCCGGCGGACCAAAGTCGTAATCGTCCGAAAAACCACGATTCAGAGCCGCGAGCCCATGCCGCGGCTTTTTTTCTGCGCAAACCAAAATCCAACACCCACTCTTCTGAGACCATAGTGAGGACATGACCACCAACACCAAAGCCATCGAGATCGAACTACTCGTGCTCGAGGCCCAATCGGGAAACCCCAAAGCGCTCCCTCATCTCGTCAGCCACTACCACCCAACCCTCATCCGCCGCGCCCACGCGCTCACCCAGAATCACGACGCCGCTTCAGATATATCCCAGGAAACTTGGCTCGGCATCGCACGAAACATCCGCAAACTCCGCGACCCAGCCCGCTTCCACGCTTGGGCAACATCGATCCTCGCCAACCACGCCCGAGACTGGATCAAAGCCCAGATCCAACAACGCGAAAACGCCGCAAGTCATCGACAAGCACCCAACGCAAACACACAGGAGACCACCAATGCCCACGAGCTGCGCAAAGCGATACTCACACTTGAGCCCAAGCTCCGCGACATTGTCATCCTGATCCACATGGACCGGTGCACCATCGAGCAGGCATCCGCCGCGCTCGTCATACCCGTCGGCACCGCCAAATCACGACTCCGCAAAGCCAAATCCATTCTCCGCGAACAACTCGACCCCGAAAGGACATAACCATGGACAACCTCGACAAACAAATCCGTGACGCGCTCTCCCCCACCGATCGCGCACTCATCGGCGAACCCGAAGACGGGCTCCGCGCCGACCAGCTCATGCTCGCAACCTTCCGAACCCGCAACCGCTTCCTCACGACGCTCGCGTTCATCTACACATTCGCCTTCTTCGGGCTCTCCATATGGTGCGCCGTCCGCTTCTTCAACGCAACCGAGACCAAGCACCTGCTCGCGTGGGGATTCGGGTTCAGCGCATGCATGCTCGCCGTCGCAATGCTCAAGATGTGGTTCTGGATGGAAATGCAGCGCATCGCCGTCACCCGCGAGGTCAAACGCGTCGAACTCCTCACCGCCAAGCTCCTCGAACGCCTCGGACAAAGCCCATAAGCATCGTGTACGATGACCCAGACACATCGCAACGAAGAATGGATAGATGAAGGAGACCACACATGGGCGCATGGGGACACAACAGCTTCGAGAACGACACCGCAGGCGATTGGATCTGGGGACTCAAAACCGCAAAGAAGTCACTCCTCGGCAAAGTGAAGAGCCCCTTCGCCTACCCCATGTCCGCCATAGACAAGCTCCTGAAGTCCGACCTCTACATCGACGCACCCGAGGGTGAGGAAGCCATCGCCGCCGCCGAGTGCCTCGCAGCGGCCCAGAGCAACCCACCAAGCGATCCACCCGAAGAACTCGAGAAATGGCTCGCATCCCTCAACGGCAACCGCCCCGACCCCGAAATGCTCGACCGCGCCAAGCAGGCACTCCTGAAAGTCCGCAACGACGAACAATCAGAAATCCGCGAACTCTGGCAAGAATCCGAATACTTCAAAGAATGGCAAGCTTCTATTGACGGCCTCATCACCCGCCTCAGCTAGCACGCAGACGCCCGGTGCCCTGCTTTGATCCGACCC
>DDGE01000003.1:0-3160 GCA_002337545.1 Phycisphaerales bacterium UBA1910 | reverse complement strand
CTAGTCCCTAGTCCCTTCTTCCCCTCTTCTCAACCATCCGCCCCAAAACCCAATCAGTCATCCCAGGCAGCATCACACTCGCACCAAACCCAATACGCGCCATCGGGCTCGTCCAAACCTCACCCCGAGGCCGCCGCAGACACTTCACCATCGCCCCCGCCACCTTCTCCGGCGACTGCATAAACCGCTCGCTGCTCCCCGCCAACGACAGCTTCCCACCCTTGCTCTTCTTCGCCGCCTCGTCAAAGAACTCCGTCTTCGTCCCCACCGGGTGCACGCTGCTTACGAACACACCCGTCCCACGCAGCTCATGCCGCATCGCACGGCAGAAATGATCCTGCATCGCCTTGCTCCCGCTGTACGCCCCATAGTGCGGCAGCCCGATCTTGCTCAGGCAGCTCGACACCATGATCGCGTGCCCCGCCCCCCGCTCACGGAACTTCGCAACCGCCGGCTGCACCAAAAACATCGATCCGAAAAAGTTCACCTCCAACATCTTCCGGATGTCTTCGATCGGCATCGTCGCACACTCGACCTCCGCCCCATACCCCGCGTTCGCGATCACCCCATACAGATCGCCGAACGCCTCCTCCGACTTCGCAATCAACTCCTGATTCGCGTCCGTATCCGCAACATCCCCCACCACGACAATCGCCCGCCCACCCTCGCGCTCGATCTTCGACCTCGTCTCTTCGAGCTTCTCCTCCCGCCGAGCAAGCAACCCAACAGGCATCCCCGCCCGAGCGCACGCGAACGCCGTCGCCGCGCCGATCCCACTCGACGCGCCCGTGATCACAACCGGCCTGCTGCGCAGATCAATCGACGCCATCAGTTCTCGATCGCGTCCTTGACATTATCGCTCGCCTCCTGCAGGTCCTTGCCCACACCGCTCACGGTGTTGCAGCCGCTCATCCCCAGCGTACACACGGTCACCGCAACCGCCGCGACCAGAACCAGGACCTTCCCCGTCTTGCGTTCATTCTTCATGCGTATGTTCCTCATCAGAGCCCACCGCCGTCGACTTCGCGATCAGCCAGCCAAGCTCGTCCATCTTCATCCATATCGACCAGAGCCCATAGACCACTGCACCCGTCAGCGTCATCGCCACCACCGCCGCGATCCCACGCCCCCACGAACCATCAGCCCCATCGGCCCAACCACCCCCAACAAGCCGCCCCACCATATACACGCAACCGCCCATCAACGCTGACCCCAACGCGATCGCCAACACCGCGCCGCGCATCCCGTCGAACCCGATCCCCATCTTCCGCCGCGCGGCAAGCATCAGCAGCCCCATCTGCCCGATCGCGCACACCGCCGTCGACCACGCCAACCCCGCCTCACGCAGCCACCAGATCAACGCGAAGTTCAGCGCCAGGTTCACCCCCACCATCCCCAGCGCAATCGTCATCGGCGTCCGCGTATCACCCTTCGCATAAAACGCCCGCGTCAGCAGCTGATTCAGCGAATACGCCCACACCGCCACCGCGTACCCGCTCAGCACCGCGCTCGCCCGGCGCACACCCTCATCGCTGAACCCATCGCCCGGCCCCGAGTACAGCACCCGCACCAGGTCCTCGCCCACGATCAGCAGCCCCACGCTCGCCGGCACACCAATAAACAGACTCAGCCGCATCCCCCGCCGCAGCATGCCACCAAACGCACCCGCGTCACCCGCAACCCGCGACATCGCCGGGAACGCCGCCGTCGCCACCGCGATCCCGAACACCCCCAGCGGGAACTGGTACAACCGCTGCGCATAAAACAGCACCGCGTTCGAAGACTCATCCAGCGGATAGTCATACCCAAGCACCGTGTCCCCGACCCAGTTGGGATACATCGCGATCAGTGTGTCCATGAACGCATTGAGCTGCAGCGTCCCCAGCCCCACGATCACCGGCAGCATCCGCACCAGCATCAGCCTCGCCTCGCCCCGCGCCGCGCTCACACCCGTCGTCCATCGCACAGTCCCACGCAGCGCCCACACGCTCCACCCCACCTGCAGCACCGCCGAGCACACCGCCGCGATCCCGATCGGGTACGCCCAAGCCGCCGCATCCGCACCCTCCACCACAAAGTACGGCAGCGCCGCACCAATAATGCACAGGTTCAGCAGGATCGGCGCCGCCGCCCACGGCCCAAACCGCCCATGACTCTGCAGCATCCCGCCCAGGATCGCCGCCACGCAAATCAGCGGCATAAACGGCAGCATCACCATCACCAGCTTCAGCGAATACGCCCGCTCCGGGTCATCCCCCGAAGCCAGCACCACCCCCAGCAGCACCAACTCAATCACCAGCGTCAGCACACCAGTCGCCAGCGCCAGCAACCCGATCGTCAACGACGCGAACGCGTCCGCCTTCTCCGGGTCCCCGTCCGCCAGCCGCGTGTACTCCGGCAGAAACGCCGCCGACAGCGCCCCCTCCCCAAACAGCCGCCGGAACATGTTCGGCACCGCAAACGCCGCCGCGAAAGCTGACCCCACGAAGGTATCCCCGAACACCCGCACTGTCACCAGATCCCGCACCAGCCCCAGCACACGCGAAACCAGCGTCAGCCCCGCCACCGTCCGTGTATCACGCCCAAGCGACGCCTCATTCGAGTTCTGTTCCGATGCACTCACCCTGATCTAATCGACCATTCCCCCCACGCAAACACACGAATTTTCCCACTCGCCTCTGGCGGAACAGAGAGTGGCTCTCTGGGTGCCCGTACTCGCCGCGCAGCGGCGCAGTGCGGCTCATGTCCCTCCCGTGCCTCATGCCCTGCTTTGACCCGCTAGGGCAAACACTCCGGGTGCCACGGGTTGCTCAGCTGAAAGCTGACAACCCGTGCCCGCCGAACAACCTGGGCTCGAACTCACACGGTAGCGCCGGGTGCCACTCCGGGTGCCCGTACTCGCCGCGCAGCGGCGCAGTGCGGCTCATGTCCCTCCCGTGCCGCGGACACTGCTTTGACCCGCCAGGGCAAAGCAGGATCTCAACCACACCCAAAGAACTGAGTAAAACTCACTCCGGGTGCCACGGGTTGCTCAGCAGAAGGCTAACAACCCGTGCCCTACGCATAATCTGGGATCGAACTGACACGAATACGCTCATCAAGCGCATGAAAACATCCACTCTCCTCCCCCGGGCTTCCGGAGCATTATGCATGAATGCTC
>DDGE01000053.1 GCA_002337545.1 Phycisphaerales bacterium UBA1910 | reverse complement strand
TTGCTCGTGACTTCGACATCGAGGATGGTGTCGCCGTCGAGCCCGGGCTTGTGCTCTTCGATGGGCATCCCCGCCTGGGTCATGATGTGATCGACCTGATCTGCGGTCACATCGCCGGGGGTGAGGTACTGATTGAGCCAACGCAGTGAAATATCCATGGGAGCAAAGGATAGCCGGGTGATGCCCGTAAGTGCGGCACCTGATAGACTCTATAGATGATGCACACGATCCGAACCTGCGTGTTGATGCTGCTGGGCGTCCTTCTCGCGTCGTGCTCGACGAGCAGCGAGCGCGATCCAATCGAACTGCCCGAGCAACGACCGAGCGATTTCACACTCGGGATCGTTGTCTTCGGCGATCCGGACGCCGAAACGATCGAGACGCGATCTGCGAGGTACATCATCGAGCCCGACGGGACCCTGCGTGCGTCGTTCGGGGAGGGTTCGGACGGATTGACCTATCCGCCGATCACGCGAAGGGTCGACGGATCGACCCTCGACGCGATCTGGGATCGGGTGCGATCGATGGATGTAGAGGGCGGTGATTGGCGATTCGTCCAAGCGCCCGAGCAGTTCCACGCGGAGATGGGATCGAATCGTGGGTATCTGCTGGAGGTTCGCTCGGATGTGTCGTTCGGTGCCTGGAGCACAGGTATGGACACCCAATCGATGCGAACCCTGACGCAGGAACTCGCGTCACTCGCGTGGGTGACGGACTGAGATCCGTGGGGCGTGGGTCTACGCTTCCTTTGATATGAGTGATACATCAACGATCGTTGGCATCGACCTCGGGACGACCAACTCGCTCGTTGCGATCGTGGATGCGCACGGGCCGCGCGTGCTGGGTGACGATGGCGAGCAGGTCATGCCCTCGGTGGTGCGGGTCGAGCGGGACGGATCGTTCGTGGTGGGCCAAGCTGCGGCCGACCGCATCGTGGAGATGCCCGATCGCACCATCAACTCCGTGAAGCGTCTGATGGGGCGATCGATCCGGGATGCACAGGCGGACGCCGCGTACCTCGGCTATCAGGTCGTCGATGGCGAGCACGACACCGCCCGGGTCCGCATCGAGACCGACGCCGGCGAGAAGGTGTACTCGCCGCAGGAAATCAGCGCAGTAATCCTGCGTGAGCTCAAGCAGCGTGCCGAGTCGGCGTTGGGGCAGTCTGTCGAGAAGGCCGTCGTCACAGTTCCCGCCTATTTCGATGACGCACAACGGCAGGCGACGCGCGACGCGGGCCGCCTCGCGGGGCTGGAGGTCGTGCGGATCGTCAATGAGCCGACCGCTGCCGCGCTCGCCTACGGCATCGGCACCCGCGGCGAGGGGCAATCGCAGACCATCGCCGTTTACGACCTCGGGGGCGGGACCTTCGATATCTCGATCCTGCGTCTCGTGCCGGGTGAATCAGAGGGTGAGACCGACTTCTTCCAGGTGCTCTCCACCGCCGGCGATACCCATCTCGGCGGCGACGATGTCGACCACATGCTCGTCAAGTTGTTCACAGGCGAGATCGCCGACCAGCTCGGGCTGGACGAGGCCCAGCCGATGGACAGCTTCGACGCGTCCACCCGGCGCGCACTCGTCGGATTCGCGCGGGCGATCAAGCACAAGCTCAGCGAAGATGATTCGGCGCAGATCGCGATCGATCTGGGCAACGGCAAGTCCTACGCACGCACGATCACCCGCGACGAGTTCGAATCCATGATCGCCGACTGGGTCCAGCGATCGCTCGACGCGTGCAGCCGCGCCAAGCGAGACGCGAAGAAGGCCAACGGCAACGAGCCAGTGCAGATCGACTCCGTCGTGATGGTGGGGGGGAGCACACGGATCCCGCTCGTGCGTGAGCGTGTGGGCGAGTTCTTCAAGGTCGAGCCCTACACCGCCCTCGACCCCGATCGTGTTGTCGCGCTGGGCGCGGCCATGCAGGCATCGATCATCGCGGGCGCCAAACGCGGCGAGGGCTCATCCTCGCTTCTTGTCGATGTGATCCCGTTGTCGCTGGGCATCGAGACCGCCGGCGGCGCCATGGCCAAGCTCATCATGCGCAACTCCAGCGTCCCCGCGCGGGCGGTCGAGCGATTCAGCACGAGCGTCGACGGGCAGGTCAATGTCAAGATCCATGTTGTGCAGGGCGAGCGTGAAATGGTGGAGGACTGCCGATCGCTCGGCGTGTTCGATCTGCGCGGGATCCCGCCCATGCCCGCGGGGGTGCCCAAGCTGGTTGTGGAGTTCCTGATCGATGCGAACGGGGTCTTGAGCGTGTCGGCGATCGAGGAACGCTCGGGCAAGCGGGCCCAGATCCAGATCGTCCCAAACCACGGCTTGTCCCGCGACGAGGTGGACCGCATCGAGCAGGAAAGCTTCACGCACGCCAAGGAAGACATGAACCGGCACCGTGTTGTGGACCTGATCACCAACTCCAAGCTCGATATCAAGTGGATCAGCGAGCGCTTCGAGAAGTTTGGCGATCTCCTCGAACCCGAAGAGCACACCACCCTTTCACAAGCGCTCGATACGCTCCGTTCGTTCGTCACCAAGGGTGAGGACGATTGGACGAGCGTCGATCCCAACGCGTTCTACGCCGCGAAGGATGCGCTCGATCGCGCGAGCGTGCGATTGCAGGAGATCGGCATCGCGCAATCGCTCAAGGCGGACGAAGCGCAGGGGCAATAACGCATGAACGAGGACACCCACCACATCTCACGCCGGGACGAGCACATCCGGGTGGGTGGTCTGGTGATCGGACTCGTGGGCGCGATCGTGGTGTATGTGCTGCTCGCGAACGCGGGAGACTTGTCCGAGTCCGGACGCCGGCTCGCCGCGGTGGCGATCCTGATGGCCTGCTGGTGGGTGACGGAAGCGGTCCCGCTCGCGGCCACGGCGCTGGTGCCCGTCGTGGTCTTCCCTTTCCTGGGGATCCTCCCCGTCGGTGAGACGACGCAGTCCTACGGGCACCCGCTGATCTTCCTGTTCATGGGCGGGTTGATGCTCGGGAAGGGATTGGAGCAGTGGGGGGCGCACAAGCGCCTGGCCCTGATCATCATCCGAGTCGTAGGTACAAGCCCCAAGCGGGTCGTTGCGAGCGTGCTGCTGTGCGGCGCAGTGCTCAGCGCCTTTGTCAGCAACACCGCGACGGCGATGATGATGCTCCCCATCGTCGCGTCGATCGCGTCGCTGACGACCGGGGCGATCGAGGAGGATGAGGGCGGACACAAAGCTCGCTTCCATACCTGTCTCTTGCTCGCGCTCGCGTACGGTTGCTCGATCGGTGGTGTTGCGACACTGATGGGGACGCCTCCCAACGGGTTCATGGCCGGGTTCGTGGAACAGGAGCTCGGGATCACGATGAGTTATGCGCGTTGGTTGCGCATCGGGGTACCGATCACGCTGGTCCTCCTCCCGCTGTGCTGGGCCTACATGGTGTTTGTTGCACTCCCCGTTCGCGTGGGCAAGGTGCACGGCGGCCCGCAGCAGATTCGCGGGATGCTTCGTGAGCTCGGGCCCATGTCGCAACCCGAACTGCTCGCGGTGTTGATCTTCGCGCTCACGGCGTTGCTCTGGGTGACGCACGGGTGGATCGAGGACGCGCTGGGGTTGCCCAGAGTCCACGACGCGTCGATCGCGATCTTCGGAGCGTTATTGATGTTCATCATCCCCAGCGGAAAGCAAAACCCACGACGCATCATCGCGTGGGAGCACGCGCAGACGATCCCGTGGGGGATCCTGTTGCTCTTCGGCGGCGGTCTCGCGCTCGCATCGGGCGTGTCCAACACCCAACTCGATGTCTGGATCGGCAACCAGGTCGCGGGTCTGGGCAACCCGGGCGATCTCCCGTTGCTCGGCGGCGTTTGCACCCTCATCGTGTTCCTGACAGAGATGACATCGAACACCGCGACGACCAGCACCATGCTCCCCGTCTTTACCGCGCTGGCCGACGGTCTGGGCGTCGCGCCCATGAAGCTCGTCCTCGTCGCCACGCTCGGCGCGTCGTGCGCGTTCATGCTGCCCGTCGCCACGCCGCCCAACGCGATCGTCTTCGCGTCTGGAAAGGTCTCGATCAGGCAGATGGCCAAGGTCGGCTTCGGGCTCAACCTGATCGCGATTGTGATCATCACACTGATCGTCTGGCTTGGGGCGACGCCGCTGCTCGGTCTCGATGCATCGCCGGACACACCTGTTGAGACCGGGACTGCGTTATCGGAACCCTGATCGCATTTGGGTATACCCCAACGCGCCCAGATGGAACGCTCGCGCCCCACAGAGCCCCGGGATGGATCACCTCCTGAACCCCGCCGTCATATCGGGCGATGTCCGATGCATGAACTGCTCACAACGCTTCGCATCACTCTTCACGCTCGCGTTTGTTTGCGCCCTCACCATGGCGCACTCCGTGTCCAGAGCAAGCTCCGACCCGGTGGATGACGGTTCCACACCCGGGCTGCGCGCTTACTTCGTGAGCAACACTTCGGGGGTGAGCCACATCGGCCATGTCGATTGGGCAGCGTACGACCAGCTCGTGCAGGTCGAACAGCTCAACTGGCCCGTGGCGTCGGGCAGGGCATTCTACGAAGACGGACCGACAACATACTTCGGTGCACGCTTCGTGGGCAAAATCGACATCCCGTCATCGGGCGTTTGGAGTTTCTACCTCGGCAGCGACGACGGCAGCGTCCTGATCATCGACGGCGAGGTGCTCATCGAGCAGCCCTACCAGCAGTCCTTCCGCACCCGCACAAACTTCATGACCCTCGACGCCGGCGAGCATGACATCGAAGTCCGCTACTTCCAGGGCTACTCAAGCAACGGGCTCGTGCTGGAATGGGACGGTCCGGGCAGCGATGGGCGCGAGGTGGTCCCTGCCAGCGCCTTCTCCTCACCCGCCGAGGAGCCAAGCTTCGAGAGCCCGGGCGACGGGCTCTGGGCATACTGGTTCGACAACGCCAGACACGCGAGCAATGTCGGCCACATCGATTGGACCCAGGCAGAACTGGTCGAAACGGTCCAGAAAATCAGCTATCCCAAGACGCGCGGCGCATTCCGCGTGGGCGGCCCCACAGACTACTTCGCCGCCCGCTTCATGGGCGTGATCGAGATCGAAGAAGAGGGCGAATGGCGATTCGAGCTCGGCAGCGACCAATCCGCGATCCTCTTCATCGACGGCGACCCGGTCGTGGTCGATGACGATGGTCACTCCTACCGCTGGCGGTCAGGCACCAAGACACTCGGAATCGGCGAGCACACAATCGAGGTGCGATACTGGGAGGGCTATTCCGACGCGGGGCTCGGGGTGGCATGGAAAGCGCCCAGCGAAACATACGCAACGCTCATCCCGCCCAGCGCGTTCCGGCCCGGCGTCGGGGCAACTAACCCAAGCTCCGCGGGCGGGCTGCGGGTCTACAACCATGACAACGCCCGCCACGCCAGCAATGTCGGCCAGGTCGACTGGGGCGATTACGACTCGGTCGACACCGTCCAGAACATCTACTACCCAAAGACAAGAGGCAGCTTCGAGACCGGCGGCCCCAGCGATTACTTCGCCAAACGCTATGTCGGTAAGGTCAACATCCCAGCATCCGGATCATGGACATTCGGGCTCGGCAGCGACCAGTCCGCACGCCTGTACATCGACGGCGTCTCGGTCATCAACGACGCCAGCGGGCACTCATACCGCTGGAAGTACGGGAGCAAATCCCTGGCGGCCGGCTTGCACGATATCGAAGTCCAGTACTGGGAGGGCTACTCCGACGCGGGCCTCGCCGTGACATGGCAGGGCCCGGGCGACGACTTCCAGGAAGTCATCCCCTCCAGCGCACTCTCGCAGAACGAGACCGATCCCCTCATCAATGTCGGCGGTGAGGGGCTCCGCGTGTATTGGGTGGATAACGCGCGTCATGCGCAGCACGCCGGACACATCGACTGGCAGAACTACGACCGCATGACCTTCGAATCCAACATCGCCTGGGAACTCACACGCAGCGCCTTCCAGGGGACCACGATCACAAACGACGAGGGCGTTTCGACATCGCAGGGCGGCACACAGACCGATTACTTCGGGCTCCGCGCCGAGGGGCTCATCCAGATCCCTTCCGACGGCGTCTGGACCTTCGGGCTCGGCAGCGATCAGTCTGCGCAGCTGTTTATCGATGGGCAGCTCGTCGTCAACGACCTGAGCGGGCATTCCTTCCGCTGGCGATCCGGCTCGCTCGAACTTGAAGCGGGTCTGCACGAGTTCGAGGTGCGATACTGGGAGGGCTACTCCGACGCGGGGCTGCTGGTGAGCTGGACCCCGCCCGGCGGCGTGGAAGAGGTCATCCCTCCCAGCGCCTTCTCACACAGCGAGATCGAGACACCCTACGACGCGGGCGGGGGGGGCGTCCGCGCATACTGGACTACGAACGCACGCCACGCGAGCAACGCGGGTCAGATCGATTGGGATCGCCACGATCACGCCACGACTATCCAGAACATCGCGTACCGGAAGACACGGGACGCGTTCGACGACCAGACACCCAGCGACTACTTCGGCCTGCGCGTCCTCGGGCAGATCGATATCCCCGCGAGCGGATCATGGACATTCGGGCTCGGCAGCGATCAGTCCGCGATGCTCCTGATCGACGGCGAGCCCGTCGTGGTCGATACCAGCGGGCACTCGTACCGCTGGAAGCACGGCAGTGTGCAACTGGGCGCCGGCAAGCACGACATCGAGGTCCGCTTCTGGGAGGGCTACTCCGACGCGGGGCTGCACCTGAGCTGGTCCGGACCCACCGTTCCCGCAGAGATCATCGTCCCCCGCACATCGCTGTTTCTCCGAGAGACAGAAACACCCACGGCAACCGGCGGGGGCCTGCGCGCGTACTGGACGAGCAACGCACGCCACGCCGGCAACGCGGGTCAGATCGACTACGCAGAGCATTCCAGCACCACCATCGTCGACAATGTGTCATGGCAGAAAACCAAAGGGGCGTTCTTCACCGACGGCCCCACAGATTACTTCGGGCTGCGACTGATCTCGCGCCTCACCATCCCGGAAGACGAGGGCGGGCAGTGGACCTTCCGCCTCGGGAGCGACCAGAGCGCGATCCTGCTGATCGACGATGAACCCGTGGTTGTTGATGCCAGCGGGCATTCCTACCGCTGGAAATCAGGAACCATCAATCTCTCGCCCGGCGAGCACAAGTTCGAGGTCCGCTACTGGGAGGGCTACTCGGACGCGGGGCTGCATGTCACATGGCAGGGCCCGAATGACACCTACGAGGAGATCATCCCCGCCAGCGCCTTCGATGCCTACGAGACCGACCCGGTCTTCGACGACGGCGAAGCGGCGCTGGCCACGGAATGGTTCAGCGATACGCGTGGGTACGGCATGGACTCGTTCCCATGGGAATCGCCGGCCAAAACCACCACCGAAGCACGCGTCAGCTGGAACAAAACCCGCTCGGCCTTCACATCGGGCGTCCCCGCAGACTACTTCGCCTTGAGGATCACCGCGACCCTCAATGTGCCCGAAACCGGCACATGGATCTTCCGTGTCGGCTCAGATCAGTACGCCCGTCTGATGATCAACGGCTCCACCGTCGTAGATGACTCAAGCGGCCACTCATTCCGCTGGAAGGGCGGTGAAATCGCGCTCGAAGCGGGTGAGCATGAGCTCGTGCTCGAGTTCATGGAGGGCTACTCAGACGCGGGTCTGTTCCTCACCTGGGAAGGCCCCAGCGATCAGTTCGAAGAGGTCATCCCCGCCAGCGCGTTCACGCCACAGTCGCAGGGCGTCCGCGTCGTTCGCTGGCGTGAGCTGGGTGCAGAGACCGAGTAGGCATTACCCGGCAGTCACGACCGAACGCGATTCGGCGTCTTCGATGAACATCTCAGCACCCTCTCCCGCGATGAAGAAGTGCTCCGTGTTGCGGACCTTTCCCACACGCCCGACCTTCTCGCCACGCTGGTTGTGGATGCCGATCTTGCACCCCACATAGCGGGGGTGGTCATGATCAATGATGGCAACAGGCCCGATCGGCGAGAGCATCGACTCGATCTGCTCGCGACCCAAATACCCCTCATCATTGAACGAGACGATCAGTGTCTTGGCATCGATCGCATCAATAACGGAGCGCAGCGCATCCTCGATTTTCACCTTCGAGTTGAACGCACTCTTGCGTTCCTTGCAGTCGATCCGCTTGCACGCCACGCCGTAGGTCTCCGGGTGGTCCCAGCGCACCAGGGTTTCCCACACATGGTAGTTGCCCAGATATGAATGCTGGTTATACGGCGGGTCAAGGTACGCGATATCGGCGCTGATCCCGTGTGCAGCATCCAACGCATCGAGGTTAAACGCTCGGCATGGATACTCGTCGGGATGGGGAAGAATCCGGGGCAGTCGGAGCTCGATGGGCTTGAGCGCCCGCGGAGCCCAGGATTTCAGATACGCCATCTGCACCCCGGTCGTCGAGTCCACACGATCGGCGGCCTCGATGAGGCTGGTGAGCACAACGGCGCGGAGCTCCGGGCCCAGATCGAGCGTCTCGAGGTGCTCACGCATCGCCTCGATCCGCCCGCCGTTCTCCGGCGTGAAGTAACGCGATGCCCGGCAATAGTTCTCCGTAAACACCCCCTCACGAGCGGGGAGTGCGTTAAGCTCATCGATGATCCGGGTCGCGTCCCGCTCCACACGCGGGGCGTGCGCTTGCACATAGCACATCGCAAGGGTGTGGGCGTAGCTGTTGTGATCGTTCGCGTAGACCCCGAAACCCGCCCGCTTCAGGGCGTGGCCCACGCGAGAAGTCCCTGAGAAAAGGTCCAGGACCGTTCCCGAATGAGGGCGCAGAGTCTCACAGAGCGAGACAATTCGCTCCACCAACAGCCGCTTTGAGCCCAGATACTTGATCACGGGCTTTGCATCGGCGATGCGGAGCGAATCCGGCCAGTTACAATCAGCGAATGCCTAGTATGACGGTCGCGAAACGCGGGTGTCATCGACGCCAGGAGGACGCGTTGAGCCGAAACCACGAGCACAGGGGCGCGAGCGTGCAAAGTCAGAAAAAAGGCGATTCGTCAGCAAAGCTATTTTTGGTCATCCTGCCACGAGCGCTGGCGGTCATCGTGCTGCTCGCGATCGCGACCGGGATTGTTGCGCTGCTCATCGTGACACGGGGCAAGTCCGAAAAACGCCCGCCAGAGGTCGCGTCGGTCGTTGTCCACGCGATCGATTCGCAGCACCACCCCACAGATCGGATCTGGTCCGGCTACGGCACAGCCCGAACCATGCGCAGCGCCGAGCTGGTCGCAGAGGTCGGCGGGCGCGTCATCGAACGCCCCGACGCCGTCGAGGCCGGCTCCAGAGTGCAGCGAGGCGATCTGATCGTACGACTCGAAGACGCCGACTACATCAACGCACTCGATTCCGCGCAGCAAGCGGTCAAGGCGATCGAGGCCCAGATCGAAGGGCTCGATGTTGAAGAAGAACAAACGCAGTTGCAGGTGCAATACGCCAGCGAAGAGATCGAAGCCGCCAAACGCGATCTGCAGCGCATCGACGAGGCGATCGACGCCGGCGCAGCGAACGCCGGTGAACGCGACGCCGTCTACGCCGCACTGCTCCGCACCCAGCGGCAGCTCGCCACGCTGCGTCAGCAGCTCGATCTCATCCCTTCGCGTCGCCTCAATCTGCAGGCTCAGCTCTCGTCACAGCGGGCCAACTCCCGCGTAGCCCAGCAGAATGTCGAGCGCTCGTCGATCCGGGCACCGTTCGATGCCGAGCTTCAGAGCGTGACCCCCCGCGAGGGCGACTGGGTCGCACTGGGCACCAGCGTCGCTCGCGTCGTTGACCTTTCTCGTCTCGAGATCCCCCTGAAACTCCCCGCGTCGTCATCGTCGTGGGTGCGGCTGGGCGACGAGGTCCAGTTCTGGGTACGCGATCCCGTGGGCACGCCCGATTGGAAGGGCGAGATTGTCCGCGTAGCACCGGAAGCCGATGCATCAAGCAGGACCATCACCGTCTACGCGGAAGTCAAGCAGGACCCAACCGACGCGCATCGCCTGCTCCCCGGGCAGTTTGTCCACGGGCGTGTGCTCACCCACGACGAGCACGACCGCGTGATTCTCCCCCGCCGCGCGGTCCAGTCCAACACTGTCTATGTCGCCGGCCCCATGCAGGACGGCTACCGACTGATCGAAAAGGTGCCCGTACGAATCGCATACAGCTTCGAGGGACGCCGCCCAGAGATCGATCCAAACGAGCGAGAGTGGGTGGCCCTCGAACTCGGACAAGAACCCGTTCAGGGTTCACACATCGTGGTTTCCTTGCTCGACCAGATCGTCACAGGCATGCGTGTCCGCCTCGATCGCGATCCGGCGCTGGAATCCACCCCGAGTGCCGAGATCACGCCGGTCGGGAACGAAACACCCCGTGACGAGGGGGGTGAGCCGTGAGTCTCGCACGATTCGGTGTACGCAAGCCCGTCGTCGCAAACCTGGTGATGCTGACAATCATCGGCGCAGGGATCATCTTTGGCGTCGGGCTGCGCCGAGAGTTCTTCCCGTTCGTTGAATCCCGCATCATCACCATCAGCGCGCCATACCCCGGCGCCGCACCCGAAGAGGTCGAAGACGCGCTCGCCACCAAGATCGAGGATCGCGTTTCAGATCTCACAGGGATCAAAGAGATCAACTCGGTCGTCGCAGAAGGCGCCGCGAGCGTAACCGTCGAGTTCAACGAGGGCTACCCGATCCAGCAAGCCCTGCTCGAAGTCAAACGCGAGATGGACGCAATCCAGGACCTCCCCGACGATGTCGACAACATCGTCGTGGACATCCTCGAGCCAAACATGCCCGCGATCATCGTCGCGCTCTACGGCGATGCCGACGAACGCACGATGAAGAACTTCATCATCGAGACACGCGACGATCTGCTCACGCTCCCCGAGATCACCGATGTGCAACCCGGCGGCTACCGAAGCGATGAGCTGCGTGTTGAAGTGTCACCCGAGAGGGCAATCGAGCATGGGATCTCGCTGCCGACCATCGCGGATCGGATCCGCGCCGCCATGATCGAGCTGCCCGGGGGCACCGTCAAAACCGACACCAGCACGATCTCAGTGCGCTCAGTCGGTGTCGAGGAGGGGGCGGACACAGTCCGCGACATCATCGTCAAGGCCACCGGCGACGGCGGGGTCGTGCGCGTGCGCGATGTCGCCGAGGTCTTCGATGGATTCGTCGATACCGACCTCGTGACACGCTACGAGGGCGAGCCCACCATGACCCTCACCATCTTCCGTGTGGGCGATCAGGATGTCATCAAAATCGCCAACCAGGTCAAGGCGTATGTCGCCGGCCGCAACGGCGAACCTAACCCGTTCGGTGCCACCAAGCCCGGGCTGCAGACAGCATGGGAAATGGGAAACGAACGCTACAGCGTCGCGGCCCCCCCCGGCACACTCATGACAACCACCGACCTCGCACGATTCGTCGAGGGTCGGTTGGATCTGCTGCTCCGCAACGCGCTGCAGGGTGGCGCACTCGTCTTCATCACGCTGGTCCTGCTGCTCAACTGGCGCATCTCATTCTGGGTTGCCGCCGGGCTGGTGGTGTCGCTGCTCGGCACACTGACACTCATGGCCGCGATGGGCATCTCACTCAACTTCCTCACGATGTTCGGCCTGATCATCGTCATCGGCATCCTCGTCGACGACGCCATCGTCGTCGCGGAAAACATCACCACGCGACACGAGAAGGGCGAACCCGCGCTCGTCGCGGCCGTACACGGCGCCGACCAGGTCGCATGGCCCGTCGTCTCAACCGTCCTCACCACGGTCTTCGCCTTTCTCCCTCTCGGGCTGATGGATGGACAGATCGGCGACTTCATGAATGTCATGCCCTGGGTGGTCGGTTGCGCGCTCGGTGTCTCGCTGATCGAATCGCTCTTCATCCTCCCGGTACACATGGGGCACTCGCTCCGAAAAGTAGACCAGATCCGCCAGAACGGTCGCAAGGAGCACCGATTCGCCCTTTTCCGCAAGGTCTCCAAACTCGAGCAACGCTACGACGAATGGCGCGATCACACCGTCACGCACAAGATCCTGCCCGCATACGAACGCCTGCTCCGCGCATCCGTCAAGTTCCGATACATCACGCTCGCGGTTGTCACCTCGATTCTGATTGTTTCGCTGGGTATGGTCGCCTCCGGACGCCTGCAGTTCATCCTCTTCGAAACGGACGACGCCGAAACAGTCAACATCACCATCACCATGCCCATCGGCACTCCCCTCGAAAAGACCGCCGAGGTCGTCAAACGCTACGAGCAGGTCTGCCTCGACATCCCCGAGATCAACTCGACCTTCGCCATGGCCGGAGCCGTCAGCGATCTGGAAGGCGCTGGTGGCGATTCTTCTTCATCGCATGTCGGGCAGCTCATCCTTGAGCTCAAAAGCGCAGAGGACCGCGATCGCACCAGCGTCGCAATCCAGGACGAGATCCGCGAGCGCGTGGGCGACATTCCAAGCGTGAAAAATGTTCGCATGGAAGGGATGAGCGGCGGCCCATCGGGCCCAGCCCTCACCTTCACCGTCGTCGGCGACTCGATCGTAACACTCGACACCGCTGTCGCCCGAATCAAAGACACCCTCGATGACTACGAAGCCGTCTATGCCATCAGCGACGACTCCGATCGGGGGCAACGCGAGCTGCGATTCACGCTCCGTGACGGCGCCAGCGAACTCGGCTTTACTCGTGCCGACCTGGGACGCCAGATCCAGGCCGCCGTTTTCGGGCTCGAAGCGTTCACATTCGCCGGCAACCGAGAGGACATCGATGTCCGCGTCACGGTGCCACCACGAGTCCGACGCTCCAGCGCACAGATTGAAAATATGTATGTGTTTACCCCCGACGGGACCCCTGTGCCGCTCACCGAAGTCGCGACCATCGAGGAATCCCAGGCCTACGCCACCATCCGGCGTCTTGATCGCAAACGCGCCATATCCGTGCAGGCCGATGTGTTCCGCGAACTCCAGAACCCCGATCAACTCGCCCGCGAGCTCCGCCCGATCCTCGAAGCCGAAATCGCAGACCTCCACGGCGTATCGATGGTCCAACGCGGACGCCAGAAAGACTTCGCCGACTCGATGAAATCGCTCCCGGTCGGGATGCTGGTCGCCTCGGGGCTGATCTATGTCGTACTCGCGTGGCTCTTCGCCAGCTTCATCCAACCCATCGTCGTGATGCTCGCGATCCCGTTCGCCATGATCGGCATGGTCTGGGGACACATCATCATGGGCTCATCCATGACCTTCCTCTCCATGATCGGTTTCATCGCGCTCGCGGGCATCGTGGTGAACGATTCGCTCATCTTCATGCAGTTCTTCAACGAGCGCCGCCGCGAGGGGCTCGATGTGTTCGATGCAGGCGTCGCCACCGGCAAAGCACGCTTCCGCGCCATCATGCTCACCACAATCACCACCGTGCTCGGCATCACGCCGCTCATGCTCGAGACCAGCTTCCAGGCCAAGTTCCTGATCCCGATGGCCATCACCATCGCCTTCGGGCTGATGAGCGCGACCTTCATCATCCTGCTCGTGCTGCCCAGCCTCCTGCTGATCTTCGACGATATCCTCCACACGATCCGTGTTGCATGGACGGGCAATCTCGATCTGGAGCGCAAGAACCCCAACATCCCCGATCCGGAGATCGCGTTCCTTGATAAGGAAGCGCACGCAAACTGAGCGTTCGAATCACTCAGGTGTCACGGTCGCGGTCAACGCTTCTCCGTCGCGGACAATGCTCAGCCGGATGGGCATCCCACGCAACGCGTTGCGGAAATAGTTCTCCAGCCGCTCCGCGTTTGGTATGCTCTGCCCGTCGATCTCGACAATGAAATCGCCGGGTTCCAGGCCCATCTCATCACCCACGGAACCCGCCTCGATGTTGACGATCTGGTAGGCATCAATAGTGCGCCGTCGGGTCGGACTGATGCGTTCGGCGAGCGGGTGAGGAATCACACCGATCCCGAGCTCATCAATAAAGGCTCCGCCGGCGTTCTGGATCTGCTCCCGGTCACGATCGGAGAGGATCGCGGAAGTCGTACGCAAATCGCCGTTGCGGATATAGGTGATCTCCGCCGGCTCGTTCGGCTTGATGAGCATGATCGCGTTACTCAGACGAACAAGGTTCTCTGTCGTTCGTCCGCCGATCTTGGTGATGATGTCCCGCGGACGCAGCTCCGCCTTCTCCGCCGGCCCGTCCTCAAGGATCCGCCCGATCACGACGCCGCCATCGATGCCCATCTCATGAGCGACCGCCGGGTCCAGGGCCGCCATCTCGATCCCAAGCCAGCCACGCTCGACATCACCCGTTTCGATGATCTGCTCTGCGACGGACTGGGCGATATCAGAGGGAATCGCGAAACCCAAGCCATTGCTCGCGCCACTGCGAGAGATGATCGCGGTGTTGATGCCCACGATATTCCCATTCAGATCGACCAGCGGCCCGCCAGAGTTGCCCGGATTGATCGCCGCGTCCGTCTGGATGAACTCCTGCAGACCCCGCGACCCGATATTCTCCGCGTCCGGTCCGAAGCCGCTCCGTCCCTTCGCGCTCACTATTCCCGCGGTCACGGTCTGGTCATAGCCGAACGGCGATCCCACCGCCAGCACCCACTGCCCAACCTTGAGCGCCTCGGAATCCGCGAAACGGGCCGGCTTCAGATCGTCAGCCTCGACCTTGAGCACCGCGATGTCCGTCTCCGCGAAGGTTCCGATCAACTCCGCATTGAGCTCTCGGCCGTCATAAAGACGAACCATGATCGAGTTCCCATTCTCGATCACATGGTTATTCGTGACGATGTGCCCCGACTCGTCAACGATGACCCCCGACCCCAGCCCGCCGTTGACTGTGCCGCGACGGGTATTGGTACGCGTCGTGATATGGACAACGGACGGCTCGATCTGTTCCGCGGCGTATGAGAACGCCTCGGAGATATTGAACGCCATCGACATCGCATGACGCTGTTCAGCGTCCGGCTCGACGAGCACGCTGGTTGTCTCGAGATCACCCGCGTTCGCGAGCGTCTGAGACGAGTAGATCGCCGCAGAACCCGCGATCAACGCGATAGCTGGGATGAGGATTGTCTTGTTGCTGTGCATCATTTGCCTCCTACACACGATCACACACAGAACGATCGGCCCACTGACGGGGTTCGATGCAGATTGTGCTTTGGGCGCGAGACCCGAGCCGTGCCAGAGGAATGAATGGGATTAACCGGTCCCGTATTCCGCCCAACTCGAACTCGTTTCCGTCACCCGGACCCGTTCAAGCGTCAGATAGGTCGGGAGCGTGTACGAGTTCCCTGTTTTGGGGTCCGTAAGGGCACCCCCGTCCTTGATCTGGCGCTCGACGAATCTGAAGATGCGCTCCGCGAGCACTTCCGTCGTCGGATCCGTCGATTCCAGAACGATCAACCGGTCCCGGTATTGCTCCTTGAGTGAATCAAGGATCTGATCATCAGAGTTCACCATCAGGGCATGGTCGTACTGGTCAAGATAGTCCTCGACGGCCAGTTTCAGCGCCTTGAAGTCGCAGACCATGTCATTCTCATCCAACCGATCCGCGCTGATCACCAGATCAACCCGGCGCGAATGCCCATGCGGAAGCCGACACCGCCCGGGGTGCTTGGACAGCATGTGCCCGTTCTCGATCTCAAAGGATTTGCAGACGCGATAGATCATGAGAGGAGATTGTAGGTTGTGTATGCTCAGTTGGTGGTGGCACAGGCGTCTCGCCTGTGCTTGCGGGGAAACTGTCGAGCGAAGCGAGACGGAGGGGGGCTTGCCCCTCCCCGCGATCCGCCAAAGGCGGACGAGGGAGGTGGTCCGCCGAAGGCGGATCGGAGGGGTCTCCGGCTTTACATAGCGTGCCCTCGCCGGGTTCTTCTGCATCTCCATCGGGCCATCCAAGCTGTTCCGCAAGCGCGACGAAGGCGAGGTCATGTCCCCCGCGTGTCCCCAAACAACTGAATGTGCACGCGTGGGCAGTAGGACCATCCCCGGGTGATGCACTCGTCGATGATCCAGTGGATGGAATCATTGTCAGGAACGCTCACCCCCTCGGGCATCAGCATCACATCGTGGGGCTGGTAGCCGCGGATCTGGGCGAGGACCGACTCGATCTCGGGGAGATCGTCGGGCCCGGCAACGACGAACTTCATCTGTCGATCGGGGGTGGAGGCAATCAGCGTGTTGAGGGATTCATAGTTCAGGCGGCGCTGCTCGTGGCGATGGGCCCACACGCCGTCGGGGTCGCGCGGATCGTCGTTCGGGGTCGAGTTCGCGAGCTTGGGCGACAGACTCAGCAGGTGGCACGACACGCCCGGCAGGGTGACGGTCCCCGCGGTTTCGATCGTGATGTGCATCCCGCGTTTCGCAAGCTCGTTGCTCAGGGGGACAAGCCCCTTGAAGATCATCGGCTCGCCGCCGGTCAGCACGGCATGCTTCACGCCCGAAGCGATCGCTTCCTCAACCAGCGAATTGATCGGCCGATCGGTCTTCTCCGGGGCCCAGCTCGCATACGGCGTATCGCACCAGGTACACCGCAGGTTGCACCCCGACAATCGGCAGAACCAGCTCGGGGTACCCGTGAGTTTGCCCTCGCCCTGAACGGACACAAAGGTTTCCGAGATGGGGAGTGTGTCGCTCATGCGTTTGTTGTGGAGTACCGCGTGGGATCCTCGATACCCGCTTCGATGAATCCGTTGCGCCGGAGCACGCACGAATCGCAGCGTCCGCACGCGCCGCCGGTCTCATCGGGGTCGTAGCAGGAATGGGTCATCGCGTAATCCACACCGAGCTCGGTGCCCCTCGCAACGATCTGTGCCTTGGTCAGATCGATCAGCGGCGTATGGACCCGAATCGCGCTCCCGTCCACGCCGAGCTTCGTCGCAAGGTTCGCGGTCTGTGTGAACGAATCGATGAACGCGGGTCGGCAGTCCGGGTAGCCCGAGTAGTCGATCGCGTTCACGCCGATGAACAGGTCTGTCGCGCCAAGCGTTTCCGCGTATCCCAGCGCGATCGAGAGGAAGACGAGGTTCCGAGCGGGCACATAGGTCACGGGGATGTCGTCCATGCTCGATTCGTCCCGATCCTTGGGGACCTCAAGCTCGGAGCTGGTCAGTGCGCTGCCGCCGAACTGCCCGATGTTGAGCTCAAACACCCGGTGCGACGCCGCCCCGAGCGAATCGGCGATGCGGGCGCAGGCATCGAGCTCGTAACGGTGACGCTGCCCATAGTCGAATGCGAGCGTATGGCAGGTATAGCCCTGATTCTGGGCGATCGCGAGGACCGTGGTGGAGTCGAGCCCGCCGGAGAGGAGCACGACACCCGGGTTGTTCTGAGAAAGTGGTTGCATCGCAACTTTCGGCATGTCAGAAGGTTATGGCGAGTTCGGATGGATTTCGTGCAACACGGCATGCCAAAATCCGTTAAGATAGGGTATGCCACTCTCTTTGCTCAACGCGAGGGTGCTGTGTATCCGCCCCATCGGCGTCACTTCCGATTACTGTCCTGTCTGCCGACAGGAGCGCCGTTTCCACCTCGCCCAAGCAGAGCGGAAACGATACTTCCTCTGCTTCGATCAGGGTCGCGAGGGTCACCCTCATCATGAGTTGACCTGCTTTGTGTGCGGGTGCAAGTGCGAACGACCCGCGGAGGAACGCCCGATCGAGATCCTCCCCGATCCCAAAAACGCCGGTTCGTACGAGCCGGCGATGCTGCCGATCGTCCAATCGCGGATCAAAGCATGCGTCGCGATGGAACAAGCTTTGCAATCGGGCAAGCTCGAGGGCGAGGATCGCGAGGAGATGATCCGCCACACCCTCTTCTCGTTCGCACGGATCTACGACGAGGACCCCTTCGAGCGGATCAAGCCTTGGGTGATGATGCTGATCGCGATCTCGATCTCGGCTCTTGCGGTGCTCGGGGTCTGGTCCATGCAGCGCAGCGGGAGCAACACGCCCCTGTTCGCCGCGGGCGGCGCGATTATCGTCATCATCTCGGCCCTGATGTACTGGGTCACAACGCACTCGCCCCGCAAACGCGTGCGGACCTGGCTCGCGACGGCGCTGATCCCGATCGACCCGACGAAGGAAGAAATCCGTCAGGCGCGGCGTGAGATGCAGGCCTCGCGGATCAAAGCCGGCGACGCGATCCGATCCGACAAGGTGCTCGCGAAGATGCGGAAACTGAAGGCAATGATGTAAGTCTTTGCGGATTCATACCCATAACTCATGCAAGCGGGTTGTGCGCATCGCGTACAATCCGCTTTCTTTGTACGCAGATTTCGCTGGAGGTTTCGGATGCTTGTTCGTTGGATGATGGTGGTGTTGTGCGTGTGCGCGGGGTTGGTCCGCGCCGATATCGAGGTCCGCGTCGGGGAGTTTCCCCCCGAGCAGCAGGACGAGATCCGCGCGATCGTGGCGCAGGTGGAGCAGACCTGCTCGGAGTTCTTCGGGGTCGATGTCGCCTCGATCGTGGACAACGCGTCGATCGAGCTGCATATGCAGTACAAGGACTACGAGCGGGTCGATCGCGAGCTGAACGACGGGGCGTTCCGGAGGAACTGGTCGTTCGCGAACTTCGGGGTCAAGCAGGGGCATGTCGCGCTCCAGCCGCCGCTCGAGTACTCGGTCCTGCGTGAGGTGGGGATCCCCCTGCAGACCAAGCTCATGATCGCGGAGGTCAGCGTGTACCTCTGCACCGATCGCGCGTTCAACAACAGCGCATCCCATCCCGAGTGGCTCCGGCAGGGGCTCGCGGGGCACCTCGGGAGTGTCGCGCTGCGTGAGCTGGGGATCATGGGCGAGCTCGAGAGCGAGCCGTGGACCTCCGAGGAGATCCACACGATCCGCCGACTGTTCGAGGACAAGCCCAATTACGATGTCATGTCGATCCTCGACGGCGAGGAAGAGGACATCTCAAGGGGGCGTCTCGCATCAGCGCGTGACGCGTTCATCGGGTGGCTGATCGATATCGAAGCGTTCGATGAGATGATCAACGAGGCGCGTCGACTGGGAGGCGGGAGCACATACGAGGAGCGGTTGAAGCAGGCAACGCTCGACGCGATCAAGAACGCGGGGGTGGACTCGCCCGAGCTCACCTTCCGCACCTGGATTGATGCGTTCGAGCCCGAGTGGAACGAGACCTATCGATCCCTGACGACGCACGGCGATGTGTGGCTGCACACCGCGTGGGACAGCAACAACGCGTACTGCTGGAACCGTCAGGAGCTCGGCGACGGGGATTGGGAGATGACTGGGTCGGTCAAGATCTACAAGCGCGACAAGGCGCAGCTCAACATCCTGCTCGGGCGGACGGACGAGGGGTTCGTCTCCGTGGCGCTCGGTCCGAGCTTCGGGGTGACGGTTTTCGATCGTCGTTACGCGCAGGGCGACCAGAAGTCGCGATGGATCCGCCTCAAGAACCAGGAACTCAAATCCCTTGAGATGGGCGAGTGGGTGGACTTCAAGATCTCCAAACGCCGCAGCCGCCTGATCATCAAGATCAACCGCGAACGCCCCGTGATGATCGATGTCGCGGGGATCAACCTCGATGGCAACTGGGGGCTCGGGTGCCAGAACAAGTCCGCGGGCGAGTGGCGGGATGTTGTGGTGAAGGTGAAGTGAGCGTCACACCTTCTTCAGCACACCCGCGTTGAAACTCCGACCTTCGCGTCGGAACTTGCGTTCGAAGTTGGTGCCGACGAGTTCGCCCTCGCCTGCGGACTCGGGCTTGTCAAAGCTCGTGTACTCGAAAGGGAGGGTTTCGCACGCGTCGAGCAGCGCTCGGACCTTGGGGGGCGCGGCGGGGATGCTGGGGCGTTTGAACTGTTCTTCCGCAGTTGATGATCCCTTTGCCCAGAGATCGAAGTGCGCCAGGTCCCATGCCCAGAGCTCGTCGTGATCGGTGACGACGCGGAGCTCGCCGCCCGGTTTGAGGCAGCGCCAGATATCGAAGAGGGTCTGGTGCTGGATCACGCGCTTCTTGTGGTGTTTGTTCTTGGGCCAGGGGTCGGAGAAGTAGAGGTGCACGACATCGATGATCGCGTCGGGGCAGCGCCATTGCAGGAGCTGGGCCGCGTCGGTATGAAGCACGCGGACATTGGTGTGCGTGTTCTCGTTCTCACGCCGACGACGGATCCGGTCCGCGATGTAGGCTGCGAACTCGCCGGCCCACTCGATCCCGAGGAAGTTGGTGTCGGGCTGGAGATCGGCTTGTTGGACGAGGAACGCGCCCTTGCCCGACCCGATCTCGAGTTCGAAGCGCCGATCGGGGTGCTCGAACCAGTTGCGCAGGTCGAGACGCCCGGATTCCGGGTCGTCGATGATGGAGTCCGGGAGTTCCGGGAGCTCGTCGCGCGAGATGCCGACGACGCCCAGCGCCGGGTCGAGAGGTTTGCCGTGTCCGAGTCCGAATGACATGGGGGAAGAATAGGCAAGGGGGAGAAGAGGAGAATCCGAGGGTGCCACTACTCGCGTCGAAGACGCGCAGTAGTGCTCTTCCGAACGTACGAAGACACTACTGCGCCCTGCGGGCGAGTAGTGGCATCCAGAGATACAGAGCATACCGTATCCCATGCCCGAGACACCCCCAACCACCGGCAACACCCGTCTCCGCGTCCGTTATGTCGAGTGCGACCCGATGGGGGTGGCGCACCATTCGAGCTATCTCCCCTGGATGGAGATGGGGCGGTCGGAGCTTTTGCGAGAAGTGGGGGAGAGCTACGCGGCGCTGGAGGCCGCGGGCGTGTTCCTCGTTGTCACCAAGCTCGAGGTGAAGTACCGACGCCCGATCCGGTACGACGATGTGATCGAACTCCGCACGAGCGTGGCGGGATCGACGAAGGTGAAGCTCATGCATTCGTATGAGCTGGTGCTTGTTGAACGCGGCGGGGCGGTGCCCGATGGTTCGAAGGACCCGAGCGTGCCGATCGATGGCGTGTGCGCGATCGCGAGCACGGAGATCGCGTGCGTGGGTGGGGACGGCAGGCCGAGGGCGTTGCCAGGGTGGTTGGTTGGGGCATAACTCCCGCTCGCCTCCACCGCAAGCGCGGGGGAGGCAAGTGGGACATCACATCAGCCGCTCAATCGCTTGCGAGACATTGCGGATTGGGATCAGTTCCATACCCTTGATCTTCGGGAGCTTGTGCTTGCCCGGGTCGGGGATGAAGGCGTGGGTGTAACCAAGGCGGGCCGACTCGCGGAGGCGTTGTTCGAGTTGGGTCGCGGGGCGGAGTTCGCCTCCGAGACCGACTTCGCCGATCGCGATGGTGGTGGGGGGGAGCGTGCGTTTGTAGTGGGCGCCCGCGATGGCGAGTGCGAGGGCGAGGTCGCTGGCGGGTTCGATGATGCGGAGGCCTCCGACGGCGGAGGCGAAGACATCGCGGTCGGCGAGGCGGAGGCCGCCGTGTTGTTCTAACACCGCAATGAGCATGGCGAGGCGGTTGGAGTCGAGGCCGGAGGATTTTCGTTTGGCGCTGCCGACGAATCCGGTGGCGGTGAGCGCCTGGAGCTCGACGAGGACGCAGCGCGAGCCGTGCATCGCGGGGCAGACGACGGCGCCGGGGCGGTGTTCGTCGGAGCCGGAGATCGCGGCGACGGACATGCCGCCGGGGAGTTGCTGCAGGCCCTGTCCCGTCATCTCGAAGATGCCCAGCTCGAGTGTGGTGCCGAACCGGTTCTTGATGGCGCGGACGATTCTCGCGGAGTGGTATCGGTCGCCCTCGAAGTAGAGGACGGCGTCGACCATGTGCTCAAGCATGCGAGGCCCGGCGAGGGTTCCTTCTTTCGTGACATGCCCCACGAGGACGATGGCGGTGCCGGTTGCTTTGGCGAAGTAGACGAGTTCGGAGCAGCAGCGCCGCAGCTGGGTGACCGAGCCGGGGGCGGCTTCGAGGTCGGACTTGTAGAT
>DDGE01000017.1 GCA_002337545.1 Phycisphaerales bacterium UBA1910 | reverse complement strand
TCGGACGGGACCCCGATCAATGTCGCGGAGCACGGGTGGGCGGTGTTTGAGAAGGTGCCGATGGACACGGATGGCGATCCAGAGACGCCTCCGGCGTTGGTTTCGAACGGACGCGTGATGTTCGCACGATCATTGATGACGAGCGAGGGGATCTATTGGCTGCTGGCGAGCATGGAAGCGAACTTCCTCGGGTTCGCGCCGTTGGGTGTGGTGCTGCTGGGGATGCTGGGTATTGGTCCGATGGAGCGGGTAGGGTTGATCTCGGCGCTCTTGCGTGCGGCGTTGTCGCGCGTGCCGGGCATGATGCTCACGCCCGCGATGATCTTCCTCGGAATTATGAGCTCGCTCGGCTCGGACGCGGGGTATGTGGTGCTCCCGCCGCTCGCGGCGCTGGCGTATCTGGCGGTAGGTCGATCACCATTGGCGGGGATCGCGGCGGTCTTCGCGGGGGTGGCGGCCGGTTTCAACGCGAACCTGTTGATTACGAGCCTTGAGCCGTTGATGAGTAATCTTTCGCAAGGGGCGGCTCAATCGATCGACGCGGATCGAGCGGTCGCGGCGACGGCGACTTGGTACTTCATGGCGGCATCGACACTGATCCTGACGTTTGTTGGGTGGGCGGTTACTGCGATCTTTGTTGAGAAACGGTTGAGCGCGAAGTCGCCGGAGGATGGCGGGCCTGATCTGGCGCACGCGTCGACGCTCGATGGGCACGGGACGCTCAAGCCCGAAGAGGTGAAGGGGTTGCTCTGGGCGGGGGTTGTTTTCGGGATCGGGCTCGCGTTCACCGCGTTGCTGGTGTTCTGGAAGGGCTCGCCGCTGCATGGCACGGACGGGCCGTTCCCGCGTTGGGTGGCGGTGATTGTGCCGTTGATGTTTATCCTGACCATCCTCCCCGCGTGCGTGTACGGCGCGGTGGTGGGGAACATCAAGTCCACCAAAGATGCAGCCCAGACCATGGTCGAGTCGATGGCGGGCATGGCGCCGATCATCGTGCTCGCGTTCTTCGCGGGTCAGTTCGTCGCGGCCTTCGATGAGTCCGGGCTCGGGCGGATGCTCGCGTTCTCCGGCGGCGAGTGGTTGTTCAATCAACAGTTCGGCGCTGGGGCATTGCTCATCGCGTTCATTCTGGTGACGATGGTGTTCAACCTGTTCGTGGGGTCGATGAGCGCGAAGTACGCGTTGTTCGCACCGATCTTTGTGCCCATGTTCATGCTCATCGGGATCCGCCCGGAGATGACGCAGACGGCGTACCGGATCGGTGATTCAACGACGAACATCATCACGCCACTGAACCCGTATATGGTGATCATCCTGATGTATGTGCAGAAATACGCGCCAAGGGCAGGGATCGGGACGCTGATCGCGATGATGCTGCCGTACACGATCGCGTTCACGCTCGTCTGGATGATCATGATCGTGGTGTGGAATGCATCGGGAGCGCCGCTGGGTGTTGGTGATCCGGTCGATGTCTTCAGCGAAGGGTACGGGGTGGTCGTACCCTGATGTGGTAGACTCGGTGCATGGATGAGCACGCGATACGGGTAGAGGCGCTGGTTGAGCAGGTGTTGATGACGATCGATGAGCCGTACGAGTCACTGCGGATGACGATCGAGAAGCACCCGTACGAACGGATGGGCGATCCGAGCAAAGTGGGTTCGGGTGCATGGCACCTGATGCATGTGTGCGAGGTATTCCGCATCCACGCTCGCGCGTTCATGGGCGAGGACGAGATCGCGTCGTGGCCGAGCATGCCCGATGGGCTCGCGGAGCAGGTCGAGATGCTCAAAGAAGACGCGGGTCGGTTCGCGGACTGGTGCCGATCGGATCCGGATCGGGTGGGCGATGTGCACCATGGCGAGGACCTGTCGTTTGAGTTCATGATGGGCGTGATGCATCGCCACATCGTGTGGCACGCAGCAGCGGTGCACTACTGGTGCGTGTGGAAGGGGCAGGCGGGGGTGGAATAACACGCGTGGGAGGACCTGTTCAATGAATATGCGATTCAAATACACGACTTTGGCGGCTTTGATGCCGATGGTGATCACCATGACGACGCACGCGGCCGAGCCCTTTGCGCTGGTGGAGCTCTTCACGAGCGAAGGATGCTCAAGCTGCCCGCCCGCGGATCGGGTCGCGAGCGAACTCGTCGATGAAGACGACGGGCAAAATGTATTCGTGCTGAGTTTCCATGTGGACTATTGGGACCGCTTGGGCTGGAAGGACCCGTACTCCACCGCCGCGGCAAGCGAGCGTCAGCGGGCATACGCCAAGACCCTGCGCGATCAGCGCGTGTACACGCCGCAGATGATCGTCAACGGTGCGGTGGGGTTCGTCGGCTCGGACAAGGAACGCGCCGAGAAGGAAATCGAGCGGGCGCTCCAGCGCCCCGCCCCAGTCGAGGTCGTTGCAGAATCAAGCACCACAGGCGTGAACTCGGTCCGTATCGCGGCACGCGTGGAGATGGAGGTCGAGCTGCTCCATCGCAACTGGGATATCGTCGCGGCGATCGTCGAGCGTGATTTGTCGCAGACCCCCGATCGAGGCGAGAATAAGGGACGCACGCTTGAGCACGATCATGTGGTGCGTGGGTTTGATTCGGTCGCGATGGAGGGCGACGGCGCAACGGTCGAGATCGATGTGCCGGGTGATGTAGATCGGGAGCACGCATCGATCATCGTGTATGTGCAGGACACACGCACCCGCAAGATCTTGGGTGTGACGCGGATCGCGATGGCCCGCAACGAGTGAATGACTCAGTCGCCGAGCACCGCCGCGAAGACATCTCGCCACGAGACTTTGTCGATCTCTTCGGAGACCTCGGATTGGATCTCGTCGAAGTTGCCGATCTCGGGCGGTGGCGCGAGGTTGACGATCTGGTCCTCGGGGACCCGGGTGAGCGCGAGCGCGCCGTCGCCGGAGGTGTTGACGACCCATCGCCCCTCACCGAGCTGTCGATAGACCGCTTGTCCGACGAGCGCGTTCTCCTGATCCCAATCGATCTGCGCGAGCTTGGGATTGATCAGGGTTGCTTGTGATGGCGGGGTGTCCGCATCGAAGACACGCCGGATCCAGAGCCGCCCCTCGATGAGGGCGAAGTCCACATAGATCTCTTTGTCCGCGTTCGCATCGGTCTCGATGGTTTCGACGGTGCCCTCGATCGTTCGGACCTGAACCGTGACGGACCGGTCCCTGACGACGAGTTCGGTCACGGCCGTCTGGCGAACTGCGCTGTTGTAGTGCGTGCGGAGAGTCTCGTATTCGGAGGAGAGGTCCTGAAGGCGCGACTTGTAGACCGCGTTAGCGGCGTCTGCCTTTGCGAAACGCAGCCCGACCATCGCGACCACCGCGGTCGCACCGACGACGGCGAGACCGGTGATGGAACCCTGGATCATAGCGAGCTTGGACATGATGGATCTATCGGCGGCACAGCGGATTCCGCGTGAATCTGGGCGTTTTAGGAAGGTGCCGATAACAAGGAAGTGCGAGGTCGATCAATGATTGTGCTGAATTATGGGAAACAGGTCTTGAGTTTGACACGAAGGTATGTAGTATGCGTGCCATGAGCCAGTTCTCGACCAATCCGATTACCAATTGCCTTTGCAATGTCAATCTCGTTACCAACGGGATGGACGAGGCATTTGGTCTGCGTTGGGCGTGAGCGGCGAACAACACAAGAACCACAAGGGCCTCGTCTCGGACGAGGCCTTTTCTTTGGTTTGTGCAAACCAGGCCTCCTCCGCGACGAGACCCGACGAGATCGAGCGTGGAGTGAGCAATGTGCGGTTTTCTGACCATCTTGGATACACAGCGATCGGGCGGCGCGTCCGCATCGCTGAGCGTGCGGGCGAGTGAGCTTCTCGACCTGCTGGAGCATCGCGGCCCGGATCAACGCGGGATCTGGCGCGGCAAGGGCGGGTGGCTTGGCCACCAACGCCTCGCGATCATGGCACCCGAGGACGGGCTGCAGCCCATCGACGACGGGCGCGGCGTCTGGGTCAGCAACTCCGAGATCTACAACGCGGACGAGCTCATCGACGAGCTGGGTGTGACCCCCGCGTGCGCCGCGGATTCCAAGGCCATCGGACCCGCCTTGCAGCGGTTCGGTGCCGAAGGCTTCGGTAAGCTCGACGGGCAGTTCGCCATCGTGCATGTCGATCCGCGGACCGGGTACTGGATCGCGGGGCGCGATCACATGGGCATCTGCCCCATGTACATCGGCTGGCACGAAAACGGCACGGTGTGGTTCGCATCAGAGATGAAGGCGCTGGTCGAAGACTGCGCACGGGTCGCACTCGTTGAACCGGGCACCGCCTGGGTGAACGACGAGGGAGGGATGCGACTCGTGCGTTGGTATCGGCCCGCGTGGGCGCATGGGCCGGTCTCGGGCGGGAGCAGTAACCCGAGACTGGTTCAGGCGCACCTCATGACGGCTGTTGCCAAGCGGATCCGATCCGATGCGCCCTGGGGTGTGCTGCTCTCAGGTGGTCTGGATTCGTCACTCGTTGCCTCGATCGCATCACGCCTGCATCGTCAGCGCACGGGCGATCCGATCCACACCTTCTCGATCGGTCTTGACGACTCGCCGGACCTGATCAAGGCACGCGAGGTGTCACGGCACATCGGTTCGATCCATCACGAGTTCCGCTTCACCATCGAGGAGGCGATGGCCGCGCTCCCCAAGACGCTCGAGCATATCGAGAGCGATCAGCAGGTCCGCACGGGCGTGCCCACTTATCTGCTCGGACAGCGTGTCCGTGACGCGGGGTTCAAGATGGTCCTCTCGGGCGAGGGTGCCGACGAGATCTTCGGCGGATATCTCTACTTCCACAAGGCGCCCAGCGCCGAGGAGTTCCACGCGGAAACCGTTCGCAAGACATCCCGTCTGCATCAGTTCGATGTCATGCGTGCAAACAAAGCACCCATGGCATCAGGACTGGAACTGCGATTCCCGCTGCTTGATCGCGCGTTTGTGGATCATTGCATGAGCATCGACCCCGAGGATCGCATGATCCCAGGCAGCGAGAAGTGGGGCGGCGTCTGGGCGGGCGTCGAGAAGGCGATCCTCCGCGAGGCCTTCCGTGAGGGTGATTGGCTGCCCGACTCGATCCTGTATCGCCAGAAAGAACAGTTCAGCGACGGCGTCGGGTATGGGTGGGTCGACGCGCTGCGTGACAAGGCCGACGATCTGGTCAGCGACGAGATGATGGCCCACGCGGCGCGTCGGCATCCGGTGCGGACCCCCGCCAACAAGGAGATGTACTGGATGCGCGAGCTGTTCCTCGAGCGGTTCGTGCACGCCAAGGCGAGCGGGCAGAGCGCGCTGCGAACACTCGGCGACGGTCGCAGCGTCGCGTGCTGCACGCCCGAGGCGATCGCGTGGGATCCACGCTGGGAATCAATGGTGGGCGACATCTCGGGTCGAGGTGTGGGCGATGTGCACCAGCAGGAAGCGGAGGCGAGTATGCGTTCCGTCGCCGGGTGAGGTAGGTGTATCGGAACCGAGGTGCCCGTGCTCGAGGCCCAGCCGCGCAGTTCGCCGCGTGTGCACGATCTCAACTCGTACTGCGTCACTGAAGCGGCGAGTACGGGCACCCCTTATCAGGAGTACCACGAATGATTTTAATCAGTCACGGAAGCGACGGACGCAGATCGTATCGTTCTGTCCACCGAACCCAAACGAGTTGGACAGGCAGACATCGACGCCACCGCGGTGGTTCTCGTCGCGCGGCTCGAGCGGCACATGGTCGAGCCCACAAACCGGGTCCACCTCGTTGAGATTGCCCGTGGGGGGGATGATTCCTGTGCGGACCGCCTGGATGCAGGTCATGAGTTCCACAGCGCCCGCGGCCTGGATCAGGTGTCCCATCATGGACTTGATGGAGGAGAATGGCACCTCGGTGGCGAGGTCGCCGAAGACGGATCGCACGCCCGCGGATTCGGTCTTGTCGTTCTCCTGCGTCCCCGTGCCATGGGCCGAGATGTAGTGCACCAAGGGGCGTCCGTTCTCATCGGTCGCGTGGGGATCGATCCCGGCTTGCTCAAGCGCCGCGGCCATCGCGCCCGCGCCGCCCTTCCCGTCGGGGTGGATGTCGGTGATCCGGTATGCATCGGCGGTGGACCCGAACCCGACGACTTCGCAGAGGATATTCGCTCCGCGGCGCTTGGCGGATTCGAGCGATTCGAGGATCAGGATCCCCGCGCCCTCGCCCATGACGAACCCGTCGCGGGTCTTATCAAACGGGCGCGACGCGTGCGATGGATCGTCGCGCCGGGTCGACATCGCGGTGAGGCGCATGAACCCGGTCATGCCCAGCGGATGGATCATGGAGTGGCACCCACCTGCGATCATGGCGTCGGCGTCGCCGCGACGGATGATCTCGAACGCCTCGCCGATCGCTTGGGTGGACGCGGCGCACGCGGTCATGCAGTTGAGCGTCGGGCCCATTGTCCCGAACTCGTAGGCGATGTGGGTCGAGGTGAGCTGGGGTTCCTGCTCGACTTCCATGGTGGGTGAGAGCCCGTCGTAGGCGACGCGTGCCCAGGTCTCGTTATCGAGCGAACGCGACTCGGCGTTGTACCCCGCGATGTTGGCCGCCATGAAGGGGTCGTAATCAAGAACGCCCTCGCCTGCCCCGAGGTAGATCCCTGTCCGCATCAGGTCAGGCGGGGTCTGGTCCATCCCCGCCATCGTCCACGCGTCTTGAGTTGCGGCGAGCGCGAACTGCGTGGAGATGCCCGCGTCCGCGTGTGCGTCAGCGCGATCACCGATGTGGTTCTTGAGATCAAAGCCCTTGACTTCCGCGGCGAAGTTCGTGGAGCATGTGTCGGCATCAAACCGCGAGACCTGCCCGATCGCGCTGTCCGCGTTGAGCAGGCGGTCCCATGTTTGATCGATCTGCGTTCCGAGCGGTGTGACCCAACCCATGCCGGTGATCACGACCCGGTGACCGTTGGAGGACTGAGCACCGTTCGTGGGACCGTTCTGCATGGGGGCTACTCCTCCGCGGTGTTCGCGTACTCGGCTTCCTCTTCATCATCGTAGTCCTCTTCGTCGTCGTTGCGGAGCGCATCGGGGTTGAGGACACGGACGAGACCGTCTTTGAGACGGCGCTGTCCGAAGTTGATGATCAGCCCGAGTTCGAGATCCGCGGCCCGGAGGACTGCACGCAGCTCGGAGCGGGCTCCACCATCAACCTCGTTGTTGTCCGCGAGGAGCTTGAGGAGGAAGCGATCGCCGACATACATGTCCGCATTCACATTCCCGATGTCCTCACCGTCAAACTCGACGGCAAAGGTCTTGTCGAACTCAAAGGAGATTTCTTCGTGCTTGAGCTCGTGAGCGAGCGCTTTTCGGTAGATGTCAAGTGGGTAGCCGGGGCCAAGCTCTTTGTGGGTCTCGATCGCGCATCCGATGACGCGACGGCTGATCTCGGTCAATGCCGGATCCAGGTCGGAGAGCGGGGTAGGGCGTCGTCCCCGAGTGTGGTTTCGTTGTTCATGCATGAATCATGACTCCTGAGAAATACATTACAAGCCGAAATGGTATGTCAGAGTGTATATGCCAAGCACATCGAATCAGGGCAATTTACCTAAATAAATAGTGGCAGGGAAATCACTTAGTTGCACGATTCGAGCACAAGTGCCCCGGATTGCCCACCCAAAGAAGGGGAGCAAATCATCACCGTTCGAAGCGGGTTACGGGGGGTTGGGTCTCCATAAACAACTGAAGACGCCGGCAGTGATTGGTTTTTCAGGCACAACGCACCGGCGGCGGTCATCAAACCAGCGTGGGCGGCCATGGTGTTCCCTGTCCTGTGTGCGAGCGAGACAATCGGCGGGATCGTCGCGGGGTTGCCCAACGCTTCACGAATAGCGCCGAGTTCCATGCCGTCTAAAACCGGCTGCCCAAGCCCCAGGGCGAAGATCGCGTCAATTTCCTCGGGTCGTTTGTTTGCTTCACGCATCGCCAAGGTCATGCTGGCGCTGAGCCCGCGTTCGATGTCGTCGTGCGTGCGCAACGCACTCGATCCGGGGATGTAGGGACGCGGGGTTTGTGCGGCACCAAAGCCGGTGATACGCGCATATGCCCTTGCACCCCGGTTTTTCGCGTGCGATTCCGATTCGATGACGAGCATGCCACCGGCCTCGCCGAGCAGCCCGCCCTTTGAGCCAGAATCGTAGGGTTTGCAGATATCTGCAGGGTTGTCATCAATGTCAATCGGCGCGAGTCGCCCGGCGTAATCCCACCGGATGAGCCCGAGCGGGTTAATCCGGGATTCCGCACCACCCGTGAAACACATATCAGCGCTGCCGCGCTCGATGACGCGTGCACTCTCGCCGATTGAGAGCAAGGCGCTCGCTTCAGCACCCATGATGGTGTTCGATGGGCCCTCCAAGCCATGGATGATCGTGACATGGCACGCCAGCATGTTGGGGAGGTATTTGAGCAGCCAAAGCGGGGGGAGGTTGTTCATCCCCGACTCGCCCTCGTTCTCCGTGCCCCATTTGCGCATTGAGAATCGCCCATCGTCGTCTTGCGAGGTGACGACAGCCCGGGCGAGTTCTTCGGTTTCGGCGGCGATCAGCCCCGCACCGATCTGGCATCCCACACGGGCGGGTTGGATCTCAAACCCTTCGTCCGAATCCTCGGACCCGCGGGTTTTGAGCCCGGCATCGTCGGCCGCGGCTTTCGCCGCGATAACAGCCAGTTCGGTATCACGGGCCATCACCTTGGTGGCTTTGCGATATGACTTGGGTACAAAGTCACGGATCTTGATATCGCGAACTTCACCTGCAGCCCGGACTCGGAAGCCCCGGGCATCAAAGGATTCGATCGGAGAAATGGCGTGTGAGCCGCTCTGGAGCGATTCCCAGAACGCGTCCGGACCGACTCCGAGCGAGGAGATTGGTCCGATACCGGTGATGACTGAGTGGGAGCGCATAGGGAATAGTACGCGTATGTCGGGGCGTTTGGTGATCGGGTGGTTAGGGAAGGGGGCGGATGTTGCGTGTGGTTCGCATCAGGGTCTCAAAGGTCCCCAACGATTCGGGCGAATCGGGGTCCTGGTCTTTCCTAGGCTGCAGTCTGGAATAGGACCCATCGGGGTGCATCATCCACGATTTCCGCCTGTCTCGGAGGGCGAAATCGATGATTTCCCACAACCGCTGCTTGGCATCGGGGTCATGGATGGGGCACGCGGCCTCGACACGGTTGGAGAGGTTCCTATACATCCAATCCGCGCTGCTGATGAAGTAGTGGAAATCCTTGGGATCCGTGCTCGCATTTGAAAACGCGTAGATGCGTGAGTGCTCGAGAAAGCGGCCGATGATGGAGATCACACGGATGTTCTCGGAGAGCCCCGGGACGCCGGGCTTGAGGCAGCAGAACCCGCGAACAATCAGGTCGATCTGCACACCGGCCTGCGAAGCCTCGTAGAGCTTCTCAGTGATCATCCGGTCTTCCATCGAGTTCATCTTCGCGTAGATATGCGCCGGTTTGCCTGCTTGCGCGTTCGCGATCTCGTTGTCGATCAGGGCCATGAACCGGTTTCGCATGTGGTCAGGCGCGACCACCAGCTGGTTGTAATGCTGGCCCGAGCTCAAACCCGTGATCATGTTGAAGAGGCGGACAACATCCGAGGTGATCTGCTCGTCTGCGGTCAGGAGCCCGAGGTCCGTGTAGAGCTGGGCGGTCTTGGGGTGGTAGTTGCCCGTGCCGAGGTGCGCGTAGGTGCGCAGCCCCCACGAGCCCTGGATTTTTTCCCGCCGGACAACAAGCGAGCACTTGGAGTGGGTTTTGAGCCCCAGCACCCCGTAGGCCACATGCACGCCAGCCGACTCGAGCTGTCGGGCGAAGGTCACATTCTTTTCTTCATCGAATCGGGCGCGGAGTTCGACGAGGCAGGCGACCTGCTTCCCCTCTTCGGCGGCTCGGACAAGTGAATCGACGAACGGCGAGTCCTGACTCGTGCGATACAGCGTCAGCTTGATCGCCAGAACATCGGGGTCCTTGGAAGCGGAATCGATGAAACGCTCCACAGAGTCGGAAAAGGACTCGTAAGGATGATGCACGAGGATGTCGCGTTCACGGATCTTCGCGAAAATATCCGCCTCAGGGTCGGCGAGCGCGGCGGGCCGAACGGGTTTCCAAGGCGAGGTACGCAGATCAGGGCGATCGATCCCAGCGATCTCGAAAAGGTCGATGCACGCCAGCGGGCCGGGGCGGGAGAAATGATCATCCTTCGAGAGGCCCAGTTCGTTGGTGAGAAAATCGAGGATTCTCTGCGACGGGTTGGGCGGGGTCTGGATTCGGACCGCGTTCGCGAAACGGCGCATCCGGAGCTCTTCCTCGACATGCTCAAGAAGATCTTCGACATCCTCATCATCGAGTTCGACGGCGGCGCTTCGGGTCAGCCGGAACGGAAGGACCTCAATGACGCGCATACCCGGGAAGAGGTCATCAAGGTTGTTGATGATGATCTGCGAGAGCGGGACGAATCGCGCTGGTGCGTCGGGGGTTGGCTCGTCGGGCTCATCCTCGCCGGATCGGAGCGCGTCGACGCGGATGTAGGCCGGGAGAACGGCGGGGATCTTGATCCGCGCGAACCGGGGCTCGTCCGTTCCGTGGGTGCTTGGTGACACGGGTTCAACGAGCAGGCCCAGGTTCGTGGAGAGGTTCGAGATGAAAGGGAATCTGTGCCCCGGATCGACGGCGAGCGGGGTGAGAATCGGGAAAACGGCTGTGTTGAACCATTCGTCGACGGCCTTGCGGTTCTTTTTGCCGAGGTCCTCATAGTTGAGGATTTCAATTCCCTGGTTTTTGAGCGCAGGGACGATCTCGTCGTCGAACGCCTGCGAGAGCTCATCCTCCATCTGACGGATCATTTCGTAGCAGGCATGGAGCGTCTGGAGGGGCGGGAGCTCGTCTGGGCGGTTGGGCGAATGGGCGATCTGCTGGCGGTGTCGGGACTTGAGCAGTCCGATTCGCTTCATGAAGAACTCATCGAGATTCGAGGCGAAAATCGCGATGAACTTCAGGCGTTCGAGCAGCGGGGTTCGCTCATCGAACGCCTGTGCGAGCACCCGGCGATTGAACTCAAGCCAAGACAGATCCCGGTTGATAAAGTTCGTCGGGTTCGGGTCTTGTGTTGGATCTGAGGTATCGGGCGTCACCGGAGGACTCGCTCTATAAAAGATGGTCGTGGGGTATGGATTCTGGTCTCTTTTTGACGAATCCGAGAATGGAATCTGCTAGACTGGATTCGGGACGCGAGCCACGAAACGAGAGTGAGCAGCAACTATCAATCCTATGGAATCCGCTCGAGGCGTGCAAGAGGTGGACTGTAATGACGCGCGAACATGAAGATCTGAACAAGAAAATGTTTCTTCGATTCATCCGAATCGGCTTTGTTGCCCTCATGCTGATTGTGGTGCTGCTCTATGTGCTCAGCATCAATCGCAACGCGGACGAGCTCGAGATCGGGTTCGCCCAAAACTGGTGGATCCCGGTCCTGATCGCATTGACGATGTCGTTTCTGTTCCTCGGGATCGACATGTTCACGCCTCAGAAGAAGATCTCCCTGATCTCGGGCGTGGTGTTCGGACTCATGGCCGGACTGATGACGGCGTGGGTCTTCTCCACAGTGATCGATCTAATCGTGCAGACCTGGGATCTGCAGGCATCTGCCTTTGGTGCATTCACTACCGCGATCAAGGTTCTGATGGGCGTCTCGCTCTCGTACCTCGGTATCACGATGGTCCTGCAGACTCAGGACGAGTTCCGTCTGGTCATCCCGTATGTAGAGTTCGCCAAAGAGATGCGCGGCCCGATGCCCATGGTCTTGGATACCTCGGCGCTGATCGATGCACGCATCGCGGATATCGCCGCGTCAGGGCTGATCCAGCAGACGATCGTGATCCCTGAGTTCGTGCTCGAAGAGCTGCAGTTGCTCGCGGATTCACGCGATCGCATGAAGCGGAACAAGGGCCGCCGCGGGCTGGACATCGCCCACAAGCTTCAGAAGATGAGCGGTGTCGATGTCGTGCTGGACAACTCGCCCACGCAGAAGAAGGGCGTGGACCTGGCGCTCGTGGAGTTGTGCGGTCGGATGCCCGCGATGCTCGTGTCGTTGGACATCGCCCTGGTGCGGATCGCCACGATCCAGAAGATCCGGGTGCTCAATGTCAACGACCTCGCCAACGCGCTCAAGCCCGTCGTGATCCCGGGCAAAATGATCACGGTTGAGCTGATCAAGCCCGGTGAGCAGCACGGTCAGGCCGTCGGGTATCTCGAAGACGGCACCATGGTTGTCGCTGAAGATGGCTACCCGTACATCGGGCAGGTCAAGGAGCTGGTGATCACCAGCTCGATGCAGACCGCCGCTGGGCGTTTGCTGTTCGCTCGTGTTGACATGGCGGAGATGGATTCCGGCGATCGCGAGCAGGCGATTCAGGAGCACCGTGCCCCGGACAAGAGCGAAGAAGATTACAACCGCGACTATGACGGCGAGTACAGCGAGGACAATGACGGAGAGCATGATCAGGAGAACGATGACTCTGGGTTTCACCCCGTGAAGCCGGCATCGATCAATGGTCCTCGCGTAGTGAATCGTCCCGGCAGCGGTGGGATGAAGGGCACGCCCCGCAATCCGCGTCGATGACGCTCCCTGGATCAGCGGTTCGGTCGCCAGTATGGCTGCTCGTCTCGGCCCTGCTCAATGTCGATTGATCGTCGCTGTGTTCCGTCCGCGCGCATAACCCAGATATCCAGTGGGTCCCCGGGGCCGCGGGCCCAGACGATCTCGGTTCCGTCGGGTGACCAGTCGGGTTGCCAGTCCGGCTCGGGATCGTTGGTGAGGTTGGTCAGCCCGGATCCGTCCGGAGCGATGGTGAAGATATCCGCGCCGTCGAACCCATCTCCAACATTCCCATAGAACGCGATGCGCGACCCATCGGGCGACCATCGCGGGGCCGAGCTGTGCCCATGCAACTCTGTCAGTTGTTGTTCGCGTCCTGTCCGCAGGTCCAGAACAAAGATCTGCAGGTACGAATCATCCTTCGATGTCCCTGCAAGCGCTCCGAATGCGATTCGGTGCCCATCGGGCGACCATGCGGGAACCTCCTCGTAGCGATCGTTATTGGTGATCCGTGTGATGTCACTCCCGTCCGCGTTCATGGTGTAGATCTCGCCCCGCTCTGAATCACGACGCGAGGTGTAGACGATGCGTGAGCCGTCCGGCGACCAATCCGGGGAGGAGGCCTGTGATCCGGGCTCGGTGAGGCGCGTCACGCCCGATCCGTCGGCACGCATGGTGTAGAGATCGCGGTTGTCGTCGATCCATCGCCCGAACGCGATGGTGGTGCCGTCCGGTGACCATGCGAGCCCAAACTCCGTGACATCGTTGTCCGTGAGCTTGGTGAGAACGCCTGTGGTGAGGTTCTGGAGATAGATCTCATAATCGCCGTCACGGTTGGAGAGGTAGAGCACCTCGCTCCGGCCCGCCACGGCTGAAGGGGCATGTTGACCGGTCGTCCCGCACCCGGAGATGGGCAGCATCGAACTCATAACGAGGGCAATCAGTGGCAGTGGTGATAAGCGCATCGGAACCTCGGTTGGCGTTCATGGTCGATTCCGGAGTAAACAGGAAATGAAGCCAGATGCCGATAAAGGGAGTAAGGCGTTCGGTTTGCGTGATTCCTGAGAGGATTTATCCTCATTCCGAGTGGCATAGTTGATCTCCGGGTTCGTGCGCCAATCATCCAGACTCTGATCGGCGCGGCGTGTTCGATCATCCCCAAAATGAAGGCAGTTCAAAGATGATGAGCACACTCGCAACGAGTGTTCGCGACGAGGCGAGCACGGGCTATGGTCACAATATTCAGCGTGAGCTGATGTCCGGGCTGACGGTCGCACTCGCGCTGGTTCCCGAGGCGGTCGCGTTCGCGTTCGTCGCGGGCGTTGACCCGCTGGTCGGGCTGTACGCGGCGTTCATGGTGGGGCTGCTCGCCTCGATCTTCGGCGGTCGACCGGGCATGATCTCCGGCGCCACGGGTGCCATGGCGGTCGTCATGGTCTCGCTGGTCGCCGCGCACGGCGTGCAGTACCTCTTCGCGGCGGTGGTCCTGACGGGCGTGATTCAGATCACGGTGGGGCTGCTGCGACTGGGCAAGTACATCCGCATCGTGCCGCACCCGGTCATGCTGGGATTCGTCAACGGGCTGGCGATCGTGATCTTCCTCTCGCAGCTCGAGCAGTTCCACACAAAGAAGGTCGTGGACGGCGTGGAGACCCACGGATGGATGACGGGCACCACGCTGCTGCTGTTCTGTGGACTGATCGCGCTGACCATGGGCATCATCCACTACCTCCCCAAGCTCACCAAGAAGATCCCCAGCTCGCTGGTCGCGATCCTGGTCGTATCGCTGATCGTGATCTTTGTTGGGCTCGATACCAAGACGGTGGGCGATCTGGCATCGATCAAGGGCGGGCTGCCCAGCTTTGCGCTGCCCGATGTCCCCTTCAATATGGAGACGCTCAAGATCATCGCGCCCTACGCATTCATCCTCGCCGGCGTGGGGCTGATCGAGTCGCTGCTGACCCTGACGCTCATCGATGAGATGACCGAGACCCGTGGTCGCGGCAACCGCGAGTGCGTGGGCCAGGGCATCGCCAACACCGCCACCGGGTTCTTCGGCGGCATGGGCGGCTGCGCCATGATCGGGCAGAGCGTCATCAACATCAAGTCCGGCGGTCGCGGGCGACTCTCGGGCATCAGCGCCGCCCTCTTCCTGCTCGCGTTCATCCTCTTCGGGTCCGGGCTGATCGAGCGGATCCCCATGGCGGCGCTGGTCGGCGTGATGTTCATGGTCGTCATCGGGACATTCGAGTGGTCCAGCTTCCGCATCATGCGCAAGATCCCGGTCAAGGACGCCTTTGTGCTCGTCCTTGTCTCGGCGGTCACAGTGATGACCGACCTGGCGCTCGCGGTGATCGTGGGCGTCATCGTCTCCGTGCTGATCTTCGCCTGGGAGCACGCGAGCCACATCAACATCGTGCAGCGCGACGACCCGGACGGGTCGCGGACCTACGAGCTCAACGGCCCGCTGTTCTTCGGCTCCGTGAAAGACTTCCTGGAGATGTTCGATCCGAAGCAGGACCCGGACGATGTGGTGATCGAGTTCGCCAACTCACGCGTGATGGACCACTCGGCCATTGAGGCGATCGACAACCTCGCCGAGAAGTATCGCAAGGCCGGCAAAACCCTGCACCTGCGTCATCTGAGTCTGGAATGCGCCAAGCTGCTGCACAAGGCGGGCGATATGGTCGAGGTCAATGTGCTCGAAGACCCGCGCTACCGCGTGGCGGACGACGAGCTAGCGTGATCGGCGCAGAGAAACGCCCCGCGTTGCCGCGGGGCGCTCTCGAATGCGAGTGAATGGCAGACGCACGAACAGCATCGTGATCAACGCTTGCGTCTGCAGGTGATGACCCCGGCAATCCCGAGCAGCGCGATCGAGCTCGGGGTTGGGGTCGGGTACTGGGTGATGGTGACCGGGTCGAACGAAACGGTCGATCCGGTGTACTGGAAGTACTTGGTGATGTGCAGCGTCACCCCGTCCGGGCCGATGTCGATCGGGTCAAAATCGAACCACAGCCCGGTGCCGTCGGTGCTGATCATGAACTGCAGCCCCGGGACCGGCTCGCGCGAGTCGGGATCGAAACTGATCACCGGGTCGCCCAGATCGGTGACCCAGATATCCCACGGGTTGCCGTCCGGCCCGAACGAGATGATCTCATGCCAGTCTTCGAGCGGCTGCGAAGGCCCGCCTGTTGGGGGCGGGCAGAATGTGAACCACTCGTTGATGCAGTAGGTCTGCCCCGGGATAAACCCCTGGCTGGGCGGGAGAAGGATTTTCTCCCATCCGCCGGCGCCGGGCTCGAAATAGAAGGTGTCGCTCACACCGATGTCGTAGATGCCCGAACCCGGGACACTCTCCGTGTGGGTGGATGTGAACGAGACGCCCCCGCCGTACCCGAGCGCGAAGGTCCCTGCCTGTGTGATAGCCGCGGTGCACGAAAGCGCGACGCCGATCGTGATGAATCTGTGCGTTCCCCTCATGGCTTGCTCCTTGTGTGTGAGGTTCGTGAACTCGTCGGCGACCGAGTGGGTGTGGTCAGGGGCCGACGCCGGAGCGCATTCCCCTCACATATCGGTCCCGGAGCACAAGCAGCGGGGTCGTCGAGAACCCCAAGTATGCTTCAGTCTCGGTGGCTGCCAAGACAATTCAGAGAGGCGGATGAAGATGCCCGCAATTTGTGTTGTGCGCACACCCAATTGGGGCAGGGGAGGCGCTCCACCTGTGGTGCGTTCGATACCTGAGCTCTTCCCTCGCC
>DDGE01000016.1:25520-33408 GCA_002337545.1 Phycisphaerales bacterium UBA1910 | reverse complement strand
GTCATGCCCGACTCAGCGTCCATCACGACCTCAAGCTCGGCACCGGTGTCCCAGCGGAACTCGCCGATCTCGTCGAAGCTGGGGTAGTAGGTTGTGGTGGCCTTGAGCTTTGCGTTTTCCGAGAGCTTGTGGCGCAACTCAAGCCCGATCACACCCTCGGGGACCAGCTTCTCGTCGGCCTGATCGCCGATCTCGTAGTAGGCACCGATACCCGCGCGACCGAGCAGGAGCGTGGTGTCCTCATCCTCGTAGATCTCGTACGCCACACCGGCGGCCGCCGACAGGCGATGGTCCCACGCTTGGAACTCGTCATACTCATACTTGCCGTTCGCAAAGTAGCGCCACTTGCTATCCGCGATCAGCCAGTCGTTATCGATGAACGCGACGCCTCGGGAGGTGTCCTTGTTGCCGTCCGCTGTGCCGTAGATGTAGCTGATCCCGACATCGGTCTCGGTCTTCTCATTGTATCGTTCACCGGAAATGGCGGCGCGAGCTGAGAAGGTTTCGCTGTTCCCCGATGCACCGGTCAGTGCGACGACGGCCTTGAAGTCCCATCCTTCCGACCACGAGTCCGGGTTCTCGGGCATCTCTTCCTCGGCCTCCGGTTGGAGGTAGCTGTCCGATTTCGTGCTTCCCTCAGATTTGATCGCGCCACTGGTGACGGCCGCGGCTTCGGCTTGGGCGGCTTCGAGTTCTGCCTTCGCTGCTTCGAACGCAATCCGTGCTTCTTCCAGACGCTCAAGGGCTGAGGCTCGTTCGCTCTCGGTGTCATTTGCCGCAGAAACCTGCACAAATCCGGCGCAGGCTATCAAGCCGGCAACTACTGCATGCTTTGTCAACATCGTGTACCTCTCGTCATGATTCTCTTGAAATGCCCCATCCCCTTGGGCGTGGACCCGTTAGCGAATGCACGCCGAAGCGGCTTGTCAACCCATAAAGACTGAAACCACGCGGCTCGTATCCCGTATGCAGAAGAATACCTATGCCGATATCGCACACATGCCCATGCTGTTGCAGGGAACTCGGTCCCATCCGCGCTGTCCCAGATCCACACTACGGATTGGGTGTCGTGATCTGTCCGAGATGCACCACGGTGAGCGTCCGAACGCGACATCCCGATCGCATCTATTGGCAACATATGCGACGGTTGCGCAAGAGCTTTCAGCAGCTTGGTTTAGCGATTGTTTTTACGGCACTCGCTACGGGAGCGACGATCGGGATGGCTCTTTGGCTCATTCCAGAGATCACCGCCCGCCCGCCGCAGTACATACCCCCCGATCTCACGAATCCCGCGATCCCATTCCAAATCGGGATCGCACTGTTCATCGTGACGCTGTCAGGGTGCATCGCACGCACTATCTACGCGCACCTGAGATTTCTGAGCGTGCTCGGGATGTTCGTGCTGCACATCGGCGTGTTTCTCAACATTGATTGGCTGATCAGCCATCTCATGTTCTTCACGGCGCTTCTTTTCAACGCGACGCCCAACTTCACCATTCCCAACAAAGACGAGATCATCCGCAGACACCTCGCGATTGTCCTCCTGATTCCACCGTTTGTCCTGGGCATGGGGATCGGAGCGATATTCAACAGCATGATCGCGCGTGGCGCATCCAAACGCGTCGTCCGCATCCGTCGAAAACTCCGCAAGCGCCGATCCCGACTCGATTGAGACTGAACCATGAGCAACACGCACACACCGCAACACCAGCCCTCCGATCAGATCCGCGCCGATCGCGCCTGCATCGGATGCGGTTTCAATCTCTTTGGGCAGACTGTGACCCGCGAAGAGCACTACGGGCTCGCGATCGCGCGCTGCCCCGAGTGTGGCACGGTTGCTGCCCTTCAGCAATACCCCGCGATGACCCATTGGGTGAACAGGTTCCGCATGATCTTCGCCGCGATCTACATCGTTGTGCTCCTCGCGTTCTTTATCGGGAGCACGATGGGGATCGCAGGCTTTGGCTTCGGGGCATCCAGTCTGGCGAGTCAGCACCTCGGGGATCACATCAACAACAGTTTCAGCACATGGAAAGCACAGCAGGACAACACACAGCAGACGCTCGCGGGTCTCCCCCCGGGCTTCAACTTCGGAACATCGTATCTCACTCCGGAATACATCGAAGAAGAGTTGCCACGCGCACTCGAAGAGTTTGGCCCGCTCTGGGACGGCATGGATCGTGAATGGGTGGTCGTGATGGTTCCCGCGGTCCTTGTGTGCTTCGGGATCGGGGTATTCTGGTCCGTTGCGCTGCTCGGTGCATCACGCAAGCAGGCGCTGCTCGTCCCATTGATCTCTTGCCTGATCGGTGGTGCTTTCATCATCGCAGCGAACCGTCCGGACTACAACAACGCGTGGACATGGAACCTTGCGCACCAGTTCTACATTCCCATCATCGTTCCTCTCGCGATCCTCATCGAGTTCATCGCGTTGAGTCTCGGCGTCTTTGCTGGGCGCGCGATCGCCCGCTTCGCGATCTGTATCGCGCTCCCCCCGCGTGCTCGCGTCCCACTCGGAATCCTGTGGTCACGCGACGGGCTGGCGATGCCCAGCACAAAGAACTGATCGCCCACCGATTGGATCAAGATCAGCGTGTCTGTCCGTCGCCGCGCACGACCCACCGCTCGATAGTCAATCCCTCAAGCCCCATCGGCCCGTACGCGTGCACGCGGCTGGTCGAGATCCCCAGCTCCGCGCCCAGACCGAGCTGGAAACCATCGTTAAAACGGGTCGAGGCGTTCACCAGCACGCACGACGAACGCACCCGTCGGCAGAAATCGTCCGCGGTGTGCTGGTTCTGCGTCAGGATTGCCTCGGTGTGATCGGATCCAAACCGCTCAATGTGCGAGACGGCCTCATCGATTGAGCCGACCACGCGGGCCGCGAGGATCAGGTCGAGGTATTCCGCGCCCCAGTCATCGTCGCTTGCGGGTCTGGAGGAGGGGATGAGCGCCCGGATAGTCTCGTCCGCACGCAGCTCAATACCCGCTTCATCTATACGCGGGGCAAGCATTGTGCTCAGCTGCTCCGCGATGGCCTCATGGATGAGCAGGCACTCGACGGTGTTGCAGGTCGCCGGGTTGCTGGTCTTGGCGGTGGTGATGATCTCCACGGCCTGATCCAGGTCCGCGTCCTCGTCCACATAGATGTGGCACACGCCCTTGTAGTGCAGCACGGTCGGCATGCGCGCGTGTTCGTCCACGAAGCGGATCAGGTTCTCGCCGCCGCGGGGGATGACCAGATCGATTTCATCGCTCATCGAAAGCATGGTCCGAACTTCATCGCGGCTGATATCGCAAATCGACTGCATCGCGTCGGCATTCACACCGTGCTCGGTAAGCGTGTCGCGGATCAGCTCGGCGAGCATCGCGTTCGAGCGGCTCGCCTCACGCCCGCCCTTGAGGATGCAGGCGTTGCCGGAGCGGAAGCACAGTGCGAACGCGTCGACGGTGACGCCCGGGCGTGCCTCGTAGATCATGGCGATCACGCCAAGCGGAGTCCGCTGTCGTTGGACAAGCAGCCCGTTCTCGAGCGTCTGCTCGCGCGTTACTTGCCCGACGGGGTCCGGGGCCTTGGCGATCTGGTTCAGCCCTGAGATGAGCTGGTCGATCGAGTTTTCCTCGAGTCTCAGACGCTTGAGCTTCGGGGTATCGATCCCGTTCTTCTCCGCCTCATTCAAATCCTCGGCATTCGCAGCCAGCACCCGTTCACGGTTGGCATCGAGTTTCTCCGCCAACGCACGGAGCACGCCCGCGCGGGTTTCGTCCTCTAGCACCGCAACGGGGTTTGAGGCGGCGCGGGCTGCTTTGGCAATGTTCGTAATCGTTCGTTCTGCTGTCGTCATGCTGTCCTTCGAGTTGGAGAGTTGAAGTGGTGGAGGAGTGCGTGCGAGATGTGAAGTTGGAGAATCAGTGGAAGCTGGTCTGGCTGAGAATCACCAAGTCCTGCCGATGGATCACTTCATCGTTGATGTGATACCCGAGGATGGTCTCAAACTGTTCCGAACGCTGCCCCATGATCTGGTCGATCTCCCGGGCGCTGTAGGTGCTGAGCCCACGAGCGAAGACTTCTCCGCTCGGGTTGAGGATCTCGACGAGTTCCTGATTCGTGAAATCGCCGTCGACGCTCGTGATGCCCTTCGCGAGCAGGCTTGCCCCCTTCTGGCGCAGCGCTCGTTCGGCACCCGCGTCAACCCAGACTTGTCCTCGGGGTTTGCATCCGTGGGCGAGCCACGATTTGCGAGCACTGGGGATGTCTTCAAGATCATCGATGGTAAAGCGGGTGCCAATGTTCTCCCCACTCAAGCACCTGGAGACCGGGTCGAGCACCTCATCGGTCGGGCCGGGCACGATCGAGGTTTCGATGCCGTGGGCCAGCAGCGTCTCAACCGCGTTGAGCTTCGAGCCCATCCCGCCGGTTCCCGAGCTGCTCTGCTCATCGTTCACATGCGGGAGCGCGTCAGCGATATCGCCCAGTTCCGTGATCACCTCGTCTTTGCTCGCGTGCCGCACACCACCGGCAACAGAAATAATCACGGCATGCTGAGCCCTGATCGCAGAGCCGATAAGCGATGCCAGCGTGTCATTATCGCCCACCCTGATCTCATCGATAAGGATCGAGTCGTTCTCGTTAATGATCGGAACGACGCCCGCATCGATCAGTGTCTCGAGCGTGCGCAATGCGTTGAGATAGCGTTGCCGGTGAGAGAAATCGTCGGCCGTCAGAAGCACCTGTGCGATCGTCTGGTCATGGATCTGGAATGCCTGCTGATACGCGTGCATGAGCACGGGCTGCCCGATCGCCGCGGATGCCTGAGCCAGGTGCAATGCGCGAGGCATGTGCTCAAGCCCGAGTTTGAGCCGCCCGCATGCGATAGTGCCCGAGGACACCACAACCGGTGCGTAGCCCATTCTGGTGAGACGCATCACATCATCACAGATGCGTTGAAGCGTGGGAAGTGATAGCTCGCCATCGGGTGCGAGCACCCCGGAACCAATCTTGATGACAACTCTTGGTGCGTTCGGTTCAATCGAGCTTGTGACGCTTGGTGCTTCTGGTTGCACGGGTCCTCCGGGGGATGCTGCTTCTGAATAACGAAAAAAACTCGCGTCGATTACGGCGCGAGCCTTTTAAATGTTCCGAAGAGTATTGATTAGCTCTTGTCTTCGTCTTTCACTTCATACTCGGCGTCGATGACATCGGAGTCGCCGCCCGAGCTTGCGCCCGCTTCTTCCGCGGGGGCATCGCCGCCCGCAGCCGCGGCCTGCTGCTCGTAGATCACCTTCCCGAGCTCCATCGAGGCGGACTCGAGTTCCTTGATCCCGGCTTCGAGTGCTTCCTTCGTGATCGAATCGTCCTTGAGCTTGGACTCAAGGTCCGAGCTCGCGGATTCGATCTTCCCGCGAACATCAGCACCAACCTTGTCGCCGTGCTCTTCGAGCGACTTGCGGACCTGAGCGATCATCGCGTCGGCACGGTTCTTGACATCGACGAGCTCACGCCGCTTCTTGTCTTCCTCGGCATGTGCCTCGGCATCGGCCTTCATCTTGTCGATCTCGGACGAGTCGAGCCCGCCGGAGTTCTCGATGCGGATGTCCGCCTGCTTGCCCGTGCCCTTGTCGACCGCGGTGACCTGCAGGATGCCGTTGGCGTCGAGCGCGAACTCGACTTCAATCTGAGGCGTCCCGCGTGGTGCGGGCGCAATCCCCGCGAGCTCGAACTGACCGAGCGATCGGTTGTCTTTCGCGAACTCGCGTTCACCCTGCAGGACATGGATCTGCACGCTGGGCTGGTTGTCGGCCGCCGTCGAGAAGGTCTCCTTCTTCGAGGTGGGGATCGTGGTATTGCGCTCGATGAGCTTGGTCATCACGCCGCCCATGGTCTCGACACCCAGCGAGAGCGGGGTGACATCGAGCAGGAGCACATCCTTGACATCGCCCGTGAGGACGCCGCCCTGGACCGCGGCACCGATCGCCACGACTTCATCCGGGTTCACGGTCTTGTTCGGATCCTTGCCGAAGATCTCCTTCGCGATCGCCTGAACCTTGGGCATACGCGTGGAGCCACCGACGAGGACGACCTCATCGATCTTGCTCGTGTCGATTCCCGCATCCTTCAGCGCGTTGATGCACGGGGTCTTGAGGCGCTCGAACAGATCGTCACACAGCGACTCGAACTTCGAGCGGCTGAGCGTCTGCTGGAGGTGCTTGGGGCCCTCGTTTGTCGCGGTGATGAACGGGAGGTTGATCGTGGTCTCCTGCGAGTTCGAGAGCTCGATCTTTGCCTTTTCCGCCGCTTCCTTCAGGCGCTGCATCGCCATCGCGTCGCTCTTGAGGTCCACACCCTCGGCCTTGCGGAACTCTTCCGCCAGGAAGTCGATCAGGCGCTGATCCCAGTCGTCGCCACCAAGGTGGGTGTCGCCGTTGGTCGAGAGGACCTCGAACACGCCATCGCCGACATCAAGGATGGACACATCAAAGGTACCACCACCGAGGTCGAAGACCGCGATCTTCTCATTGGCTTTCTTTTCAAGCCCGTACGCGAGGGCCGCGGCCGTCGGCTCGTTGATGATCCGCTTGACCGTCAGGCCCGCGATCTCACCCGCGTCCTTGGTTGCCTGGCGCTGGGCGTCGTTGAAGTATGCCGGGACGGTGATAACCGCCTCGGTCACGGTTTCGCCAAGGTAATCCTCCGCGGTTCGCTTGAGTTCGCCCAGGATCATGGCGCTGACCTGCTGGGGGGTGTACTCCTCGTCGCGGATCTTGACCTTCACGAAGTCGTCGCTGCCGCCGGTAACTTCGTAGGGGACAAGCTTCTCTTCCGAGCTGACTTCGCTGTGACGGCGACCCATGAAGCGTTTGATCGAGAACACCGTGTTCTTGGGGTTCGTGACCTGCTGGTGCTTCGCCTGCTGTCCAACGAGGCGCTCGCCCTTGTCCGTGAACCCCACAACCGAGGGGGTCGTGCGGTTACCCGAGCTGTTGATCAGAACCTTGGGGGTGTCGCCTTCCATGACGGCGACGACCGAGTTCGTGGTCCCGAGGTCGATTCCGATGATTTTGCCCATTACTGGCCTCCTTCTGTGCTCGCCGCGGCAGGAAGATGGATCCCCGGCGACGGATTGTTCTGGTTTCGTCTCCCAATCAGTTGCAATCGTTGTGCCAGTCCGACCCGCCGATCAGAGCGCGAGAAGCACCAATTTGGTGAGATGAACGAGGTTCCGGGTGCCGAATTCGGCGAGTCCTGCCACTCTGGCAGATACAGTCCGACATGGCGGATCTGCTGTGTATCGGGACGACAGGAATGCTCGCGGGGTGCGTGCGCTCCCTCATCGCGGACGGGCATCGGATCGTGTGCCTCGCCCGCAACCCGTCCCGCCTCGAAGCCCTCGCAGATTCGATCCCAGACGCGGCGAAATCACGCTTGAGCACCTCCCCTTGCGACTACCGTGATCTGACCCATCTCGCGGAGGTTCTCGATGCGCTCAGATTCGAACCAACCGCTGCGATCTGCTGGGTGCATTCCCCCGCCGAACCGGTTCTGGAACTGATCCGATCCGGATTCCCCTCCCTCGATCTGCTCCGTGTCGTCGGGTCATCGTCCTCGATCCCGGAGATCTTGGGGGATACCCCATCCCGAATCGTCCGACTCGGATTCGTCATCGATGACGATCGATCTCGTTGGCTGAGTCACGAGGAGATCTCCGCGGGCGTCTACAAGGCGTTCGTTTCAGGCGCAAAGGACTCCATCGTCGGCACCATCGAGCCTTGGGATCAACGACCCTGATCAGTCCTCAGATTCCGGGGATGATTCATAGCTCAGCGCCGCTTCCATCACCGGATCTTCGCCTGCAAACAAAGGCCCCGATCGCCACGGGATGAGCACATC
>DDGE01000016.1:18544-25312 GCA_002337545.1 Phycisphaerales bacterium UBA1910 | reverse complement strand
TTGGGCTTGCCTCCGGTCGGTTCGCCAATCAGGATCGCGCCGCAGTTATCCCGAAGCTGATGGCTGTTGCTCATCGCGCTGCTGAATGTCTGACGCGAGATGAGTCCAACGATGTCGCCCGGATCCCTGAATCGCTCAGACTCTTCGAGTGCTTGCCAGAGCGGCCAGATGACTGTCTCATCGCCGCCGCCGTTGAATCGAAGATCGATGATGATCCGTTGCGCATCGAGCTCATTACACTTCGTTATCACGAACTCAACGAACTCCGCCATTGGCAAGTTCTCCGCTTCCCGGCATCGGTTATACGCGACATAGAAGGCCTTGTGCTCGGGGATAAAGTCACTCTGGTAATACCCGCCCTGCTTGCGGTATGCGATCGGCCAGGGCTGCTCAAGCTGGTGCACAAAGCTGACCCACTGGACGGGGGTTTGCTCGTCGATCGTGCCCAGTGTGTGGGCGCGTGTCTCATGGTCCTTCGAGAACTCGATCACAATCTCTTCCGCATGGTGATCCTCAACCACGCCCACAGAACGGAGCGCCGGGAGCAGCGTCGCATACCACGCGCTCGTGCCCATCCGCTTCGATTCGTTCTCGAACGCGAAAAGCACGGAGACCCGATCGAGAACCTCGTCGATCGCGATCCCACCGATTGTGAGCACCTCGGACCCGATGTGGTGTTCATATTCCTTCGTCGCGAGGGTGACAAAGACGCCGTCCTCCATCACCATGAGCCGAACGGGCAGGCGGCGCATCCGCTTGCCGATTTCACCAAACCCGACGGTGGTATGCGCATCACCCCCGAGCGCAACAAGGCGCGAGACCTCGACCGCCATCATCTGATCGTCGATCGTTCCGATCCGGTCGAACAACTCGTTCATCGCGGATTCAAAGTCCTCGACGCTCCTCTTGGTATAGAAGTTCGGGTGCCGAGAGAGCAACCCTTCCGCGAGTGTGTCCAGATCGGATTCCCACTGGTCATCGCTCAGGGGCTCGCCCGCAAATGAGAGCGTGACGAGGGCGCCCAGTACAGCGATCACGATCGCGTGCATGTGTCTCATACCCGCAGTGTACCAGAGTGCCGCAAAGGCCCAAGCGTCAGTCTTCGCCGAATCGGACTTTGGCTGATTTTTTCAGGTCTGAACTCAGCGTAAGCCCGATCCGCTCGAGGGCAGCCAGATTGATAGCGAGCTGGGTATCGGAGGGCTCATGCACACCCAGCGCCTCCGCGTGAAGCATGTCCGCGACCCGGAGCCCCTGTGCTTCGGGTTCAAAGCCGACCCCGAGTGGTGCACCCGCACGCACCAACGCGTGCGAGAAACCAAACAGAGGGACGCGATCGCGGATCGAACGCAGGAGCAATGCTTTGACGAGCGCGGAATCAAAGACAGCCGTATCCGCAGCAGTCCACACGATATCGATCTCTTCTCTGAAGAGCGCATCAATGCTCTTGGCGGCGGAAGATCCCGTCGAATCAAGGTCGATCGCCTTCAGCGACCAGTTTGTGGGCAGCGCCGCTTGGAATCGATCGCGGAGTGCCCTTGAGCTCTCAGATGATTCCCGATACAGCATGCCCACACGCCGACCATGGATCCCTGATCTCTCGATCAGATCAATCTGCGTTTCAATATCCGGGTCTGTGCTGATGCCCGATGTGTTGGCCCTGCGTGTTAATCCCAGCCGATCAGGCAGGGGTGTCATGCAGTAGTACAGCGGCGTCGTATCGGGGAGCACCTTCGCAAGGCGTGCGGCCGCATCCCCGCCGATCGTGATGACCGCGCCCGACCGTTTCGAGAGCGAATCAAGATCCGCATCACTCAGCGATACTTGAGTCGTGGAGTGTCCACGACCTTTGAGTGTCCTCTCCGCCTTGTCGGCGGCATCAACATAGGGGCGTGCGTCGCTGCTCATCACGATCAGCACATCCGCGCCCATCGCGACGGGCACGATACCCGAGAGAGCGCAAAGCATCATCCATCCCAAAACAATGGGTCTGAACCATGTTGCTGATTGGAGGTTCACATGCGTGCTCATCGTGACTCGATCTAGAAATCCATATGCAACTGAACGAATGCTGTGCGACCTGGAACCTCAGCAGCGAAACTCGTTGCGGACTGGTCAAAGATCCTCAACGCAGTCTGGTCGAGCAGGTCTGTCACACCAATCTGTATTTCCGCGTGCAACTCGTCAATCGCGAAGGCCGCGTTCAGGTCCAAACGATGGTACTGCTCAATCTCGCTGACAAAGGTCTCGGGCGTCGTGTTTGTATACCGGTAGTTCACATTCAGGGCCAACCAATCGTTGGGCATGTATCGCAGCGTGGACCCGAGCTTGTGCTTGGCGGGAAGAAAAGCGCGTGCGTTCTGATTGGTGAGATCAAACTCGAAATCATTATACGCGTACCAGACCGAAGCACTGAACCGCTCGCGCTGATACTTGAGCTCGCTCTCGAAGCCCCACGCACGCGCTGCGCCGATGTTATCGATCGTGAAAAACAGTCGCCCGACAGATGGGGCTGGTTCTGGAAGCGTGATCGCGCCCGTCAAATCCTGGTAGTACTGTAAGTACGCGTCCGCACGCAATGTCAGCCCATCGCTGAGCTTGCCGGTATAGCCAAGCTCCATCGAATAGAGCTCCTCGTTGTCGATGTCTCCCGATGGAACAAAGTTGACCCCGAAGAGCCCGCCGCCGAGCGGGAAACGCTCTGAATCCAACTCACGCAACCCTGTTTGGGGGGTGCGGAACGCCTTGGCGAGGGCGACACGCACGACATGGTTCTTTTCGGTATCCAGCGCCCGCAGCAGTGCCGCTCTCCCCGCCCAGTCAACCTGAGTCTCGGAATACCAGTCGACCCGGATTTGTGATTCGAGCGTCCACCGATCATCGATCTCCCAGTGATCGCCAACAAAGAACCCGATCCATTGCTCGTCGCTGGTCCCCGATGGGAGCGCGTCCGTTGTACGCACCTGCGAGATATCCAGAGAGATGAAGCGTGCCGTACCGCCCAGCGTCACTGTGTGGTCATCACCCCGATCGAACGAGTATTGAGCATCGATGCTCTGATCGAATGCGTCGTATGCCCAGAGGGAGGGACGGTCGGATTCGATGTATGTCCCATACCACTGGATGTACCCGCTGCTGCCATCCGCTCGATTTTGTTCGTACTTGAGATGGCCCGTGAGCAGATCGACCCGATCATCTTGATCGATTTGAACCGCGAGGAACGGCGAGTCTGCACGCTCTACATGCGAAGCACCCAGAGAGAAATCGATCGTGGTCTCGTCATCGATCGTGTACTCGCCCGCGAACCGCATCCGCGAGTTTCGTCGAAAATCTTCTGAGATTGCCGGGGCGGTAGTTGTCGTGCCAAGGATCAGGTTGTCCGAGTTGCTCGGCTCAATATCGTTGTACTCAGCGGATATCCGCCAGGCGAACCGATCATCCGCGGCACCAATCCGTGCGAACGAACGAAGATCCCCGTGTTCCGTGATCCGCGTCGTCAAGTGAACACCTGTCGTATCGCGTAGATCCTTTTCGATCACATTTACAACGCCGTTGAACGCGTTCGCACCCCATGCCGCCCCCCCGGGACCACGCACAATCTCAACCCGATCAATATCCTCAAGGAAGATGGGCAAAGTCGGGAAATCCACCCCGCCGTAGATCGGGTTGCTCGCGTTTCGTCCGTTGACGAGGAACAGGGTCCGGTCGCTGAAGGTCTGGTGCAATCCTCGCACCCCCAGCGCCCACCTGTTTTTATCCAACCTGAGCGCGTCAACGCCCGGCACAAAGTCGAACAGCTCTGGGAGTTCTCCGACCCCGGAATAGTGGATGTCATCGCTCGATATGGTGCTCACGGGCACAGGCGCAAGATTTGCCGACTGCTCCGAGCGCGAAGCGCTGATCACGATATCAAAGTCTTCAAAGAGAAGATCGACTGTTCCCCCGAGATCCAGGTTGTCGAACTCATCCAGCTCGTCAACCGGGTCCGCGGCTTCGATCGGCACCCCAGACCCCGTTTGGGTGGGGTCCTCGCTCTCCGGACCGCTGGCAGATGTCGTGCTGGCAATCATGAGGAATGTGACGGCGTAGGTGCCATAGCGAAGGGGTTTCGACGAGAACGCCGGCCCCCATCGGGTATTCAAGTCTTGAAGTGTCATCGCGATACCTCCACGGGTGCGTCCGCATCGGGGCTATCGGCATCCCAACCACGCAAGTTCATCGCAGAAGCCCGTATTTCCAAGGAGAATCAGAACTGGTCCAATCCCCCCAACTTGATGATCGACTTGAAGTCGCTCTCCTCAAATGTCGATGACGAAAGGACGAACTCATGCAGGCCCTGGGGATCTAAATGAACCAGACTCACAAGCACACAATGAAACTGGGGCTACGCGAACGCGCCGTCTTTGCTGTCGCTTCGCTCTGCATTCTGAGTGTTCTGACCGTTGCAGTATTCAGTGTGCTCCGGACAAATCGGCTGCTCATGCAGAATCAGTCCGCAACGATCGACGGCATCAGCTCCGGGCTCGTGACCGCGATCGAACTCCCGCTCGCCGTGGGCGATACACGCGAGATGAAGCGCATCTCCGAGGAGTTTCTGGAACTCATCCCAGACGGACAGTTCATCCGGATCGAAGATCACGCCGGACGAACCATCAGTCTCTCCGAACGCGAAACCGGGCTCTACAGCAAGTACGCACAGGGAGACACCCCCGGGCTCAGCGAGATCCACTTCGAGGTCAACGCCCTCGGCATGGATGCTGATCTATTCGGCATCGAGGACATCAACCTCACGCCGCAGACACCAGCTCAGAATACCGCCCAAGCGGAGAACCACGAGGACCTTCTCGGTGTCATTTCCGTCGGTGTCTCTGATGACATCCTCCAGACATCCATGCAGGCCCAGTGGTTTGCGATGCTCATCACCATCGGGGTGGTGATGTTCGCGACCATGCCGATCAGCTACTTCCTCGTCGGCACCCTTACCGTCCGTCTCCAGAAGCTCATCGATGCATCCAAGCGCATCTCAGAAGGAGACTACTCCCAGAGCATCACCGACACGCGTCTCGACGAGATCGCGCAACTTGCTGGTGCCTACGAGCACATGCGATGCGCCGTCAAAGAACGCGAAGAGCAGGAGCATCAGCAACAGGAAGCGCTCCGTGTCGCTCATCTGGAAGCAAACAAGGCAAACCAGGCGAAGAGTCAGTTCCTCGCCCACATGAGCCATGAGATCCGCACACCGATCAACGGGATCACGGGCATGCTCGAGCTGCTCGCGATGACCGAGCTACAGGAAAAGCAACGCAAGCATATCCGCACCGCGATGTCATCAGCCGATGCGCTCCTCAGCCTGATCAACGACATCCTCGATTTTTCAAAGATCGAGGCAGGGCAGATGGAGACCGAGCATGTTGTCGCGGATGTGCATGACATCTTCGAGGGCGTCGCAGAGATGCTCGCATGCAAGGCCGAGGAAAAGAACATCGAACTGATCTGCGACATCGCACGCAGTGTTCCCAAGTTCGTGATCAGTGATCCGACCAAGCTCCGTCAGATCGCGATCAATCTCGTCAATAACGCGATCAAGTTCACCAAAGAGGGCGAGGTTGTTATCCGCGTCACCGCCGAGTCTGATGGAGATTCGGCGTGGGCCCTCCGGGTCAGCGTGACGGATACCGGCATCGGTATCGAGCCAGAACAACGCGATCGCCTCTTCAAATCCTTTTCACAGGTCGACGCTTCCACGACCCGGAAGTACGGCGGGACAGGGCTCGGGCTCGCGATCTGCAAGGGGCTCGTCGAGATCCTCGGCGGCTCAATCGGAATCAACCCCGACCGGACCAACGGATCAGAGTTCTGGTTCACATTCCGTGCCGGCATTTGTGACAAGGACTACGAACCCACTCCCGTCTTCCATGGCGATCTTCACGGGATGCGGGCCATCATCCTCGATGATAACCAAACGAACCGCGAGATTTACACCGAAGCGCTGGCCAACTGGGGGCTCCGCCCGCAGGCCTACGAGACCGGTCATGAAGCGATCGAAGCGCTCCGTGTGGCGAATGAGCAAGATCCATTCAAGATCATGATCCTCGATATGCAGATGCCTGAGATGGACGGTGTCATGGTGGCCGAGGCGATCACATCGGATCAGCACATCAACACGCCGACGATCGTCATGCTCACTTCCATGTACAACCTCGTCGAAGACGAAGACCTGTCCAAGCTCTCCATCACCTCCTGTCTTCAGAAGCCCATCCGTCTCTCAACGCTGCACGATGCACTGGCACAGTACATCTCGGGCACCCACTCGGGCGAACAATCCGCGCCCGAAGACAAGAAGGGGGAAATGGAATCCCTCAAGGGTGCCCGTGCACTCGTCGCCGAGGACAACACCGTCAATCAGATGGTGATCAGCGAACTCCTCAAAGCGGCGGGAATCGAAGTGAAGGTCGTTGACAACGGTGCCCAGGCGGTTACCGAGGTGTGCGCAGATCACTACGACTTCGTGCTCATGGATTGCTCCATGCCTGAGATGGACGGGTTCGAGGCGACCCGCTGGATTCGCGAGCAAGAAAAATCCGACCGCGACGGGAGGCGTGTCCCCATCATCGCATTGACCGCGAATGCCATCCGTGGCGATCGCGAGCGGTGCATCGACTCGGGCATGGATGACTACCTCACCAAGCCCATCAACGCCCGTCGGCTCTACAAAACCCTGAGCATCTGGGTCCAGAAGATGGCACGCGTACAAGACGAATCGACCCC
>DDGE01000016.1:0-18361 GCA_002337545.1 Phycisphaerales bacterium UBA1910 | reverse complement strand
TCAGACCGATGTCCTCATCCCCGTCCAAGATTGACCACGAAGGGGCGCTGGAACGATGCGCCGGGAACCCAAGAGTTCTCGTCATGGTTCTCGAGGAGTTCGCCCGAACCAACGCAGCTGTCGAGGGTGAGCTCTATGCGCTTGTCCGATCAATGAACTTTGACGATCTCGCACTGCAGGCCCATTCGCTCAAGGGCGCGGCCGCGAACATTGGCGCAGACGATCTGTCCGCCAAGGCCAAGACCCTCGAAGTCGCAGCGAAGAAGAGCATGCCCGAGGGGTTGGAGGAAACCGTTCGCTCGATCGCAGGGGAGATGGACATCATCCGATCCGAGATCGAACGCATACGCTCGGAGTACGAGAACGCCGCCTGATCGCGAGTTGTAAGAGATTCCAGCACAGAAAAAGGGCACCGGTCAGTCCGGTGCCCTTCGTATAGCGTTGATCCAGCGCGATGATTACTGGCCTTGCGCCAGTGAGTACCCACGCTGCCCATCATACATCTTGATCGGAATAAACTCCGTGATCGAGAACTTCTCTGCAACCTTCGCGAGCAGGTGTACCGTCGGGCCCTGTCCAATATTCCCGATCCCGTCGTTGAGCTCGAATCGCACGCAGCAGTTGTTGATGATCTCCGTGTAAGGAGAACCGGTCGGCCATACCTGTGTGCCGCGGTTGGAGATCACCGTCAGACGGAAAGGGGTCCCGTTACAGATCCGCTTGAGCCGATCTGCCAGATCCAGCGGTGTGAGCGCTGTCTCAAGGAAAATATCGCACCCAACAATCTGACTCTGGACCTGTTCGTGCGTGACCATCATCTTGTTCACACTCGGACGCGACGGCGGGGTGTGGCAGATCATGTCACCGCCGGGCACCGTACACGGCGAAACCGTCTCGGGCGATTTACCAAGGTTTTTCGCGATCGTCTGCGCAAACGCCGTGGTTCCGACCGGATCGCCCTTGCCCTTGACATCCCCCGTGTGAACCCCAGATTCCAGGGTGTAGAGCAACGCGTTCTCGATTTCCGCAGCTGTCTCACGGAGCCCGATGTGGCGGAGCATAATCAACCCCGAAAGCAGCAAGCTCGTGGGGTTCGCTTTATCCTGACCCGCGATATCCGGCGCCGTGCCATGCACTGCCTCGAAGATCGAGATCTGGTCACCAATATTCGCAGAGGGTGCGAACCCCAGCCCTCCAACGAGACCCGCGGCAAGGTCCGACACGATATCGCCTTGCAGGTTCGTCAGAACGATCATCCGATACCGATCCGGACGCAGGACCAGATTCATGCACAACGCATCGATAATGACATCTTCAGTTTCAATGTCCGGATAATCCTGACTCAGGAAGCGGAACCGATCCAGGAAGGTCCCGTCCGTCATCTTCATGATGTTCGCTTTGTGCCCACAGGTGACCTTATTGATCCCAAAGGACTTGGCCGTTTCAAACGCGAAGCGGTTGATCTGATCGCACCCCGGGGTCGATATCAGCCGTTTTCCTGAGTACGAATCGGGAGTGAGTCGGTGCTCAATCCCGCCGTAGGTATCCTCGACATTCTCACGAACGACATAAAAGTCGACCGGAACGCCCGCTCGCGAGAACACAGTCTCGACGCCTGGCAAAGACTGGAAATGTCGCAGGTTTGCGAACGCGCCGAAGGTCTTTCGGAGGGTGACATTAATCGACTTTCCCCCGCCTCCGATCGGTGTTCCCATGGGCCCCTTGTAGAGGATGCCGGTGGATTCAATCAGCTCGATCGCCTCGTCCGTCATGCCTCGGGTTTCGCCCGTCGCGAAGACCCCTTGCCCCATCTGGACTTCCTTGAACTCGACTTTGTCGAGCACGCCGGCTGCTTCAAAGATGTGCATGCACGCACGCGTGATCTCAGGGCCGATGCCGTCGCCGGGGGCGAGCGCGATCTGGAGCTTATCGCTCATATTCCACCTCTTTCGGGGGGTCGTTGGACTCGATACACAGGTTCCTATCGGCACGATAGGCCCCTTGGGTCAGATCTGATACCAAGTGGACAACAAGAACCTGAATCGAAGTCATGCGTGTGTCGCTCGCCGGAGACGCTCATCGAGTGCCGCCGCGATAGCCCGCTCATCATCATCTTGTGCGGTCGGTGGTTCTTCGATCCAGATCTCCGTCCCCGCAGCCCCATCTGCTTCGTGTAATGCACGATAAATCGCCTGGGCATAGGGTCCGACTTGCGCTGGTACGCGGATCAACTCGCCACCCTTCGGGTGGGCCGCGATCGACCATGCGATCAGCGCCGCGTGGGACGGCGCGGTTTGGAGCGCAGGCGTCGAGACGAGCCGGGCCGCGGTGCGGGGCTGGTAATGGGCCCCAATCAGCCCCGGCGATCTCGTCTCCTCATCGTCTGTCTGGTGAGTGCTCATCTGCACATGCACCCCGAGCGCCTCGCTGATCCGGTGCGCTCCGATCACGCCCGGGCGAAGGATTGTGGGGGTGGCGCTGCTCAGATCAAGCACTGTGGACTCAATGCCCGCCCTGCAGTGCCCACCATCGAGCACAATGAGGTCGTCCGAATCGAACGCATCACGCACATGCTCAGGAATGGTGGGGGAGATGTACCCGCTCGGGTTGGCGCTGGGCCCCACGATCGGGTTACCGAATGATTCGATCAGCGCCAACGCGACAGGGTGCTCAGGGCAACGAACCGCGACCGTCGAGCCGTTGCCGGTCACGATATCGGGGACGGATCCCGCTTTGGGTAAGACGAGCGTCAACGGGCCCGGCCAGAACTCCCGGGCAAGTTTCGATGCCTGTTCCGTCCATTCCAGCACAACGCGTTTCGCCATGGCTGCATCGGAAACATGCACGATCAGTGGGTTGTTGCTCGGGCGTCCCTTGAGATCAAACACCCGTTGGACCGCGTCCGCACGGAGCGCATCCGCACCGAGCCCGTACACGGTTTCCGTCGGAAAGGCAACAAGAAACCCCGCGGTCAACCGCCGGACACCCTGTGAAATCCCTTCTGGGCCCGCGACGATCTCACTCATCGCGTACGGAGCCCTGCTCGGACTCGTCCTCGCTGGGCGATGTGTACTCGAGCGCAGATTCGCCCGGTGCGAGCTGGTTCGCATCTGGAACGATGAAATCGATCCGGTTGCGTTGCAGGATCGTCCCCATCGCAGCGTGCAGATCAACAATCGCCTTGTTGTAGTCTGTCAGCGCCGCGGCTTCAGCGATTTCAGCGGCCGCGAGGGTTTCCTGCTGACTCAACTCCAGATTCAGTCGCTCAACGCTATAGCCCGCGTTCGTGAGTTCCTTCTCGACAATCAACGATCGCAGCGCTTCTCCCTGCGCGACGCGAGAAAGCGTCGATTGCTCGATGAGCGCTCCGTTCGTCTTCACCGCGTTGAGCGCGTTCTTGATCTCAAGCACAATCTGCTGCGCTGTCTGTCGGTAAGCCACGACGGATTGCATCCGCCCCAGCCGAGCCGCGCGGTATGCCGCCTCGCCGGCACGATTGCCGATGGGCTGTTCGAAGCGTGCACCGATCAACCAGTCATCGATAAACCGATTCTCGCCGGCGTCTTGATACGCGTCCCCGAACGAGTCGTCAAAGCCGAGTAGGCGTGCCTGTGCCGTCAGATCGAGGCGTGGCATCCGTTGGTTTTTCTGCAGCTCCTGCTGGATCGTCGCATCGTCGATCGACAGCAGCGCCTGCTCCATCTCGGGGCGCTCCTGCACGCCCGCGGAGATCGCGTCGAGCAATGAGAACGAGATCGGCTCCGCGAAAGCGTCCTCACTGGGAACAATCAATGTCTCGGATCCGACCGGGAGGCTTGGGTCGTTGATCAGCGATTTGAGCAGATCGCTCGCCAAACGCAGATTCGTGCGTGCGACGAGCAGGTCGGCCCGGCGTCGTTCAACCTGGGCGACTGCGTCCGCGACCTGCGCCTGGCGGGCGTCCTGTACTCGCCGTGCCTTGATATCGTCCCGGACCTTGATTCCGCGATCCACAAGCTTGGAGCGGATCACGAGGACCTTGTACGCCTGGACGAGATCCCAATACGCCTTTTCGGTTTCCGCGGCGGTGCTGATGAGCGTCGATTTGAGTGTCGACACGCTCGAGCGTTCAGCATTCCGAGCCAGATTAATCGCCGCCATGTTCGCATCACGCCCAAAGTCGCGCAGCAGCGGTTGCGTCAGACCGAGCACAAAGTCGGCGTTGTGGGCAGGGTTGGGCATCGGGGATGTACCGAAAAACGAACTGTCAACATTGTTGTACCCGATGTCGTTGCGGATCTCGAGCGTTCCACCCGTATTGAACTGGCGTTCAACCCCGACGGACCCTGTAGCGATCTGCGAATCGTTGCGGACAGCCCCGCTCGATCCGCCGAAGCCCTGCCCCGCCTGGGGGATCGATGAATCCTGATACTGTCCTTCCGCAAAGAACAACCAGTCGAACTGAGCCTCGGCCTCAGCAAGCGCCGCCTGCGCAATTGCGGGGGAGAATCGTGCGACTTCCACGCTCAGGTTATTGCCAATGGAGGACTGGATCGCCTGCTCGAGGGACAACCCGATCAGGGTGGTTTCCTGCCCGAGCAAATCCTCGCCCACGAGGTGCGCGATCGGGCTGCTCGCGTCGGGGTGCTCAGCCTGGAGCTGCTCAAGGTATCCGTCCGTTGAAAACTCCTTGCTGATCTGCTCGAGGTGGTCATCTCGAATCTCAAGTTTTTTCAGATCCAGTATCGGCGATATGTTCTGCTCGCCGGGGTTTGCCTCCGCGTGCGCAATCTCCCGCTCGATCGCGTTGAGCATCGATCGCTTGAGTATCTGCTCCCCGTCTCGCTCGATCGGAGAACTGCAGCCTGATACTGCGATCAGAGAACTGATAGAGAGCGAGACGATCTTGATAGGGTGCAGTCGCGGTGTCATAGCCAAACGATAGGTTGGATACAATCCCAAAGTCGTTGATGCGTTCACAGAACCTTGCACCCTTCAACTCGCGTAGACTAAAGACCCGGACCCCGTCCGGCCACAACGGGGACAGGTTCAGGTAAGGAGGCCCGCCGTGCTCAAGACAACCCAATGCCCACGACACGCCCGGATCGCACCCATGATGATCGCGATCGGGGTTTTCTCAAGCGTCCTTCTCGCGCCCTCAGCACTGGCGTCGAGTACTCTGGTCGCTCAGGACGGTATGGGACATATGGTCGTCAATCGCGACGACGCAGCTCTCCGCTGTGGCGATCAGGATGTCTTTTACGCCATCGCTCGGCTGAAGTCGGGGACCCTGCTCCGAACCGCAGGCGAATCCGGTGCCTACACCCGTGTGGTCATGCCCGAGCACATCGGTGGGTTTGTCCCGGCTACGGAGGTTGAAGCGATCTCTGGGGCAAAGAAAGTGCGTCTGAGCGTGGATTCGAAGCTCCGGGCCCCCTCGCACCTGATGGGGCTCCCCGGTGCATGGAAGCAGCTCTACTCGACGGCTCTCCCGGCCGGCACGGAACTCGAGATTATTGAGAATCTCACAAATGAGGCAGGCGGGATCGTTGGTTACAGGGTCAAAGCCCCTAAAAGCCCGAGCGGTGAGCTCCCAATCGCGTTCATTCTCACGGATGATCTGCGCCCAGCACTGAGTTCAGAGATCGAGGGCGGCAAGCAGGATCCCATTCCCCCGAGCAATAGCGAAGAGGTCGAGGAGTCAACCCCGGATCCTGAGCCGCTCCCAGAGACCGAACCCGAAACAGATCAGGCATCGCAAGCCGAACAGTCCGGCGGTGATTCCACAGCGGTCGATACCTCCCTGCTCGAAGAGCAGGTGACAGGCGATCCCGTCGAGATCGAGAACAGCACGCCCGTGTCAAACGCATCCGAGCCCAGCGTGATCAGGGCGAATGAGGCACGGATCCCCGCCTCCGAGTTGGAATCGCTCGAAGCTGCATTCGAGGGTGCCCGCAGCATGCCGCGTGCGGAGCTCGATGAGGCCCTCGACGAACTGCTTGCCGAGTTCAATCGCACGCGTGCCGAGGCAGGGGATGATGAATCGCTCGCCCGAGCCCTTGATCAACGCATCGAATGGATTCAGATTCGTATGCAGACGCGCGATCAACGCCGACGCATCGCCCAGGCGCTCGCCCAGTATGACGCTGGCGCGGACGAGACCGCCAGAGCGATCAAGGACTGGCAGCAGGGGCGTGCGTATCAGCTCGTTGGTCGCATGGTGACCTCGTCCGTCTACACCGGCGCGAATCTCCCGCTGCTCTACCGTGTGCAGGGCACCGATCCGATCACCGGGCAGCCCCGCACGATCGGGTACATCGCACCGAAGAAGGATCAAGATCTGCGTCACATGCTCGGTCGCGTTGTGGGCGTGCTGGGTGTGATGCGGAACGACGCGTCACTGGGGCTCAAGGTTGTCGAGCCAGAACGCGTTGACCTCATGCCTGAGTAATGTCGTCTTCAGAGCACCATCACCCTGATCACGATCCCGCGTCCTTGCCGAACGAGGACCGCGCGGGTGGTGAGATCGTACTCGCCAATGCTCTCTCAACGAGCGATGATCCGATCAGCGCCGCGACCGAAGCCGCATCGCGTTTGCAATCCAAGCTCGATACCCCCCCGGACCTGCTCATGGTGTTCGTTACGCCGCACCATGCACAGCGGATGGGCATGATCGCGGACACCTTGCGAGATACCCTCAACTCCAATCACATGATCGGCGTTTCTGCATCATCCGTGATGTCAGGAACTGCGGAGATCAACGACACACCCGGGATTGCGCTTCTTGCTTGCAACCTTCCAGATGTACGGATTTCTCCGTTCTGGGTCGACCACATCTCCCCACGCGATTCCACCGATGAGCGAGCGGCCAAGCTCGCCGAGCAGATCGATGCTGGCGTGGATATGCGTGCCGCGTTCTTCTTCGCGGACCCGTTCTCCGTCCCGCTCGTCAAGCTCATCCCCGCGCTCTCCGCCGCCCGGATGCAGCACATCACCGGGTCGGGGCGTGTCGAATCCATCGGCACGATCCTCGGGGGCATGGCCTCGGCGGCATCACGACCGGGGGGGAACTCGCTGCTCCTCGACGGCGATGTGCGCTCCAGCGGCGCGATGGGCGTCACCCTCTCCGGCGATCTGCAGATCGACACGGTCGTTTCCCAGGGATGCAGGCCAATCGGGAATCCGATGATCATCACCAAAGCGAGGGGGAACCTGATCCTCGAACTCGCGGGGGTGCGTGCGGTGGATGCCATCCGCGAGATCGTTCAGGTTCTTTCCGAGCACGACAAACAGCTCCTTGCTAACGGGCTGCTGCTCGGACGCGTGATCGACGAGCACAAGTCCCATTTCGGGCGCGGCGATTTCCTGATTCGCAACATCATGGGCGGCGACGAGGACTCGGGCGCCGTCGCCGTCGCGGACCTGATCTCCGCCGGGCAAACCGTGCAACTCCACCTACACGACGAGCAGACCGCCCGCGAAGACCTCTCACTCCTGCTTGATGGGCAGCGCCTCTATGAGAAACCCGCCGGGGCGATGCTGATCTCCTGCACCGGGCGCAGCGAGAAGTTCTTCGAGGAACCGGGGCACGACGCGCGAGCGATTGCCCACGCGTTCAATCAATCTCCCGACGGTGCGAAACGCGCCAAGTCGGGAGAAGAACTCACGACGGATCAGGGCATCCCCCTCGCGGGGTTCTTCGCGGCCGGCGAGATTGGCCCGATCGATGAGCACATCTTCCAGCACGGCCACACCGCCGTCGCTGGGTTGTTCCGCAAGCCGGATTTATGACCCTGATCGATCAGAGCAGCCCAAGTTCTTTCAAGTCATCCGTCGGCTCGTTGAACGAACACGATCCGTACCCCGTCGCGAACGATTCGCGTGATTGCGCGAGCTGGGCGACATTGATCGCGTGATCCTTCCACGCCACACGGTCGTCCTCGAATACGAACGACTTGGGATCCGTGTCGTTGAGCAGTTCCACCGCCTGCGCCTCTCCGAACCCCTTGTGATACCGAACGAGGGACGCCGCAAGGAAGACATTGATGAACCCGTGCATCACACCCCGAGGTGCGTCGGGTTCATAGGTCAGCGCGTGCTCCGATCGGATCGGGTGGTGGAGGCCCGCCGTCGCCTTGAACGCGACATCGGCCTGATCGCACGCCATGATGAAGCGGGCGATGTCCTCGGACGATGGGTAGAGGTCGGGCGTGACCCCGCCGCACCGGATCTTGGCAACCGCGCCAGTTCCCGCGATCGCCGCGACGAACCCACGCGGGTCGCCGCCGAAGATGATGTCTTTGGGGATCTCAAACGCGGGGACAATCATCTCGGGGATCGTTTCAAGCGCGTCGTCAATATCGCCGGGGGTTGCGACGCGCATCTCGATCGCGTCCACCATCGCCAGCCCGTTGGCCTCGTTGTCGTGGTGTTCATTGAACGCGAAGATCTGATCGAGGTTCTCCTTCAGGTCCCCGATGATGATCGCGCTCACCTGCCACGGGTCCTGAAAATCCGCGTGCTCGCGGTACCCGCTGGTTGCGTATGTCCCCGGCATGAGCGCCGAAGCGTGCTCGGTCAACTCGCTCAACCGGTTGGCCGGGCAGATGAATCGCGAGAGGAACCGCTCGTGTTTCGATCGGAGATCACGAGCGTAGTTCTGCGTCGCTGTGCCCATATCGAGCTTGCTCGGCGGGAACAACCCCGCGTAATCGATCAACCCTGTCATGAGTGTTTCGATGCTTCGGATCATGTTCGTATTCTCTTTCCCGGATGGTGCGCTGGGGTTGTGCATGCTTTGCCTCCCGTGTCAATCGTCGTCATTGATCTCTAGCCCGTCGGGCAATCGAGTCCCCTCGTGCATCAAACGCTCCCACGGATCAAGTGATCGTATGGGCGTATGCTCGGGATCGAAGAAATCGCTCAATGCACGCCGGTAGAGGGCGATGCGTCGGTTAGTTGGAGCGTGCCCCTCGTGGTGCCCGTGATCGATGAGGAAACGCCATTTGCGACCGGGGTCCGCGTCGATGGAGTTGAACACCGCCGCGGCGGTGTGGGCGGGAACGACCTGATCCTGACGGGCGAGCATGGCAAAGGTCGGCACACGCACCTTGCGACCGTGAACGATCGCGTCACAGAGCTTCAAACGCTCCATCAGTTCCTCGCGTCGATCCGGATTCGCGTCGATGACGCGTTTGATCTGCAGTGCCGCGCCGGACGGGGTGCCCAGACGCGTCGCCCAATCACCGAGCGAGGGCATCGCAATCGCCAAGCGATCGATGATCGATTCGCCACGGAGCTTCCCGATCAGTTGCCCCGCGCTGATCACGGCCAGCCCTCCGCCCAGCGAGGAGCCATGTAGATACACACCGTGGTGTTCGACGGAATCGTCGACGGGAATATCCGTATCCGTGTCACGGTGCAAAAGAACATTCCGCATCACGCGGCACGCGTTGCACACATCGGCGACTCCCTTGGGCAGGATCCACGCGTCGAATGACTCTGCATCAAACCCACGCGTGATCCAGGTGTTGCCATGCTCGTTGATCTGTGTGAGATCGCCACAGGTTGTGCGCGATCCCGGATAACCCCGGAGACGCATGAGGAGCACCGCGACCCCGCGATCCGCAACGCGCTGCCATCGCCGAGCGTTGATATCCAGTGGGTCCGGGGGCATATCCCCGTGGACTGTGACCAGCGATGCTTTGACAGGACGCCCGTCGCTGGGCAGGATCAGTCGCGCACCGATTGTCACACCGTCGGCGGAGTCGAACTCATGCGTGGCGCTGGGATCGCTCGGATCCAACACGGCCCGCCGCGTGAGGACGGGGGTGTGATGGACGAGCGAATCAAACCAGCGTTTCCATATCGGCGCATGATCCGACGCGGGCACAGGGTCCCCGATGTGCGCGAATGTGCGCACCATCTCGGGGTTTGTGCTCGACGGGAGATCCATCCGCCAATCTCCTTGTGATGCCCCTGAACTCAATCGTTCGGGGTCAGTTCCTGCTGTGCAGCCTGATACGCATTGTCGATCGCTTCAAGATCGATTCGTGCGGTCCAGAGCTGCGAACTCGGCTTCTCGCCTTCAGGGGCGTTTCCGCGTTGCGCCGTCCAGATCATCCATTCGCCGTTGCTCGTGAATGCGGGGAGCCCGTCAAAGCCTCGCGCTTGGGTGATCCGGAGTCGAGCCGTGTACTCCGGGTCATAGGTGCCCGTCGCATCGATCGCGTAGATCTCGTAGTTGCCGTGCGAGACCTCGCTCGTCGCGTACAGAAGGTACTTCCCGTCGGGCGTGAAGAACGGGCACCAGTTCACATGCTCGTTGTCCGTGAGTTGGATTTCTTCCTCGACCCCCGTGATCTTCCCGTTCTCATCGAACTCGAGCACGGACACGAAGATCTGAAGCAGGTTGTCGCCGCGACGATCCGATCGGTAACAGATCGATTTCCCATCGGGTGAGAAGAAAGGCCCGCCATCGTACCCGTCAGCGGTGACGAGGGGTGTGTGTGTCTCGTCCGTCGTGTCGTAAACCCAGATGTCGCCGTTGTTTTCGCCGGGCTTGAGGCGGGTGTACAGGATGTGACGCCCATCGGGCGACCATGACCCTTCCGCGTCGTATCCCTCGCGTGCCCAAATCACCTTCTCGTTCACGAGCGTGGGGATGGACACGATGTCGCTCATGTCGAGTTTGGGCGCGGTGGTGTCGCCGGATTCTTTGTGCTCCTTCGCGCGTGCCTTCGCTTCGTCGCTCAGGTCGTACTTCATCTGAAGATCGCCTGCGAGGATCTCCATCTCGACCGGGAACTGCCACGAGTAACGCGAGTTCTCTCGCTGATATCCCACGACATCGGACCCGGTGGGGGCCGTGCGTGTAGATCCGAAGAGGATCTTCATGGGTTCGGTGGGGTGGAACCACCCGCAGGTGTTCGATGATCCGGGCTCTGAAACAAGCCCGGCCGGCCCCAAGCCCGTGATGTTCCCATTATCGTCCCGATTGACGCCGGCGACATACATCGAGTAATGCGCCCCGGCCTTTTCACCCTCCTCGGGGACAGGGATCGCCTGGAAAATGATCATGTTCCCATCCGGCGAAAAATAGGACTCGCCCGCTTTGATGTACTTGGTCTCGGAAGTGAGCTGGGTGTAGTCACTCAGGAACTCACCCTCCAAGGCCGGCCATTGATCATCCCAGCTTGGGTTTGGATTGATCTTTTCAGCGTCCTGAGCGATCGAAAAGGCTGAACACGCGGCGACTGCACACAGCGCGAGCGTCAAAGTCTTCATTGCGGGTCTCCTATGGGGTCTACACTGAACCTGCATGGTTGATACTAGGTCTCAACAACCCATTACTCGCGTCCGCACGGAACCCATCCCGTTCTTTGCGTACAAGCCCCCAACCGACCCGATTCGTGTGATTCATGAGGACGATCAGTTCGTCGTCGTGGACAAGCCAGCCGGGTTGCTGTCTGTGCCGGGCATCGCGCCGGAAAAGCAGGACTGCCTCCGATCGCGGATCAAGGACATGTTCCCGCACGCGAAAGGCCCGATGACCTGTCATCGCCTGGATCTTTCCACATCCGGGGTGATGATCCTTGCACTCGACAAAAAGACCCACGCGAACCTTTCCGTCCAGTTTGAGTTCCGACGCACCCAGAAGCGTTATATCGCGCTGCTTGAGGGGCACCTCGACACGGACGAGGGGCTCATCAACTGCCCCATGCGGAAGGACATGGAGATCCGTCCGTTGATGCTCGTGGATTACTTCGAGGGCAAACCCTCGCAGACCCAGTACCGCGTGATGTCGCGCGAGACCTATCGTGATCGCCCCGTGACCCGTGTCGAGCTCGAACCCAAAACCGGACGCACGCACCAGCTCCGTGTGCACGCAGCGCATCCGCGTGTCACCACCGTTGGGACATTGGGGCAGAAGAACGACGACGAAACGACGGGATTAGGTCACCCGATCGTCGGCGACGAGCTCTACGGCGACGCGACCAACGCGGATCGTCTCATGCTCCATGCGTCGATGCTGACCATCCACCACCCACGCACGGGCAAGCAGATGACCTTCAAAGCGTCTGACCCGTTCTGAGTCAGAACACCAACGCGGGCAGGTGCGGCGCCGGCCAGCTCAGGGCTGTTGATTCCATGAGCTTGCGCAGTTCAAGGATGTCGTGGTCGCCGAACGCGTTGCGATCGAACGAATCGATATCCAGCACGCCGTAGCACGACCCGTCGTCGTTGAAGAGTGGGATCACAACCTCGGATCGGTCCCGCGGATCACACGCGATGTAGTGCTCGCCCAGACTCTGGACATCGTGAACAAGGATCGGGCGTTTCTTTTCCCACGACATCCCGCACGCGCCATGCAACTCGATGGGTGAACACGCGGGCTTGTCGCGAGAAGGCCCCAGAATCATCTGATCCGCGTCGGGGTCTTTCTCATAGAACCCGACCCACGAGACGCCATAGTCCTTGAAGAACCGCCACATGACATCGCAGACATCGCGCATCCGACGATGCCGGTTGCCCGAGACTTCGGTGAGTGCGTACGCCACAGGTTTGTAATCGCGTTCAAAGACTGGCATGTCAGATTTTAGATCCTCTGCCAACGAAAAACCCACCCGGCGGATCGCTGGGTGGGCAATGAGATTCTGTCATTCGCTCGATCAGATCGTTGCGCTGGTGAAGGGCAGCAGTCCGAGGAAGCGTGCACGCTTGATCGCGCTTGCGACCATACGCTGCTGGCGGGCGTTGGTGCCCAGACGCTTGCGGCCGTAGATCTTCCCGTTGGGGGTCATCATGCGACGCAGGGATTCAACATCCTTGTAATCGACATACTCGATGCCCTTACCGCTCTCAATGGTGACCTTGCCTGTAGGGGCGCCGCCGAAACGATCGGGCTTGCTTGCCATTCTGCTCATAGTACGAATCTCCGTCATGGACTTCGTGGCTCAGCCTCTGCTCACTCGGCAGGGCTCAGCGACGGGGAGGTGCTCAAATACAGTCCCTGAAACCAGTTCAGGGCGAGGACTTTACGCACGCGACGCGTCTGCGTCGACCGGGTTCGACAAGGATTCCGGATGATACGCGTAAGAATCAGGGTTCTGGTCGGGTTTCGACATGATCTGATCGATCGAGACCCGCCCCGGTCCGCGGAGGACGAGGTAGGTGGCGGGGATGAGGAACACGATGTTGCGGATGACCTGGCACCACCCGACACTGGAGCCGCAGATGAAGTTTTCATCTCCGAAGCACGAGCAATCGGCACTGACATCTGTGAAGATGACATACAGAAGGGCGTAGATGAACACCCCAAGCAGTGCCCCGATCCCAAGTGCGGCGGATCGCGCTCGCAGCCCGAGGATCAGCATCAACCCAGCGAGAAGCTCAAACCAGGGGATGACAAACGCACCGATGATGATGAGTTCCGGGTGGGTCTCCGAATCGATGACCTGGAACCCTTTGATCGCTTCGGCGAAGGACTGGATCGCGGGGATCTTGTTGTACGCCGCGAAGACAAAGACCGCACCAAGAAACAATCGCAATGGGAGCTGAAGCAGGATCGATTCGATCATGCTCGTCTGTGGGATCGCGTTCTTATTCATGGGGCGCTCCCTTCTTCCGTCGGGAAGCCGGCGGCGACCCAGTCCGTGTATCCCACGCCCATGATCCGCAGATCTGTGAACCCGATCTGTGCGAGTCGTCGCGCGACATTGTGCGACGCATCACATTCGCCCCCGACGCAGTAGATCACGACCGTGGATTCGGGAGGCATGGAGTTCGCGATCGAAAATGCGCGATCAGAATCCGTGTCGAACAACGACGACGCGAGCCACGCAGCGTACTGGATGTGCCCTTCCTCGAACTCATGCTCGTGACGCGCGTCGATGAAGTACGCGCCGTCTTCCCACAGTTTGTGTGCTTGACGAAGGGTCAGTGTCCCCTCGGGAACGGGCGCGTCAAGAATCGCGTCGGAGACTTCTATTTCAACGGGCGGCTCTGAGACGGGTGGATCTACAGGGGGCTCGCCGGATCCGGTATCCGTCTCTGGGGTGGTATCAACGGGTCCCACGGGAGGATCAGATGGATTGTTTCGTCCGCCCTTGACATCGCCGTCGGTGTTGAGATCAACTTTGGAGATATCAATCGGATCGATCACAAGCGCGTGAACCGTCCCGAACAAAAAGGCTGCTCCCACAATCGAGAGCAGCCCGGAAGTGATGTGCATGCATCGCATGGATGGAAACTCCAGAGCGAGAACGGGTTACTGAGCGCGGAGCTGACCGTACATCTGCATGGTCAGTTCCTTCTCGTCGGCAACATCGGTGGTAATACGGATCGGGGTATTGAACCGGGGCGCAGGTGCGACAACGGTGCCGGTGATTTTTACGATCCAGTCGGTCTTCTCTTCGTTCGCTGGTTCGAAGGTTGTTTCGGACTCAAGCGCGATCGTGTTGAAGGCAACGCTCTCGAGGTTGAACGCCGTCCCGCTCTTTGATTTCACATGGAACACCTTCTCGAAGGTATCCCCAACGACCATGCGACCCATCGTCACGCGGACCGGGTCCATGGCCAGATCGCCGAGCACGCGTGCGATGACGGTGCCGGACATGATCGAGCGGCGTTCGTCATTCGTGCGGATCGTTACATCTGCGCGGTGGTTGTCCGGGCTCGCGCCTTCTTTGACCGTCACGCGGATGACTGACATGCGAAGGGTTTCGCCCTTGTACTCAACCTCGCCCTTGTCCTCGACTTCGATGTCAAAGATATTCGGCTTGGCCACGGTCGCGCGGGTGACCTTGAAGTCATCTGTGCGGCCATATACCTTGAACTCTTTGGTCGCGGACGAGCCCTTCTGGACGGCCTCGAAAGGAATGATCTTGGGATCAAGCACGACGATCGGTTTTACGAACGCACGGACGATCAAAGTCTCCGATGGCGTGGATTCGGAATCCGTGAAGACGGTGATGTTCCGGGCGATCATGCCGTGCTTGCCTTTGGGATCAAAGGTGACATCAAGCGTGCCGGATTCGCCGGGCATGTAGGTCTTCTTTGAAAGTTCGGGCACGGTGCAGCCACAGGAGGTCTTCACCTGTGTGATGGTGAGCGGGCCAGAACCCGTGTTTCTGAAAAGATAGCTGAGCTTTACATCTTCTTGGTCGAAGATTTCGCCCGCGTCCTGGGTTTTGCTCGAGAAGACGAGAGCCCCTTTGTTCTCAACACCCGGCTGCATCACAGCGGGTGTTTCTGGGGAGAGGTCCTTGCGGTCGAGGGCTTGCGCCATCACGCCTGAGGTGCTGATCGCGAGCAACCCCGCGCTGAGAGTCAGGACCGATTTCATCTTGTTCCGCATAGTCAAAGTACCTCCCGTTTCCGTCGTCGATGCCCAGTTGAGGACGATCGAGCCTATCCATCACTCTATATCTGATTCGCCGGAATCCTGGTCCCGATCGAATGAAACCGCGAGATGGCCCGCGCGTACACTGATTTTGACCCCGAGAACCGGTATTTTCAAAGCACTTTCCAAAAAACCGGACCTAGGGCCTGCACAGCGTACCCCTCAGGCACACACCTCATCAAAGAAAACGCCCTTGAAAGCGGGTTATTGCGTTTCGGGTGCGTACTTTGAAGATTCTCCATGGGCTCCTCAGCATCCACCCTCATTAAAACTCGTGAGGAACCCGGACACATCGAAGAAGTTGAACTCACCATCGCCATTGAAGTCCGCGGATTCGTCCTGTGCGTTGTACGCGGACAGGAAGGCGGATACATCAAAGAAATCGAGCAGGCCATCGCCATTGAAATCTGCCGACGCGACACAGGCTTCCACGGTGAAGGTGCGAGATTCTGTCAGGAAGTTGTTCCGGATCGTTTCTTCCCGTACCCAAGGCGTCGGGTCCGTGACCTCGACCTTGATCTCGTTCGTCCCTGAATCGAGGGAGAGGGTGGAGAGATCGAGCTGGGTCTGCCCGATCGCGCTGATGATGATGTTCCCGTTGAGGTACCACACAACATCAAGATCGTGACCGTTTGGTTGCATGGGCTGGACCCACGCGACATCGCTCGCTGTCAGGACCGACCCGTCCGCGGTGCCATCGTCAATTGGATTGACTTCGCGATAAATCTGATGAATCAGCCGCTCGGCACTGGGGAGGTTGAACGGGCGGTTCAGGCTCCGCATCATCGAGTTGTTTGAGGGGCGATACACCCCAAGCTGGGAATAACTCGAGCCCTCGTAAGTGCTCACCGTGCCGTCAAAGCCAGAGATGAACTCATCCATCCAGCGCCACCATTTGGTCTGATTGTCGAGTTGTGTCTGACGATCGAATGTCGATGAGTTCCGAGCGCTAGGCTCGTTGCCGCTGTATGTGGTCGGTCCGCCATAGGTGTACTCGTCCGCGAGGTCGCCCAGCGAGTGTCCCATCTCATGGATCGCAATCTCGACTGCCGAGCCATTCTGTCCCGCGGCCGTGCCGAGATTGTTGCTCGGATATCCCGCGCCGCCATATTTGCTGGAGTTGGAGATCGCGATGACCTGATCGATATCCGGCGCGCTCGCCGCGGCTTGGTACGCCTTGGACACGCTCACACACAAGAGACGCTCGGTCCCGCTGCACCAGTACGACATGTCCAGCGCGGTGTCGCGATTGATCCCCTGGTCCGGGTCGTTGTCGACGCCCGATTCATTGGAGATCACCTCGACCTGCGTCCAGCGGAAGTAGGACTCGTAGGTGATGAAGGGCTCATAGCGGAAGAAGTTGTTCTGGATGCTCGTCGCGTCCGTGTGGAACTGCGCCTGCTCGGACGCGGTGTACCCGTCGCCGACGATGACGAAGTCCACCCGGTTATCGGGCACACCCCGATTTGCAAGCTCGACCGCCTCGATGACCTGCAGGGCGTCCTCATCGGTCGGGAGGTAGAAGACCCCGCCCTCGAGGGTGCCGTGGTCGCCCTGCCAGCAGCCGTGAACCTTGGTTAGGGCGCCATTATCGATGTTCTGGCCCGCGGTATCAGCTTGTGGCTCATGAGCCATCGCAGTGCCCGCGGTGAGTGCAAGTAGGGTGATCGAGCGCATTCCCATGTGATTCATTGGGGTTTCTCCTGATTCAGTCTGTAGGCGTCGGGCCGCGACGCGAACGCGTTCAAGCCGGCGCGCACGCCGACCCAGCCCTTTTCGGACAATTAACGATACGGATACAGACCACCCACGGTTCCCGCAGAAATGCTCGTGATTCCCCAGATACAGGCCTTACATGCACCCCTGAATGAACTCGTTGAGGTAGGCGGAGGCATCGAAGAAATCGAACACGCCGTCGCCGGTGAAATCCGCGTTCAGATCGCCGCTGTTGAACGCGTTGATCCAGGTGGAGATATCGAAGAAGTTCAGCGTGCCGTCCGCGTTCATGTCCACGCGACAGGGCCCGCTGATCGGAGCCACAACCGAGGCGATCACGGGCCCGCTGCCATCATCGTTGAACACGCCCAGTTCCGCAACCTTGGTCGTGGGTGGTTGGGGTGAGACGAACGAGAAGGAGTAGGTCGTGCCCCAGCGGATCGCGTTGGCCAGCGGGTTCTGATCGAAGCTCGCGCCGGTTTCCCACGAGGCGAATCCGCTGACGACGCTGAAACCCCAGTCCGTCCCGTCGATCTGGTTGTCTACCTCGTCGATGTACTCGACATCATGGAAATATGGATCGGTCGCGCTGCGATTGAAGCCGATGGGAATACGGAGCGCATTGATGCCCCGCGACGCGTTCATGTTCTGCACTGCGTAATCGTACCGCCACATCTGATGCCCCAAGCTTGTCGCCCTGGAGCCAACAACGACTTGCCCATCACCCGCAAGGTGTACTGATGAGATCATGATGTTGGGGTCGGGCATGCCCGGCCCCTGTCCGTTATCCCGCCACGCGCTGATCGCCGGATACCCCGAGATGGTGCCACTGAGCAGTTGTGGCGAGTTCGACCCGGGCGTAAATATCACACGCCGGTAACTGGTGTTGTTGTCTCGCGCAACGGGGGCTTCTTCATTGCTGATGTACTGCCGCTCAACAAAGTAGAGCGCCGAGGTGTCACTCAGATCCGCGATGCGGGCTTTCAGTCGCTTGTACACGGCGTTGCCCGATTGATTGATGGTGGAGAAGGGGTAGGGAAAGTCGCCGCTCCACGGATCGATCTCGATGCGTGGCCCCATACCACTTTGTCCGCCCGCGAGCCCCGCGCCGATGGTATCCGAGCAGCCAACCCCGAGCATACCCGGAGTGCCGGGTGTGCACCCAAGCCCACAGGCATTGCCCTGAATCGGGAAGAATGTATGCGACACAAAGCTCAGCCCGATCTGCTCAAATCGGCCGTCCTGAACTCGGTACAGCGACGA
>DDGE01000050.1:46356-46821 GCA_002337545.1 Phycisphaerales bacterium UBA1910 | reverse complement strand
CAACCTGATCACATGGCAGGAAAGCCCGCTTGAGTACGGCTCCGGCTCCGGTATTCCTTACGCAGACGGCGTTCCCGAGGGCTACGACGATGGCAATGGTGGCGACTGGGCGGATACTCCCTTCCGTCAGCGTTGGCCCTTCGCCTCGACCTACCAGATGGTCCCCGCAGCCTGGAACACCGACGGCATCGCAGGGGCTGGGACATATATCCCCGTGTCCGATACACCTCACCTCTTCCAAGGCACAAACGGGCTCGTGCTCGGTCGCCGCAAGTTCACGCAGGTTGGGCATCCATCCGGCAAGGTGATGATGTTCGAAGAGTTTGACCGCTTCTCGGATTCTGCAGGCCTGTACTTCGCGTACCCCGAATCCAAGTGCAACCTCGCGTTCTTCGACGGCTCTGTCCGCAATGAGCAGACCGCAGACGCAAACCCGGGCTGGAACCCAGCAGAACCGGATGCTGA
>DDGE01000050.1:45842-46167 GCA_002337545.1 Phycisphaerales bacterium UBA1910 | reverse complement strand
AAGGGCGGCTTGAACGATCCGACTCAGTATTGCCAGCGCTACCGCTGGACCCGTTTCGGGCTCCAAGGCATCGACTTCGGTGGCGAGGACATCGGTCGTGCACAGTACGATCTGGATCAGGACCCCGACTGCACCCGGTAATCGAGTCTGATCTCAAGTTTCAGTTTTCAAGAGCCCCACGCGAAAGTGGGGTTTTTCTATGGACTCTTTTCGCAGATACTGAGTGTCTCTGATAGCATGGACAAATGTACGAGACGAACACACGCTTCAAGCCTCATCGAATGGACTTTGATATGCGAAATAAAAGCCGAGCGTTCACACTCAT
>DDGE01000050.1:31271-45584 GCA_002337545.1 Phycisphaerales bacterium UBA1910 | reverse complement strand
GCTACACCTGGCGTGCGGGTGAGACTTACTACCTGCCGGATGGGCGTCCAAAGTCCGCGAACAATGATCAGGTGGCGGCCGCCTACCAGAATCAGGAAATCCTGCAGCGTGTCACAGGGCGCGTCAGCGGGATATTCAAGATTCAGAACTTCTCGTCGCGACTCCCGCACCGTCGCTACTCGCACCTCGTGCTCCTGGACTTCCTGACCGATGTTCAGCCCGAGCCGATCGCGGCCAGCCCGTTCGATCGCAACCTGATCACATGGCAGGAGAACACGCTCGAGTACGGTTCAGGTTCTGGCGTCCCGTATGCTGACGGAGCGCCTGAGGGGTACGATGACGATAGCGTATGGTTGGAGACAGCTGTCCGTCAGCGTTGGCCCTTCGCCTCGACCTACCAGACTGTTCCCGCAGCATGGAACAGCGACGGCATCGCGGGTGCATCGACCTACATCCCGCACTCAGCATCGCCTCATACTTTCACCACATCCAGCGCCGGGTTCTCCCCGCCGCTCGGTCGCCGCAAGTTCACACAGGTTGCTCATCCATCCGGCAAGGTGATGATGTTCGAAGAGTTTGACCGCTTCTCGGATTCAGCGGGCCTGTACTTCGCGTACCCCGAGGCCAAGTGCAACCTCGCGTTCTTCGACGGCTCTGTCCGCAACGAGCAGACCGCAGACGCAAACCCTGGCTGGAACCCAGACGAACCGGAACAGCCCGCCTGGACACAGATTTATGTTCCTCTCGACACTTTCCCGCTGCCCAAAGGTGGGACGAATGATCCCACGCAATATTGCCAGCGTTACCGCTGGACCCGCTACGGGCTGCAGGGCATCGACTTTGGCGGCGAGGACATCGGGCGTGCTCAGTACGACCTCGAGCAGGACCCAGATTGCACGAACTAATATTGTGCGTACATGAATACATGAACATCCCACCAATTTAGGTGGGATGTTTTTTTATCAATACATTTCCGCTCAATACGATGGAACCGTTGCAGATGCAAACGGTATAGATAGCTGGCACGCTACTCGTCGGGGAACTGATGCGTGGATGGCCGGACAAGGATCAGGAACTCGGGCAATGACGCTCGTGCAACTCCTGATCGGTTAGACGGGTGTGAGAGCCAACGCGCAAGAGCTTGGCTGAACAGGGGCTCCCCGTTCCAAACACATCACATGTGCTCGCAGACACCATTCAATGGTTGATTGGTTGTTGCGCGCACGCATATGAACGGAGGTTGTTGTGCACACACACCGGAGTCGGGGTGCGCCATGCGCATTTACATTGATTGAACTGTTGGTGGTGATCGCGATCATCGCGCTGCTCATTGGTATCCTGCTTCCTGCGCTCGGGCAGGCCCAACTCTCAGCAAAGAACCTGCAGTCCCAGTCAAACCTGCGTAGTCTGAACACCGCGGCGGCGAACTACGCATCAGATAACGCGGACAGGATCTTCTCCTACACCTGGCGCGGCGGCGAGGTCTATACCTTGCCATCGGGGCAGGTGCGGCGTCCGGCGAACGATCAGGAAGCCGCGGCCGATCAGAATCAGGAAATCCTGATGCGTGTCACGGGGCGTGTGACCGGCACCTTTAAGATCCAGAACTATCGCGATCGGCTTCCGCATCGACGCTATTCGCATCTCGTCTTGTTGGATTTCCTGACTGACACCCAGCCAGAACCAATCGCAGCCAGCCCGCTCGATCGCAACCTGATCCAATGGCAGGAGAACCCCCTCGAGTTTGGTGCCGGGTCCGGGGTCCCCTATGCCGAAGGGATACCGAGCCAGACTGGGTATGACACGGATCCGAACTGGACAAATCGTGCCGTGCTTCAGCGTTGGCCCTTCGCATCTACTTATCAGATGGTCCCCGCGGCATGGAACACAGACGGTACACCCGGGCAGTTGACATACGCACCCGTTGAAGAAACGCCTCACCTCTTCCGTGCCGTCGGTTCAGGAGATCCAAATCAGGAGACTCCGCTCGGAAATCGCAAGTTCATGCATGTTGCACACCCCGCGGGGAAGGTCATGATGTTCGAAGAGTTTGATCGATTCTCAAATCGCGACGGGCTCTACTTCGCATACCCGGAATCTCGATGCAATCTGGCATTCTTCGACGGCTCGGTCAGGAACGAGCAGACATCGGATGCAAACGCAGGATGGAGCCCAGAGTCCCCAGATCAGGAATGGACTCAGACCTATGTGCCGATCGACACTTTCCCCTTGCCCAAGTCTGGGCTCGGTGAAACAACGGAGTACTGTCAGCGATACCGATGGACCCGTTTCGGGCTTCGCGGCATCGATTATGGCGGTCAGGACATCGGGCGTGCCCGCTTCGGATTGTCGTTGACGCCATCGTGTAACTGACACGCACGATCCGCCCAATAGAAAAAGCCGCCTTCATCCATGGCCCCGATCTTCGGACGGGGCTTTTTTACGGACAATGACGGCTTCGTTGAACTGGTATTGTTCGTTGAAATATTCGAGAGTTCAGGGACCCTTGATGATGCGAATCTTGCGCTGGGTCTCCATGATCCAGTCCTGCCAGTATGTGACATCGATCGCCTCATCAAAGCTGTCGACGATTGAGGGCATGTGCATCTCTTCAGCTTGGCGGATGTAGCGCTTGTATTGCCCGAGATGCTTCTTCATGCTCTGGAGTGCAGCTCCCGCGATGCGGATATTGCCGTTGGATTCAAAGATCCCCATTTCTGAGTAGAATCCATTGATGGCGGCTTCGAGCCGGTCTCGCACACGCTTGCAGTCTTCTACATCGTTCTCAACGGTCTCGTATCCAAAGTCGCCTGCGTTGTCCCATTTTTCGATCCCATGAACCCTGCAGAACTCCTCAAGCGAGTTCCCATCGGTCATGCCGTATGTGAGCCCATACTTGAGTGCTTGTTTCTGAGTCAGCGTGAGAATGGTGTCCGGGCTATCAATCGTTTCGTAGTTTCTCGGGAGCCCCTCTGTGGTATTGGAGAATGCCCACTCGCCGCTCTCGTCCTTGTACGCGTAGACGGCGTTCTCTGAAACGATCATCGCGGGGACAAGGATACCGAGGTGCCCCTGCGCTTCAGCGGCTGAGGCCAGCTTGTTCGCCCAGATCGAGTTCATTTTCTTATCGACTTCAAGGTTTCCGGTTCGAGCGGTGTACACAACAGCGCCGCCGAAGTCTGACCCGGGTGCCATGGTGATGGTGTCACAGTTGAAACTCGGCCAAATCGATGCGCTGATCGCGGACTCGATGAGCATGTGCATTTTGAAGTCGTCATGGTAGTCGTTCATGATGTCGACCATGTCGGTTGCACACCAGACCTGCCCGCCGCCGGAGTTGATGCGGAAGACGACATCCGTGACGCCGACTTCCTTTGCCCAAGCGAGCGAGTTGGCGACACCGAGCGGATAGATGTCATCACCGAAAGTACCCTCGAGCGGGATCTCCAAGACGAGGTTGTAGCCTTCTCGCTTGAGGACTTTGTTTTCCACTTCTTCGACCTCTTCGCTCGCGGATGGGAGTGAGGGGATCGATGGGGTACTGGTTGGGGTTGTGGTGGTGACCGGTTCGTCATCAGAAATGACGATGGACTTTACCTGTCGTCGATCGAGCTTTAGACGGGTGTTGATGCCGTGGACCTCTGTGTCGATCGTCACGGATCGCCGATCGCGTGATACGACCTTGCCGGTGTGCACAGTACCGTCGCGCATGACGATCTCGTCGGCCATCGCTATCGAGCTCAAAGCAGCCATCGTGCCAACGATTGCGGCCAAGCTCAGGGTGGTGCGGAGAGCGCAGGGATACTTCATCAACAATCCTTCCATTGAAATAGGTGTATTTCGTTATACAGATAGGGTACCAGACAAACAGGGCCCTGCCAAGATATGTACGCCCGAGGAACGCTTGATTTCACCGATTCTTGCGTAAAATCCGTGATGGAAAAGGACTATCAGGTCATCGTGATTGGAGGCGGACATGCCGGGCTCGAAGCCGCATGGGCGGCTGCGAACATGCTCGGGCAGCGTTCTTGTGTCGCATTGATCACGATCGCAGCGTCCAAGATCGGGATGCTGAGCTGCAATCCAGCCATCGGGGGGCTTGCCAAGGGGCAACTCGTCCGTGAAATTGACGCGATGGGGGGTTTTATGGGGCTCGTCGCGGATGCGACGGGGATCCAGTTCAAGGTCCTTAACACTTCCAAGGGGGCAGCGGTGCATGGGCAGCGTTGTCAGTCCGACAAGGCCGCCTATGCCCGGGTGGCACAGGACATCATCTCGGCGAGATCAGAGATCGACATCATCGAGGGAACGGTCGAAGAACTGCTTGTTTCCGGCGATGATTCAAAGCGAGCAGTGGGGGTGCGGATCGACACGAGCTATGGGGAACATGATCTGCTCGCACCAACGCTCGTCCTCACGACGGGTACCTTCATGCGTGGGTTGATGCACACGGGTGAGGATCAGCAGCCGGGCGGACGCCGCGGTGAGGCGGCCGCGTACGGGATTTCGGCATGTCTGACGGAACTCGGCTTTGAACTTGGGCGTCTGCGGACCGGAACACCACCAAGACTGCGTGAAAGCACTATTGATACAGAGGCGCTCGATCTGGAGTTTGGCGACGAGCATCCGATTCCATTCTCGGAGATGACGCCGCAGGGTTGGTCGATCGGGTCGACATGCTGTGACCGGTTCCCCATGCTGAAGCAGGTCGGTTGTTGGCAATCGCGAACGAGTGAGGAAGCGCATGAGCTGATCCGAGCGAATCTCGATCGTGCCCCGATGTACTCTGGGAATCTTGCGCAAGGACCGAGGTACTGCCCGAGCATCGAGGACAAGGTTGTTCGTTTTCGGGAGCGTGAATCGCATGGTGTGTACCTTGAGCCCGAATCACTCGAGAGCGATTGGGTCTACTGCAACGGGATCGCGACGAGTTTGCCGGCAGACATTCAGGACGAGATCGTCAAACGGATGCCGGGCTGTTCCGAAGCGGAGATCCTCCAGCACGGTTACGCGGTCGAGTATGACATGGTCCGCCCGCATCAAATCCTGACGACTGGGCAGGCCCGTGGAGTCAAAAACCTGTTTCTCGCCGGTCAGATCAATGGCACGAGCGGGTACGAGGAGGCGGCCGCGCAGGGTCTGGTCGCTGGGATCAACGCGGCCTTGCTCGCGCGCGATGGTGACGAGGGGTACACGCCATTTAACTTCGGACGCGACGAAGCATACATCGGGGTGCTGATGGACGATCTCGTCACGAAGACCCCCCGCGAGCCCTATCGGATGTTCACGAGTCGGGCGGAGCATCGTCTGATTCTCCGAGGCGATAACGCGCCGGATCGGTTGACGCCCATCGCAAAGAGGCTTGGGTTGCTCGAGCATTCTGATTTGGGACACGAGCGGTGGGCTCGCCATACGCATCGGATGGGTGTGCTTGAACGCGGTCGAGAGCTCATGCGGACGATCAAGGATGGCGAGAAAACCATTGAACAGAGATCGCTCGAGCCAGGCTTCACGATGCAGGATCTGAAAAACGCACTCGAACCGGAACTCGGAGAGCAGGCACGCGGAGTGTGGCTGACCCTTCATTCCGAGGCGCGATACGCACCGTATGTGGAACGGCAACGACGGGAGATCGAACGCAGCTCAGAGCTCGAGCACCGCCCGCTCCCTGATTGGATGGACTACTTGGCTCTGGAGTCGATGCGGACCGAGGCCAGGATGGCGCTCGACAAGTTCAAGCCGGCGACCTTTGGTCAGGCGTCGCGTCTGGAGGGCATCACACCTTCTGATGTCACCTTGCTCTCGGTGCTCGTCAAACGGGCCCGCGCGGAGCGTGGAACGCAAACGCCCTGAGCTTGCGAGTCAGCTCGCGTCGCCGCCGAGCATGCGTATCTCATCGCGTAGGATCGCGGCGAGCTCGAAGTTCTCTGACGCGATCGCCGCGTCGAGGCGTTGGCGGAGCTCTGCCTTCTGGCTGACGGGGAGTTTGGGAACGAGCGCATCGCGCATATCGCGTAGCATCTGTACTTCGCCCGATTCTTCATAGAGCTCGGGATGCTCGAGCGAATCGTAATACTGCTTGAGAGACTCAAGCCCCTCGTCGATCGCAAAGATCGCGGCTTTGTTTTCTTCCGCCTTCATCGCGAGACTCGCGAGCGAGCGTGCACGCATCATCATGATGTACGGTCGATGGCCTTCCATGGCATGCCGGTCTTCCTCTTCCAGTGCATAGTCGCGGAAGAGATCGAGCACGCGCAGGTTGCGTGAGGTGTCACGAACCACGGCTTCGTAGTCCTCAAGAACAAGAAGCGCGATGTATCTGTGGTAGTACTGCTGGGCTTCTTCGCGGAGGGCCTTGCATTCTTCGCCGGTCAGGAAACGGGGGATGGTCGCATCCTCTTCCTCTTCTTCATCGCTTTCTATGAAGGTCTCAATCTCTGCATCGGTTTGCGGCTCAGAGGCGGATTCCAGGTTCTGGAGTTCGTCCATCTGAAGCTGATCTATGTGAGACTCGTGGTAGTCCAGGAGCGAGTCGTACCCCTCGGGACGCTTCCCGTCTGGGCGTCCTGAGACATGCATCTGAAGAAGCCCCAGATCAAGCCGAACCTGGATGCGGGGTTCACCATCTTTGCCCTCGATGACACGAACGGAGATTTTTCCCGCTTCGAAGGGCCATTCCTCCAGCATTTCAGTGAGATCGCGTTCCATGCTTCTCCGTATCGGGCGTTGCGGGCCGCAGTGTGCCACGGATTCTTGCGGATGCCAATAAAGTTTTCCAGAGACCGATCATATTCTCAAAAAGGGCCCCTGATCGTGCTAACCCTTGCAAACGGGCTAAGTTGTGGTCCACAGGAACCCAAGAAATTCCCCTGACTTCAGGGCTTTTCGGGTTCCGCCGATGGAACCATTCGGTTACACTGACGAACGGAGTAGTGGGAGGGATCTCTGTCCCCCCAGCCATCTGTTTATTTCCGGCAGCGCTTGCTGCGGAAAGGGTAGGGTAGGAAAGTGAGCACATCTATTAGTTCGTCTGTGTCCCGTACACGCGGGGCGTCGTCTAGCGTCAAGTCTTCATTGCAGACATACCTGCAGGAGATCAACCGCTATCCATTGCTGACTGCGGAGGAGGAGCGAGAGCTCGGTTGGCGGATCATCAACGAGCAGTGCCCCCAGGCGCGTGAGCGGATGATCATGAGCAACCTTCGTCTCGTAGTCGCGATTGCCAAGAAATACACCAACCGTGGTCTTCCCATCACGGACCTCATCGAGGAAGGCAACATCGGACTGATGCGTGCCGTCGAAGGATTTGATCCAGCGCAGGGTGCACGGTTCAGCACCTATGGCAGTTGGTGGATCAAGCAGGGCATCAAGCGTGCTCTGATGAACGCGAATCAACCGATCCACATCCCCGCGTACATGGTTGAGCTTATCGCGAAGTGGAAGATGCACTCGCGATTGCTTCGCGCCGAACTCGGCCACGAGCCAAGTATGGAACAACTCGCGGAGTCGATGGATCTTCCTCTCAAGAAGGTGCAAATCATTAAGCGTGCCGTGAAGGCATTCAATGCACCGAACCAGGCCCCTCGCGATATCGACGGCGAAGCGGTCGGGCTCGATGGCATCGTTGAAGATTACCGTTCCGACGCCCCCGATGAGCAATCGTTGCGGGAAGAAGAACTCGGGATCCTCCGTCGTCTGATGGAGACGATCGACGATCGTGAAGCTGAGATTCTGCGTCTGCGATTCGGTCTCGATGGGTCTGAGCCGCTGACACTCAAGGAGATTGCCGGTGAAGTTGGCATCTCTCGTGAGCGAGTGCGTCAGATCATTGAGGAATCCCTAGAGCGTCTGAACGAGCGCTTGAATGACTCAAAGCCATCGCGGTTCTTCCGTCGCTCAGACAACGCATTCGAGGATCTCGGCGCTGATGATCAGCGGGCTCCCAGTATTCGAGAGAACGATCGCAGCATGAAGGCCGGCTGATCAGCAGCCCTTCTTTGAAAACCCAAACTCGTACTCATTTCTCTACGAACGAACGGGCACACCAGAGCGGTGTGCCCGTTTTTCTCGTGCGATGGGGGTGCTAGGATCTGTCCCGCTCAATCCGGGAATACTCCATGAATAAGGAGGGTTCCCCTCCCCCTGCATCGCAGGTATCGAGCGGCAGAGGAAATAGGAGCAACAGATTGACTGATACCCAGAATAAAGTGCACAAGGTCGTTGTCATCGGGTCTGGCCCGTCCGGTTGGACTGCGGCGATCTATGCAGCCCGCGCGAACCTCAACCCCGTTGTTTATGTCGGTGTTGCGAAACAGGACCCCGGGCCCATCCTCCCGGGCGGGCAGTTGATGCTGACGACGGATGTCGAGAACTACCCCGGGTTCCCAGACGGGATCGCCGGACCAGAGATGATGATGAAGTTCGAACAGCAGGCGAAGCGGTTCGGGACTCAGGTCGTCGGCGAGGATATCACGCGATGCGAGTTCAGCAATGACGGTTCGCCGCACACGCTGCACACTTCGAGCGGGGACACGATCCAGGCACATGCGGTCATCATCTCGACTGGGGCCACAGCGAACTGGCTGGGCTTAGAGAGTGAGATGCGTCTGGCAACCACTGGTGGCGGCGTGAGTGCGTGCGCGGTATGTGACGGTGCGCTTCCCGTCTTCCGTGATCAACCTCTCTGTGTCGTTGGTGGTGGCGATACCGCGATGGAAGAGGCGACATACCTCACCAACTTCGCGTCCAAGGTCTATGTCATCCACCGTCGTGACGAGCTCCGCGCCTCGCGTGTGATGCAGGAGCGGTTCCTGAGCAAGCCCAACGCGGAGGTGCTTTGGAACAAAGCCGTGGTCGAATGTCTGAGCGAGAAGGATGAGCACGGCAACGAGAAAATCAGCGGCGTGCGACTCAAGGACACTGTCACGGGCGAGTTGTCCGATCTTCCGGTGAAGGGTATGTTCGTCGCGATCGGTCACACCCCTGCGACAAAGTTCCTCAAAGAGTCCGGGCTTGAGTTTGACGAGTCGGGTTACATCGAGCTCAAAACCCGATCGAGCAAGACGAACATCGAGGGCGTCTTTGCTGCGGGTGATGTTGCTGACGCGACATACCGTCAGGCGATCACCGCCGCCGGTATGGGGTGCCAGGCAGCAATCGATTCCGAGCACTGGCTCGGTGCGCGTGGCTTGCACTGAGTTGATTTGACACAAGATCATTCTGGATCATGGATGCAATATGAAAAACACCCCGCGATGTGCGGGGTGTTTTTGTAATAGCTGATCACTGTTGGGTTTTAACCCGCGTTCTTGTATGTCTCAAGTGCCGCTTCGAGTTCGGGCTTGTATCGCTCGTACTGCTCGGGCATCAGTTCGATGGCCTTTGTCTGCCATTTGACCGCTTCATCGTTCTTGCCGAGCTTGTGGGCTGCCTTCGCGTATGTATCGAGGAGCATCCACATTTCCCAGTTCGTCTTTTCGCACGCCTTTTTCATTGCATCGTACGCAAACTGGTAGTGCTTCTCGTTGAGCTTCTCGTGCTCGGATGCGAGCAGGCTCCAGGCCATGCGATTGAGTGAGCCCGGATCCGAAGCGTGGTTGTTGCTCAGGATATTTGCGATCATCATGGATTGCTCGATGTCGCCGCCCTTCTTGAGTCCGGACTCGAACATCTCGAAAGCCATGCCGATTCGGGTGTCGTTCTTATAGTTTTCGATTGCGTCTGATGCATCGAAGTTGCCTTCGATGACAGACTCAAGGGGGGCGTCCATGGCCATCGGATGCCCAACCCATGCGATGGTGCCGGTGCCATCGACGATGAACGCTGCGGGGATACCGTTCTGGCCGGCGGGAAGCATCCAAGTGTCTGACATCTTGGAATCGACTTCGACCGCGACGGTGTAGCTCATGCGATCGCCCTGGTCGGCGACAAACTTCTCGATCTCATTGATTCTGGTTGCCTGGTCCGGGAAGCGTTCCCAGATATTTACACCGATGAACTGCGCATCGTCTTTATGCTCTGCCTGCAGCTCGGAGAGGTGGGGGAATGCGGCGATGCACGGCCCGCACCAAGTCGCCCAGAACTCAACGACATAGACCTTGCCGTCCTGGAACTGCTCAACGGAATCACCCTTCACATACTTGGCGATCTGCAGTTCGGGGGCTTTGGATCCGATGAAGAGCTCGGGGAGTTTCACCTCGCCGACGATCTCTTCAAGTGAGAGGCGGTCGTTGCCAGCATGTGCTTGTTTATCCTGCTCCGGTCCGGAGAGCGCGGGGGATGTCAGCAGAGTAAGGCCGGCACAAAGGCCTGCTATTGCGGTAAGGCTGTGGTTCATATGTCATCACTCCTCAGCGCCCGGGGACGGGCTTGGTGTTGGGGTTCTTTCAAGATACCGGTCAGATGCCACTCAGGTTGACAGGAATATGAAAAACCGGCAGAAACAAGGGGTATACACATCAAGTGTTCGGGTCATCCATGAAGGTCGCACTCGCCGAGCATCTTGAAACCCTTTCGAGAGAGTATCTGGCCTCCCAGGGTGGGGTCATCGACGGCGATCGCGATCGAGGGGTTTTCAGTATTGTGATGCATCAAGGGGTACGCAAACGCGATATTGATCTCAGCGCCGAGCAGGAACAGGCAAAGTTTAGAGAGCGAATGGCCTTCGCTCAGTTCTACAAGGAGAACCTCCCGCTGGGAGAACGGGAATCCTGTCGCTTTCAGCATGTTGCAGGTTTCAGCGGCGTTATCCGTGATAATCCGAACGACGGCATGGTCAGAGGCCTCGTGGACGGAGATCGCACAGAGTTCAATATGAGCGTCATCGAGGTGCTCTGTGAGATCGAGCATCTTCCCGACTTTGTTCGTGAGGAACACACTAAACTGGACCGCGGTGGGTGGACAGTACCCCTGTGTCGTATCGAGCGGGACAGGTGTTTCAGTCATGGAGTCGCGTTCCGTGTGGAGTTGAGGTTCGCATGGGCGCCCGAGCGGGCAAGGATCTATTCAACCGTATCGTAATGGATTCTGCAACCCATAAACAGAAAAACGCCCCGATGAAAGGAGGGCGTTTGGGGGTCGTATCAGTTGGGCAGGATCAAACGGCGAAGCTGGAACCGCATCCACAGCTGCTGGTGGCGTTGGGATTGTTGAAGACAAATCCGCGTCCCATGAGTTCATCCTTAAAGTCGACGATCACGCCGCCCAGGTAGAGCAGTGACTTAGGATCGATGATAATCTTGATCCCGTGCTGTTCGAAGACCTCGTCGCTGTCCTTCTGGGTCTCGGTGAGATCGAGGAGGTAGCTGAAACCGGAGCACCCTCCGCCTTTCACACCGACACGCAAACGGACCTTCTCAAGATCGAGATCCTGGTTCTCGATGATGGACTTGATTTCCTTTGCGGCGGCCTCTGTCACGATGACTGCCTGATCCTGTGTTGTTTCGGTGCTCATTCTGTACTCCTTGCCCTGCTTCATGCCGGGCGTGCGTTTCCGCTCGATCGGGTCAGGATTCTATACGCTCCAAGGGCGTTTGTGGATCGCTCAGTCACCCGTTCTTGTGCTTGTAATCCTCGATCGCGGCCTTGATCGCATCCTCAGCGAGGACCGAACAGTGGATCTTCACTGGAGGCAGTGAGAGCTCCTCAACGATCTGGGTGTTTTTGATCTCCATACCTTCTTCGAGGGTTTTTCCCTTGAGCCATTCTGTGGCGAGCGAGGAGGAAGCGATCGCGGAGCCGCAGCCGAAACACTTGAACTTCGCATCTTCGATCTTGCCGCCTTCGTCGACTTTGATCTGAAGCTGCATGACATCGCCGCACTCGGGGGCGCCGACGAGTCCAACGCCGATATCGGCGCGTTCCTTGATTTCCTTCTGCGTCCCGAAAGTCCCCACATTGCGGGGTTTTTCGTAATGCTCGATGACTTTTTCAGAGTATGCCATGGTTCACCTCATTGGTGGGGGATGTATTGTTCGTTCGACCTAGTGGTGTGCCCACTCGATCTTGGTGATATCGATGCCTTCGTTGTGCATATCGAACAGAGGCGATAGTTCTCGGAGCTTCGTCACCGCCTCGATGATCTTATCCGCGGCGTAATCGATTTGTTCTGGGGTCGTCCACCGCCCCATGCTGATCCGCAGCGAGGAGTGGGCGAGATCATCACCCACGCCGAGCGCCTTGAGCACATAGCTGGGCTCGAGCGATGCGCTTGTGCATGCCGAGCCAGAACTCATGGCGATCTCTTTCAAGGCCATCATCAGGCTTTCGCCTTCGACAAAGCCGAAGGAGATGTTTGTGATGTTGGCGAGACGCCTGTCTTGCTGCCCATTGATCTGGACAACATCGAGAGCAGACTGGAGCTTGCTCTCGAGATGATTGCGGAGCCCGAGGAGCCGCTCCCGTTCGGAGTCCATGTCTGCGGCACAGAGTTCGCAGGCCTTGCCAAGTCCAACGATACCAGTCACATTGAGCGTGCCCGATCGGAACCCGCGTTCCTGACCGCCACCCTCTTGCAGGGGGGTGAGGCGAACACGCGGACGCCGACGACGGACATACAACGCTCCGATGCCCTTGGGACCATAGATTTTGTGCCCGGAGAGCGAGAGCAGATCGACATTGTCCTTTGTGACATCGGTCGGCATTTTCCCAACCCATTGCGTTGCATCGGTGTGGAAAATGACCCCCTTGTCATGGCAGAGCTCGCCGATCTCGGGGATCTCGTTGATCGTTCCGATTTCGTTGTTTGCCCACATGATGGTGACGAGGATCGTATCTTCGCGCATCGCGTTCTCGATCAACTCGCGTGTGATGATCCCGTCTTCGCCGGGCTCAAGCCAAGTCACATCAAAGCCTTCTTTTTCAAGACGCTTGCACGGATCCAGCACGGCCTTGTGCTCATGGATCGCGGTGATGATGTGGCCGCGGTTCTTTTCACCCGCGGGTTTCTTGGCGTACATGTTCGCCGTGCCCTTGATGGCGATGTTGTTCGATTCAGTGGAACCGGAGGTGAAGATAATTTCTTTCGCGTCTGCACCCAAGAGTGAAGCGACCTGGTCTCGTGCCTTATCGACGGCATTCTCCGCATCCCACCCGAAGGAGTGGTTGCGTGAACCGGGGTTCCCGAACATGTCGGTAAAGTACGGTGTCATGGCTTCGACGACTCGCGGGTCGCAGGGCGTGGTTGCGGCGTAATCGAGGTAGAAAGGCAGTTCAACGCTCATGATGTGAGTCCTCACAGCGTGGTATCGTCAGTGTCGGATGATTCAGGACCGCGCAGTCCTGTTATTTAGAATCATTCCAAGATATAGTATGGATAAATCCCTGCCGAAGCAAGGTCGATGAGGGGTAAACTGGCCCGATCACGGTTTATTGATCCTGGTTCCGGTATCGCATCACAACCCGATTTCCGGAGGGGTTGAACTCGACTTCGGTCATGTATGCTTTCATGAGCATCACGCCCCGGCCTGAGGGCTTGGAGAGGTTTTCCAGTAGTGTTGGGTCGGGCAGGTCCTCGGGCTTGAATCCGGGGCCCTGATCCTCTACCGCGATCTCAAAGACTTCTGGCGTGACCCGATGTTCGACCCGGACAGTCAGGGCATCATCAAGCCCGCGGTGGCCGTGCTCAAATGCGTTGGTGATTGCTTCTTCGATGGCAAGGCGAATTGCGAACACGGCGCTTGAACCAAACCCACTCTGCTCTGCCTGATCGAGAAGATCCTCAATCAGGGCAGTGATCGTCTCGCGGTCATGCGCGAGGTCCACGGCAGCTGCGCCCTTAATGTGGGTGTTGGGGTCGTTCATTTGGTTCGTAGAGCGTGACGGTGAGGGATCAACTCGCGAATGCGCTTCGTGCTTCTTCGGTCGTGTCGTGAATGTTGAAGAGCTTATTGAGGCGTGTGATCATGAAAACTTCATAGATCTGCGGGTCAATGTTTGCGAGATGAAGCTCGCCCGCCTTCTCTTTGATCTTGTTGTTGATCGTGATCAGTGCACCCAGCGCCGCCGATGAAAGGTGATCGACATTTGAGAAGCTAATGAGGAGCTTGGGGGTCGAGTTCTTCTCGATCTCGCTGGTGATCTCCTCGTTGATCGCCTGGATATTGGCTTCATCGAGGATATTGCGATCGACAAACTCGATCAGGGTTACCCCGTCACTGTCGCTGACTCGGAGTCTGGATTCGCTCATCGTTGTGTGTCCTCGTTCAATGCACCCACTGTATTGGGGAGGTGACTATAGAGCATGAGGCCGGCTCTGGCGCGTCAGGTTGGGGGAAAGCGGTGGATCCATATAAAAACGGGCGCACCGAATGGTGG
>DDGE01000050.1:0-31133 GCA_002337545.1 Phycisphaerales bacterium UBA1910 | reverse complement strand
CGAATGGTGCGCCCGCGAGTTTGGAAAAGCAGTTGAATCAGCGTCCGAGCTGGTCGAGCAGACCTGGGAAGTTGAGTTCCTCTTCCTCATTCTGGATGAGGATGGTCGGCTTGAGGAGGATGAGCAGCGTCTTCTCTGACTTTGCATCGATTCGGTTTGAGAAGAATCGCGACAGGATCGGGATCTTGCTCAGGACCGGAACACCGGACTCAACCTCAACTTCTTCGATAAACCGCTGACCGCCGAGCAGGATGGTGCCCTGGTCGGGGATGGTCACGGTCGTCGAGAGCTGGGTCCCGATGACCTCAGGACGCTGGATCGGAGCGGAGAAGACCGAGGAGTCGCCGCCGGCCGTGCCGCCGCCGCCTGCAGCACCGCTGACCGTGACATTGTTCTCGGGGTCGAAGGTCACTGTCGACTGTGCCGTCCGGATCGTGAGGGTGACATAGCGACGGTCAGCCGACGCGACACCCTGGACATCAATGACGACACCGTCGGAGATCGGGGTCACGACGGGGTCAAACGCACCGGCACCAGAACCCGCAACGGGTGTCAGGTCGGAGATGAATGATGTCTGGTTTGTGACGGCGATGAATGCTCGCTGCCCGTTGGTGAAGGTCAGACGCGGAGCCGTCAGGATGACGCTTCGGCTGTCTGCCTGAGTCGCTTCGACGAGGAAGTCGACTTGGATGTCGTCAAGGAATCGTCCCGTCACGCCCAGCGCGGGATTCAGGTTCAGAATATCGCCTGCGAACGAGCTGCTGTTCGCCAGGAACTCGGTCAATCCGAACGAGTTCTGAGCCGCGCGGATAATGGACCACGAATCATCGCCCAAAATGGTGCCGTCGGGGAGGATGCCGCCGTTGAAGCCCGGCCCGAGAACGGGCTGTGTGATTGGGCCGATGGTGTCCGCAACACCGTCACCGTCGGTATCGATCGGGAAGTTGCCGCCGCCGCTGACATTATCAAGCAGGGCACCCGATGAATCGAAGTAGTCACTCGGGAGGAGGGATGGATCGATCACGCGTGCGAGCTGATACTCGGTGCTGTCGGCGTTGAAGTACACATCGAGGTCGAAGCCGATCTGCTCGAAGAAGTTCTGGTCAACCGAAAGGAAACGGGTTTCAACATTGATCTGGACCGCACGCTGTTGGCGGAGCTTGTTCAGCAAGCCGATGATCGCGCGATGGTTCTTCGGGGTCGATGTGATGATGAAGTTGCCGTTGAGCTCGGTGATCGAACTCGTATCACCGCCGTTTTCACGCCATCCTTCAGGATCAACATTATCCTGGATGAGGGTGATGATCGCATCGACTCGATCCTCGCGGCTGGTGATGTCCTGCGGGTCCTGTGTGCCGCCGGAGAACGGACTCGATCCGCCACCACCGCCACCACCGCCGCCACGGCCAGACTGCTGAATGGCGTTCGCGAGATCGAACTCTGGGGCGTTATCGAAGTCAGGAACGACGAAGATCAGGTCACGGATGTCATATGTTTCCAGGACCGTGTTGAGACGGAGAACTTCTTCTGATGCGATCGTCAAGATCCCGTCCTGCACTGCCCAGCCAGCGGGGAGCGTCGGGTCGGATACCTTGGCGAGAACGCGGTCGAGAAGGACATTGATCGTCACGGAGTTGAGCTTGAGTGCGACTGGTGTGTCCGGGTCGACACCGATATCAGCGAGTGATTCCCAGTCCACATCGATATCGATCCCGGTGGTGGAGCCGATGAATCCGACAACATCTTCGAATGCGTTGTCGTTGAACTCGACGGGCATCTTGGTGTTGTCCATCTTTGCGATGACAGCACGGTTTGCTTCTGACTCGGCGTACTCAAGGATGTCGCCGCGTCGGAAGCTGATCGATGGCCAGTCATCCGGGTACCCGATGATCGAGTCGGTCGCGACCATGGCTTCCTGATTATCGAGCGACTGGCGAGCGTAGCTCAGGCCCTTGTCGCGCTGGTAACCGAGGTTCTCACGGTAGATGAGGGTGTCCTGGATGATGTCTTTGAGCAGCAGACCTGCGGGGTTGGATGGATCCAGGAAGAGGATCGATTCAACAACCTCGAGGGCTTCCTCGTACTTGAGCTCCTGCTGGAGTGCATGGACTCGTTCGAGGTTCGCGATGATTTTTTCATCACGCTCACGCCGGCGGTTCTCGGCGAACTGAGCGGTTTCTTCGGCGAGGCGTTCGCGTTCGGCTTCACGCTCTGCAATCCGCTGCTGCTCTTCAGTCGAGTTGATCTGAGCGATCATCTCCGCGACTCTGTCCTGGTAGTTCTCGAAAGCGGACTCAGCCATCACATCGCGAGCACGCTTGATCGTCAGATCGGCCTGAGCCACGAGCGTACGAGCTGTGTCTGTATCTCCTTCGCTCAGGGCCTGACGGGATTGATCCATGTAGTTCTCGAACGCGGCTTGCGATCGCTGCAGGAGCAGTGAGTCATCCCGTACGGTGTCGCCGAGGATGTCATCCTCCGGGCCACCCTGAACGCCGAGTTGGATCTGAGCTTCGGCACGCCGTTCGCGAGCGAGTTCGAGATCATTTGCCGAGACATAGGCGTTGAAGTTTGTGACGATATTGGTGTACAGGGTCAGGGCTTCGTTGAAGCGTCGTTCCTCGAATGCGAGGTTCGCCTGGCCGAGGAGTGACTGTGCTTCAAACCTGCGTGCTGCGTCGAGGAGGTCGACCTGCGGCTCTTCTTCGACGAGTTCGATGTCGATGGGTTCGGCCTGAGTGGGCTCTTCGGGCTGGTTGCCGAGGTAGGACCCGGTGCGAGCACCGTCCTGCGTGGAGCCGGTGAGCCAGTCGGAGCTCATACCGCTCTCAGGAGCGAGCATCCCCATCGCGGGGTTGTAGTTGCCGAGGTTGCCCTGCGACTTCTCAATAGAAGTGAGCTTGCCACGGAGCACATCCAGTGTGTCCTGCTGTGTTTCGTTCAGCTCGAGACCCAGCTGCCCAATGCGGGTGATGAGGAGCTTGGATTGAGCGTAATCCCCAGCGTTGAATGCCTCGCGGACACGATTGATCGCCCCATCGATCTTTCCCATCGCGTCGTTCTGGCGTGCTTCACAGAGATCGAGTACCGCGTTTGCTGCATCGATCTGGTCCGAGTCGGATCGGCTCGACTCGATGACAATGTTCGCCTGACGCTTCGCCTCGACAATGTTGTCTGTGCTCAGGGCGAGTTGTGCTTTCTGCAGGCTCATGTCAACGCGATCTGCACGCTGGAACATGGTGTTCGCTTTCGCGAGCAACGCCCAGAGTTGGTCGCTTTGCTGGTCACTTAGGGTGGCGCTGATGGGCGAGTCCTGGAGTGCGAGGAGCATGGCTCGTGCTCGAACTAGCTGGCCTTCGATGAGAAGTTGGTTCGCACGATCGAGAACCTCCTGTGTGTCTTCGCGCTGCGTGACACGCTCGAGCTCGACGCTCGCGAGCACGCTGGCGGAGGGAAGACCCGCGAACGCGACGGAGGCAAGGAGGAGGGAACGAACAGATCGGTAAGGTGTGGGTGACATCCGGATCACTCCGTTGGCTCTAGGCACTTGAGTTGGGATGGGGTCCAACTCGGGGCTGAGGTCAGGCGGGATGTGCACCGATTGCACCCTGAAATCCCGCGTTCTTGAACTGTTTTGCTGCAATAAAACATCGCAGCGACGCGTTTCGTGACTGGGTCACGAACTCCATGCCCTCGACGCTCGCGGGCACAGACCCCGGATCAGGTGTCATTCATGACACCGGATGCGGGAAGGGGGACGATACCGGGGTTGAACGAGGATCGCAAATCCCGGTGGCATGCAGTGTATCCAGATGAAACGAGAGCGTGTCGTATTTCGTGTTCTGGATTTGCGTTCGTTCGTGATTGAGTTGGTACTCATAGTCCCCGGCACGGAAGCGGGGCCGCGCCGTTTCGTCCCTATGTGATCCATATTCGAGTATTTGTCTGCGCGGTTCCCATGCGCGCAAAGTTCATTGCAGATCCAGTAACTTTGTCTGGTGCGCGCATGAACTTTCACTCGGCATCGTCTTTCATGCGGGCTTGAGTACTCGGAACGCCAACAGTGTTTCTGACTTTAAGGCATTGGCATTGATTGGTTTAGAGTCTGGCAGCTCATTCAGGAGTACCTCTGTTTGTTTCTTCGTCATGCGGTTCGCGCTGATGACCGCGACATCGAACCAGTCCCCTCCCGGGTTGGCTGTCTGGATCACATATTCCTGAGTCAGCTCTTCAGCCCGACGCAGGTTCTCAGCGGTGAGCACGATCTGGGCATACTCGTCGTGCGGGCTTTGGTCGGTGCAGAATCGTGCCAGGCACAACCAGGGCGTGATTCCGAGTTCTTCACCCTCGTCGTCCACATTTGAGTCCGGGTCCACATTCAGGACTAGTCGCCATGCGTCGCGCATTCGCTCGAGGATCTCGTCCCCGTTCAACAGATCCGGGCGATCTTCGCTCGTCACGAGGATGGAGCGATGCTCGTGGGCCGCGGCGTCTGCCCCCGCTGGGTCCTCGCGTGGTGGGATTTCAAAGGCCTCGAGCAGTCGCTCCACCCGCTGGCGAAACTCGGGTTCCACACGGACGGTCACGATCTTGTGCTCGTCAACGAATACATAGAAGAAGGGAGATTCGCTGACCGCTCCGAAGCCCACCATTCCATCCTCAAAGAAGAACGGAGTGTACTGCCTGATCGCGTTGGTGACTTTCTCTTTCCCGATTGGCTCGTACGCCATGAATGGGTCGATTTCGCGGTAAGCATCGTGTCCGATGTAATCGATGATGGGGAAGACGCGGCCTGGCATCATCGCGAAGAGCTGCTGCCAGAGCGATTCGACGCGATCCGCGGGGACCACAATGTCAAACACATACTGATCGGGCCATGTCTCCCAATCCCCAACTTCCTCGGTCGAATCCTCGGGTTCGAACTCCGAGGTATAGCCGATGCCGGGAGTCATGGGCTCTACGGGGTAGACGCCGAGTGGGAACTTGAACCCCGCGATCGTTTTGCGTTCGATGCTTGGGTCGATCATGCATTGTGGCATCGTTCGTCCTTACCAACTGGGTGCCGCTCGCGTGGGAACTGGCGGGATCTCATCTCATATAGAATAGCAACGACGCCCGCGACGATGCGGATCGGGCGTGTGGTCTTCGACTCATGCGCATATCATTGTGCATGAGTACCGAGCCTACCCATTTCAGTGCCGATCATTCCAGTGATCTGCCCAGCATGTCCCGGCCGATGATCGCGATCGCGATCGGAAACACACGCACCCGTGTCGGGATCATGTCCGGCACAGAATGCCTCAAGGCACAATCTGTCCGCAGCGATGATTCTCCAGCGATCGTCGATGAGGTCCGATCTCTTTGGAGGGATTATGGGGACGGGGCATCCGACCCTGTTGTTGTGCTTTCGTCGGTCAATCACCAACGGGCGAGTGAGATCGCCCGTTCGATCGATAAGGCGGGTTTCAGTTCAGTCTACCTATTCGGCCCAGATCTCCCCATACCCATCAGGCACACGCTCACGGAATCTGGAGAGAAAACGGTTGGGCAGGACCGACTCCTTTGTGCGATCGGTGCGTACCGCGTTGTGAGCCAGGCTTGTATCGTTGTGGATCTGGGGACCGCGATCACGGTGGACTTTGTCGATGGCGAAGGGGTTTTCCATGGCGGAGCGATCCTCCCCGGCGTCGGGATGATGTTCGAAGCGTTGCACGAGAAGACCGCACATCTCCCGAAACTCAAGTATGAGAAGCCCGAATCGAACGATCTGAGCCCTGCGAAACAGACGGATCTCGCGATGCAGCTCGGGGTGAACGCGTGCGTGCACGGTGCAATCCGCTGGCTGGCGGAACGCTACGCGGAGTTTTATGAGGGGTACCCCCAGATCATCGTGACGGGTGGGGATATGGGCGTGCTGGAAGGTGATGAACTCATCGAGGCGTTCGTCCCTGATCTCCAACTCCACGGCATTCGCGCTGCGTGTCTGATGCTCGCGGATGCAGATGTGAGTGACGAAGAGCTGTGAATGAACCGTGGCATGCGATTCTGACTCCTGCGGAACGCGCTGGCGCGATCGCGATGATACAGGTGCAAGGCGATGGGCTTGACCGCCTTGGCTTCCCGTTGGTGCCAATGGGTCAGATCAAGCGTGCCGATCTCTTCGGTATCGACGATGGCGTTATTTACGGTGTGGATACCCACACACAGATCCTGATGCCCCACGGTGGGGTCGCAATCCTGCGCCGAATCAGCGAAGAACTCTCGGGGCGTGGGTGCCCAGTCCGTGATTCGGTCAGGCCGCATGAGGTCTACCCAGAGGCTACTAACGAGATTGAGGCGTGGTGCATGCACGCTCTCTCGGTCATGGCGAGCCCACTTGGGGTGGATGTGCTTCTCGATCACACCGCCCGCTGGTTCGACATGGGCTGTGCTTCACGAAACGAGGCGAACGGCAGGGGACGATCGAGTGTTGCGCTCAATCGTTTGATCAATCCCCCAACAGTGGTGGCAGTAGGGCGGGCAAATATTGGGAAATCTTCTCTGCTCAATACGCTTGTGGGACAGCGGGTTGCGCTTGTGGCTGATGTCGTGGGGACGACCAGGGATCATGTCGGAGTTCCTGTCAATCTTGGTGGTGTGGTCGTTCGTTGGATCGACACCCCAGGTGTTGACGAGCGTGTGGAAGATGCAGACGAGATCGAAATCGCTGCTCGGGTCGTCGCGAATGCGGATCTGGTTATCCACTGCATCGATGCGGATGATGAACGCGGTGTACTTGATTCACGACTCAGCGCTGAAATCAGAGATCAAGTGAGCGTCGTTCGGCTCGGGATGCGGTCGGATTTGGGGCACCATCCGTGTGGGGTTGATGTTCGAGTATGCACGGGGCAAGTCGCTGAGGGGGTAGGGGATTTGGTGGCTCTGCTGCGGGATCAGCTCGTCCCTTCTGACGAGATTGACGATCCTTGTCCTTGGCGTTTCTGGGAGTCGCTCGCTCCTGAGGCATGATCAGTGAGATCTGCCCCCCTAGGATACGGACTCATCTAAACCCGACTTCGTATACCCAGACGGGTGTGCGGCAGGGTGTTGTGCACATGTTCCCGGGCCAAGTGCCTGGTACCCGAGGTGGCTATGGACGATCGTCAAACCAAAATCCGCGAGGGCGCAGGGCTCGAGGATTCACGCATCAATCAGGAGTTTATCGACTTCCTGAACAAGTGGAGCACGCCCGTATGTCTTGTGCTGCTGGTCGCGGCCGGGGTGTATTGGGGAATGAACTATCTTGAGCGGCAACGCGTCGCAAAGATCGATCAGGCCTTTAGCGAGTATGAAGCTGTGATCGCAGACGGCAACCCCTCGCCCAACTCGCTCAAGAGTATTGCGAGTGCGAACGAGGGGACCCAGAGCATCGCAGAGCTGGCTCGCCTGCGTGAGGTGGATCTCTATCTTGGTGCCTACACACTTGGGCTCGAGCCCGGGGCGCAGATCGATCCTGTCACACAGACCGTAACGAACGAGGAAGACATCCTGAGTGAGGAGCGTCGAAATCAGTTCCTTTCCTTTGCGGAATCGACGGCCAAGCAGGTGCTCGCGTCCACCGAAGGCGATGAGAACAAGGCGATTTTCACCATGCAGGCGCTCTCACGATTGGCGTCTGTTGAGGAAAGCCGGGACCAGTTCGATGCCGCAAGGTCGTATTACGAACGCCTTGGATCGATTGCAGAAGCCGAGATGTACCCTTCCATCAAGTCATTCGCTGAGAAGCGGATCGAGGAGCTTGAGTCGCTCAAATCAATCGGGGCCCTCCCGAATCAGGATCAGATCCCGTCGCTCGGTGGAAGCACCGCGGCCCCAACCATGCCTATCGAACTGAACACGGACGCACCTGTTCAGTCTGATGCGGACACTGCCGAGGCGCAGAGCGAGGTTCCGGACGAAACCACGACGGAAGATGAGCCGGAGACGACGGACGAGCCGTGAGCGATCCTGTGCCCAACCCGGGCATCGATGATGCATCCGAATCGATTGATGCGAAGGCTGAATCCGTCGGCGGTGATTTCCTTCTGCCTGGGGGCAAAGTCGACGGCGAGGCGATTCGTCGCGCGTACGAGACAGCGCGTGAGCAGGAGAATGATGAGTTTGTCGCGAAGGTGCGATTTGCCCTCGCACGCGATCTGAAAGATCGATTGGACAAGTACCTCACCTCGCGGATCAAGTTCATGAGCCGGAGCAAGCTTCAGGCCTTGATCGATCAGGGTGGGGCGAAGGTCAACGGCGAGATCGCGAAGTCTTCGCTGAAGCTCCGTATCGGTGACACGATCGAGTTGGTGCTCCCGCCGCCGCCTAGCGGAGAGATCGAGCCGGACGATATCCCTCTTGATGTGTTGTTTGAGGACGAGCACATCCTCGTGCTCAACAAACAATCGGACATCATCGTTCATCCCGCGCGGATGGAGAACCGCGGGACGATGCTCAACGCGCTCGTGCACTATTTCCAGCAGTCCAAGTCTGGCGAGCTTTCGCATGTCGGAGAGGAGTTTGCGCGTCCGGGGGTTGTGCACCGGCTGGATCGTCACACATCGGGGTGCATCGTGTTCGCGAAGTCCGATCTTGCTCATTGGAAGATGGGAGCGAAGTTTGAGCAGCGTGAGGTCGACAAACGATATCTCGCCCTGGTACACGGCTGGGTCAGCAAGCACGAGCAACTGATCGATCTCCCGCTCGGACCGCACCCATCTCGGGTCCGCGGATCGCGTGAGAAGCGCGTAGTCCGGTTTGATGATCTGGGTAAGCCAAGTCAAACAATCTGCAGGGTGCGGGAGCGGTACGAGCTTCCCGCGTTGTTGAACAAGACCGTTTCCCGCAGATACACGCTGGTTGAGCTTGAACTGCTCACCGGACGAACGCACCAGATCCGTGTGCATCTGTCCCATCTGGGGCACCCGATTGTCGGGGATGACATGTATAAGGGCAAGCCGATACACAATCTGGACGGTGAGGTCATGCTCGATAAGCCTGCGCTGCATGCGGCCCTGCTCGCGTTTGATCACCCGATGAGCGACGAGTCGTTGGCTTTCATCGCTCCGGTCCGATCGGATGTACGAAATGTGCTCGAGTTCCTTCGCACTGAGGGGAATCCGCGGGCGCATTTCGTGCCGGGGACCGTTCCAATGGAGCGTCTGGGGCTCGATTGAGTCTTTCTTATTCAGAATTGATCAAGATCGGTGCTTTGTGTCCGAGAATATCCCAAATTTGTGGGCATCCTCTCGTTTTTGTGGCCTATTTCCGTGGGACGAAGGACGGTCACACAACCGTCCACACAGTTACTTGAGAGGGCACACATCATGGAATCTACGAAGGCTGTACTGGCGCTGGCGTGCTGCGCTGGATTCGCACACGCGGGAATCGCGAGTAGCGTCATACTCGACGACTTTGACAGCGACCCCAACGACGATCTTGGTGGGGTCGGAACTTACTCTGCGATCATTCTGAACAACCCCTTTAATCAGGGCTCTGACTTCAGCCTTGACACCCTGCTGAGCACCGGTGCTGATACCGGGTCTTTGATTTTCAACTCTGGGATCGGTGTTGAGCAGCAGGGAACCATCATCTACAACGATGAGGGTGCGGGACTGGACCTGGATGCGGCCGGGCTTGGCGTGCAGGGGTTCGAGATGGACTTCGTGATGATCGACCAAGATTTTTATGCGCAGATCGATCTGTTTACCTATGACGACATGGGCAACACCATCGGTTCCGCGTCACGCGTGATTCAGATCGGTGCGGGTATGGATGTGACAGCGGATTGGAGTCTCGAGGATTTTAGTGTTGCGGACGCGTTCGACGCATCGGACATCGATGAGTTGCGTCTGACGTTTAATGTCCGCAACAACCCGACCGCGTCGCTCGATTTCATCGCGACCGAGTTCCGTGCCGTTGTGCCGCCTCCTGGTTCGGCGGCCCTGCTTGGCTTGGGTGGTCTTCTGGTAGCCCGGCGTGGACGCGACTGACACATGGAGTTGATCAAGGCCATGTTCACACCCGCAATAGCGGGTGTTTTTCATTGCGTAAACAAACCCGCGCCTGCATGAGCCTGTTCGTGTTCGAGCAGCCAACGCTTGCGAGGCAGCCCGCCGCCGTACCCGTGGAGCGTGCCGTCTGCAGCGATCACGCGGTGGCACGGGATGACGATCGAGACACGGTTCTTTCCATTTGCCAATCCAACGGCACGCGATCCGCCTGGATTGTCCAGCCGCATTGCGAGCTCGCCGTAGCTCACGGTCTCGCCGAACGGGATCTGGACGAGTGCGTTCCAGACGCGTTGCTGCCACTCCGTGCCCGGCGTGTCGAGTGGTACGGTGAACTGCTGCAAGTCGCCGTTGAAGTATGCCGCCAGTTCGCCCGCGAGTAGATCGAGCAGCGGGTGCGCCCCTTCAATCATCCTTGTATCGAACGCGGATTCAAGCTCTTCTGTCTCGCGAGATCGGCGCTCGGGCGAGCCCATCTCAAGCAGGCAAATTCCCTTATCCGTTGTTGCGGCACGCATCGGGCAGAGTGGGGTGTCGATCGTTGTCGAGATGAGCGTCATACCCAAACAATACCCGCCCGGCGGGTGGTGTGCTCGCCGGGCGGGATAAAGATTGAGAGCGTGCGGTGTCTCGGGCCGCATTACTTGGACCGGCAGCATTTGCAGCGTTTGCCGTCCGATTTCGCCTCTCGGGGTTTCAGATGAGGTTTGATCGCGATCTTCGCGACCTGGTTGTCGATCCGTGCGAGTCGCACCGAACGGGTGTCGAGCATTTCCGTCTTTCGGTTGTGGTTGCGGACCACCACGAAGGGGAGGCACACACCCACAACCTTGCGGGGGAGTTCTGGTTCGCACGGGCGGCGGACGATCTGTTGGATGTACAACTCGTCGTCGCCGATCGCGTTGTCACGCAGCATGAGATACTGGTGCTGCGAATGCAGCGTCATGACATACATGCCGACATTGATGTCTTCTGGCGCAAGCGAACGCGCCATTATCATGTTCGTGTCCATTGTTCCATGTCCTTGGCGCATGAGATACCTATGGCGTATGCGCATCGCATACGTTCTGAATCAAACCGATGTCTCGCACGCGCACGCACACAACGCGCGGCGATACAAGATCGGTACAACAGCCGGGAAATCAGTTGTGGTGTGTGAGCCGGGTTGACGACACCCGGCGTGCCGTCAACCCGCTATATCAAGCGCCGATTGTGTAAAGCGGTACGCTTTGCACATGCGGCTGCTGATGATCTGTTCTCTGCGATGATTCCAGAGCAATGCGGGGACTCCTTTCATCACGCGAACCATTCGCGCGATCTGTCGTGCATCTGTTATTGGCGATAGGACAGCCAAAGTCAATGCAATATTGCAAAAACATGCGAGAAAAACTGTTTGGATCGCATTACCCGATCTGAGTCTGCCCGCCCATGTAGGGCACGAGTGCCTCGGGGATCGTGATCGATCCGTCCTCGTTCTGATACATCTCAAGGATCGGGATCAGGATGCGGGGCGACGCGGCAACGGTGTTATTGAGTGAGTGGCAGAAGGTTGTCGCCCCCTTGCCGCCCTCACCGCCCGGGCGGTATCGCATATTCAGGCGTCGACACTGGTAGTCGTACAGCCGCGAAGCGGAATGGGTCTCGCCAAAGTCGCCCATCGGTGTGCCGTCCGAGTCTTCGTCTCCACGGGAAGGCATCCAGCACTCGATGTCGATCATGTCCGCGTTCTTCACGCCCAAGTCACCCGTGCAGCACTGGAGCAGGCGGTGGGGGAGCCCGAGCGATTTGAGCAGGTTCTCCACAAAGCCCATCATGTCCTTGTGGTGCTGGCGCGATTTGGCTTCGTCGGCGACATCGATAACGACCTGCTCGACCTTGTCAAACTGGTGGATCCGGTAGAGCCCGGCTGTGTCCTTGCCTGCGGCGCCGGCTTCACGACGGAAGCAGGTCGAGACGGTGACATACTTGCGTGGGAGTGTGCCCTCGTCGAGAATCTCGTCTTGGTGGAGCCCCATGAGCCCGACCTCGCCCGTGCCGGTGAGGAACATGTCCTGACCGCCGCCCCGCTCGACCTCGTTGATGTGGTAGGCCTGATCGCGACCGCCCGGAAAGAAGCCTGTGCCGACCATGGCCTCTTCGCGCACGAGCACGGGGACGCTCATCGGCGAGAACCCGTTCTTGTTCACCATCGTGTCGAACGCGTAGCGGAGGATCGCTTGGTGGAGTTTCATCCCGTCGCCCGTGAGGATGTACGAGCGTGACCCCGCAATTTTAACGCCGCGGGGAAAATCGACGAGGTTGTGTATATCGCAGAGCTCGATGTGGGACTTGGGCGCGAACCCCTTGTTTTGCTCGAACGACTTGTCCCAGTCCCAGCCCTCGGGCGCCCAGCGGGAGATCTCGATGTTGTCGTCGCTCGTGGTTCCGACTGGGACATCATCGTCGGGTGGGAGTGGGATCGAGAGGAGGATTTCATTAAGCTTGGGCTCGATCTCGGAGATCTGGGCATCGAGGGCGGTGATCTGCTCCTTCATCTTCGCCGGCGCGGCTTTGATCTCATCGATCTGGGTCTGGATCGCTGGCTTGTCTTCGTCGCTTGCACCCTTGAGCTTGCCCATGAGCTGCCCGATCTTGGGACCGGTCTCCTTGGAGAGCTTGTTCTGCTCTGCACGAAGGGCCTCCTGCTCGCTCATAAGCGAGCGTTTCTGCTCGTCGAGCTTCAGGAGGGTGTCGATATCGGGCGCGTAGTTCTTCTTTTTCGCGCCGTCGATGAATCGTTGCGGGTTTTCACGGAGTGCCTTCAGGTCGATCATGGTCGAAGAGTGTAGGTTCGCCCGCTCGTTTCGTGCGGGGATCGACTGTGTTGGTTTCGTGTTGTACCATGTCCGTATGGATCCCCACCCGATCGCGCCCGCTTGGTTGGTCCTGCCCATCGCGGCGGTGGCGCTGATCCTTCAGGCCGGGTACCTGATCGCGATCAATGATGCAACGCCCGAACAGATGCCCCCGAGCCGGAAACGCATCCGAATCGCGTCGGGGTGGCTGAGCATGTTCGCGATCCCGTTGTCTGCCTATGGGTTTGGGCTCGCGTCTCCCAGCAGCGCCGGGACCTTCACAATTATCTGGATGCTCGTGATCGGGCTGATCGGTGCGATCGTCTTCCTCGCGGTGCTCGATGCGATGAACACCATGCGGCTCCATCGATCAGAGGGTGATCAGGTGCACAAGGAACTCCGCGAGAAGCTCCGTCGTGATCTGGATGAGATGCGGGAGCAGCGCGAGCGGGGCAACCCATGAGCGGTGATCGCGTCTCGCCCCCAACGAAACTGCACAGCGTGATCACGACCCCGATGTCGTGGTTGTATTCGATCGGGATCAATAAGAAGAATCGTGACTACGACGCGGGCAAGGGGGTGACGAAGTTCGATCGCCCAGTGATCTCTATCGGGAACCTGAGCACGGGGGGGACGGGGAAGACCCCGATGGTTCATCTGGTCGTCAGGGTGTTGCAGCGGACCGGAAAGAAACCTGTGATTGCGATGCGAGGCTACGGCGCAAAGCCCGGCGAGAAAGGGGACGAACAGATCGAGCACGAGTTCGCACTCCCGGGTGTTCCTGTGGTCGCTCAGCCGGATCGGATCGGAGGGCTCAACCATCTATTCGCACAGGAGGCGGGGCGAGATATAGATTGTGTTGTGCTCGACGATGGGTTCCAGCACCGAAAGATCGCGCGGGATCTGGACATTGTGCTGATCGATGCTTCTCGCCCTCCCGATCGCGACGCGCTCCTGCCCGAGGGGCACCTTCGCGAAACGATCCAATCTCTGTCCCGTGCAGGGCTAGTTGTTCTGACGCACTGCGAGCGTGTCAACAACGCAGAAATCAATCGGCTGCGAGCGATCGTCTCTCGATTCGCAACGGATACTCCGGTCATCGAGGCGCGTCATGAATGGGACTCGATCATCTCCTATACGCATACGGGTTCAGGGTGGCAGGAGCAGGTTCTCAGTTGCAACGAGCTTGCACCGGAAAAGGTTCGGGTTGTGGCGGGGATTGGCAACACGGACGCGTTTGCGAAACAAGCGCAAACACAGGGCATGGAAGTGTCCCAGTTGACTGAACTGCGCGATCATCAGGCGTTAGGCGACAAAATGATCGAGCGGTTGTTTCAGCCTTCCAATCTCAGGCGAAGCGAGCCGATTCTCATGACTCAGAAGGATTGGGTAAAAGCAAAAAACTCGGTCGCATGGACAAAAGAGGCGCGTGTCTTGGTGCCAGTGTTGAGGATGGAAATCGAAGATCGGGCTTTGTTTGAGGACACGCTCTTTTCACCAGTCATATGGGGGAAAACCTCGTTTCCTTCAAAAAGATAGCGTTTCGTTGTCACTTGTAGTTGCGTCCGATAGAATATGGGTGCTCTCGCGCCCTTTACCGTGGGGGGTTCCCACGGGTGTATACACCGTGAATAGGCAGCCGAGATGATGAGGGGTCTTCATCTGAAAGACAGCATTTGCAATGGCAGCCCGAATCACGGGACTGCGCGTTGATACCTACATCTCTCAGCGTGCAGAATCAATGACTTATCGACTTGAGATCGGAGAACACATGAGAATCGGAATGAATACCACCAAGCTCAGCGTTGCGATGCTGTTGGGTGCAATGCTTGCGGGCTGTACCCAGACACAATCAACGCGTCATGATCACGCAGATCACGATACGCCTGCGGCTCAGCAGCAGGAAGAGCAGCCCTCCAGCGTGCGTGGGTGGGGGTACTACTCTCCTCGACATGGTGGGGACGAGTCCGCATCGCGTATGGCATTCCCAACGGGTGACCCAGACACCAGCGCAATGTTGGTGCATCAGGTCATGCCCAACGAGGTCGCACGCGGGCAGGACTTCGAGTTCTCGTACCATATCACGAACCTCACCAGCGCTGAACTTCAGAATGTCATGCTGATGATGGACTCGAGCTCGAATCTCGAGATCTCGAACTCGACCCCTGATGGAAACATGAGCGGCGATGGCATGACCTGGGCGCTTGGCAACATGGGCCCTGGCGAAACCAAGGTCATCGAACTCGTCGGTTCCGCAAGCGAAGTGGGTATGGCCAGTGATTGCATCACTGTCTCGTACAACAACTTCCTCTGTGCAACGACCAAGGTTGTTGAGCCGGCACTCGCGCTTTCCAAGACCGCGACCGCTGAAGCGCTCACTTGTGACGAGATCGTCATCCGCTACCTCGTCGAGAACACCGGTTCCGGCGCTGCGAGCAATGTCGTGATCAAGGACACCCTCCCAGAGGGTCTGGCAATGAACAACGGTTCACGCTCGGTCAACATCCCGGTCGGCACCCTTGCCGCGGGCGAAAGCCGTGCGTTCGAAGTTCGTGCGAACGCTTCTCGCACCGGCGAGTTCTCCTCGGGTGCGATGGCAACCGCGGACGCTGGTCTCGAAGCAGAAGCAGGCGCGACCAACACTGTGATCACCCAGCCCGAGCTCGCGGTTGGTGTCGAGTGCACGCAGACCCGCTTCCTCGGCCGCAACTTCACTTATGAGTACTCGATCGAGAACACCGGCAACGGTGTTGCCAACAGTGCTACCGCTTCGGCAAGCATCCCGCAGGGCACCTCCGTGGTACGCGTAAGCGACGGCGGACGCGTGGTCGGCAACAATGTCGTCTGGGACTTCGGCGCCATGGGCGTTGGTGACTCGGGCAACTTCTCGATGACCGTTTCGGCATCGAGCATCGGTACCTACACCTCCACGGTGACCGCGAACGCGGAGTGTGCTGATTCCGTCTCGGATTCCTGCCGCACCGAGATCAAGGGTATTCCCGCGATCCTCCTCGAAGTGGTCGATGTCACTGACCCGGTCGAGGTCGGTCAGCAGACTACCTATGTGATCACGGTCACCAACCAGGGTTCGGCCGACGACAACAACATCCGTATCGTCGCGACTCTGCCTGCTGAGCAGTCCTTCGTCTCCGCTTCTGGCGCGACGAACGGCACCGCTGACGGCAAGACAGTCACCTTCGCACCGTCCGGGCCTCTGGCACCTGGCGCAGCGATCTCGTGGCGTGTGACGGTTCGTGCTGAAGCAGAGGCCGACTCACGATTTGCTGTTGAAATGACTTCGGCAAACCTCAAGAGCCCGGTCAACGAGACCGAAGCAACCAACCTCTACGAGTGATCGAAGAGCCCGGTTTCCGGGTGAAATGAATCACACTTCAGGGGCACCTCCGTCAGGGGGTGCCCTTTTCTTGTGCCTGATCCGCCATTGGAGCGCATCTGAAATCTATGAATCGTTTCTCAAAGAACATGAAGCATTGAATCCATTGCTGCGTTAGATTGGTACAAACAGCGTCATGAATCCCGATCTCCCCAAACTTGAGAATCCCGATGCGATGCCCTTCGTGGTGCTCGCAAGTTCCTCGCCGCGCCGGCGTCTGATGTTCGAAGAGCTAGGTGTTCGGCATACGGTGATCCCGGCGAGTGTGGACGATGGCGAGCTGTTCCACGCCACGCATGTCGATCCCGCTGAATGGGTTGCCGCTCTTGCATATCTTAAGGCCGCTTCTTCTGCGCAGCTTTACATCGCGGACCCGCAGATCAAGCGGGGAGCCAACACGCTCGTCATCGGCGCAGACACGGTGTGCGTGCACAATGGGAAGGTCATGGGACAGCCCGGCGATCGCAATGAGGCGCACGCGATGATCCTGTCCATGAGCGATGCGGAGCACGAGGTGCTGACAGGGATCGCGATCGTGGATCCGATTACTGGGCGACGAGAAATCTTTATCGATCGATCAGTTGTGCGTGTCGGTGTCATCCCTGAGAGTGAGATTGTTGCGTATCTCGAATCCGAGCAGTGGCGGGGGAAAGCCGGGGCGTACAACATCACCGAGCGACTCGCTGCGGGGTGGCCGATTGAGTTCGATGGTGATGAGACATCCATCGTCGGTATCCCATTGACCCGAACCCTCGAACGCGTGCAGCAGTTCTTTGTCGATTGAATGTAAGGCGGAAATCAGGCAGCTTTGCGGGATGAACTCTGATCCTCGTGCAGCATCCGCCATGCGTCTCTGCTGGGCACGAGCAGCGATGCGGGCACAGTCGATTCATCCGAGAGCATCGTAACCTTGGTCAAGGTGATGAAGGTCGCGTAGGTTGCATCCTGCTTGGACGCCCAATAGGCATCGTCGCCGAGCACGCGATCGTTGTAGATGCGTCTGAGATGATCGATGTCGTTCGAGGTCAGCCCGGAGTACTGGTCCACACGGTGGACAGTTGCCTTGCCGATCACAGACTGGTTTGCGGGTTTGATGTAGATAGCATCACCCGGGTTCACTCTGTTGTATGGGGCGCGACGATCGACACCCATGCGTGCCTCGACCAGCTTTTGCCCCGTCATGATCAGGGAGGCGTACTTTGGATGAACGATCATCAGGTGTGTGTCCGGCATGATCTGTGTATCGGACGATCAGAGACACAGCTTTTGAATCACGGAACCTGGTATCGAGAAAATCTTGAATTGGCTCACCCGTCAGTGTGTATCCCGCATTTTCTCGATGGTTCCCGTTGTTGAGAGCCCATCGATGAGATCGAGGATTACGGTCTTCCCGCCGTGTTTTTCAACGATTTCTGCACCGACGACGGTTTCAGGGGTGTAATCGCCGCCCTTTACAAGTACATCAGGTTTGATGGACTCGATGAGCTTGATCGGGGTTTCTTCGTTGAACAGGACGACCGAATCGACACATTGAAGAGCGCTGAGCAGGTAGGCACGATGGTTCTGATTATTGACGGGGCGCTCGGGTCCCTTGAGTTCTCGGACGGAGTGGTCGTCGTTGAGTCCGATAATCAGCATGTCTCCGAGCGAAGCGCATCGCTGGAGGAGGGACACATGCCCTGCATGGAGGATGTCGAAACACCCATTCGTGAACACGATCCTTTGTCCACTCTGCCGCGCGGCTCTCACCTGGACAAGGACCTCTTCGAGTGAACGGGGGCGTCCGAGTTCATTGGTTCTCTGGGAGAGTAAATCATCGTGGATCTTCTCCAGGGCGATGGGGGCGACACCGAATATCTCGACTTCAAGCCCTGCGGCTGCGTTTGCGAATCGCGTCGCGTTGACCCAATCGAGCCCGTTGGCGCGCCCTGCTGCGAGTGCTGCGAGCATCATATCGCCCGCGCCGGTGACATCGTACACCTCTCGTGCGGTTGTTGGAACATGCACGGGTTCCGCATCGTTGCGATGTGCGAGCAGGGCACCCTGTTTATCGAGTGTGAGAATGATGGTGTCGAGCTGGTATGTATCGAGAATCGTCCTTGCGAGATGTTCGCGGTGCGCTTCGCGTGCGTCTTCTGGCGCGTTGACGCCTGTTGCGAGTTCCGCTTCGGTTCGGTTTGGCGTGATCGCGGTTGCGCCCCGGTACTTCGAGTAATCCTTGATCGGTGCGGGGTCGACGAGGACGGGGACTCCTGCTGCCTTCGCGCGATCGATGATCTTCTGACACAGCGATGGTGTGCAGACGCCCTTGTTGTAGTCCTCGATGCAGACGACATCGGTGTTTTCGAGGGCTTTGTCGAAGGCCATGAGGATTTGAGACTCGATCTGGACACTGATCGGTTCGTTGGACTCGAAATCGACGCGGAACATCTTCTGGGCGTGGCGTCCCTGCGCGAGCCCGATCAGGTTTCTCTTTACCGTCGTAGGGCGGGTGTCGTCTGGTATCAGTCCTGAACAATCCACGCCAGATTTGGACAGGGCGTCGCTCAGGATCTGGGATTCGGGGTCATTGCCGACGACACCGAAGACGCTCACATGGCCGTGCAGCGCGATCAGATCGAGTGTGAGATTCGCCGCACCGCCAGGTTGGGATTGCTGATCCTGGACATGCAGGACCGGGACGGGCGCGTCGGGGGAGAGACGCGTCGCGGACCCCTTCAGAAGCTGATCGAGCATGAAATCGCCGATCACGATCGCGTTGAAAGGTTTCCATTCCGAGAGTGCGGCGAGCAATGTGTCCATCGTGGGGCATGGTAGGGGATATGGGTGCAAAAAGAAGACAACCCGCGTGATGCGGGTTGTCGTTCATAGATTGAAAACTGCTGAAAGATCAGCTTGCGCAGCAGGGCTTGGTGCAGTCTGGGCCGCAAACCTTCTTGTCGCCGTGCTCATGAGCATGCTCGGCACCGCCGCAGGTTCCGCAGCAGTCGCCCTTCGCTTCGTCGCCGCCACAGGTGCCACAGCAAGCAGCTTTATCGCCGCATGCATCGCCGTCACGACACTGGGTGCTCGAGCAACCGATGAGCAGTGCGGATGCTGCGACGAGACCGATCAGTGCAAACTTCTTCTTCATAGGGGTATCTCCGTTTCCAGGTGTTTGTGTTCATGGTGCCATCCGGAGTGTTCAGATCCAGTTGGCAGGTCATGTAGCGTATCCGAATCAAATCGGATACTGAGGGAATTATTCCGCGAATCTGTTAAGAAAGTGTGTCGGAATCCTGATTTTCGAGCAAATCCGGGCGTCTTTGCTGCGTTCGAGCGAGGCGTTGCTGCAATCGCCAGAGCGCGACGGATTCGTGATCGCCGCTCAGGAGTTCTGAGGGGACCTCCATCCCTTCCCATACCCGCGGGCGGGTGTAGTGGGGGCAATCGAGGAGCTTGGCACCGTCAGGGATATTGATCTTGGCCAGCTGCTTCTTCCTTATCGGGTGTCCTTCCGCGTCTGTGGTCTGGGCCTGGGAGAAGGAATCCTCGACCGCGGAGTCGTCGTGCCCGAGGGCGCCGGGCTGGACGCGGGCGAGGGCGTCGATGAGGACGAGGGCGCCGAGTTCGCCGCCGGAAAGGACATAGTCCCCGATACTGATTTCGAGGGGGTCGAGTTTTTCGATTACGCGTTCATCGATGCCCTCGTAGTGCCCTGCGATCATCAGGATCCGTGGCTCGGAGGCGAGACGCTCAACGAGTTCCTGCGTCAGCGGACGCCCCTGTGGAGTGAGGAGGATCCGACGCGCAGGTGTTGGATCTGCGGATTCGACCGCCTGAACTGCGTCCCAGACAGGTTGGCACATCATGACCATGCCCGGACCGCCACCGAACGGGCGATCGTCGGTTTTGTTGTGCTTGTTGTCCGCAAAGTCGCGGATATTGGTCGCGTGGACCTCGATGAGGCCCGCGTCGATGACGCGTTTGGGGATGGAGACTCCCAGCACGCCGGGCGATTGGGTCTCGAAGAGCTCGGGGAAGGTGGTCAGGACATCGATCCGCATGGGTGATGGTAGTGCGGAACCCCAAGAAAACACGCGAAAGGGGGGCGATGAGGTGGATTCATGCGTTGTGGAGGGGAATCATTGAGACCCGGCGAACGCAGACAGCCCCAACGGTTGGGACAGTCGAGGGATCAAACCGGCTCATATGAGTCCGGTCGCGTCGGGAATGTACCCCGCGATAGTGCGGGCAAGGACACGAAGGAGTCACACCATGATCCGTATTCGTATGCAGCGCTTCGGCCGCACCCACCGCCCGTTCTACCGTATCAACGCGATCGATCAGCGTACGCGTCGCAACGGCCGCGTCCTTGAGAACCTCGGGTTCTACAACCCGATGGAGAAGGACGAAGACAAGCAGATCGAGCTCAAGGTTGATGCGATCAAGTCATGGATCGCGAAGGGTGCCCAGCCGAGCGATACCGTGATGGACATGCTTGGCAACCGCGATCTTCTTGAGGGTGATATGAAAGCCCAGTGGGAGAAGCAGCGCGAGATCAACAACAAGCGTGGCGAGTGCAAGAAGGCCGTTAAGGGCATCGAAGCAATCGTCGCTGAACTCGACAAGATGGCTGAGGATTCCGAAGCGGATCTGACCCCTTTCGCAAACACCGCGAAGCGCGAGCTTAACAACGCGAAGAACGCTGTCGCAAACGCGAAGGTCGATATCGCAAGCAAGGCACTCGCGACCGCAGAGGACGCGAAGAAGCAGGCGGACGCAGCGCAGCCCGCTCCTGAGCCTGAGCCCGAAGCAGAAGCTGAAGGTGGCGAAGAGGAAGCAAGCGAGTAAGCTTGATTCTGAGATCAGAACTGAAAAACACCCTGCGACTGCAGGGTGTTTTTTCGTATGGACATCAGGTGACTATCGCCAGTCGATGACGATTTTTCCGAACTGTTCGCCGGCTTCGAGTCGCTCGTAGGCGCTGGTGCACTCTTCGGGTTTGAAGACCTTGTCGATGACGGGTTTGAGATCGCCTGTGTTGAACAGGGCCGTAACCTCTTTGAACTCGTCGTTTGACCCCATTGTGGATCCGAGGATCCTGAGCTGGTTCCAGAAGATCCGGGCGAGATCTGTGTTTGCGTCTGGGCCGGTGGTACACCCCGGCGTGACATAGGCGCCACCTCTCGCGAGTGACTTGATGCTGGAGAGATGGGTTGCTTTGCCGACGGAGTCGACGGCCATGTCTACGCCGCGTTTGTGGGTCCAAACGCGGACATCGCGGGACCAGTCCTGTCCCTCATCAAGGATCGCATGATCCGCGCCAAGCTCGATCGCTTTATCGAGTTTCCACTGGTGGCGTGAGGTCACACAGACCGAGCATCCGAGGTGCTTGGCGATCGCGAGCGCGGATGTCGCGACCCCGCCTCCGATCCCGGTGATGAGGACGGATTGCCCAGGGCGGAGATCTCCCTTGGTCACCATCATGGAGTAGGCAGTCAGGGCACAGAGCCCGAATGCCGCGGCCTCGATCGGATCCGCGTCGTCTGCAATCGCGGCGAGGTTGTTCGCTGGGCACGCAAACATTTCAGCATGGGCGCCGTTGTGGTGCTCACCGATGAGTTCGTAGTTGGGGCACATGGTGCTTGCAGGTGGATCGGTGGGGCGTGCGCGATCGGGTATGACGACTGCTGCGTTGTATATCACGCGTTTACCGATCCAGTCCTTATCGACGCCATCGCCAACGGCCAGTACCTCGCCGCACCCGTCACAGCCTGAGACGCGGGGGTAATCGAGATCGAGCCCGGGTACACCCTTGCCGACCCAGAGATCCATATGATTGAATGCTGAGCAGAGTGTTTTCACGATCACCTCGCCCGGGCGTGCCATAAGTGGGTCTGGCCAGCTCGATTGCAGGTCGATGTTTGGTGCGACTGGATTGCCTTGCTTTGTGACGACGATTGCTCTCATAGGCAAAGTGTATACCTCGGTGGTGATCGGGCTTGTAGACGCAGTATCGTGTTTTTCAATGCTTTGTGCGGGTCGACAAGCGGTGCGGAGGGGCCTATCGTTGCCGTCCCGGCGCGGAGATCGCGTACGGGTCTAGTGTAAGGATGAGTGCCATGGGCAACCAGCAGATTATCGAATCGATCAACGCAGATCAGCTCAAGAGTGATGTTCCTCGCTTTGACATCGGCGACACAGTTAATGTGCATGTCCGTATCGTCGAGGGCGATAAGGAGCGTATCCAGGTCTTCTCGGGGATCCTGATCTCGCGTAAGGGTCGTGGCATCGACGAGAACATCACTGTGCGTCGCATGGTTGGTGACATCGGCGTTGAGCGTACATGGCCGATGAACTCCCCGCTGATCGCGAAGTTCGAGGTTGTTCGTCGTGGTGACGCTCGTCGCGCGAAGCTCTACTACCTCCGCGATCGCGTTGGTAAGTCCCGCCGTCTTCGTGACCGCCGCCGCGGCCTGAAGCATGTCGAGGGCATGGACACCGTGCAGAAGTAAGCACACGGTTGAAAGATATACACAAAGCCCCGCTGCAGATGTAGCGGGGCTTTTTCGTGTGTGCGTATACGGCGCGGTATCATCGAGGCGGATCAGATCAGTGAAATATCGTTGAGCGCAGGGAAGGTCGTCCGCCATTCGTGGAGGATGCTGGGATCGATCTCGACTGAGAGAACGGCCTCTGTGTCATCGAGTTCGCCGAGGATCGTGCCTTTGGGATCGATTGCGATGGATCCGCCTGCGTATGGCAGATGTGGATCGTTCCCGCAACGGTTCACGGCCAAGACAAAACACTGGTTCTCGATCGCGCGAGCGATATTGAGCGTTCGCCAGTGGGACTGGCGGTGGCTCGGCCAGTTTGCACCCAACGCGAAGACATGTGCGCCTTCCTTCACGCCCAGCCTGAAGAGCTCCGGGAAACGCAGGTCATAGCACACAGCGGGGCAGACGCGGAGTGCATTCCAGTCGTAGTGTTTGAGCGATTGGCCCCCGACATAGGATTCCGATTCGCGACCAAATGAAAACGGGTGGATCTTCGCGTATTCACAGATCGGAGTGTCATGTGAAGGGGCACAGATCGTGGCATTGTTGAGCGCATGTGAGGCGTCTGGGTCGCGGGTTGCTCGTGAGCCGTGGATGTAGCACTTCGTCTCGTTCGCAAGTTGTTGCAGGAAGGCGAGCGTTTCGCCGCTGCTGTCGTTCGCGACCTGTGTGTTGAGGGTGAAGCCGACATCGAAGAGTTCTGGGAGGACGATCAGGTCGCCCTGTTTCGGGCCGCACTGATCGAGGAGTCTGCGAACGCTTTCATAGTTCGCGTGCTTGTCTTCCCATGAGATGTCGAGTTGGATCAGGTGGGCTTGCATGGTGAATGATAGTGTCATCCACCGGCGGTCTCGATGAGCTGACTCCGCGATGATTTAGGCATGTTCGTGAGTGCGCGGATGGAATCGACCTCTACGAGCATGAGCGGGAGTGTTCCGAGCTTCGCTTTCCTTGCTTTGCACTCAATCCGGCAAGCGACATAGGTGTGCAGTTGCTCTGGAAGTTCGGCAACCCCATCGATGATGATGAGAGGATACAAGGTCTCATCGCTGTCCTGTTCTGCTACGAACATCGGTGGGAGTCCGCCTTTGAGGCACAGAATGGCACATGAGCGATGGGCGAACCCATCGCCGGGCTTCATGGCTCCGAGGAAGCACTTGCCGTCGATGATCTCGCCTGTGTATATGGAGGGTTCTTCCTCAAGGAGTTCCAGTTCTGGCTTGTCGATATGGATGACATCCTGGATGAGTTGTGGGCGGACACCATCGGGTGAAAGCTCGATCATGCGGCGCCCTTCGCGTTGGAGTTCGTACCCCATGAGCTTGACATGCGTGCCGAAGAATGGTTCGAGTTGCTGGTGGGCACCTGCTTTTCCCATGCTGACGACCAGCAGCGTCTCCTCCTTTGTAACAAGCATTGGGTAGGGGGTGTTGATCAGAAGCCCGTTCCATGTTTGCTCGTTGGAGATATCCCAGGTCGCAAAGCCGGGAGATCGTTGGGAGAGCACGATCAGCAGCGAAGCGAGTAATGCCCAGATCGAGATCAAGCAGATCACGAAAATCATCGCCGTGCGGTGTTTTCTGGGTGCGGGCAAGTATCCCACATAGAAGGGATCGTTGGATTGCGGGGGCTTGCTGTCTTTGGCATCAGAGCTCATTCGCTATCCCCTTCATTCAGCCAGGGGTCGAATGGCACTGGCTCAACATGTGTGCCCGGTGGGTGAGGCTCCGGGCGGATGAGCACACGCCGGCCTTCGACACGGATTTCGTAGGTCGAAATTTTTTCTGTGTAAGGTGGTGGCGACTCCCCTGTGTCGGGTTTGTACTGATACCCATGCCAGGGACAGGTGATACACCCGTCAATGATCTTGCCTTCTCCCAGAGGTCCTCCCTGATGAGCGCAGACATTGGTAACTGCGGAGAGGGAGTTGTCGTTGCGGAATATTGCGATCCTGTCCTGTCCTTCGATCTGGACGACCTTTGCACGCGATTTCTGAATTTCATCGACCGAGCACACATCGACCCACTCTGCGTTGTTGTCTTCTTCGAGTTGCAGCGGGTTTCGGTTGAAATCGAACATCACCTCGCGAGCACCTGTCCATAAATGGAGCGATAGGACGGTGGCGGCACCAAGTAAGAGCATCAGTGTGGGGATGAGATTGGGTTCGGATTGGAGTGCGCCGAAGAGAACATGCGCAATGACGAGTGTGTACGCGATGTATACGAGCATGTGGAGCGTTTTCCACCATGCGTCTCCGAGTGTGGCGAGCCAGAAATCATGGGAGGTTGCGGCCATCATCGCGAAGATGAGCAGGGCAAGGAAGCCGAAGAACTCGAAAGGGACACTGCCGGGTGGTGCGTCAAGAACGGCGAGAACTGGGTTCTCAGTTCCGAATCCGCCATAGAAACCGAGTGCGAGCAGGGCGTGGAGCAGCGCGACAACGAAGAAGGAAACCCCGAGGTGACGACGGTTGTACAGAAGCGGCGCAGCGAGCGGGGTGATGCGAGCAAGGGGCCCGATGATCAGGATGATGTGCAGCATGAGCATGGCACAGACACCGAACGCGCGGATCAAGAGTATGGGCAGCGATATGTTCTCGGGTGGCGGGAAGAAAACTCGGCCAAAGAGCACAAAGAGCGCGATAAATCCCGTCACGCTCAGAGCGATAATCAGGTCGTATATGCGTTTGTGCGCGTTCCATTGGACGGCGCGATACGCATCGCTCATGAGGGGGCTCCTGACATCAGCCAAGCGATCGTGAACAAAGCCATCAGCACGAGTATCACGCAGAGTATGACAAATAGATGGATCGCACGGTGCATTCGTCTCATTTGTGAAAGATCCTGATCAGAAGATACGGCCAAAGAATGGCTGTACCCGGGATGCATAGGACCCTGAATGGGAGGGTAGCGTTTTGCGTCATCGGATTGATGCGCTTGTGCCACGAGAACACGAATGGGAACGCGAGTACGAGCCCAATCGCGAGGTAGATGCCGACAACATAGACAACAAACGCAATCATGCGATTCAGATCATGAACGCTCTTTGAGCAGTCCCCCCCAGTACATGAGATGAGTATACCCGCAACAGGGCATCGATGCCCCTTAACTAGGGGGATGTGTTGTACGCCGCATGAATCTGTTTCGTGGTCGATTGAGGATCCGCTTGCTCAAAGTGGCGGATGGGTGTCTAAGTCATTAAAAGAAAGCGGGTTAGGCGTGAGTGGGGGCGGTCGGTAGTGTTCGGTTTCGGCTCAGAGGAGCGGAGCGAGAGGTGGGGGATGGCCCTGAATGGACGATCGAAACGCCTCCAATCGGATATATTCGCGGTATGAGCGAATCTCACTCCCGCCGTCAGTTCATCAAATCATCCTCTCTGGCGTCCTTCGGTTCGCTCGGGATTCTTGCCGGCAGTGCAAGAGGGTCGGAGCCCGATTCAGTACCAGCACCCGAGCGTGTATCGAACACATGGTCGTCACCGAAGCACCCGGTAAGCATTTCGTCAAAGAACGGGCTTGTCGCCGTGGCCCGCGCCGTTGAACGCATCAAGGCTGGAGATGATCCTGTGCTGGGTGTTGTCGATGGTGTGGGGATCGTCGAGGCAGACGCGGACGACATGACAGTGGGGTACGGCGGGCTTCCAAATGAGCGAGGCGTGGTGCAACTCGATTCCTCGGTGATGCACGGTCCAACACACAAGGCAGGGTCTGTCGCGTGCATCGAGAACATCATGCACCCTGCGCGTGTCGCGCTCAAGGTCCTGCAGACGACTGACCATGTCATGATCGTTGGGAAAGGGGCGTATGAGTTTGCTCGTGCGCATGGGTTCCCGCACGAGGAGTTGCTCACTGAGAAAGCACGCAAGGCGTGGTTGCGATGGAAACAGACCGGGTCCGATCGGGACGACTGGCTCGATCCGGACCAAATGGATTGGGATGAGGATGGTACTCGCCGTATTGGTGGCGTCGACGGGTTCAACTCGGTCCCGTTCACCTATGGCACGATTCATTGTGGGGCGGTGGATATGCATGGCGATGTCGCCGCGTGCACAACCACGAGCGGGCTGAGCTACAAGATTCCGGGACGAGTGGGGGATTCGCCGATCATTGGTGCTGGGATGTATGTAGAAAACGATATCGGCTCTGCGGGCGCGACTGGGCGTGGAGAGGCAGTCATTCAGTCGTGCGGATCATTCGCGATCGTGCAGGCGATGGGTGAAGGGATGGAGCCGACGCAAGCATGCCTGCATGTGCTCAGGCGCATCGTGTCGAACTCAAGGCGGCAGAAGCGTCTGATGCGGAGTGCTGAGCGTCCTAACTTCAATGTGGTGCTGTACGCATTGCGCAAGGATGGGGCGTACGGCTCTGCGGCGATGTTTCCGGGTGCACGCTTTGCGGTGGCAGATGAAAACGGCGCTCGTCTGGAGCGGTGCGCGGCGTTGTTTGAATCATGATTCATAACAAGCAAAGAGCCCGGGGGTATGTCGGGCTCTGAGCAGCGAGAAGCAAAGGTTGGGGATTTCTCGCCGGTGTACTTTTCGATTGCGAACAGCGTCTCGATGCAGCATTTGAGCTGTTTTGGATGTTGTTTTTCGCTATACTGATGTCGCAGGGCCTGTGGCGGAATTGGCATACGCAGCGGACTTAAAATCCGCCGGGGTAAAACCCTTGCGGGTTCGAGTCCCGCCAGGCCCATTCGTCGCCTCGTGCGACAAATCGAACACAGATGCAGGGACCGGCAAAGAGCCAGGTCCCGCCTCTGTTTTTGGGGATTCACACACTTCTTCGCTGCTTGTTGCCGACCGCTGCTGCGCCGCGCATTGTAGTGACTGAAAGAAGATTCATCGATCCCACTCTGCCCTCTCCACCTGATCGAGTATCATGGTGAAGATTGAAGCAATACGGACCAGCGTTCTCAGAGGGCTTGCATGGACATTGATATTCACATGCCCGAGCGCCTTTTCCACTGCGCTGCGCGATCGGGTTGATCTTGACCCTCGAACAGTTCAGCGATCTGTATCGCGATCCGTTGGGATCGGAAGTGTTCCGCACCGAGCATCTCGGTAGCGTTCTCGTATTCGCTGAGCAGGACCGCCTCAGCTTCATCGGTACGCCCCATCCGCCCGAGGCATTCGCCACGGTTTGCCCGAAAAACGATGGACATGATCTGGTCCTCCCCCATCGTCGATTCAGCAGTTTGGATGGCGAGATCAAACTGCGGCAACGCCCGATCGAAGTCACCTGTCTCCATGTACGCCCTCGCTAGATTGCCCAGACTCGAGCAGGTCGCCGGGTGATTCACACCGATGGAATCCATTCGGATCTCGATCGTCTCCCTGAGCATGGGTATCGCTCGCTGGGGCTCACCCATGTGGATGTACACCAATGCCAAGTTATTCATGGTGACGGCCATCTCTGGGTGTCGCGGACCGAGGCGTTCGCGACGGATCTCCAACGCGCGCTGGTGTGCAGCGAGGGCTTCATCGAAATGGCCAGCAACCACGAGTGTGTTGGCGTAATCGTTGTATACCTCTGCGATCTCAGTGTGAACCGGACCGTAGTACGCGATGAGCGATTCTATTCCCCTGCGGTGACAGGAGATTGCTTCCTCAAGCTCTCCCTGATACTCAAGCACAGAGCCGAGCGAGCTCAGCGTATGCCCGACTCGTGGATCCTCGGTGGGATCCTGATCTTCTAACTTCTTGGCAACCTCACGGAAAAACTGCTCGCTCTCGTCGTAGCGACCTGTCCAGTAGTAGACATGGCCGAGGCTGCCATCGGAAGTTATGATGATTTTCGGTCGGCCGATTTGCTCATACAGCGCGGAAGCCTCCTCGAAGTGCGCTTCTGCATCCTCGTATCGCCCGGCTTTGGTCTCGATCTGTGCGAGCTGCTCGATAGAGCGTGCAACCTGCACGCCGTGTTGACCGTGGAGGGCGGCTTGCGTGTCCCGTGCTTGCTGCGTTAGAAGGATTGCCTGCTCGTACTGCCCGAGTGTATCGTACACCTGGGCCATAACCAGTCGGAGGCGGGCGTTGGTCTCCGGTTGTTCGCTCAGTTCCCCCTCATCAAGGCGGCGTGTGGCGTCGTCGAGGACCTGTCGGACGGTTATCTCCTCGTTCATTGCGCTGTTTGGCTCAATGCTGCGGAGCATTTCTACGAGGAACCCGCTGACGGCTGCTGAGGTCTGAGACTCGGCAACGGCACGCCCGCGTTCTTGGCCGATCCAGAAGAAGGCCACGATCACTAGCAGTGTGATCAATACAACGCTGGCTGAGAGAACCGTGTTGCGTTGCACGAAACGGGCCGCGAGATATGGCACGCTGGGGCGGCGGGCGTTAACCGGCTGGCGATTCAGAATGCGGCGGAGATCCGCGGCAAACGCTTCCATGGTCTGATATCGCCGGTCCGGCGTGCGGCTCATGGCCTTCGCGATCACGATTTCAATATCGCCACGCAGCGTTCGGTTCATCCCGCCGAGCGGTTTGGGATCCTGCTCGCACACCAGGCGAGCAGCTCGAACGAGTGAAGCATCGGACAGATCAAACGGCTCACAACCCGCAAGGATGGTGTATGCGACCGCGCCAAGGGAGTAGATATCCGAGCGGGCATCGACACCTGAGCGATCGATCCCGAATTGTTCTGGGCTCATGTACTGAAGCGTGCCCATCGGGCCGCTGTCGGGGCTGGTCATTGTTTGGACGGTCAGATCGGCGCTGTGGAGGCGGGCGATACCGAAGTCGAGGACCTTGGGCTGTCCCGGTCCAGTTCGCTCCGGGATGACCTTGATGTTCGCGGGTTTGAGGTCTCGGTGGATGACGCCACGGCTGTGGGCTGTCTGCACCGCGTCGGCCACTCGCGCGAGCAGGCGGATGCGTTCATCAATACTCAGCCCCCGAGAAATAACCCACTGATCGATCTGCTCGCCCTCGACCAGCTCCATTGCAATGTAGGGCGTGCGTGAGCCGAAGAGCTCAGCTACGCCAGACTCGTAGATCCGAGCGACACCCGGGTCTTCGATCATCGCGAGTGCTTAGGCTTCCTGTGTCAGCCGTCGGCGCTGCTCTCCTGAGCCGAGCCCGGGCACGACCTTGATGGCAACCTTCCGTTTGGGCTGGTCCTGCTCGGCCTCGTAGACCACGCCCATGCCGCCACGCCCGAGCTCACGGAGGACAGCGTAGGGCCCGATGGTCTCCGGGAGCCGGTGCTGATCGAGCGCTTCGATCATCGCCGAGTCGATCAGCGATCGGAAAGTGCCGGTGGGGTTGTCGCCCGAATGATCCTGATCGTGCTCGATCATGCGGAGCAGCTCGGTTCGAAGCGCCTCGTCCTCACCGCACTGTTCATCGATGAACGCACGCTGCTTCGGCTTCGAAAGCTCAATGCACCGCTCGAAGAGCTCCATCATGCGGCTGAAGCGATCAGGATCCATCTTCGCCTTCCTGCGCGAGACGAGACGAGAGCCAGGCACGGGCGGCGCGCCAGTCGGTGCGGACGGTGCGGTCGGTCACATCAAGAACGCGGGCGATCTCGTCGTCCTGCATGCCGGCGAAATAACGCATCTCGACGACGCGAGCCTTTCGCTCGTCGAGCTGCTCAAGTTCGCGGATTGCCTCGTCAAGTGCAAGGATCATGACCGGGTCAAGCTGACCGTTGCTCTCGATGCCGGTCAGGGTGACGGATGAGCGATGACCGCTCCCTCGCTTGAGACTGTTCTTTGTGCGAAAGTGCTCGATAAGCGCGTGACGCATGGCCTTGGCAGCGACCGCCCGGAAGTGCTCCTGGTTCTTCGTGGGCGTGTCGCTCTTGGCGATCTTCATGTACGCCTCGTGGACCAACGCGGTGGGCTGGAGCGTCTGCCCCGGCACCTGGTCCCGCCACCACGATTGAGCGAGCCGGCGCAGCTCGTCATACACAACAGTGAACAGCCCCTCGGTGTCCGGTTGTGGAGTATCACGGTCCTTCATTCCCCGAGGATACCCGTTTTTTGATCCATAGATCGAATCTTTGTCATTCCAGAAGATTTTTTCGAAATGGCCTTCCGGTGTGATTGCCCGTTCGCGTGGTCAGGGGTGAGGGAACCACTTCACCATACTGATCAAAGGAGATCATCATGACGAGGCTGCGAACGAAGAACATCACTCGAACCGGGTTTGTCGCGATGAGTCTCGCATTGCTCAGCGGCACCGCCCTCGGTAATACTGACTTCGGCATCGATAATGATGCAGAGTATCAGCAGTTGGTCGATGCCATGCGGGCCACGGAGTATGTCCGAACAGACATGATCCTTAGGATTGACGAGCGTCCTCGCCTCTACGCGGGGCTCGCTGGATTAATCGC
>DDGE01000010.1:28040-31906 GCA_002337545.1 Phycisphaerales bacterium UBA1910 | reverse complement strand
CGCGCGTTCAAGCGGGTGATGGGCGAGACACCGGGCAAGCATCGGCGCGAAAAGGCGTGATGCGTCACTCGTTGTAGAGCGTGATGAACCGCTCGATATCTGACGCACTGAGCACGCCGTCGCAATCGAGGTCAACGGACAATGATCCAGCGATGTATCTAGTAACAAACTCGGAGACGTCGAAAAACGTCAGGCGGCCATCAAGATCAAGATCCGCACGGTTCTCGCTAGCGAGACGGCAGATGTGAGCACTCAATGTAGGGATGTTCGGAAAAAGAGGGTCCAGACGAAAAATGAGATCGTTTCTCTCCGGATCAAAATTGATGATGTTGTTTGAGTCTTTCACAAGCCTTGCGAAGTTGTTGCCAAATAACAAGTCCCATTCCTCAGTCGCTTCCCGGTTGCCCCCGACCAAGTCGAAGAGTCCCCACGGTGAGGTCACATCTTCGAACGCGCCCAGAGGATAGAACAACACACTCTGGCCGATGTCGTCGCTGTTCAGACCCATCACGGTGTGGCCCACCCCGGGGATACCCTGCACGGGCGGATCATCCGAGCCGTGCCCGTAGTCCCACCAACCCGGTCCCTGCCCGTTTTTGTCCGGGTCGAAGTGGGCTGCTTTGAGGTATTCGTCGAGGCTGGGGATCCAGAAGCGTGCGTCGCAACTCCGAGAACTCTGATCGGTCCAACCTCCATCGTGTTTCCCGAACGTGCTCGTGTCATAGACGCCGGTATGGATCGACGCGGGGTCGGAACTCTTCCCATTGTGCAGCCAGTTGCAGTACATCGCGATCTGACGCCATTCCACTTTGATCGGCGCACGGCCAGGGAACTCGAGTTGCGGGTTGTGAACGTATCGATTTCCGGGGCCTTGGTACGAGAAATCGACCCATGCTCCCCAGCGGATAGAACCGGTGACGAGCTCGTCGAGCTCATCGCTCATGGTGGCGAAGGTGTTGGCGAACTCCAGCCAATCGTCTGTGGTGATCTCGTAGCGCGAGATGCGAAAATCGTACGGCACCGACCCGCGTCCATCGATCTCGCTGAACGGATCATCGCCCTCGTACGGGATGTTGTCGCGATCATCGACGAGCACCCACCGATCGGGGTCGTCAAAGTCGAACTGGGCGAGCGTGGGCGCGGCGCTCAACGCGAGCAAGGCGAAACACGCATAGGTGAGTCGTTTAGGCATGCGTCCATCGTACCGCATTGTGCAGCAAATCGGGGCGAGCGAGTCGTCGTACGGAACCAATGCCACTCCCTACTTCTCCTCCACATCATCCTTCGTCACATGCACGCTTGCCGGCGTGTCGTTGAAGATATGCACATCGCGCTGCGGGAACGGGATGGTGATGTCGTGCTCGCGGAAGAGGGCGTCGATCTTGAAGCGGAGGTCGGACTCGATCTGGCGGCGGTCGAAGGACGAGCGGGGCGAGATCCAGAAGTGGACTTCGAAGTCGAGGGAGGAGTCGCCGAAGCCCATGAACAGCACCCGATTGTCGGGGGACTCAAGCACGCGGACATGGTCGGTCAGCAGCTTCTCCAGCGTCTTTTTCACGAGCTGCACATCCGATCCATACGCCACACCGACCGGGATCATGGAGCGGATGCGTGGGTCGGGGAGTGCCCAGTTGGCGACGGCGTTCTCGAGGAGGTGCGAGTTGGGGACGATGGTGGTGACGCCGTCGTATCGCTGGATGTGCGTAGCGCGGGCGCCGATCTTGAGGACCTTGCCGGTCTCGTTGTTCACGGTGACGATGTCGTTGACTTGGATGGGTCGTTCGAGCATCAGGATCAACCCCGAGATGAAGTTGTTCATGATGTTCTGCGAACCGAAACCAATGCCCAGCGCGAGCGCACCGCCGAAGATGGTGAAGATCGTCAGCGGGACCTGCGCGATCTGCAACGCGACGATCGCGGTGATGATGAGCAGGATGTAGTACAGGATCGTCTGGATCGCGCTTGCGGGCCCCTCGTGCACCTTCATCCGCGGCAGCACCTTCTTGCCGACCCGGCGGGAGATGAGCTTGGAGAGGATGAGCCCGATGATGAAGGCAAAGAGCGCGATGACGAGTTGATGGACGAAGATCTCGGCCTCGCCGATGGTGAAGCTGAAGTCCCAGATGTGCTGGACCGTCAGAACGACCCGATCAATCAGGTTGGCCTCGGCCGGGTACTCCGGGATGAGGCTTCCAGTGATCTCCACCCCACCCGGGCCGGCATCCCCGTTTGCGCCGGTCGCTTGCGAGGCTGCTCCCTGAGCGGCATCGACGAGTTGGTCGCCGCTGTTCACGGCCTGGTCGGCCGGTGGGGTGATCTGGGAGTTCGGCGTGTCTTGGAGGGTCATGCTGAGATGATATCGTGGATTCTGGGTTGTGGATGCGGATAATCGTGGGGTGATTGGATCGACTCGGGGCGTGCTCGGGGATATCATCTCGACCCCGATGTGCGTCGGGTTCAAGCGTGGGCCGCGATGGTTCACGCCCCGGGACGCATGCGGCAGCTGATCGGAGCACTGAAATGGCAGACACTTACGCGATTATCGAGGAATCCGGCGGGCAACGCAAAGTCACCGCCGACGAGACAATCCTCATCGATCTTTACAACGGCGGCGAAGCGAGCGAAGGCGACACCATCACGGTCGACAAGGTGCTCGTGGTTGGCAGCGCTGGCGGCGACGCGAAGATCGGCAGGCCGTATGTTGACGGCGCGAGCGTGACGCTTGAGATCACCGAGCCGGTCGTCAAGGGCGACAAGCTCTACATTTACAAGTTCCGCCCCAAGAACACCTACCAGCGCAAGACCGGTCACCGCCAGCGGTACACCGCGGTCAAGGTCAGCGGCATCAACGGCTGATCAGCTCCCCCCAGATGAAGCACACGCCCCGCGATCTCGCGGGGTTTTTGTATGTGCGTGCTTCTTCACGCCGCCACACACGCTCCTGCGTTGAAGGAGCGGGCCCGTCTGCTTTTCCTGGACACACCAGACAACGCCGCAGGCCCGGTGGTACCATGCGCCCATGTCCCTTCCCGTCTACAACAACCGCTCCATGCTCATCGTGCACGGTGAGCACGCGTTCGAACTCGACGACGCGATCAACGCGCTCGCGTCCATCCACCGGGTCCTGCGCAATACGCTCGGGCGGACCTGCAAGGTCCACGCGTTGTTTAACAAGGATGACCTCCCCCACCTGTGCACGCTCGAAGAGATGGACGAGGATTTCATCCGCTCGTTGTTTGAGGACCACCCCGGACGCGGGAATCAACCGATGCTCAGCGCGATCTTCACCTACCAGACCCGCACCCGCGTCGCGCAGGGGATGTTCAACTTCGACCACACCATCGACTCGCTGCACCTCTCGATCGACATGCCCAATCGCGGCATCCCCCGTAAGCACATCATCGCGCTGGCCGAGTCGATCATCGAGCACCTCGACCCGCAATGGATGGTCTATCACAACCGGGCACTCATCGATGCGTTCTACCGGGTCTACCCCCGCTTCTTCCGAACCGCTTGGCTCACCTACCACACCGGGATGGCCTCCGACCTGCCCCGATGGCGCACCCTCGAAATCCTCGAAACAACCCGTGGCGTGATGTGTGTCGCCAAGCCCGAGTGGTTCGGTCGGACGGACGAGGACCTCATCGAAGAACTCGTCGAACTTGACGAGATGATCGAGGATGTTTCGCCGTACGGGTGGTGATTACGGGCACACACCCAAACTTGCCACAACCTCCGCACACTCCCCCTTATTGCGCTCCTCCCCCGCTGGGCGAAGGAGCGCAGATAAAAAACGCCCCACCAAGGTGGAGCGTCTGGAGTTCAGATCAACATCACCATCACGCCGGTTCTGCGGTCAGGTTCCG
>DDGE01000010.1:19114-27812 GCA_002337545.1 Phycisphaerales bacterium UBA1910 | reverse complement strand
AGGATCGAAACCACGATGTTCTGGGTCACGATGAGGCGTGTGCGTCGTGCCAGTTCCATGAGGAAGGGCAGGCGGTTGAGCTCGTCGGTCATCAGGGCGACGCCCGCGGAGTTGGCGGCGATGTCTGAGCCGGAGAGGCCCATGGCGACGCCGACATCTGCTTCAGCGAGCGCGGGGCCGTCGTTGATGCCGTCGCCGACCATCATGACGCGGTAGCCGTCGTCGGTGAGTTGTTTGATGAGCTGGTGCTTCTCTTCGGGGAGGCACTCGGCTTCGACGGCATCGACGCCGGTGATGGAGCCGACGCGTTTGCCTACGGAGAGGCGGTCGCCGGTAAAGATGGCGGCGAGGCGTACACCGATCTCGTGGAGTCGCTCAACGACGCTCTTTGCGTTCGGGCGGACTTTGTCTTCGAGCCCGACGGCACCAAGGTAGATGCCGTCCTTCACGACATGGACGCCTGACATGCCTTCGATTTTGTCTTCGACGGCGGCGATCTGTTCGGTCGCGTTGGGATTGAGCTGCTTGATCCAGGTCCCTCGCCCGGCGGAGATCGCCCCGATGGAGGTCTTGGCGTTGACGCCGGCGCCATGGATTTCCTCGAACTTGCCGTCTGAATCGATGACGATCCGAGCCTGCTCGGCTGTGCGGAGGATCGAAAGCCCGAGGGGGTGATTGGAGGATGCTTCCGCGAATGCGGCGGCCTTGAGCAGGTCTGCACCCTTGACGCCGTCGGCTGGTGCGAGACGGGAAACCTCGAAACGCCCGGTGGTGAGGGTGCCGGTCTTGTCCATCACGACGGCATCGATATTCGCAGAGGCTTCAAGGTATTCGGTCCGCTTGATCATGACACCGAGACGGGCTGCAGCGGCAAACGCGGCGACCATCGCGGAGGGCGAGGAGAGCAGCAGTGCGGTCGGGCAGGTCACAACGAGCACGGTGACCGCACGCAGTGCAGCGGATTCGCGGACGGCTTCGACATTGCTCTGCGATGTCAGGAAGAAGACGACGAGGGCCACCGAGAGGGCGACGGGGACATAGAACCGGGCGACCTGCTCGATGAGGAGCTGGCGCTGGGTCTTGGTGGACTCGGCTTCACGGATGAGGCCCGAGACCTTGCCGATGGTGGTGTCTTCGCCGACCTGCGTGACTTCGATATCGATCGCGCCTGTGAGGTTTGAGGTACCGGCGTAGACATCGGATCCGCGCTGGACTTCGACGGGCATGGCTTCACCGGTGAGGGATGCCTGGTTGATCGTGGACTCGCCAGTCGCGACGCGCCCGTCGACGGGCAGGTTCTCGCCGGGGCGGATGCGGACGGTCTGGCCGACCTTGACCTGTCCGACGGGAACGATTTTTTCGACGCCATCGAGAACCACACGGGCGATGTCCGGGGTCAGTGAGACGAGCTGCTCGATGGCACGCTTGGCGCCATCGGCGGTGCGGGAAACGATGAGATCCGCGACGAGGAGGATGAAGGCGAGGAAGGCGGCGGTGCCGTATTTCTCGACGGCCATGGACGCGAGGATCGCGAGCGCGGCGAGCGATGAAGATGAGACGCGACGCTGGAGGACTTCGAGCCCTGCGGCGTAGAAGAGCTTGGACCCGAGGAGGAGTGCCGCGAGCACGGCCGGGAGTGTCGCGACGAGGTCGTTGGTGATATTCAGCAGGTGGGCCACCCATGACACGATCGCGAGAATGCCGCCCACGAGATAGAGGAAGATCCAGCGATCGTTGCTCATCGAGTGGTGCGAGCAGCATTCGAGTGTGCTGTGACCGTGGTCGTGGTCGTGGTCGTGCTTGTGGTCGGGGGTGCCACCCTCGGGGTGGGTATGCGTGTGGGTCTCGATTTGGCTCATGGAACGGAATCCCTTGTTCGGTTGGAACAGTGCCTGCTTTGGTTCGTGCCCTGGCGTTGAAAGAAGTCTAGGGGGCTCGGGTGGAGTTTGCGGCCGGATCGGACAGAGTCCGTATATAGTGTCCGGTGAAGGTTCGGGCGAGGTTGATGGGTTGTACGCACGCTTTCCGCGATAGGTTCGGGCGAGGAATGCTCGGATTTGCGATTGATTTGGAGTATGGGCATGACAGCAGCAGCATCGCGCAAGAACGACAACTTGGGCCCACGGGTCACAATTATGGGGATTGGGCAGATGGGGCTCGTCTGCGCTGGTGCGTTGGCGATTCCTGATCCGGGTGGCTCCGGGGACTCTCCGAGGGCTCGTGTGACGATGTGGGGGCACGACGAGGACGAGAATGGGGCGCTCTCCCAGACGCGCAGGAGTGAGCGGTTGCCCGGCTTTGTGCTGCCCGACTCGGTCCGCGTGGCGATCCGCGACGAGGATGCTTTCCGAGATGCGGATGTGATTGTGTGCGCTATCCCGGTGCAGTTCATACGCGGAGCCTGGGAACGGATTCGCGAGTTTGCACCCCCGGAAGCACGCGTGATCAGCGTTGCCAAAGGGATCGAGAACGGGACGCTCCTTCGCCCGACGCAGATCATCGCGGATGTGCTTGGCGATGACCCGGACGGGAAACCGCGTGCGTTGGGCTGTATGTCGGGGCCTGCGATTGCGAGCGAGCTGGCCCAGTGCAAGCCGGCGACGATGGCTGCCGCGTCTGACCATCCGGGCTTCGCGGAGGAGATCCAGCAGTTGTTCTCTACGAGCTGGCTCCGGATCTACACCAACCCGGATCTGCTCGGCGTTGAGCTGGCCGGCGCAGCAAAGAATGTGATCGCGATCGCGGCGGGAATCATTGATGGGCTTGGCGCGGGGTTCAACGCCAAGAGCGCCCTGCTCGCGCGTGGGAACGCCGAGATCAGCCGCCTGGGTGCCGCGATGGGTGCTCAGACGCAGACTTTCTTCGGGATCGCGGGTGTTGGCGACCTGGCAACGACATGCTTCAGCCCGGAGGGCCGGAACAGGTCCTGCGGCGAGGCGCTGGGGAAGGGCGTGAAGCTCGATCAGTATCTGCGTGACGCGATGTGCGTTGTCGAGGGCGTCGCGACCACGGAGTCGGTCGTGGATCTGGCCAAGAAATACAGGGTGGATATGCCGATCACGGACGCGGTGCACGCTGTCCTCTTTGAACACCTGGATCCGGTGGATGCGATCGGGATGCTGATGAGCCGCGAGCTGCGAGAGGAGCAGATCGGGTGAATGAGCGCGACGCAGCGGTTCGGGTCATCGAGGTGCTCCGCGGGCGCGATCATGTCGCGTACCTCGCGGGAGGGTGCGTGCGTGACATGCTCCTCGATCACGAACCCAAGGACTTCGATGTCGCGACCGACGCACGCCCGGAGCAGATCCAAGCGTACTTCCGCAAGACCGCCTTGGTCGGTGCGGCCTTTGGCGTCATCCTTGTTCGGGACTTCGGTGCCACGATCGAGGTCGCGACTTTTCGATCCGACGGCGTGTACTCCGATGCGCGACGACCGGACTCGATCGAGTTTTCGTCTCCCGAGCGTGATGCCCAACGGCGCGATTTCACCATCAATGCACTGTTCCTCGATCCGGATGGCGATCGGGTGATCGATTTCGTGGGCGGGCAGGAGGATATCAAAGCTCGTTTGCTGCGAGCCGTGGGCGATCCGGACAAGCGATTGCAGGAAGACCACCTTCGCGCCCTGCGTGCGGTGCGTTTCGCCGCGCGGTACGGGCTGACGATCGAGGAAGGGACCCGCGACGCGATCCGTCGGCACGCGCTCGATCTGCGCGGGGTATCCATCGAGCGCATCGGCGAAGAAATCCGACGCATGCTCCTGCATCCTTCGCGTGTCGATGCTTGTGTGATGATCGATGAGCTGGGGCTCGACGACGCGATCTTCGGCGGCGCATGCTCGTTCGATCCCTTTGTCATGGAGCATCTGGGCCAACGCGTTTCCTATGGCCTGGCGCTGGCATCGCTCGCGCTCGGGCTTGGGCACGGGATCGACGATGACCCGATGGAGATCTGCGCTCACTACCGCGCTCGGCTGGATCTCTCGAATACGGACCGAGACGCGATGCGCTCGATTCTGGAGATCACACGCGCGATGCATCTGGATTGGGACTCGATGAGCGTTGCGCAGAAGCGTCGACTGGGATCGCGGGAGCACGCGAGCGATGGGATGCTTCTGTACGCGGCGTTGTGCGCGGCGAAGGATTCATCGCACTCCAACGAGATCGCGGTGGAACTGAACGCGTGGGCGGAATCTGAGGAAGGGCTCAATCCTGCACCCCTGATTGATGGGCGTGACCTGATCGAGATCGGGGTTGAGTCGGGGCCACGATTCCGTGAGATTCTTGACTCGGTGTACGACGCGCAGCTGGAGGGACGGGTTTCTGATATGTATTCGGCGCTGGATCTGGCGCGGGAACTGGCCGGAAAATCCGCATAGAATGAAATGAAATACTGAATACCCCCGCGTGCGCGGAAAGACTCGCGCCTGCAGACACAACAACGGAGTGATTGATGACGACGATCCAGACGACCGACTTTGTTCCCGAGGTTCTTGATGGAACGAAATGGGAGAACATCGAGCCGCTGCTGAACAAGCTTCTGGAGCGTGAAGTCAACTCGAAGGAAGAGCTTGAGCGATGGATTCTCGATCGCAGCGAGCTCGAGGCGGCGATCGGTGAGTCGGGTGCGAACACCTACATCGATATGACCTGCGATACGGGTGATGAGGACAAGCAGGCGGCGTACACATCGTTTATCACAACGGTGGTCCCCAAGGTCAAGCCCGTGAGCTTCGAGCTCGACAAGAAGATGAAGGCGCTGTGCGAGCAGCACGGCTTGACGGGCGAACGGTATGAGGTGCTCTTCCGCGACACCGCGGCCGATGTCGATCTGTTCCGCCCGGAAAATGTTTCCATCGAGACGGAGCTTGCCCAGCTCGATCAGGAGTACGACAAGATCTGCGGCGCGATGACGGTCGAGCATGACGGCGAAGAAAAGACGATGCCGATGATGGGCAAGTACTTCGAATCGGCTGATCGGACGGTGCGTGAAGAAGCCTGGCGGAAGGTTGCCAAGCGCCGCCTCGAGGATGCCGAGAAGATCAGCTCGATCTATGACGAGATGGTGCAGAAGCGCCAGAAAGTCGCAGCGAACGCCGGCTTTGAGAACTTCATCGGTTACGCGTTCAAGAGCAAGCATCGATTCGATTACACCCCCGAGATGTGCAGCGAGTTTCACGACGCGGTTGAGAAGCATGTGATGCCCTTCGTCGCGAAGCTCGACGCGACCCGGAAGGAACAGCTCGACCTTGAGGAGCTGCGCCCCTGGGACTTGGCGGTTGATCCGAAGAACCGTCCGGCGCTCGAACCATTCCAAGGCGGCAAAGACCTGGTGGGCAAGTCCCAGAAGGTCTTTGACAAACTCAGCCCCGAGCTCAGTCAGTTCTTCGCGAGCATGGGTGACGGGTCGAACACCAGCGGCACCGCAAACGGCGCGATGCTCGATCTCGACTCGCGCAAGGGCAAGGCCCCCGGAGGGTACCTGTACTTCCGCGATCGATCGAAGCTCCCGTTCATCTTCATGAACGCCGCGGGTCAGCATCGCGATGTGGAAACGATGGTTCACGAAGCCGGGCACGCGTTCCATGCGATGTACTGCAAGGACGAGCCGTATGTGTGGTATCGCAGCGCCCCGCTGGAGTATGCCGAGGTCGCATCGATGAGTATGGAACTGCTCACGATGCCCTACTGGGACGCGTTCTACCCGAACGAGGAAGACGCGAACCGTGCCCGTCGCAAGCAGCTCGAGGGCAGCATCGGGCTGCTCCCATGGATTGCGACGATCGACGCCTTCCAGCATTGGGTCTATGCGAACCCGACACACTCTCGCGAGGAACGCGCCCAGGCGTGGCTGGATCTCGAGAACCGATTCGGGCACCAGGGGCACAGGGTGAGCTGGGATGGGCTCGATGAGGAGCGCAAGCATGTCTGGCAACGCCAGGGGCATCTGTTCGGTGTTCCGTTCTACTACATCGAGTACGGGATCGCGCAGCTGGGCGCACTGGGTATCTGGCTGATCAGCCTGGAGCAGGGCGAAGAGGCGGCGCTGGCGGCCTACAAGAAATCGATGCGTCTGGGAGGGTCCAAGCCCCTGCCTCAGCTGTTCGAAGCCGCGGGTCTGCCGTTTGACTTCGGCGACGAAACCGTTGGGCGTCTGGTCGAGCGCGTGCAGACTGAAATGGACAAGCTGCCCGAATAAGACCGGAATTTATCTAACGGTTACCAATTTTATTGGAACAGATTCAGTTCGCCTACATATTGAATGGGGGCGGATTTTTAATTCAATCAATATGGGAGTGGTACGACATGATGAAGAAACAGGTTTGGTGCGCGGTCCTTCTCGGGGCTTGCGGGATGGCACACGCTGGGATCTCGGATTTTTATGTCGCGGGTGCAGACGGGCGGATTTACTCTGTTGATGGTGCGAGTCTCGCCGCGACTGAGATCTATCAGATTCAGGGCGGCATGGCGATCAATGACATCATCTTCACGGGCGGCAACAAAATGCTCGCGAATGTGACCGATCAGCTGATTGAATACAACATGACGACCGGTACGGAGTCTGTGGTCTTCGATATCGCGGATTATGAGGGCGAGGACGATGTCTTCTTTACTTCTGGGTTCTCTGGGCGTCAGCAGGGCGACATCTTCATGTCGGTTCGACGACTCGGCCCTGAGCTCAATGATTACATCGGTGCCGCATTCGATCCCTTTACGGATTCCTTCACGGAGTTAGCCGACATACAGGCGACCGTCTCTGGGTTGTTCTTTGATCATCAGGAGATCGCGCCCAACAGGATGCTCGGTGCGGATTATGGGAATGAGAGCATCACGCTGTTCAACTCTGCGAGCGGTCACGAGATCGAAGTGTTCGATGTCGAAATCGGTGTCGTGTCATTTCTCGAACTGGGATCAGATCTCTTTTTGCTCGATGATCACGGTGGGCTGTACACCTTTGATTCCAGCACGGGCGCAACCTCGCTCTATGGGAATCTGAGCGGATTCCAAGGAAGCCTGCTTGGGGCGGCGAACACCCAGGTGTTCCGCATCCCAGCGCCGTCGAGTCTCGCGATGCTCGGTTTCGCAGGCGTGATTTGCTCGCATCGGCGTCGATAAGTTGATTCCCTGAAAACACTTCAAAGACCGCCCGGATTGTGAATCTGGGCGGTTTCTCATTCGCATTCCACACGCTCTTCGACCGTGTTGCGGAACACGGGCGGGGACGATTGTGTACACTGTGTTATCATGATTCAGTACCACGAGATTCTTCGTCGGGTGCTCTCTGAGGGCACGCCTTGTGATGACCGAACCGGGGTCGGCACGATCTCCCTCTTTGGGCATCAGAGCCGGTATTTCCTTTCGCACGATGCGCCCGGAGCTCGCGAGGCGTTTATCGAAAAAGGCATCCAGTCCGGGTTCCCCGCGGTCACGACGAAGAAGCTTCATCTGCGATCGATCATCCACGAGCTTCTCTGGTTCCTGCGAGGTGACACGAACACCGCGTATCTGAAGGAAAACGGGGTCTCGATCTGGGATGAGTGGGCGGATGAGAACGGGGATCTGGGCCCGGTCTACGGGGCGCAGTGGCGTTCATGGGCGATGCCCAACGGTGAGACGGTCGATCAGATCGCGAAGCTGGAAAACGCACTCCGAGAGAACCCCCACTCGCGCCGGCACATCGTGAGCGCGTGGAACCCGGGTGAGGTTGATGAGATGGCACTACCGCCCTGTCATTGCCTGTTTCAGTTCAATGTGCAGCGCTCCACGGACGGTGGGCCGGACTGGCTGAACTGCCAGCTGTACCAGCGTTCTGCGGACCTGTTCCTCGGGGTTCCGTTCAATATCGCGTCCTACGCATTGCTGACGATGATGCTTGCGCAGACGACGGGCTATCGCCCCGGTGCGTTCATCCACACGCTCGGCGACGCACATATCTATCTGAATCATCTGCCTCAGGTGGATGAGCAGCTCTCGCGTGAGCATCGGGCGTTGCCAACGATGAATATCAACCCGGAAATTAAATCGATCTTCGATTTCCGGTTCGAGGACTTCGAACTCGAGGGCTATACACCACATCCGCATATCAAAGCTGCCGTTGCGGTTTGAGTCCCCCCCCATTTTTCGGGGTGTTTTACCTGACTTTCACACAGATTCCACACTTCTGACGATCTGGGCCGCTTACATACATGTACCAGTAGTGCGAGCATGCCTGTCCGTCATCGGGTACGGTACATGCTCATCTCTCTCTTGCGTCGCAGACGCACCCCACTTTTCGAGACATTCATGCCCAAGACAACGATAGACGCAACGAGCGTCACTACGGACCCGAGACCTTCATCACAAGCCAATAGCGAAATGGAACATGTTCCCATGCGGGTCCGGCTTGTGAACCTGATCGGCGTATGCCTGCCATTCATCGGGTTGATTGTGGCCATCTCGCTGCTCTGGGGCGTGGCGTTCAGTTGGACATACCTCATCTTGCTGTTTGTGATGTATCTGATCAGCGGGCTGGGGATCACTGTTGGCTACCACCGCTACTTCACGCACAAGAGCTTCCAGACCTCACGATTTGTGCAGGCGCTGCTCGCGATCTCCGGGTCGATGGCGTTTGAAGGATCTGTCCTGCAATGGGCGGCTGTGCATCGCAGTCACCATCAGCACAGCGACGATGAGCACGACCCCCACTCGCCGCACACGCA